>CAUEMA010000033.1 GCA_959018755.1 uncultured Collinsella sp. | reverse complement strand
TGTTTTGAGAAGTTCGCGGAGCCCACTTCTCAAAACAAGGCAGGCACCCCGGCCCTCGTCCGTGAACTCTTCCGCTGGGCGAGCTATAGACGCCGCGCACCGATAGGGTAAGGCGGCGGCTTGAAATTGGTGCTATATTCAGCTTGAGTTGTTTAATGCTAGTACGGGAGGCTGATATGGGGCTGTTCAAGAAGAAAAACCCGCAGGATGCCTTTGATCCCGATGTGTTTACCATCACGGATACGATTTTGGACCCGCCGCGGTTTACATTTTTGCCGGCTATCTACCAGGATGCCACGCGCCGCAAGTGGGCTGTGCATCAACGCGGTGGCGAGCCGAAGATTTTTGACTATGCGGACGTGTTGCAGTGCGAAGTAGCCGAGGCGGGCGATCCGGAGGCCGAAGAAGCGGTCTCTAAACAGGAATTTGCCCAGCGTATTCTGGCAAATCCCGCGAAGGCGGCAAAAATAAACGCTGCCAAGCGTAATATGTGTCTTGGTATGGGCGTTGTCGTGGCGGTTCAGACGGGAAAAGACGAGGTTTCCAAATTAGAGATTCCCGTTATGACCGACGAAGTCAAACGCGATTCAAACCTATATAAGTCGTATCGGAATGTCGCCGAGAAAATCAAGGCCGAGTTTGATGCCATGGGAGGGCTGGCCTAATTCTGGTGACATACATTTTTGAATGAGGAGTCTGTGCAATGGCAGGCGAATCTTATGCAATTCCCCCCAAAGACCGTGCTGTTGAGGGGATTCTTTGGTACATCCAGCACCATCAGCTTGCCGGCGGCGATCGTCTGCCGGCCGAGCGTGTGCTGTGCGAAGATATCGGCGTTTCGCGTACGGCGTTACGTGCTGGCATCACGCGGCTCATTTCGTGCGGAACGCTCGCGAGCCGCCGCGGATCGGGTACGTATGTGTGCCCTCCCAAGCCGCTGAACATCTTCCAGGAAACGTATAACTTCTCCGATGCCGTGCGAACTGCCGGTCTGCACCCCTCTTCTCGCTTGGTCTCCACCGAGACTGTCGAGGCGGATGAGGCGCTTGCCGACAAGCTTGGGGTGGCTGTAGGCGCTCCCTTGCTCCGCATGCAGCGCGTTCGACTTATTGAGGGCGAGCCGGCGTCAATCGAGACCGCTCACGTTAACCTGTCCCTGTGCCCATCGCTTCCCGAGCACGATTTTGAGTGTGAGAGCCTTTACGATGTCTTGCTCAAAGAAGGTGGCGTGCGCGTTGAGCATGGACGTGAGCATATCTCCATCTCGCGTTTGAACGTCGAAGAGGCCGAGCTGCTCCAGCAAGAAGAGGGAACGCCGGTGTTCTATGAGAGCTCGATCGAATTTGATAAGGACATGCGTTTTGTGGAGCATTGCAAATCGGTGATTTTGCCCACAAAGTTCCGCTTTGCCGATAACGGCGAAGAGAACGGCATGAGGAGCGTGGCAGGTGAACAATGGCTGAAACAGTAGATGCCACCCCGGTTTATATGCGCATTCGACGCTGCATCGAGGAACGTATCGAGCGCGGTGCATATCCCACGGGTTCCATGATTCCGTCCGAAAAAGACCTCGCCGAGGAATTTGGTACGACACGCTTGACCATCCGAAGCGCTGTCGATGAGCTGGTTCGGCGCGGGCAGATTCGCCGTGTTCGGGGAAAAGGTGCCTTTGTGGCGCAGAAAGTACCTGCTTTTTTTGAACGCACGGTCGGTTTCCGTGAATCGGTCCGTGCTTCGGGCGGCGAGCCGTCCGTCCGTATTCTCGCGCGTTCCAAGCGTTATGCGGGGCCATATTACGCCGACCTGTTTGGCATCGCCGAGGACGACCTGCTCTATTCCGTTCGACGCCTGAACTGCATAAACGGTAGCCCCGTATCGATTGAGACGGCGCTGATTCCCTGCCTGCTGTTCCCAACCATCGAAGATATTGACGTGTCGGTCTTCAGTTTGTACGAGACCTATGAGATGCTGGGCCGAAAGCCAGTCATGGCACAGGAAAAGCTCGATATCGAAGCGCTGGGCGCACGAGATGCCGGCCTCCTTGGACTGGAACAGGGCGATCTTGTTTTGCTTTTGGAATGCGTGAGCTATGACGCGAGCGGTCAGGCTATCGAGTATGTAAAGTCCTTCAATCGTGGCGATACGGGCGGCTACACCTATACGTACTAGCTGGTATTTTGTGAATAACGGCTGGGAAACTAACCAGTTTTGATCGTTGGGTCAGCTGTATATACAACCTTACATGGCTCAAAATCGACCGTTCGCCGAAGGGGATAAATTAATCGACAAAGAGGTATCAAAAAGCCGTAACCTGTAACTGTGATTGGTATCAAATACTAATGATTTATTACGAGGTGAGACGATGAAGATGCTCGATTACGTTCAGCTTGCCCATGTGCGTATGGGAGAGAACCTCGAGCGTTCGTCTGAGCTGGTAGCGCAGCTCGTTGATATTTTCCAGTCCGGTTCTTTTGACGCGCTGCGCATCGTTGCTTCGGGTTCGTCGCGCCATGCTGCGGATTGCGCCCGCGATTACCTGCAAGATGCGCTGCAGATGCAGGTGTCCGTTGTGACGCCCGAGGCCTTCGTCGATTTTGAACACACCTATCCACAGCATGCGCTTAACATTGCCGTCTCGCAGAGCGGCTATTCAACCAATACGATTGCGGCGCTCGATTACATGCGCGCACACGGTATGGCTGCAGTTGCGCTCACGGCAAACGTCGAGGCACCCATCAAGGAACACGCTGACATCGTTCTTGACTACGGTGTGGGCGTCGAGTCGGTGGACTTTGTGACTCTGGGCGTCGAGGTTCTCGTTGAGTACCTGGTGCTCTTTGGTATTTACGGCGGTCAGGCGCGCGGAACGATTGACGCCAAGGGCGTTGCTCAGCGTCTTGATGACCTGCGCGAGGCTATCCAGGCTAATGCCGTGATGTGCAAGACCGCCGAGGCATATGTCCAAGATCACATGCTCGAGCTTTCTGAGCACATGCCCGCCATGATCGTCGGCAACGGCCCCAACTATGGTGTTGCCGAGGAGGCAGCGCTCAAGCTGAGCGAGACCATCAAGATTCCTGCCATGCATCACGAAGGCGAGGAGTTCGTCCACGGTCCCGAGATGCAGATCGTTCCGGGCTATCTGGTGTTTATCGTCGACGATCCGCAGGGGTCGGAGCGTCTTGCGAATATCGCCGATGCGCTATCGAACGTTACGGCAAAAACGGTGCTGCTCACGGCCCATCCCAAGGGTAGGGCTCACGAGGTTGCGGTGCCTCAGGTGGCTCCGCTGCTCAGCGCAATTCCCAATCTTGTGTTCTTCCAGACGATTGCGGCCATGATCGCCGAGCGTCTGAAGTCATGGAACGTGCACCCGTATCTCGATGCCGTCTCCAAGCAAATGGAGGTCAAGGCAGAGGGCTACGAAGAGTCAGTCAATGCGCTTAAGGCCAAAGCGGCTGAGTGTTACGGAATGTAAGCGGGTTTTGATGCCCGTTGGCATGGGGGATGTGGAAACAACCCCAGAAAGGAGAGACAAATGAAGGAAACCGAGAAGATCGAGATCATGCATTTCGACCAGGAGGGCTATCTCGAGGACGGCAAGGCGCTCTACGAGACCGGCAAGAAGATGACCGCGCTCGCCGACAAGGTCGCCGACGAGGGCTACGACGCCGTGTTCCTGATGGGCGTCGGCGGCACCTGGGACGAGCTCATGCAGCTCGAGTACCTCATGAACAAGTTCGGCGACCGCGACCTCGAGGTCTACCTGATCCACGCCGCCGAGTGGAACGTCATGGGCCACAAGCGCATGACCGAGAAGTCCGTCGTGCTCACCGCCTCCGAGTCCGGCACCACCCCCGAGGTCCTCGAGGCCGTCAAGAAGATGAAGGAAAAGGGCATTCGCGTCTACGCCATGACCAAGCCCGAGGGCCCCATCGGCCAGGCTGTCGGCGCCGAGAACTGCGTCGCCATGGCTTCTGACCATGGTTCGGGCGGCTGCGAGAAGGGCTACTACCTCGCCGACTGCTTCGGCCTGCGCCTGCTCAACCGCCGCGGCTGCTTCCCCAAGTTCGATCTGTTTATCGAGCAGACCAAGGACATCTGGAAGGACATGCTCGATATCCGCAAGCGCTTCGAGCCGCGCGCCGAGGAGCTCGCCAAGAAGTACGCCCTGGCCCCCTACACCATGTTCATCGGCTCCGGCGCCCTGTGGGGCGAGACGATCCTGTTCTCGATGTGCATCCTCGAGGAGATGCAGTGGAAGCGCACCCGCTACATCACCTCGGCCGACTTCTTCCACGGCACCCTCGAGCTCGTGGAGCCCGGCGTCCCGGTCTTCCTGTTCATGGGCGAGGACGAGAACCGCAAGCTCGACGAGCGCGTCCGCGCGTTCCTGACCCGCGGCGTGACCGGCGACACCGACGTCAACATCATCGACACCGCCGAGTTCGCCATCCCCGGCCTTGACGACGAGTTCCGCGTCATCGTCTCCCCGTGGATTCTGACGGTGCTCGTGACCGACCGTCTGGCTCGCTACTACGAGACGGTCACCAAGCACAACCTCAAGTATCGTCGCTACTATCACCAGTTCGACTACTAAAGAAAACGGGTGCGGGAACGTGCCGGGCTATTGAGAGGAACACAGAATGAGACAGTACATCATCGCCAGCCATGCGCACTTCGCCACCGGCATCAAGGAGAGCGTCGAGCTGCTCTCGGGCGCTCGCGACAACGTCCACGATCTTTCAATGTTCGTCGATGACCGCATGGACGTGGCCGAGGAGGCCCAAAAACTGCTGGCAGGCATGTCTGCCGACGATGATGTCGTTGTCTGCACCGACCTCTTTGGCGGCAGCGTCAACAACGAGTTCACCAAGATCGTCCAGACGCGTCCCCGCACGTACCTCGTTACCAACATGAACCTTCCTCTCCTCATCCAGTTGCTGTTCTCTGACGAGTCGGCGCCGGTTGAGGAGACGATTCGCGCCATCGTCGCTGCGGACGATACGCGCGTGAAGTTTGTCAACGATCTTTTGGTCGATGACGACGAGGAAGAAGAGTTCTAATCCGCAGCACCTACCGACACGCCGTAAGACGGCACAAGACCTTTGGGGGGTCACATTATGATTCAGCTACTTCGCGTTGACCATCGCCTGCTTCATGGCCAGGTCGCAGTTTCCTGGGTTCAGGGCCTTGGCTCCAACTGCATCTTCTGCGTGGGCGATAAGGTCGCTAACGACCCGGTGTGGAAGGCGACGCTCAAGATGGGCAAGCCTGCCGGCTGCAAGCTCGTCATCAAGGATATGGCGAATGCCATCGAGGCTATCAACTCGGGCGTGACCGACAAGTACAAGATGATCATCTGCGTTGCCACCATCGCTGAGGCAAAGCAGCTTGTTGAGGGCTGCCCGCAGATTAAGTCGGTCAACCTGGGCAACACCAAGCCCAAGGACGAGAAGCGCCCCGATGCTCGTCAGGTCTCTCGTCAGATCTTCCTGACCGCAGCCGAGGAAGCCGATGTGCGCGAGATGCTGGATCGTGGCGTTGAGGTCGAGATTCGACCCCTGGCCGATGACCCCAAGGTTGACTGCGCCAGCGTGCTCTAGGCGTTTGAATTCGAAGAGTCTGAGCTCTTCGTAGTGTCCTATTAGGAAAGGGGGATGTATGCTTACCCAAGCAATCCTCATCGGACTTATCGCCGCATTTGGTAAGTTCGACTGCCAGCTCGGCACCCTCTACGCGTTCCGCCCCATCGTCCTGTGCCCGCTCGTGGGCCTGGTGCTGGGGGACCTGCAGACTGGCCTCGCGATCGGCGCCAGCCTGGAGCTGCTGTTCATGGGCTCGATCTCCATCGGCGCCTACGTGCCGCCTGATGAGACGATCGGCGGCGTGCTCGCCTGCGCCTTCGCTATCCAGCTGGGCCAGAGCACCGAGGCAGCCATCGCGCTTGCCATGCCCATCGCCACGCTGTGCCTTGCCATCAAGAACATCCTCAACGCCGCCCTGCCGATCCTGGTTGACCGCGCTGATGTCTTCTCCGGCCAGGGCAACCTTAAGGGTGTCTATGCGATGCACTTCCTGATCGGTTTAACCGGCATCATCATGGCGTTCCTGCTGTGCTCGCTGTCGTTCTATCTGGGTGCTGACGCTATCCAGGGCCTGCTCGACTTTATCCCCGACTTTGTTCTTGCTGGCTTTGGCGTTGCCGCCAACATCCTGCCGGCCATGGGCTTCGCCATGCTCGGCCGCCTGGTGCTCACCAAGCAGCTCGTGCCCT
>CAUEMA010000032.1 GCA_959018755.1 uncultured Collinsella sp. | reverse complement strand
TGAAGAAGGGGGAGGCCGCGAGGCCTCCCCCTTTTTTGCGTTTCGATGCCCAACACTTCTTTGTCGCTGTGATTTTAGCCCTTGTTTGTCGCATCTTCTGCGAACGGGCTACAATATCTTAGTCTGTGCAGTATGGAGGTGATTATGGCCGAAGCCGGAATCGGCGTTGATATCGTCGAGATTTCCCGAATGAAATCAATCCTTGAGAAGACGCCCGCGTTTGCCCGTCGCGTGTTTACCGATGAAGAGCGTGCGTATTGCGACGCATCGTCTCGCCCTGCCGCGCACTATGCTAGTCGTTTTGCTTCTCGCGAGGCGGTGCTTAAGGCTCTTGGAACGGGCTTTAGTCAGGGCGTTGGCCGTAAAGACGTTTCTGTAACGCGCGATAAGCTCGGCAAGCCAAAAGCGCTGCTTTCGGGTCGCGCTCTCGAAATCGCCCAGGAATTGGGCGTTGTCGAGGTTGCTCTTTCTATTACCCTGACGGGTGACTTGGCTGTCGCTAATGCCATTGCGATCACCGAGGATGCTCGACCTAAACCCAAGGAAGAGAAAGTGAGCACGAAGGAGCGCGTTGCTCAGACATTTAAAGAGGCTCGTTCAGTCCTGGATGAACTCGAACAGCTGCAACAATCTGCTTTGTCGGAACATCTGGATGATGGTCCACAAGATGCGCTAGGAGCATAGATGAAACCGGTTTTGAGTACCGAGGAAGTCGTTCGCCTCGAAGATATCATCGAGCGTGAGGGCACCTCAAAGGCCGAACTCATGGAGTTGGCGGGCGAATTTGCCGCCAATGAGATTTTAAAGCTCAACCCCGATCGCGTTCTTGTATTGGTCGGTTTTGGCAATAATGGCGGAGATGGCTGGGTTGCCGCTGACATTCTGACGCATAAGGGCGTTGATGTTGATATCGTCTCTCCGGTTGAGCCGGATGAGATCCCTGCCGCTCTCGCTCGCCATGTTGCTCGCCGCACTGCTGGCCGCGACGTGCACGTGTGTGTCGGCCCCTCTCGTGATGAGCTGGAGGTGCTGATCGATAAGGCTGATGTTGTAGTCGATGCCATTTTTGGTACTGGTTTTCACGGTGATCTCCGTGCGCCGTTTTCAATCTGGATTCCCACGGTCAATGAAAATGCCGATTGTGTTGTTTCCATCGATGTTCCCTCGGGCCTGAATGCCGAGACGGGTGTGGTTGATGATGACTGCATTCGTGCCGAGCGTACGGTGACGATGATTGCTCCCAAGATTGGCCTATACAGCGCTGACGGTCCCGAATATGCAGGCGATCTGGTCTGTGGTGGTCTGTATGATCGCCTTGATGAGGTTATTGATGATGTCGACCATGCTGCCGAGATCGTGGAGCCCGGCGACCTTGTGGACTACTTTGCTCCGCTGCCCACGAATATCGATAAGTACTCGCGCGGCTCGGTGCTCATTGTTGCCGGATCGGCGCAGTATCCTGGTGCCGCCATTATGGCTGCTAAGTCCGCTGCTCGCGCAGGCGCCGGCTATGTGGCGGTCGCGACGCCGGATGCGTGTGCCAACCTTATCCGCATGGCGCTCCCCTCGATTCCGGTTTTTGCCATTCCATCTGATTCTCGCGGATCTTTTGGTGCCGCTGCGCGCATGACGGTATGTGAGATTGCCAAGAAATACAGCTGTGTGCTGTGTGGTCCTGGCATGACGACGTCTGCCGGTGCCATGCAGGTGGTTTCGGGTCTGCTCGAGCTCGACGTGCCGCTTATCTTGGATGCCGATGCTCTCAACTGCCTTGCCAAGATTGCAATCGACGGCATCGACAGCAATCCCGAGATGTATCGTCGCGAGCAGCCGCTCGTCATGACGCCACATTATCGCGAGCTTTCGCGTCTTGTTGCCGGCGATGAGGTCAATGACCTTGGCACCGCGATTGCTGCTGCGCAAAAGGTTGTCTGGGCCGCCGGTTCCGATAACCTCGTTGTTATCGCTAAGGGCCCAACGACGGCCATTTGCGGTGTTGAGCGCGTGCTACTGCCGCTCTCGGGCCCGGCGTCGTTGGCGACCGCTGGCTCGGGTGACGTCCTTGCGGGCATTCTGGCCGGCACACTGGCCACCATGCGCGACGAGATGGACCGTTGGGAGCTGCTGTACTCGTATGCCGTCGCACTTCATAGCTATGCCGGTTTTGCCGCGGCGACGGAGTTTGGCGAGAAGAGCGTTATCGCGACCGATCTTATCGACTTGATCGGTCCCGCCATGGAGTTAGCGGCAAAGGATGCGCTCGATGATCTGGGAATCACAGACGAAGGGTCGGATGAATAATTATGAATAAAGCCGATTTGACGCGTTGGTCCTGGGTCGAGATCGACCGCGGGGCGCTTCGTCGCAACACGAGGGCCTATAAGAATTTGCTGAATCCGCGCCAGCGCCTATGCTGCGTGGTTAAAGCCGACGCTTATGGTCATGGAGCTGTTGAGTGCGCCAAGATCATGTATTCGGCCGGAGCCGACATGTTTGCCGTGGCGACGGTTAACGAGGGCGTTGAGCTCCGACAGGGCGGGATCACGAAACCCATCCTCATCCTTAGCGAGCCGCCTATCGAAGCCATTCCGACGTTGCTCGAGTTCGATATTATGCCCTCGGTCTATACGTCTGACTTTGCTCTTGCGTATGGCGAATGCGCCGTCGCGGCGGGCAAGGTGGGTAAGTATCATCTCGCCATCGAGACGGGTATGAACCGTATCGGCGTACATTATACGCAGGTGCTCGACTTTGTCCGCGGCATTAGTTTCCATCGCGGTATCCAGTGTGATGGCGTATTTACGCACTTCGCCACGGCCGATGAACCTTCGGGCTGGGACTACAAGCTGCAGTGCCAGCGCTTTACCGAGGCCGTTCAGGCCATTAAGGATGCGGGTTTTGAGTGCGGTATCGTGCACTGCGCCAACACGCCGTCCTCGATGCTCGACCCTTCGATGCATTTTGATATGATTCGCGCCGGCGTTGGCTTGTATGGCATGCAGCCGTGCGAGCTGAGCGGCCACGTGATGCAGCTCGATCCCGTTATGAGCGTCCATGCGCGCGTGACGCGCGTGGCACACCCTGCGATGGGCGAGGGTGTGGGCTACGGTTTTACCTACCGCGTACCGCGTACGCGCGTTCAGATCTGCACGCTGCCGATCGGTTATGCCGACGGCCTATCGCGTACGCTTTCCAACCGTATGGACGTGCTGTATCGCGGCGAGCGCGTGCGTCAGGTTGGCAATATCTGCATGGATCAGTTTATGGTCGCCATTCAGTCCAACCCGGCACACGAGATTCCCGAGGCCGAGTATGGTGACGAGATGATTATTGTCGGCCGCGATGGCGATGCCGAGATCACTATGGACGAGATGGCCCGACTGCGCGGAACGATTAACTACGAGGTCGCCTGCGGCTTTGGCATGCGCCTCGACAAGGTCTACGTGTAGGAGTCGCCATGGGCGTCATGCACATCCCCGGCCATACCCATCAGGCGCCACGTGAGGTCGCACTCGAGGAGATTGAGGCTGTTCTGGGCGATTGTCACCTCTGCCAGCTCTACCAGTCGCGCCACAATATCGTGTTTGGCGTGGGAAACCCCCGCGCCCGCGTCATGTTTATTGGTGAAGCACCGGGTCGTAACGAGGATTTGCAGGGCGAACCCTTTGTGGGTGCGGCGGGTGAAGACCTCAACGGCATTTTGTCCCTGGCAGGTCTTAAGCGCGAGGATGTCTATATCGCCAACGTGCTTAAGTGTCGCCCGCCGGGAAACCGCAATCCGCGCCCCGAGGAAGTGCTGGCTTGCTCACCGTTTTTGCGCGAGCAGATTCGAAGCATCTGGCCCGATATCATCGTGACGCTCGGCAACCCCGCAACGCACTTTGTGCTCAAGACCGAGATTGGCATTACCAAGCTGCGCGGCAGGTTCCATCAGATGGGGCACTTTGTGGTGATGCCGACGTTTCATCCTGCGGCGGCGCTGCGCAATCCGGCGTGGCAGGAGTTGCTGGAGGAAGACTTTAAGATGCTGGGCGACTATCTGGAGCGACGCCCCGCGCCAGAGGGTGCCTCGGAATAATAAGGAGCATATATGTCCCTGGAGCGCCTGGGGGTAGGTATTTATAAAACGGCTTGCTCTGCTGATACGGAGCATTTTGGCGAGCTGGTTGCGCCGTGCCTGGAAGATGGTGATGTGCTGATCTTGACCGGCGGCCTCGGGGTGGGCAAAACCCACTTTACCAAGGGCGTTTCGCGTGGTCTGGGCGACGGTCATATGGTCACGAGCCCCACATTTGCACTCATGGCTGTTCATGACCAGGGGCGTATTCCGCTGTTCCACTTTGACCTGTACCGTCTGGAGCATGCTTACGAGCTCGAGGATACGGGCATTTTCGATGTACTGGGCTATGAGGGTGCCTGTCTGTTGGAGTGGGGCGAACAGTTCCAGGACGAACTGACAGACGAGTATCTTTCGGTAACGCTTAAGCGTGATGAGAACGATAACGACGTGCGAATGATAACGCTCGAGGCGCACGGCGAGCGCGCAGCGAAGCTTTCTGATTTGATTGATAAGGCTGTACAAGATGAGCTTGCATAACGATTACGCGCTGGTGGTAGCGCTCGATACTTCGACCGATATGCTTGCCTGCGCGGCAAGCTGGATTGATGGGCAGACGGGCGAGGCGAAGCTGGCGAGTGGCGACCATATGTGCCGTCGCCATGCCAATGTGGAGCTCGTGAATACCGTTGACAGCGTGCTTGCTCAGGCTGGCATGGACCGTGCCGACGTGGGCAGTTACGTTGTCGGTCGCGGTCCGGGTTCGTTTACCGGCGTGCGTATCGGCATTTCCACCGCCAAGGGCTTGGCGCGCGGTGCCAACGTGCCGCTGTTGGGTGTGTCGACACTCGATGCCTGCGCCTGGACGGCATGGAAGGCTGGCGTGCGTGGCAAGCTCGGCATTCTGGCCGATGCCATGCGCGGCGAGGTGTATCCGGCTTTGTATGTGCTGAGCGACGAGGGCCCCGAGCGTCAGTTTGAGCGCGAGCGCGTGGTCAAAGCTGCCGTGGCACTTGATGAGTGGCGCCAAGCCGCGGACTGGGACCAGGTTCAGCTGACTGGCGACGGTCTCGTGCGTTATGGCAAGCTGCTGGGCGAGGATGAGGCCGCTCGTTGCGTAGAGCGCGACTTGTGGTGGCCTTCGGGCGAGGGCCTCATCCTTGCGCATGCCGCGGGTGACGGCGACCCGGCCCGCGTCCTACCGATCTATACGCGCCTTTCTGATGCCGAGGAAAACGAGCGCAAGCGCCTCGGTCTTGCCGAGAGCGAGCAGAGCGAAATTACGGGCGTTGCCGACGAGCTCGCCGGACGTCACCTGCAATTCCGCCCCATGGGCGCGGCGGATGCCGAGGGCGCGAGCGCACTGGAGACCGCCTGCTTTGAAGGCGCCGGACACGAGGCGTGGACGCCGAGCATGTTCCTGTCCGAGCTGGGCGAGGACGTTGCCGCTCCGCGTAGCTGGTGGGTGGTGCACGACGACGGCCAGCTGCTGGGCCTTGCCGGCGGTATGGTCGTCGACGGGGACGTGCAGATTATGGACGTTGCCGTCGATTCGTCTCATCGCCGTGAGGGTATCGCCCGCAAGCTTCTGTCGCACGTGAGCTATGACGCGCAGATGCTCGGCTGCACTACGGCTTCGCTTGAGGTCGAGGACGGCAACGAGGGCGCAATTGCACTCTATGCCGCCCTGGGCTTTACCGAGGCGGGTCGTCGCCGTGGCTACTACGGTGCCGGTAAGGATGCCATCGTCATGACGGCACCGCTGCCCCTGGTGCTTCCTCTCGACAATGCCTCGCCCGAGCCAACTGCTGCCGAACAGCGCGCATGGCCGCTGCCCGCGCCCGAGCGCACCGCTGAGGAGCGTGCCGAAATCGAGCGCCGTCGCCTAGTTCTTGCCATTGAGAGCTCCTGCGACGAGACGGCTGTGGCGATTATCGATGCGGACGGCAAGATGCTGGCCAACCAGGTGTCGACGCAGATTGATTTTCATGCTCGCTTTGGCGGCGTGGTGCCCGAGATTGCCTCGCGCAAGCACGTCGAGGTGATTGTGAGCGTCGTAGATGCGGCGCTTGAAGATGCCGCGGCATCGCTTGGCCTTGGGGGTGGGGCGATTGCGCCAAGTGAGCTTGCCGCCGTGGGCGTGACGCAAGGTCCGGGCCTGGTGGGTGCCCTGGTGGTGGGTGTCGCCTTTGCCAAGGGCTTTGCGTATGCTGCCGGCAAGCCGCTCGTGTGCGTCAATCATCTGGAGGGTCACCTGTTTGCCAACCTGTTGGCGCAGCCCGACCTTAAGCCCCCGTTTATCTTTACGCTTGTCTCGGGCGGGCACACCATGCTCGTGCACGTAAAGGCATGGGGCGACTACGAGGTGCTTGGCGAGACACTCGACGACGCCGTGGGCGAGGCCTTCGACAAGGTTGCCAAGGCGCTGGGCCTGGGCTACCCCGGTGGCCCCATCATCTCCAAGCTTGCCGAGACGGGTAATCCCAAGGCAATCGATTTTCCCCGCGCGCTTAACAGCAGGGGGGACTACCGCTTCTCGCTTTCAGGCCTCAAGACGGCAGTGACGCTCTACATCGAGCAGGAGACCAAGGCCGGGCGCACGATTCATCTGCCCGATCTGGCGGCCTCGTTTGAGGCGGCGGTCTTTGACGTGCAGTACAAGAAGGCCAAAAACGCCTTGCATGCCACCGGGTGCAAGGAGTATTGCATCGGCGGTGGCGTTTCGGCCAATCCGCATCTGCGCGAAATGATGATCAAGAAGCTCGGGCGTCAGGGGATCCGCGTGACGGTGCCGCCCTTGTCTGCCTGCACCGATAACGCTGCCATGATCGCGGAGGTCGCCCGCCGTAAATTCGACCGAGGTGAAATCTCGCCGTTCGACGTCGACGCCGATCCAAACATGACGCTGTAGTCGTATGGGTGCGGTCCCCGACCGGAGGGGCCGGATATAAGGTTTCCTGCTCTGCAGTCCTGCGCAAGACGAAGGCCACATTAAGTGACCTTCTTCGCGTGCGGAACTCGCGATAAACCTTATATCCGGCCCCTCCGGTCGGGGACCTTTCTGTATCGATATAGCTTCTGAGCTGGTTTGGCGTCGACAGCGTCCAGCAAGGTTAACAAGTCAGCGTCGAATTTCCGACGTTCTTTAGTTGAAAGAAAAAGTTGGCGTGCGGAGCTTTGCTCCGCACATTTGGGATGGGAGTCCCTGCGCGCCGCGGGAACCGGGCTGCCTATATGAACTTTATCGCGAGTTCCGCAC
>CAUEMA010000031.1 GCA_959018755.1 uncultured Collinsella sp. | reverse complement strand
TCACTTCACGAAGACGCTTCTGACGCTGTGCGTCGCATCGGAGTCTCGCGATGCGAAGGCCCTTCGGACGCTCTGCGTCATCTTGTCCCACGGCTACTCAACGGCGACGAGCATCGCCGACGCGGCGAACCGTATGCTCGGCATGCATGTGTACGAGGCTGTCGACATGCCCTACGACCAGCAGCTGAAGGACATCGTCGGTCCGCTCCAGCACCTCGTCGACCGCCATTCCTACTGCACCGGGGTCGTGTTCCTCGTCGACATGGGCTCCTTGGAGGAGGCCTATAAGGCCCTCGAGAACGTTACCGACTCCACTATCGGCGTGGTGAACAACGTCTCTACCGGTCTTGCGCTCGAGATCGGGGTCGGGCTGCTCGGCGGCAAGTCCATCGCCGAGGTTCTTGGCGATGCGACCGCCGCGTGCGTGACGCACTGCAAGGTGATCGAGCGCGTCAACCGTGAGGACGCCATCGTCTTCTGCTCCGAGTCCGGGGTCGACGCCGCGGAGAGGATACGCCAGCTCGTCTCGCAGAGCCTCCCGCGCACCATAGGCGCGCGCCTGCTCACGAGGCCCTTCAAGCAGCTCGTCGCGAACGGGTCGAACGACGCCGTTTTCTCCGAGCACCGCGTCTGCGCCGTCATCGGCACGGGAGACCCCGGGGTCGCCTCCATCCCCTTCGTCGCCCTCGAGGACATCATGTCGACGGCGTCCGCCTCTAAGGTCGATGCCGTGTTCGGCAGGTGGCTTGACGCTTCCGAGCTCTCTTCTTTCCACGAGAAGCTGCTCTCGAACATGACGCTGCAGAACGTCATCCGCTCCATCACCATCCTCGACCCGGAGCGGCTATTCCACGAGATCGAGAGCGCCGTGCACGAGCTTCAGCGCAGGACAGGCGAGAAGATCGGCAGCAACGCCATCATTGGGCTCTACGTCCACCTCTGCTGTCTCGTCGAGCGCCTTGTTACCAGAAACCCCATTGAGACCTACGTTGGCCAGGACCGCTTCGAGGAGGAGCGTGCCGATTTCATCGAGTCCTTCAGGCAGAGCTTCTCGAGTATCTCGACGCGCTATCGCGTAGAGGTTCCCGTAAGCGAGATCGCATATGTCTTCGACTACATAAGCGTGAGCGCCGCCCCGGCGCGAGAAGAGCGCCTCGGCTCCTCGGACCTCCTGCTCGACGAGTGACCTTCCCCGCGCCGCCGCAAGCTGACCGCGCGTCCTCAATAATCCGATAACCCCTTGCCCGGCGCGAATCCGGATAGCGCCGAGGTAGTACCGAACGTAAAACTTCATTTGATAGGAGCAAACATGAGTGTTGTTATGGCACGAATCGACAATCGCCTGCTTCACGGCATCATCGTGACGCAGTGGGCCCCGGTGTCGGGCGCGACCCGAGTCATGGTCATCGACGACAAGGTCGCCGGCGACGAGGTCCTGAAGTCCACTATGAGGATGGCGCGCCCCGCGGGCATGGCCGTCTCGATCATCTCCGAGCAGACCGCGCTCAAGAACTTCGCGGCGGGCAAGTACGACCGCGAGAAGGTCTTTGTCATCGCCAAGGAGCCCGAGACGATCCTTCACCTGGTCGAGTCGGGCATCGAGCTCCCGTCGCTGATCGTCGGCGGCTCGCTCGTCAAGGAGGGCGGCGTCCAGCTCACCCAGCGCGCCTATGCCTCCGCCGAGAACGTCCAGAGCTACAAGGCGCTCATCGCCCGCGGCGTCAAGGTGACGGCACAGTTCGTGCCCGCCGACAAGCCCGTCTCCGTCGCCGACCTCATCTAAGGAGGGATCATGGTCAACTTCACTATCCTGCAGGTCGTCCTTTTGACCCTGCTGGCCTTCATCAAGCACGTGGACTACTACGGCATCCCGATGATCTTCGTCAACTATGCCGTCTTCTGGGGCCTTATCACCGGCGTCGTCATGGGCGACTGGCAGACCGGCCTCGTCATCGGCGGCACCATCCAGCTCATGCAGCTCGGCGTCGCGGGCTTCGGCGGCTCGTCGATTCCCGACTACGGCACGATGGCCATCATCGCCACCGCCTACGGCGTGACCCTGGGCGCGGACACGGGCCTCGCCATCGGCCTGCCGGTCGGCATGCTCGGCATCCAGCTCGACGTCATCGTCAAGATCCTCAACGGCTTCGTCGTCGAGAAGTCCCAGAAGTTCTGCAACGAGGGTAAGTTCAATCAGATGAACGCCATCCTGTGGGTCTGCCCCGCGCTCTTCGGCCTGTGCGCCGCCCTGCCCGTCTTTGTCTCCGTGACGCTCGGCCAGCCCGCCGTCAACTGGCTCCTCGAGGTCATGCCTCAGTGGTTCCTCTCCGGCCTCACCCTCGCCGGCAAGATGCTCCCGGCCATCGGTATCGCCATGCTGCTCCGCTACATGCCCACCGGCAAGTACTTCCAGTACCTGCTCGTCGGCTTCTTCCTCTCGGCCTTCCTGAACGTGCCCATCATCGGCGCCGCCATCGTCGGCGTTGCCCTCGCGATCGCGTTCTACCAGCGTGCCGAGAGGGACACCGAGCTCGCCGCCCACGCTTCCGCAGACGCCTTCATCGGAGAGGATGAGTAACCATGGAAAACGAGAACATCACCGCCGTCGCCGAGGGCAAGCCCTCCGGCTACAAGGTCACCAAGAAGGATCTGCGCAACGCGAACTGGCGCTGGCTCATGAGCGTGTGCACCTTCAACTACCAGACCCAGCAGGGCGCCTCAGTCGCCTACGCCCTCTCGCCGGTCCTGAGGAAGATCTACACGAACGACGAGGACTATAAG
Organism: uncultured Collinsella sp.; assembly: GCA_959018755.1. Lineage (GTDB taxonomy): Bacteria > Actinomycetota > Coriobacteriia > Coriobacteriales > Coriobacteriaceae > Collinsella. The sequence continues at coordinate 6,584 of CAUEMA010000031.1, read as the reverse complement.
CAAGCGCTCAACAACCACTTCCGCTACTACAATACCCAGCCTTGGCTCGCCGCCATCATCCTTGGCGCCTGCGTGGCCATGGAGGAACGCGACGGCCTAGCGGCGGCGGACGCCGTCCAAGACCTGAAGATCGGCACCATGGGACCGCTCGCCGGCGTCGGCGACTCCCTGCTCATGACCATGATCCCGACCATCATGGGCTCCATCGCCGCCTACATGGCCATCGAGGGCAACCCCGTGGGAGCCGGCATCTGGTTCGCGCTCATCTTGGCCATCTTCTGGGTCCGCATGCACGCCCTCGAGTTCGGCTACAAGCAGGGCGTGAAGCTCGTCACCGACTTCAGCGAGAAGCTTCCCAACCTCACTGCCGCCGCCTCCGTGCTCGGCCTCACCGTGGTCGGCTGCCTCATCGCCTCGGTCATCGGCGTCACCTGCCCGATTAGCTTCAGCTTCGGCGACGTCTCGATGGAGATTCAGCCGCTGCTCGACAAGATCCTGCCTGCCATGATCCCCGCCGCCATCACGGGAAGCGCGTATTACCTTCTTACCAAGAAGAACGCGAGCATGACGGCCCTCATCCTCGTGGTGATCGTCCTCGCGATGGTCGCCTCCGCCGCTGGCATCCTCGCCTAGCTTCGACCCAAGAGATTGGTGAATCAATGAGAAAGATAGTTGTGGCGAGCCATTCCCTTCTCGCCCAGGGCTTCAAGGACACCCTCGAGTTCCTTACGGGTAAGAGCGACGCCGTCAACGCCGTGTGCGCCTACGTGAACGACAACGGCGAGGGGCTCGACGCGGCGGTCGAGGCGGCTCTTTCGGGCACTGACGAGGTCGTCGTCCTCACCGACGCGCTCGGCGGCAGCGTGAACCAGCGCTTCTCCCGCTTCGCCTCCGACCGGATCCACGTGATCGCGGGTGTCAACCTCCCGCTCGCCATGACGGTCGCGCTCGCGCGCCCCGACGAGAAACTCGACTTCGACGCCCTCGTCGACGAGGCGCGCCAGCAGATCGTCTACGTGAACGGTGCCAGTTCCGCCGAGTGCGAAGACGACGAATAGAGGAGGTCGACGATGAGAGAGTTCCTTAAGGACGTGTGGATGCACGGCGGTGAGGAAAGCCGCGCCATCACCCCCGAGAACATCACGGGCGAGAAGGGCCGTGCCGCCATGTCGGCCAGCCACCTCGGCGTCGGCCGCAAGGGCTCGTGCTGCGTGCCCCTTGAGTCCGGCGAGACCATCACGCTCGCGGACATCGAGGGCCCCGGCATCATCCGCCACATCTGGATGACCGTCCCCGACAAGACCGCCGCCGGCAGCTTCGTCATGCGCGACCTCGTGCTGCGCTTCTACTGGGACGACGAGGAGACCCCCTCGGTCGAGTGCCCTGTCGGCGACTTCTTCTGCAACGGCTTCGGTGAGCGCGCCATCGTCAACTCGATGCCCATCTGCGTGAACCCGACGGGCGGCATGAACTGCTACTTCCAGATGCCTTTCAGGAAGCACGCCAAGGTCACGCTTACGAGCGAGCACCCCGGGTTCATTAAGTACATCTTCTACACGTTCAACTACGCGCTCACCGACGTGCCGGACGACGCCATGTACTTCCACGCCCGTTTTAACCGCGAGCGCAGCACCCGCAGGGGCGTCGACTACACCGTGCTCGACGGCGTGCGCGGTAAGGGCTACTACGTCGGCACCTACATGGCCCTGTGCGCCCTGGAGCGCTATTGGTGGGGCGAGGGCGAGATGAAGTTCTTCCTCGACGGCGACGAGGAGTTCCCCACGGTCACCTCGACGGGAGCCGAGGACTACTTCGGCGGTGCCTGGGCCTTCCTCGACAGGCCGCCCCACGCGCTGCCCGAGGCGCAGTGCTTCAACACGCTGTTCGCCGGCTACCCGTACCGCTCGACGCGCGACGCCACGCGCGACCGCTTCAGCGCGGGCAAGCCGAACCCGAACCCGATGCTCGCGACCAACGACGACGCGCTGCCCAGGCATGGCCTCTACAGGTGGCACCTTCCCGACCCGATCTCGTTCAAGGAGGACCTGCGCGTGACGTTCCAGGACCTCGGCAACGACGACATCAAGCTCTACGAGCGCGAGGACGACATCTCCACCGTCGCCTACTGGTACCAAAGCGAGCCGCACGCCGTGCTCGCCCCGTTTGCCGCAAGGCAGGACCGCGTGCCCAGGTAGGGTCGCCTCGAAACAAGCCAACGTTATGGGCGCCCGCGGTTGACCATGACTGCGGGCGTCCCTTTGTAAGGAGGATCACATGAGCGAAAAGCAAATGAGGCTCGGCGCCCTCGAGGCCGGCGGGACCAAGATGGTCTGTGCCGTGGTGTCCGGCGACGGCGAGGTCCTCGACCGTATGGAGACCCCGACGCTTATGCCCGCCGAGACCGTCCCACAAATGGTCGAGTGGTTCACCGCCCGTGATGTGAACGCGTTGGGCATCGGCGCCTTCGGCCCGACCTGCGTCGACCCCGCCGACGAGCGCTACGGCTCCATCCTCCAAACGCCCAAGCTCGCGTGGCGAGGCTATGGTCTTCGCGCCGCGTTCGCCGACGCCCTCGGGATTCCGGTGGCCTACGATACGGACGTGAACGTTGCCTGCCTCGGCGAAGTGGTCTTCGGCTGCTGCAAGGGGCTCAAGGACGCCGTCTACGTGACCATCGGCACCGGCGTGGGCGCGGGCGTCATGTGCGCGGGCAGGCTCCTTCACGGCATGCTGCACCCCGAGGCCGGTCACATGCTGGTAAGGACCCGTCCCACCGAGGAAGGACGCTGCGTCTGCCCGAGCCACGCGAGCTGCCTCGAGGGCCTCGCCTCCGGCCCCGCCATCGCCGCGCGCTGGGGAAAGCCCGCGGCCGAGCTCGCGGACAACGATGAGGTGTGGATGCTCGAGGGGGATTATCTGGGGCAGATGTGTGCGAACCTCGTGCTCATGTACTCGCCTCGCCGCATCGTCCTCGGCGGTGGCGTGATGCACCAGGAGCAGCTCTACGGCATCGTCCGCAAGAAGACCCTCGAATATCTGGGTGGCTACATCCAGACCGCCGAGCTTAAGGACATGGAGAGCTACATCTGCGCCCCGGGCTGCGGCGGCGACCAAGGAATCCTCGGCGCGGCCGAGCTGGCAAGAAGGGCGCTCGCGTAACTTGCGCTCTCTCCGCCATACAACGCGTTAAGAAAAGACGAGCGCTTCTTGCCAATTGGGCGGCAAGAAGCGCTCGTCTTTTGCATTTGTTTTTGGGCAGAACGCCCCGCCTCCGCTAGAGTCCCTGGACCGCCACACCCACGAGGTTTGGACCGGTGTGGACAAGAAGCGCGGGGCTGATGTCGGAGCGGACGATCTCCACCGCGTTGGCCACGCGCTCGCGCAGGGCCTGCTCCATGCGGTCGTAAAGGTCGGCGTAGGCCGAGGTGTAGCTCACGGCAAAGCGCACCCTGGGGTGCTTCTCGGCGATGGCGGCGACGAGCTTGACCTCGGTGCGATGCGGTACTTGCATAGCCATTTCGTGTGCGCGAGGCTGTTGGCTTTCTGGGCCACAGCAATCACATTCCCCCTAGCATGATGACCTGAACAATCCTCATGCTAGGGGGAAGGTTTTTGTCGCGTAGCGGAAATTGGCCTCCACCCGCTGAGCGGGTGGCTTTCTATGCCGCGCGTGCCGTGCGGCACGGACTAAAGTCCATGAATAAAAACGAGGGAGGCCGTTTCCGACCTCCCTCGCGTGCCCTTGCACGCCCAATATGCGCCGTAAAAGCCGTCTTCTTCAACGTCAAAGTGAATGCGCTTTATGTTTGCCTCTCAAAATCTTATTTTCACGATTTGCATTTTCATCCCGTTGTCACCGACCCTTGCGAGAAACCGGAAAAAGCCGCTGACAGAAGGGTCTTTCAAATCGTTGTAGCCCAGCATATAGCCGCGACTTGTGACCTGCAGACGGCTGTCCCACGTGCCGATTTCCTTGGCGGCATCCGAAACCGCAAAATATGCCCCCACATCCTTGATTTTTGCAGTCTTAAGCCATGTTTTTGCGATCATCTTTACCGCCGTCCGATTGGCAGCATCAAAGACCAGCACACTGCCGGGGAAAGCGTCCGCCATCCCCCGCACCAGTTCCCGGACCTGCTGGGTCAGAAAGTAATAGAACACCCCGGAGGCAAAGAACACCGCCCCGCCGGAGGCATCGATCTTGTCAAACCATGCGGGGTCTTTCAGGTCGCAGGGAATGTTTTGCTCCCGCTCCCCGGCGGGCAGCAGCTGCTGCCGCAAGGCAATCACATCGGGGAAGTCCAGATTGTAGATTTTGCATCTGCCGTTGTCGCAGGCTCTGCCGGTGTTGTCCAGCCCGCAGCCCAGATTGACCACCGCCGCATTGGGGTGGCCTTTCAGGTAATCCCACACCTCGAAAGCAAGATCACTCTGCCGCATGGCCACCTCCAGCGCACCAAAGCGCTGCATCAGGCTGCGGGAGTTTTTCTCTGCCTCTGAAAAGTCGTAGTCGATCTGATCGAGCAGACGAACCGCTGTTTCATCCCTGTAAAGGTTCGGGTATAGCTCCGTACACAGCTTTCGGGAATACAGCGGGAGGATCAGCGTCTCCTGCACGGTGTTTTTCTCAATTTTACATTTCATAGGTTCCTTCCTCAGTGAATAAAAACTGTCATAATTGCCGCCAGCAAAGCCACTATGACCGTCATGCCTATCGCCATGTGCAGGATGGATGAAAAATGCTCACATGGCGTTCTCAAACGCCATATCCGCCACACTGCCTTGCAGAACGGCGCAACGCCCCTCCTGAATTGCAGCTCGGTTGAGCTTTCTAGTCCTCTCCACGCTGACGGGCGAATAGTCGATGCCCTTAACGACGCCATGCGGGCATTTTTTCAGCAGCCGTTTTATGTTCGCCCCGCCGCCGCAGCCGCAATCCAGCACCTTGGCATTTGGTGCAAGTCGTAGAAATCGAAGTCCCCACCGCGCCACAGGGCTGTGGCCCAGATTCATCATGGCAACCATAAGTTTTCCGCCGAGGCCCACGGGCTTGCGGGTGTTTTCAAAGAACGACATCTGGCCCCTCCGATTTCGTGCATTCCGCATAGGTCAACGGGAATGAGGCCTTCAGCACCACGCTTTTCTGCACTGCCCAGCCGTTTTGACGCAGGAAACGTAGGTATTCCTCGCTTGTCCACCTGCTGTGGAGGGGGAATCCCACCATACTCATGAAAAAAGCTTTTGCCTTGCCGGAAACCGAGCTCCCCGCGTGGGTGAAGGTTGGCGCGATGAGCACGCCGTCGTCCTTCAGCACCCGCCTGATTTCTTGCAGGGCCTTTTCCGGATGCGGCACTATGTGAAGCGCGTTGGACGCGATCACCACATCAAAGAACTTCTGTGCATAGGGCAGGCGGAACATATCTTGTACGGAAAAGTGCAGCTTTGCGGATTGATTGTCCCGCTTTGCTTCAAGGATCATCTTTGCAGAAGCGTCCGTAGCCTCGATGTGCGTCGCCGCATTTACGATGCTCTTTGCGATAAGCCCCGTGCCGGTGGCAACCTCCAGTACGGTTTTTGCTTTCACCACCGGCCTGATCAGCTCATACATCTTCTCATACGCCGCCCGGTCCTTTCGCATGAAACGGTCGTACCGACCGGCATTCTTGTCCCAGAAGCCCTTGCGTTCGTGCATTGCTATCGCCCCCAAATAGTTAGAAACATCTAACTATAACACACGAATCATGCAGTAAGTCCTTGTGTCCGTTCATGAGAGGCTCGGAGTGAAACGGAATGTTGGGGAGGTCAGCCCTGGCGAGCTTGGTCTCATAGCCCGTGACCGCCTCGGCGATGCTGTCTGCCTGGTCGTGAAAGACGAGTGTGAGCAGATAGTAGCGAGCTTTGCCGCCGCGGTCGCCGCTCTCGTCGACGAAGATGTTGAGCTCCTTGGCCAATGGGGATTCCTAATGGAATGGATAAAAAAATAGCCGGGGGACTCCCCCGGCACTTGGAAGTAGCTCAATGGGCCACCAATAACCTTATAGCATGCTCTGACGGTAAGTGCAGGGGGGCGAGCCGGTACATGGCGTCGCGGCTGATGCGCAGCATCGCGCACGCCTCGTCGGCGCCGAATATCGCGTTGGTCGATGCGATGAGCCTCACCTGGCTCCTGCTAATGCTCTTGGTCATGGTCGTCCTCGAGCTCCTTTCGTCTCGAGGCTCCCTCGCGTGCCCGGCCGCGGGCGGCTCCCGGGGCGGTCGCCGCAGTCATTTGCGACGTGCTTGAGGCGGAGGCATCCGATCAGGCCGGCCATGCGTCCTGGGTCGCCAACATCCGTGAAGCGGCGGACGAGATGGCGACTCGCATCGCCGACATGCTCATGCACATGGGCGGCGACTAGCCAGGGCGATCCCCGCAACGGGCATTATTATCCGGGAAGCGTTTGGTTGCGAGGCACGCCCCTGTGCGGGGCCTGAGTCGTCAGGCCCCGCACAGGGGGACCGCGATGGTGGCCACCGCGCCACCCGAGGGGCTGTTGGCGAGCGAGACGGAGCCCCCGTGGGCGCTCGCGGCCTCGGAGGCGACG
>CAUEMA010000030.1 GCA_959018755.1 uncultured Collinsella sp. | reverse complement strand
TCCTGGTCTAACAGAGCCTTTTTTAATCCCCGACCCAGAAAAATCATCGGCAAACGCACTACTTTGCGCTGGTGAGGACGCCGGTGGTGTCGAACGCCGGGGTAAAGCTCTCGTCTACCGCGCCGCCCTCTTGCCAGAACATCGTCGTAAAGCCCAGGTCGTCGGCATGGTCGAGGACCTGCTCGTACTCCTCGCGCGTAACGGCGCGTGCCAGGTCGCCGCCTTGCTCGCGCATGAGCGCATTGGGCGTGTACTGGTTCATGACCGAGATCGGCACATCGCCCACCGTCTGCCACACCAGGTCCAGCACGCGACACGAATCGTCCGCATGACCCGGCAGCACCAGGTGACGCACGATCATGCCGCGCTTCATGAGCCCGTCCTCGTCCACCAGCTCTCCCCCGCGGCGCTCGATCTCGCGCGCCATCTGAGCCAGGCCTGACACGGCCACACGCGGGTAGTCCTTTATATGGGAGAGCGACTGCGCAAGCCCCGCATCGGCATATTTAAAGTCGGTAAGCCACACATCGACCAGATCGCCGAGCGCCGCCACGGCACTCGCGCGCTCATAACCGCTCGTGTTGTAGACGATTGGGATGACCAGCCCGTGCGCCCGCGCCGCGGCAATCGCAACCGGCAGCAGGTGCGCGTAGTGCGTCGCCGTCACCAAATTAATATTGTTGGCGCCCTGGTCCTGCAGTTCCAACATAATCTCGACCAGACGCTCGGGCGAAATCTCAAGCCCAAAATTGCCCGTCGAAATCTCGTGGTTCTGGCAATAGACGCATTTGAGCGAGCAGCCGCTAAAGAAGATCGTGCCCGAACCGGCCTCACCCGAGATAGGAGGCTCCTCCCACATATGAAGCGCGGCGCGGGCCACCTTGAGCGTGTCGTCGGCACCGCATACGCCGCGCGCGCCCTCATCGCGCGCCGCACCGCAACGGCGCGGACACAAATGGCAGGCGGGCGAAAAAAGTTCAGTCAACGACGTCGGCATAAAAACATGCTCCAAAACAACGATTCAGCAGCTCAAACGCAAAAGGACCAACCGCACAGACGGCTCGAGCCCAAGGCGCCGTAATCGTCCGACACGATTTTTGTAATGTCAAGACTAGAATCCACAAAGTGCCGCTTTATGATGTAGGTATTCCGCCCCCCGCGGAGCAACTGGGTGAACCGTCGCGTTTATTTAGGGAGCCCACACAGTCGTACCTAGTACAGGTATCCTTCGTTGTTAAGGACGCTGGAACAGTCGATGAGGGCACCCACCTGTTTTAGGTGGGTTCATTTTCGTAACGTGGGGGGTGGTTTTCTTTTGCCGAAAATCGCCATCGCAAATCCCGCCAGGATCCCCAAAAAGCACCAGGCAGAACCCCACCATCACTCGAATATCTGGTAAGCACGTGATTATCGCCCCGTGCAATTCCTCACACCCTCCTTGGTCGAGTATCATGGGTCAGCTATACCCTTTGCGGCGTGGCATCATTTGACCTTTTCCTTCGACGCTTGGCGGTTTATCGATTCATGGCTTCCTCCACGAGCTTCATACCGTACCTTTGCGTGGCGGTCGTGGCTTTTATCACGACCTTCCTTGCGGTGCCCCTGGTCAAGCGCCTGGCAATCAAGCTAGACGCCGTCGACTATCCTTCCAAGCGCCGCATCAACACTAAACCCATCCCGCGCATGGGTGGCGCGGCGGTCTTTTTGGGCCTCGTCGTCGCCTGCATTGTTCAGATCCTAGGCACCTGGTACCTGGGCTGGCCGCCCGTTTTGGTGCCCCACCCCCGTCTGCACATCAGTTACCCCATCCTTGCGCTTTCTTTTACCGTTATCTTTGCGACCGGCGCGATCGACGACGTCTTCCAGCTCCAGCCCAAGCAAAAGCTGACCGGCCAGGTCATCGCCGCGCTTATCGCCTGCGTAGGCGGCCTAAAAATCGGCGTCATCGTCAACCCGTTTGCCCCCGGCGAGATTATGCTCGGCTGGCTCGCCTACCCCATTACCGTGGTCTACCTGGTGGCGTTCACCAACATCATCAACCTTATCGACGGCCTTGACGGCCTAGCGACGGGTATCTGCGGCATCGCATCGTTCACGATGTTCTCGATGGCCGTTCTCTCGGGCCGCATCGATGCCGCCGCGCTCTCCATTGCGCTCTTTGGCTCGTGCCTCGCCTTCTTGCACTATAACTTCAACCCCGCGAGCATCTTCTTGGGCGACTCGGGGTCGCTGCTGCTGGGCTTTGCGCTGGGCTCCATCTCGCTGCTCAGCGTGAGCCGCACCGCCGCGCTCACCTCGCTCATCATCCCGCTCCTCGTGGCCGGCGTGCCCATCATCGATACGTTTAGCGCCATCGTGCGCCGCAAGCGCGCCCACATTAGCATTGGACAGGCCGACAAGGGCCACATCCACCACCGCCTCATTCAAGAGGGCTACAACCAAAAGCAAGCCGTACTGCTCATCTACGCCTGGTGCATACTGCTTTCGGCCGGCGCCGCGGCCATCAATCAGGTCGAGGTCCCCATGCGCGTGCTCATCTTTACCGTGCTCGCCATTGGCTCGGCGGCCTTCGCCAAGCGCCTGCACCTGTTTGAACCCGTGCTACGCCACCATTACAACAAGCGCACGCACGAGGACGAGCTGGTAACCCCCGACGACCCCGCTTTTAAGCAGGAGGAGCAAGCCGCCGAGGAACGCAAAGAAGAGCGCCACCACGAGCTCTAGGACAAGCTGCCGAGGATGTGCCCAGGCACCGTTGGCCAAGCGCAGCTGCGCCGCACCCATCGCACAAGCCACCCCTCTCCCGCCCCTGTAATAAACGCGTTATCATCTTGAGCCATGAACATACGTTAGGAGCAATCATGCCAAACGAGAACAGCTACGAAGTCGCGCTGCAAAAGAGCAACGCCATTCGCGAGGGCCTGGCAAAGACGCCCGAGAAGTTCACCATGCTTACCGGCGACCGCCCCACCGGCCGCCTGCACCTGGGCCACTATTTTGGCACCCTCAAGGGCCGCGTGGAGCTGCAGAACATGGGCGCCAAGACCAACGTGCTCATCGCCGACTACCAGGTCATCACCGACCGCGACACCACCGAGCACATCCAGGACAACGTGTACAACATGGTCATGGACTACCTTGCCTGCGGTATCGACCCCGACAAGACCATGATCTACGCACACTCCGCCGTGCCCGCCGCCAACCAGCTCATGCTGCCGTTCCTGTCGCTGGTCTCCGAGGCCGAGCTGGCGCGCAACCCCACGGTTAAGGCCGAGATGGAGGCATCGGGCCACGAGCTCACCGGCCTTCTGCTCACCTACCCGGTGCACCAGGCCTGCGACATCCTGTTCTGCAAGGGCAATGTAGTGCCCGTCGGCCGCGACCAGCTGCCGCACATCGAGCTCACCCGCACCATCGCCCGCCGCTTTAACAACCGCTACGGCAAGGTGTTCCCCGAGGTCGACGCGCTGCTTTCCGAGACCCCGCTGCTGCCCGGCCTGGACGGTCGCAAGATGAGCAAGAGCTACGGCAACGCCATCAATATTTCGATGACCGCCGAGGAGACGGCCAAGCGCATCAAGAAGAGCCAGACCGACTCCGAGCGCATGATCACATTCGACCCCGAGAACCGCCCCGGTGTGTCCGGCCTGCTTTCGACCGCTGCCATCTGCACCGGTCGCTCCGAGGTTGAGATTGCCGAGGAGATCGGTATGGGCGGCTCCGGCCAGCTCAAGAAGTACGTGACCGAGGCCGTCAACGAGTATTTCGCGCCGATCCGCGAGCGCCGTCAGCGCTACGAGAACGACCTGGATTATGTGAAGGACGTCCTGCACGAGGGCAACCGTCGCGCCAACGAGATCGCCGAGCAGACCCTGGCCGAGGTTCGGGACGCCATGGGCATGGTGTACTAGAGCGATTTGCGGGCTTGAGCTATCGATTGCTTTAGGGCGGGCGCTATGGCGTCCGCCCTTTTTTGTGCCCGACCGGTTCGACTCTGCCCATTGCACTCCCCCGACAAACGGGGACGGGCCCGCCGGCAGTCAGTTGCCAGCGGGCCCGTTCCCGAAGTACACCGTTGAATCGCACAGAGGGGAGGGATGCGAATCAAACTCAACAGGGCAGGCTTTTTCATCGCCTATTGCCTGCTCCGTTGCTGAATACAATATAGTTCACCGTGGTTTACTTTGTAGCATCAATATTCGCCGCCATAGCTTCTCCATAAGTTAGCCTCGGTAAACCTACAACGGAAAACCGCCACAAAGGGGACAGGCACCTTTGTTGTAGTTTTGACACGAACGAGCTGTTAGAGTCCGGCAGGCCAGCGACAAGCGCCCAGATTGACGTGCATGTCGTCCCTAAACGCCACACCCTCCCCTAGCAAAAGCTCACGTTGAGCATCGGGACCGCCAAAAGCAAAACCCTCGCATATACGCCCGTCGGCAAACACCACGCGGTGACAGGGAATCTCGCCGGGGCGCGGATTGCTATGCAGGGCATACCCCACGTAGCGCGCACTTCGTGGACGACCGGCAAGCAACGCCACCTGACCATACGTGGCGACCATCCCCTCGGGGATCTGCTCGACCACCTCGTACACCCGTTCAAAAAAGCCCTCAGACGCCATCGCTCGCTCCCTTCTCCGCATTAACAGCATAAAGAAATGATCCCTTGGGGACGGAGGAAACTGGATCATTCGCGGCCTCCGTGCGGTCGATGATCCATTTTCCTCCGTCCCCAAGGGATCATTTGTTGGCGGGTCGGTTAGTTGGCGGACTGGAAGAAGGCTACGGCTACGGCACCGGGACCTACGTGGGTGCCGATGGTGGCGCCGATGGTGTGAACGGGCAGCTCGCCCTCGGCGTGGCCAGCCCACAGTGCCGCGCTGTCCTCGATATACTTCTTGAGCACCGCATCCGAAAGGCCCGTATAGCCGAGCGCCAGCGGCATGGAAAAGTCGATGCCGCCTGCCTTTTCGACCTTTTGATTCAGCAGGTTGCGGCCGTTCTTGGAACCGCGCGCCTTGCCCAGCTGCACGATCAGGCCGTCCTCGACAGCCACCACAGGCTTTACGTTGAGCAGCGTACCCACGGCGCCGGCCGCAGCAGACAGACGACCGCCGCGCACCAGATACTCCAGCGTCTCGAGCAGGCCGATAACCACCACACGGTCGCGCACGGCCTCGACAGCCGCCGCGATCTGGGCCGCGCTACGGCCCTCGTCCACCAAGCGCAGCGCATACTCGACCAGGACGCGCTCGCCCAGGGTAACGTTGTTGCTGTCTACCACGAACACGTCGCCGCCCGGTGCCTCGGCAAGTGCGGTACGGGCACTCTGGTTGGTGCCCGAAAGCTTAGCGCCCACGGTAATAATCACAGCCTCATCGCCGGCTTCACGAACCTCGGCGATAGCCTGCGAAAACGCGTACGGGTTGACCTGACCGGTCTTGGGCAGCTCATCGCGCTCCACGAGCATCTCGTAAAAGCGCTGATGATCGATGTCGACGCCATCCATGTACACATCGGTGCCAAAGGTGACGGACAACGGCAAAACAGCCAATGCCGGGTGCTCCGCCGGCGACATATCGCTTGCGGAATCGGTAATAATGCGGACGGACATAGCGAATCCTTTCTTGCGCGGACCTCGCGCAGGGAATTTTGACAGCAATATCCCGGCACGGTACACGCGCCCAAACGGGACGATGCAGTTGTTAATGGGAAGCAAATGCCTAGGCGGCCCTACAGCTCGCGCAAGGTGTTGAGAATCGTACGCAGCGACGCATACATCTGCTCACGCTGCTCCACGCCCATAGCCTTGCCGGTGGTGTCGAGCACCTCGCGAATAATGCGATCGGCCTCGTTCATGCTCTCGCCGCCCAACGTGGTCAGGCGAACCGGGGCGCGATACTTAACGGCGGCATCGGTCGAATCGTCGACCTCGACGTAGCCGCCCTCCTCCAGATGCGCCAGCGTGCGCGAGACGGCAGCGCGGGTCACGCCAGCCATGCGGGCGAGGTCGGCACCAGTCAGACCGTCCTTGCTGCGCTCAAGATAGTACAGGCACATAATGTCGGAGCCCTTAAGGCCCAGCCTTGCGCCCTCAGATGTCTTAATGCGCTGGATCTCCTTGTAGAGTCCGCTGATCAGTCCGACAAAGTCCTCGAAACGTGTCTCGTCGCTCTGCTGCATGGGAGACGACCGCCTTTCGCTTGCATAATGCTAACGGGTAAACATCTTAGCCGTATCCAGCGACCGCCGGCCCTGCGTGCCTCATTTGTTGACCCATCAACATAAAAATCACCACAAAGGACAGGCGCCTTTGTGGTGATTTTGGGCATCAATAGGTTCTAGGCGCCGCTACAGCTCCACACAGGGATTGTCGCGGGTCACAAGCGTCTTAACGACAACCGTCGCTCCCAAATAGCGCTCAAGCAGCTCGACTAAGCGATCGATGGCGGCCTGACAGTCCCCCATGCGCTCGGGCTCAACACATTCAATCGCCAGGAACGCGTCGGCCGAATCGTCGGACAGGGCCGTTCGAACACCGTCGCGCCAGTTCCAGCAGCGGCACACGGCGCCCGCATCGTCGATGTAGGCGACCTCGCCGGGCAGCGTCTGGTCATCCGCATCCTCGCCAAGAGGCAGGAACGCATCGCCGCCGTCGGTCACCTTCAAGCGAAGATCTCCCTCAATCGCATGCAAATCCTCGCCGCCAACGGGCAGCGCGTAGGACAGCGATACCGTGTTGTAAATATCCACCGCCGGTGTGATATGACCGACCGGCTTGCCCTTGAGCACGCGCTTGAGCAAGTTCTCGATCGAGCAGCGGGCGCCCTTTTTAGTCTTGAACAGCCGGTACGCGTCACGCCAAGCCTTCACCGGCGCGTTCTCGCTGATGGTATCGCTCGTCAGGTGACGCTCCGCATCGATATTGGCGCGGTCAAGCAGTGCGGCAATCGCATCCACGTCCTCCTGGGAAATCTGCGCCGCGGGCTTCATGCCCTTTACGACCACGACGCCGACCGCCGCCGCGGAAACAGCTCCCAAAACGAATTCTCGGCAACAAAGCCCTTCATACGCTCTCCCTTCATCGTGCACGCCCGAGCGAGGGCGTCTAAACAAAAAGCGCCCCCACGGCGGCCACCTTCAAAGTCCTACGGTGCCGCCACAAGAGCGCTTGCGCTGTCCCCATCCGGAGAAGGGGACGATATGTCAGGCGTATTGTAACCTGAGTCATCCGCGCGAGCAAAACCACCACAAAGGTGCCTGTCCCCTTTGTGGTGGTTTTTGGTCTGAGGCGACGCTAGTGGCGGAGTCCCAGCAGGCCGCGGCCGCGATGACGGGCCTCGGCGGACACCTGGGCGTGCGGGCCGGCGGCCTTGACGGACTCGGGAAGGTGCGAGTACTTCTTCTCGAAGTTCTCCTCGAACATCACCGCCAGGTTGCGCGCTGCCTCGTCGTAGCGCGCGGTGCTCTGCCAGTACTGGCGCGGCACCAGGATGCCGTCGGGCACACCGTGGCACGTAGTGGGAATGTCGACATTAAAGATATCGTCGTGCACAAACTCGCTGTCCTCGATGGTACCGTCGAGGGCGCGAGCGACCAGGGCGCGCGTGTAGGCCAGCTCGATGCGATGGCCCACGCCATAACCGCCGCCAATCCAGCCAGTATTGACCAGATAGACGCGGGTGCGGCCGTCGGCGATACGCTCGCCGAGCATCCTGGCGTAGACCATGGGGTCGAGCGGCATAAACGGCTCTCCGAACAGCGAGGAGAACGTAGGCGTGGGCTCGGTGACGCCAACCTCGGTGCCGGGGATCTTGGCGGTGAAGCCCGTCACAAAATGATACATGGCGGCGTCGGCCGTCAGGCGCGAGATAGGCGGCAGCACGCCAAAGGCATCGCAGGTCAGGAACAGCACGACGCTGGGAGTGGTGCCCATGCCCTTGGTCCACGCGTTGGGGATATGCTCGACGGGATAGGCCACGCGCGTGTTGTGCGTGATCGAGATGTCGTCGTAATTGGGCTTGCGACCCTCGTCGAGCACCACGTTTTCGCAGATGGCGCCAAAGCGAACGGCATTGAAGATCTCGGGCTCGTGGAGCGCATCCAGGCCCTCGCACTTGGCGTAGCAGCCGCCCTCGATGTTGAAGATGCCCATGTCGGACCAGCCGTGCTCGTCATCGCCGATCAGCAGGCGCGTGGGGTTGGTCGAAAGCGTGGTCTTGCCGGTGCCCGACAGGCCAAAGAACACCGCGGTCTCGTGCGTGACGGGATCCATGCTGGCCGAGCAATGCATGGGCAGCACGTCGTCCTCGACAGGCAGCAGGTAATTCATGACGCTGAAGATGGACTTTTTGATCTCGCCGGAGTAGCCGGTACCCGCGACCAAAATCACGCGCTCCTGGAAGTTGATGACCACGGCGGCGCTGGAGTTGAGGTCCTTGATGGCGGGATCGCACTGGTAGCCCGGCGCGGCGAGCACGCAGAAGTCCGGCTCGCCGGTGCGCGCGATTTCGCGGGCGAGCATCTGCTTAATGAAGAGTGCCTGGCTGGCACGCTCGCAGGCGACGAGTAGTCGGCGCGTGTGGTTGCGGTCGGCGCCGGCCATGCCGCGGGTGACGAACACATCGCGCTCGTTGAGATAGTCGACGATGCCGGCCTTGATGGCCTCGTAGCTCTCAATCGAAAGCGGGCGGTTGACGGCGCCCCAGGCAATCTTGTCGTGCACGTCGGGCGTGTCGGCGATAAAGCGGTCGTTGGGCGAACGTCCGGTACGCTCCCCCGTCTCGATCACCAGTGCGCCATTGGATGCCATGCGGCCTTCGTTGCGGCGGATGGCATACTCGACAAGCTCGGCTGCCGGCAGGTCAACCAGCAGGCGGGGCTGGTTCTCGGCGGGGTCTTCGACCAGCGTAATGCCAAAGTTGGACAGAACTTCTGCAGGGGTAACACCAGGCATGGGGCCTCCTTTAAAAGCGCGGCACGTGGACGCGGCGCGCACTTTACTCACGTAAAGCCCGTTGTACCCGATATGCAAAAACGTTTTTGCGGCAACGACGAAGCGCCCGCCCAACGGTCAAAAATCGCAGGCAAGCGGCCTAGACATTGGGACGTTCTTAAACGACTAGTCGTTGGGGACACTCTTGAACAGGCAACAACCAAGGAGTGTCCCCAGATGCCGGCACTTAGGGACGTTCCCAGAGTGCCGGCTACAGTGGCAGGCCTTGGCCGAGCATGGCGATGGCGCTCATGAGGACCAGCATGCCGACGGCGTAGGGCAGCACTGCACCCAGGAGTTCGGCGTCCTTACCGCGCACGTGCACGGCGGCAAGGCCAATCGCGAGCGTTTGCGGCGAGATCATCTTGCCGGCGGCGACACCCAGGGCGTTCAGCGCGACCATCCAGTAGTCGCTCACGCCCAGCGCCGAAGCGGCCTGGCTCTGGATGGGGCCAAACAGCATGCCCGAGGACGTGCCCGAACCGGTCACGAACGCACCGACGGCACCGATCCACGGGGCCAGAATCGGGTACAGGCCACCTGCGACCGCAATGCAGAACGCGCTGATCGAAGAGATCATGCCTGCATAGCCCATCACCTTGGCGCAGCCCAGCACCGAAAGCATCGTGATTACCGTCGGCATCATCTGCTTGACGGTCGCGGCCAGCACCTCGCCCATCATGCGCGGCGAAGCGCCCTGAATGGCGCCACCGACAAACGCAGCCATGAAAATCCAAACACCCGGCGTGTTGATCCACGAAAACGTAAGCGTGCCGGGGTTCTCGCCGCAATACACCTGCACGTGACTCGCAAAGGGCGCAAGCGCGGCATGCACGGCGGGCACCAGGTTGGACGTACCCAACAGCAGTACAAAAATCAGGATGAAACACGACCAGGCAGAAAGCGCCGACTTAGCGGTGAGCTGCTCACCGGCCTCGATATTCATGTGAAAGCGCGCGTCCAGGTGACCGGACTTCTCGGCGCGCATGGCAAGCGCGGCGGTCAGCGCGAGCGACACGATGGAGCCCACGACCACGGCAAGCTCGGGGCCCACAAACATAGCGACGACCAGGGCAGCGCCGACGAAGGACGCGCCAGAGAGCAGCGCGATACCGGCCACGCCGTGCAGGCGCTCGCCTACGCTCGCAACATCGCCTTGATCGTCGGCCACGCGGCCCGCAACCAACACGATGAGCAGCGGCATCACCACAAAGAACGGTGCGAGCTGCACCAGCTGAACGGTCGCCAGGTGCAGGGAATCCAGACCCACCAGGTCGGCAACGGACACCGTGGGGATGCCGATGGAGCCGTAGGGCGTGGGCACGCCGTTGGCCAGCAGGCAGATCAGCACGGCAGGCACGGCCTCAAAACCAAGGCCCGCGAGCATGCCGGCGGGAATGGCGACAGCGGTACCAAAGCCAGCCATGCCCTCCATAAAGCCGCCGAAGCACCAGGCCACGAGCAGCGCCAGCAGACGACGATCGCTGCTGATGGAGGTGATCATACTGCCGATCACGTCCATGGCACCCGTGCGCACGCACAGGTTATACGTGAACACCGCGGCAATAATTACGAGCACGATGGGCCACAGCGCCATCAAAAAGCCCTCGAGCGAGGCCGTGGCTATCTGCGCCACCGGCAAATGCCACCACGCAAAGGCGAGCACGCACGAAAGAACAAACGAACCAATGGCGGCTTTCCAGGCCGGCCATTTAAAGCACAGCAGCATCACGACAAGCCAGATGATAGGCACAAGAGCCAGCAAAAATGCGGCGACGTCCATGGGTAAAAGCTCCTTGGTACCGCGAGGGCGGCATCGGGGGTGTCATAAAACTTGAACAGGATACCGCACGCTTACCGACAATTTTCTGCCGCCTGCCGAAATATTGAACAATCCGTTCAAAAACACGAGCAAACACCACCGCGACTATACTAGAGCACAGTAAGAGAAAGGAACCGCCTTGAGCATCACGCCCCTCGATAGCATCCGCCGCGCCATCGGCCGCCGCAATGGCGTCGCCGACCCCGCCGCAGCGAGCGGCGGCACCGCAAAGGCCCAAGGTGGACGCATCGAGAACGGCCTGTTCCCCGCATCGCATACCGCCGAGGAGCTCGCACGAATCCAAGAGCTAAGCCAGCGTAACGCCGGCGGTCCCGACAGCAACCAGGCCACACGCCGTCGCCGCGAGCGCGATCGCCAGCCCGGCCCCATCCACCGCATGGTCAATGCCTGGTGGAACCGCCTGCTCGGAGCCGTCTACGGCGGCGGCTTCTCCACGCAAGAAGCCGAGTACGAAGATCATGCCACCCGTCGCGACTACCTTTGGAATACCCTGGGCACCGCCGTATGGGGCATGGCGTTTCCTCTGCTCACCATCGTGTCCACGCAGCTCGTGGGCGCCGAGGAAGCCGGCAAGTTCTCCATTGCGTTTGTCACCGGCACGCTCATCATGATCGCGTGCAACTACGGCGTGCGCAATTTTCAGGTCTCGGACATCGACGAGAAGGCGTCCTTTGCCTCCTACCAGCTCAACCGCTGGCTTTGCGGAGCATTCGCGCTGGCCTGCGGCCTTGCATACAGCAGTGCCCGCGGCTACGACGCGCAGATGGCAACGATCGGCCTGGGCGTCTACCTGTATAAGGTGATCGACGGCGTGGCGGACGTGTACGAGGGCCGCCTGCAGCAGGCCGATAAACTCTACCTGGCCGGCATGAGCCAAACGCTGCGTTCCGTCGGCGTCATCGCGGTCTTTAGCGTGGCGCTGTTCCTTACGCGCAGCATGCCCATCGCGGCCATGGCCATGGGTGTCACCGCCATCGTCTCGCTCGTGCTGGTCACCGCGCCGCTGGCCCTGCTCGAAACCGAAAAATCGTGTCGCGTGAGTCTGCGCGAGGTCGGCCACCTGTTTGTCCAGTGCGCCCCGCTCTTTGGCGCACTGTTCCTGTTCAACCTCATCGAGAGCATGCCCAAGTTTGTGATGGAAGGCACGCTGGCCTACAAATATCAGCTGTACTTTAATGCCCTGTTCTTTCCGGCGCAGGCTATTTTGCTGAGCATTGGATTTGTCTATAAACCGCAGCTTTTGCGTCTGTCGAGCATTTGGGCGAACCCGCGCAAACGCCGCCGTTTTGACTTAATTATTGTCGCCGTCATGGCGCTGATCGTGGTCATCACCGGCGCATGCGCCGCGTTTATGGAAGGCCCTGGCATCCCCATCATGAGCTTTATGTACGGCCTCAGCTTTGAGCGCTACCGCACATTGGCGCTGCTGATGGTCGTCGCCGGCGGCGTAACCGCGGCCATCGATTTTATCTACGCCATTATCACGGTGCTGCGCCACGCCGGCGACGTCACCAAGATTTACCTCATCTGCTTTGCCGTGAGCGTGGTGCTCCCGGTGATCCTGATCAACCTGCTGGGCCTGATGGGCGCCGTCGTGAGTTACCTGGCTATCATGGCCCTGCTGCTGGTGCTGCTGATTGTCGAGTACGCCCACATCCGCCAACGCATCGAACGCGACCGCAACCCATACGGTGCCTAATTAGCTGCCCCCGGTCACCGGAATTTGCGATGGAATCACCCCGGCTGGGGTCTCGTTGCGGACAATATGCATCACGCAAAACTAAGTGAGTAGACTTTTACCGAATCCCCGACCACACCGACAAAGCACAAGTCTGTGACCTGCGGTTTTATTGAAGCGAACATGTTGAGTGCTCGGCATTTCCAAAAAAGTCTACTCACTTAGCCAGCGGGCGGCCAAATGATTATTTAAGGCTCTGTTAGACCAGGATTGACATACATGTGTCCCCACGGT
>CAUEMA010000029.1 GCA_959018755.1 uncultured Collinsella sp. | reverse complement strand
GAAGTGCGCAGCGGGGGTCCTGCCATGTCCGAGGACGATTTGGGGGCAAAGCCCCTGGCCTCCCCGGCGAGTATACGGGACGGCGGCTACAGGTATTCGATCTGGGCGCCCTCGGTGTCGCACGTCAGAATATGCGTGTCACACTTGGGGAACTGCTCACGCAGCTTGACCTGCAGGAACTTTGCCACGATGGTGTCGTCAGTCACGGCCATGAGGGTCGAGCCGGAGCCACTGATCCAGATGGTCTTGGCGCCTCCGTTAAGGCAGGTGTCGCGCACAGCGTTGTAGTCGGGGATGAGGCGGCGACGATAGGGCTCCTGAATGCGGTCGTCATTAGCGGCGGCAATCAGGTCCAGATCGCCGGTCTCCAGGCCGCGCGTCATACCGGCGATGCGGCCCATCTGCCACACGGCGGTGGAGAGCGGAATCTCCTGCGGCACGACCTTGCGCGCCTCGCTCGTGTGTACCTCGTAGGGCGGAATCACGGTAATAAAACGCAGGCGATCGCTCACCTCGTAGCGCAGGCACTGGGGGAGCGAATCGGTCGGCGTAAAGGAGCAGACGGCGCCGCCCAGGATAGCAGGGGCGACGTTATCGGGATGGCCCTCGACCTCGGTGGCAATGCGGACGAGCTCAGCGCGATCGACGGTGTGGCCTGTCAGTGCGGCGGCGGCCATAATGCCGGCGACGACGCAGGTGGAGCTTGAGCCCAGGCCGCGGGCGACGGGCACGTCGGTCTGAATGTCGATAGCGACGGGGAAGGCCGGCTCGCCCCATGCGGCCAGTGCATCCACAAAGCTCACGTAGACCAGGTTATTCTCGTTTTGGAACTCCTCGGGGCAGCCCGTGATGGTGAGCTTGTCGGCGCGCTCGAAGGTGAAGTGCGAGTAGAGGCTGACGGCCATGCCGAGGGTGTCGTAGCCGATGCCTAGGTTGGCGCTGGTTGCTGGGACGGTGATCTTGATCATGTGAGTCCTCCTGGCGTGCCTGGCTGTTTAGTTCGCTGCTCGGGCAGTCCTGCGCAAGACGGAAAGCACATTAAGTGCTTTCCTTTGCGTGCGGAACTCGCGACGAACTAAACAGCCAGGCACGCTGTGCGCGTTCGTCATCAACCCGGGGGTTATCTGATGAAAGAAGGTGCGCCGGCTTTCGCCGGCGCTTAATGAGGGATCTAGTTGGTGCTCATTCGTTTTGCTGCAGACTCTACGTAGCTTGCCATCTCATCGACGTCACAGACGTCTTCGAAACGGACGGGTTTGGATTCGAGTTCGGCGAGCTGGGCCGGGGCGACCGTGTTGGTGGCCTGCTCGAGCACGCGCATGGCCTCAAAATCATCCTCGGGAACGTCGAGGCCCAGGGCGTCGCAGCAGGCGCGCGGGAACTTGTAGGGGCTGGCGGTTGAAAGCAGCACGCGGGCCTTGGCACCCTCGGCAGGAGCGACCTTTTCAAAGACGTGATAGCCGCAAGCGGTGTGCGGGTCGATCACGTAGTCGTTGGCGTCCCAGCAGCTCTTGATGGCGGTGCGGACCTCGTCCTCGCTGGCCCAGCCGCAGCCAAACACGCTCTGGATCTTGGCCAGCAGCTCGGCGGGCACCTCGTAGCGACCCGTCTGCGCCAGCTGCTCCATAAGGCCGGCAACGAGCTCGCAGTCGCCGTCGGACAGGAAGTAGAGCATGCGCTCCAGGTTGGAGCTAATAAGGATATCCATCGACGGCGAGATGGTCGTGAAGAACGGGCGGTTACGGTCGTAAACGCCGGTGGTCAGGAAGTCGGCAAGCACGTTGTTCTTGTCGCTCGCCACGACGAGCTTGGCGACGGGCAGGCCCATGCGCTTGGCATAGTAGCCGGCCAGGATATCGCCAAAGTTGCCAGTTGGTACACAGAACTCTACGGCGTCGCCAGCCTCGATAGCGCCGGCGCGCAGCAGCTGCGCATAGGCGGCAAAGTAGTAGACGACCTGCGGTACCAGACGGCCGACGTTGATGGAGTTGGCACTCGAAAGCACCGTGCCTGCGGCCTCCAGACGCTCGGCAAGCTCCTTATCGGCAAAGATGCGCTTGACGGCGCTCTGGGCGTCGTCAAAGTTGCCGCGGATGCCGCAGACGGCGACGTTGTCGCCCTCCTGCGTGGACATCTGCAGGTTCTGGACGCGGCTGACCTTGCCCTCGGGATAAAAGACGGTGATGCCCGTGCCCGGGGCGTCGGCAAAGCCGGCGAGTGCGGCCTTGCCCGTGTCGCCCGACGTGGCGGTGACGATCATGATGCGCTCGGCGCCGCCGTCCTTGGCGGAAGTGCGGGCCATCAGACGGGGGAGCATCTGCAGAGCGACGTCCTTGAAGGCGCTCGTGGGGCCGCCAAAGAGCTCCATCACATAGGTCTGAGGGGCGTCGGCGCCCGGCGCGGCGTCGAGTTTGACGAGCGGCGTGACCTCTTCACTCGCAAACGTGCCGCGGTATGCCTCGTCGACACACGCCGAAATTTCTTCGGCCGTGTAATCATTCAGTAACATTCCCAACACATCTTGAGCGATTTCAAAGTACGATTTATCTGCAAGCGAGCTGATATCGACCTGCTGGGTGCCGAGCTCGTCCGAGACAAACAAACCCCCGTCGGGAGCGATGCCGGTGCGGATTGCCACCTTACTTGAGCACGATAAAGTGCGTCCTCGTGTACTATGATAAGTTCCCATATAACACTGCTCCTCGGATGCCTTGGTCCCAATCGGTGAAACCATGGTATCAGAGCGCGCAAAACAGGTTTGCAGAGGCTTTTAGAAAGGTAACCTCAAGCCCATGATTAAGATTGCCAAGTTTGGCGGCTCGTCGGTCGCCGACGCCGAACACTTTAAGAAGATCAAGGCCATCGTCGATGCCGACCCTGCCCGCCGTTTTGTGGTGGTTTCTGCCTGCGGTCGCCGCTTTAAGGGCGACACCAAGGTGACCGACCTGCTCTACCTGGTTAACGCGCACGTTAAGTATCACGTGTCGTGCGAGGAACTACTCGAGGACATCGGC
The DNA here is from genome assembly GCA_959018755.1 of uncultured Collinsella sp. Taxonomy (GTDB): domain Bacteria; phylum Actinomycetota; class Coriobacteriia; order Coriobacteriales; family Coriobacteriaceae; genus Collinsella. The sequence goes on along the minus strand of CAUEMA010000029.1, from coordinate 9,801 downwards.
CAGCGCTATTTTGATATCGCTGACGAGCTGGAGCTCACCTATCCCATCCGCGAGGAGTTCGCGGCCTTTGCCGAGCGCGCCCGCTCGGGCGGCTACTCTACCGAGGAGCTCGTAAGCCGCGGCGAGTACTTCACCGCTCGCCTGATGGCCGAGTACCTGGGCCTGCCGTTCCTGGACGCCGCGACGGTTGTGGCGTTCCATCACGACGGTACGCCCAGCATGAACCGCACTTCCGAGCTGGTGCAGGAGTACGGCCAGCAGGGCGGCTTTGTTATGCCTGGCTTCTACGGCGCGACGCGTGAGGGCCAGATCAAGCTGCTCGACCGTGGTGGCGGCGATATCTCGGGCTCGATCCTGGCCAAGTGCCTGGGCGCCGACCTGTACGAGAACTGGACCGACGTCTCGGGCTTCTATTCTGCCGATCCGCGTATTGTTCCCGAGGCTCAGCCCATCGCCCGCGTTACCTACGAGGAGCTGCGCGAGCTTTCGTACATGGGTGCGAGCGTCCTGCACGAGGAGGCCGTGTTCCCCGTGCGCGAGGCTGGTATTCCGCTGGTCATCAAGAACACCAATGCGCCGCAGGACCCCGGCACCATCATTAGCGAGACGGCTGATGAGGGCGAGGCAGAGCCCATCATTACCGGCGTGACCGGCAAGCGCGGTTTTGTCGCCATCAACGTTGCCCGCGACCGCACCAAGCCTCGTGTTGGCTTTATGCGCCGTGCGCTCTCGGTCTTCGAGCGCTATGACGTTTCCGTCGAGCACATGCCCACCGGTGTCGACCGCTTTGGCGCCGTGGTGCAGGAGAAGGATGTGCACGATTCGCTGTACTCGCTCGTGGGCGACATTCAACAGGAGGTAGAGCCGCTCGAGATCGAGGTTGTCGAGGGCCTGGCGCTCATCGCTACCGTCGGCCGTAACCTGCGCGGCCGCGCAGGTATCTCGGGCCATCTGTTTGGTATGCTTGGCCAGGCCGGCGTGAGCGTGCGTATGATTTCGCAGAGCTGCGACGAGATCAACATCATTATCGGTGTCGAGGAGAAGGACTTCGACCTGGCGATTCGGACCATTTACCGTGCCTTCTCCGATGAGAACGGCATTGTGAAGGTCTCCGACCTGGAGGCTTCCGCGCCGGTCGATCCCGCCCTGGCTGCGCTCCACAAGTAGCTACTATCTCGCTAGATTTTTGGGACTCGCCTCAAAAATCTACGGCGGGGCGTTTCGTTTCGGTTTCGTTTCGACGGGGCGGGTTTCGTGCCTGCCCCGTTCTTGTATACACTGGCAACAATAATCGGCCTGCTCGGCGTGCGGGCAAAAGCCACAACCTTTAAAGGGGGAAGCATGAAACAGTACACGGTTGCTATTTTGGGCGCGACGGGAGCCGTGGGCACCCAGATGCTTGAGTGCCTCAACGAGCAGGAGTTTCCGGTCGGTAAGCTCAAGCTGCTGGCGAGTGCGCGTTCCGCGGGCAAGACCGTTGAGTTCCGCGGCGAGCAGATCGTGATCGAAGAGGCTTGCCCCGAGGCCTTTGAGGGCTGTGATATTGTGCTCGGAGCCGCCGGCGACGATATCGCGAAGGAGCTACTGCCCGAGGCCGTCAAGCGCGGTGCCGCCGTGGTCGACAACAGCCATGCCTTCCGCATGGATCCCGAGGTGCCGCTGGTCGTGCCCGAGATCAATGCCGACGATATCAAGTGGCATCACGGCCTTATCGCCAATCCCAACTGCGCGACCATCATCGGCCTGGTTCCTACATGGCCGCTGCACCAGCTTGCTGGCGTGAAGCGCATGATCGTCTCGACGTATCAGGCGGCTTCGGGCGCTGGCGCTCCCGGTATGGCCGAGCTCGAGGCTCAGCTGGCCGCCCTGGGCCGCGGCGAGGAGATTCCCGAGCCGCGTGCATTTGCCGCCCAGCTGGCGAGCAACCTAATTCCGCAGATTGGTGGCGTCAAGGAGGAAGGCTTTACCTCCGAGGAGATGAAGCTGCAAAACGAGGGCCGCAAGATCATGCACCTGCCCGAGCTGCGCGTGAACTGCACCTGCGTGCGCGTGCCCGTGCTGCGTTCGCACTCCGAGAGCATTACGCTCGAGTTTGAGCGCGACATTACGGTTGACGAGGCCCGTGCTGCGCTGGCTGCTGCTCCCGGCGTCAAGCTGGTTGACGATATGGTTGCCGAGGATGCACACGACCGCTTCCCCATGCCGATGGATACGTCCGACCAGGATCTGATTTGGGTCGGCCGCGTGCGTCACGACATCTCGAACCCCGAGGCCGCGCGCGGTATCACCTTCTGGTGCTGCGGCGACCAAATCCGTAAGGGCGCGGCAACCAACGCCGTCCAGATCGCTAAGCTGCTCTGCGAGTAGTGCGACCTGTCCGGCGGGGGCCGGGCTTAGTTTTCAGAACGTCCTCGACCATGTGTGGCGCCTTGTCCTGCTCCTTCGGAGCCGCGGACAAGGCGCCACACTGGTCTGCGGAGTGTTCTGAAAACTAAGCCCGACCCCCGTCTGCGGTGACGTTGCTGCGAGCGGCCTGCGATGGGGCCGTTGTTGGTTGGGGCCGCTGGGCTGATGTGGGGGCGCGTGGCTGTTGCGGGCCCTGGTTCTGGCGGCGGCCCCGGCGCTTCGCGCCTGCCGCCTTGGGGGACTGTGGGGCGCGGCCGGTAGCTGCGGCGCGTTGCGCCTGCTGCCTGCGGGGACTTTGGGGTGGGGCCGAATCGAAGGTGAATGGTTTTCCGAGAAGTGAACGACCTATTTTGGACCCTTGAAGCATCGGCATATTTTGGCCGCCATTTCCTGCGGTTTTATCGCATGAATCCTGCTGTTTTGCAGTCAAAAAATGCGGATGCTTCGGGGCCCTAGTTTTACTCGTTCACTTCTCGGAAAACCATTCACCTTCGTTTTTGCCGGACATCGTTTTGGGCGTTGCGACTCGGTATCGGCCGATATTGAGAGGGAAAACGCCCTCTCTTGGACAATCGAGTTTGTCCGGACGTATCTGCGAGGTTGTCTGCACAATTCGCGGTATTATGGTGCGGAGTTTTGAAAGGAGCCGCTGGTGGTCACGACGACGTTTGCTTCGCCTTTGGGCGAAATCCTGCTTGCCGCTGATGGCCGCGGTTTGACGGGGCTTTGGTTTGAGGGGCAGGAGCACTTTGGCTCTACGCTGCTCAAAGAGGATGCGGAGTATGTCGTAGGTGCCGATGCGGTTTCTGGTACCGGTGGGATGTCTTCGGTGAGTCCGGCAAATGGCGCGGCTTCTTCGGTGCTTGAGCGTTCTTGGGCGTGGCTGAATGCTTATTTTGCGGGGCAGGAGCCTCGGTTTACGCCGCCGTTGCATATGATTGGTACGGCGTTTCAGCGCGAGGTTTGGTTTGAGCTGCTTTCTATCCCGCGTGGCGAGGTCGCTACGTATGGTGAGATCGCCCAGCGTGTTGCGGCTCGACATCGTGTGCCGGGAAACGAGGCTCCTGTTGTGTCCCCACGTGCCGTGGGGGCTGCGGTTGCACGCAATCCCATTTCGATTATCGTGCCGTGCCATCGCGTGGTTGCCGCCGACGGCTCGCTTAACGGATATGCCGGCGGGCTTGATCGCAAGGAGTGGCTGCTTCGGCTTGAGGGCGCGTACGAGGAATAACGTTCGAGCACTTTGCATAGCCAAGACGCCGTTTCCGGTTGAGACCACCTGCTTGGACATCCATCTACGCCCGCTTTTGCAGGGCGTAGATCGACTTATCCATGTTGAACAGGTAAGCCACGACGCAGACAATAAAGAACTTCGGCAAGTCGCCAAAGCCGAAGACTTCGCAGCCAATAAGGATCGGCGCGAGCAGCGTATTGGTGGCGCTGCCAAAGACGGCGGCGTATCCCAGCGCGGCGCAAAGCGCGATGGGCATGCCGAGTTGAGCCTCGTTATGGCGACATCTGGGTAACAGAAAGGCCCGCGTTCCTCAGAGGCAAGATAGGCAATTCTGCTTCTGAGGTAGATCTCAATTCTGTCGACCGCATCAAACATTAACTGCCGGAGGGCTCGGTCAAATTCATACGTGTAGATGATGGTTTCGAATGTTGTGCCTTCGCGAAAGATGGTAATCCCGGACTTGCATTTGGTTTTGCAGGGAAACCAGTAGGCCGACAGTTTGTAGTGGCCGACTTCGACCAAAGCTCGCTCGAGTTCGTTTTGATCAGAGCACTTAAGACCCTTGTTTTCTGTCAATAGTGCTATCTGTTCGTTGATGGATATCCGCGACTTCCGGTATTTCATTTAAGCCTCTTGATAGAAAAAGGGCTGGAGTTGCGCATCGTTGAGAGGCTTTCCAGCTTTAGCAAAACAAACTTATAAGATGCGACGGGCCACGTCAGGATAATTACCGGACGGCCTAGGTGGCGGCTGGTTGACTGGCTTAAAACCTAGCGCGTGAAATGACGCTCCATGCTATTCGGCGCGCTTGATAGGATGACGAACCACAGTCTTAAGTTTCTCCGGTGCACTTTTGCGTGGATCGGAGAGATAGATTTCGTGATGGAAACGGGTGTCTGAGAAGTCGGGGACATAGCCCTGCTTGGTCGTGTATTCATTCATAGCGTTTACGGTCGCCGGTTCGTTGTCGTAGGGCCCGGTGTGCATGCATTGAACGCAGAGACCCTCGTCAACTTTAAGCAGCTCGACGGCAGAAAAGTCCAGTTTCTTTTTGGTCGTGGCTTCCGCGACTGCCCAGTCAAAGTCATCTAGGGTGACGAAATCGGGCAGGCGGATGCACGAGATAAAGTTGAAATCGTCCTTGCGTACATAATCGATGTCGCCGCTCGGGGAGTCTTGCCACCAGAATCCCTCGAGCGGCGGTACTACAAAGTCGAAATAGCCCTCGATACTCCTTGAGCCTTTCTTCGACATCTTGACGGTATAGGCGATGCCGTAAAGCAGTGGCAGGGCGTTTTGATACTCGCCACCTTCGGTATTTGGGTCGCCCTTTCCGCGAACGGCAACGTAGCTCATAGGCGGGACAGTTACGATACTCGGCTTGTTTGCAGGTTTGTAGAGCTCCTTGCATTCCTTCTTAAAGTCGAACGCCATGTTGGCCGCCTTTCTGCGTATTGGCCTACTTAGATAGCGGGATCATATCATAGAAACGAACAGCTGTTCGAATGATTCGGCTGACAGATAGAGATGCGTGCGTTGTGTTTGGCGGTCGGCCTGACCCCGTCGATGATTTCTCTGCCTCCCCGGCGCCTCATCTATGGCTGTCGTTTCCCCATATAAAACTTGCCAAAATGAACCTGTCCCTTTTTGGTCGGTGCGAAATGGGTAATACTAAAGAGTTATCCGACCAGATGGGAACCGATCGATGGCCTATATCGAATTCAAAGACGTCATCAAAGCATACGGCGAAGGCGATGCCTGCATTCACGCGCTCGACGGCGCGAGCTTTACCGTTGAGCGCGGTGAGCTCGCCATTATCCTGGGCGCCTCGGGTGCCGGCAAGACTACGGCGCTCAACATCCTGGGCGGCATGGATACGGTAACCTCCGGCACCGTGACGGTGGACGGGCGCGACGTGAGCTCCGCCAACGAGGCGCAGCTTGTGGAATACCGCCGCGCCGATGTCGGCTTTGTCTTCCAGTTCTACAATCTGGTCCCCAACCTGACGGCGCTCGAAAATGTCGAGCTTGCGGCGCAGATTTGCCCCGATTCGCTCGATGCCGAACAGACGCTTCGCCAGGTTGGCCTGGGCGAGCGCCTTGCCAACTTTCCGGCGCAGCTTTCGGGCGGCGAGCAGCAGCGCGTGTCCATTGCACGCGCACTGGCCAAGAATCCCAAGCTGCTCCTGTGCGACGAGCCCACGGGCGCGCTCGACTACAAAACCGGTAAGCAGATTTTGCAGCTGTTGCAGGATACCTGCCGCAAGCAGGGCATTACGGTCATCATCATCACGCACAACTCCGCGCTCGCGCCCATGGCCGATCGCCTGATCCGCTTTAAGAGTGGTCGCGTGGAGAGCGAGACGGTCCAGCAAAATCCCGTGCCTATCGAGACGATCGAGTGGTAGCGCCCATGGACCAGGACCGCCAAAACAGCCAACGCCGCGACGCGCGGAACATGGAGCACGAGCAGGATTTTACGACCTATCGCACCGCCCAAAGTTCAAACGATATGGTGCCGACGGTTTTTCGCCGCGGCATCTGCCGCACAATCCGCGGCAGTCTTAAGCGCTTCTTATCTATCGTGGTCATCACCGCGCTTGGCGTGAGCGTGATGTGCGGTCTTAAGGCAGGCTGCGAAGATTTGCGCGATTCGGTCGACGCCTATTTTGACCAGCAGAATGTCTATGACATTAACGTGCAGTCGACCTATGGCCTTACGCGCGACGATCTTGCGGCTATCCAAGAGGTCGACGGCGTCGAGACGGCCGAGGGTATCTACACCGAGACCGCCTACACCGCCGTGGGCACAACGCGCGAGCGCGTGGTCGTGCAGAGTCTTTCCAAGGAGAATATCGATCAACCGGTGCTGGTGAGCGGCGATTTGCCCGAGAGCGCCGGTGAGGTCGCGGTGACTTCGAAGTTCCTGAAGGCTTCGGGCAAAAAGCTCGGCGATACGGTGAGTTTTGCCGCCAATGACGCGAGCTCGTCGAACCAAAGTGCCAAGGACCAGTTTGCCGCGGGCGATTACACCATTACGGCCGAGGTCCTCGATCCCACCGACGTGAGCTCCGACTCGACAGTCAACGCCTTTCGCGCTGCTTCGGCTGCGGACTATAAGTTCTATGTGAACGAGGACGCCGCGACATCTTCTTCCTACTCCTCGGTCCACGTGATCGTCGAGGGAGCCAAGAGCCTCAACTCCTATTCGGATGCCTACACGACAAAGATCAACGAGGTCAAGGGCAATATCGAGAAGATCCGCAAGGAGCGTGAGAAGGCACGTGCTCAGGAGTTGACGGTTGACACGCCGGCAAGCTTGGATGCGGCCGAGCGCCAGGCGAATATGCTCTTTGGGATTGAACAGGGCAACATCGACCGTATGGCCGAGGGCAGCGACGAACGTGCACAGGCGCAAGCTGACCTGGACCAGCGCCGCGCCGCCGCTGACCAGCATTTTGCCGATGCCCGCGCCGAGCTTTCCGATCTGGGCGAATGCACTTGGTACATCCAGGACCGCGGTAACATCGCAAGCTACTCGAGCGTCGAGAGCGATAGCTCGTCAATTGAGGCCATCGCCACGGTGTTCCCGTTTATCTTCTTTATCGTCGCCGTGCTCATCAGCCTTACCACCGCCACGCGCATGGTCGAGGAGGAGCGCACGCTCATCGGCCTGTACAAAGCACTCGGCTATTCGCGCGGACGCATCCTGTCCAAATATGTGGACTACTCGCTGTGGGCGTGTCTGATCGGTGGCGTGCTCGGCAACATCATCGGATTTGTGGGCCTGCCGCTGTTCCTGTTTACGGTGTTCGACGACATGTACTCACTGCCCCAGATGCTGCTTTCGTACGACATCGTGTCCTCAATCGTTTCTGTGGCGCTGTTTGCTGTGGGCGTGGTGGGCGCCACGATTATCGCCTGCCGCCACGAGATGGCCGAGACCCCAGCTTCGCTCATGCGTCCCAAGGCGCCGCGTGCCGGCTCACGCATTCTGCTCGAGCGTATCGGATTTATCTGGCGCCGCATGGGCTTCTTAAACAAGGTAGCGGCGCGTAACCTGTTCCGGTACAAAAAACGTGCCTTTATGACCATCTTCGGCATCGCCGGCTGCACGGCGCTCGTGATCTGCGGCATGGGCATCCGCGACACGTCGGTCGCGCTGTCGCCCAAGCAGTACGGGCATATCACGCGCTATGACCTGCTGGCGGTCGCCAATCCCGACGATTTTTCGCAGACGTGCGCGGCATTGGATGAGCGCAGTGCGGCCAATGATTCCAACGTGACCGTGACCTCGACCCTGCCGATCATGACCGACAACGTCACTTTTACGTTTGGCGGCAAGAGCGAGACCGTACAGCTCATTGTGATTCCCGACGACCGCACGGGTGACTTGGGTGACTACGTGCGCCTGGAGGATGAGTCCAAAGAACCGCTCGCCTTGCGTGACGGGGACGTGTACTTGAGCAAGAGCTCGCAACTGGTGCTGGGGATTCAGCCGGGCGATACAGCACACGTCCAGGATTCGTCGCTCAATGTTGCCAAGGTCAAAGTCAGCGACATCTCGCTCAACTATCTGGGCAACACGCTTTACATGACGCAGAGTACCTATGAGCGTGCGTTCGGTCGAAGCGCACGCCTCAACGGCGTCTTTGTGCTGCTTAAGGGTTCGTCGGCCGACCAGATTGCGTTTAGCAAGAAAATTAAGAGCGACGGTTGGCTCACCATCTCGAGCACGGCCGAACATTGGCAGAACTACGAGGCGAACTTTACGATTATCAATTCTGTCGTGGTGCTCGTGACCTTTATGGCAGCGTGCCTATCGTTTGTGGTGGTGTTTACGCTGTCCAACACGAATATCTCCGAGCGCGAGCGCGAGCTGGCGACCATTAAGGTGCTGGGCTTCCGTCGCGGCGAGGTGCACCACTACGTCAACAAGGAGACGTTGATCCTCACGGCGATTGGCGCCGCACTGGGCGTACCGCTAGGCGGCTTGCTGGCCGAGAGTTTTACGTACATCCTGCAGATGCCGTCGCTGTATTTTGATGTTGAGGTCGAGCCGCTGAGCTACGTGCTATCCGTGTTGCTGGCCTTTGCCTTTACGTTTATCGTCAACCTTGCCACCAATCGAACGCTCAACAAGATCGACATGGTCGGCGCCCTCAAGAGCGCCGAGTAACCTGCCAAAAAGGGACAGGTATATTTTGGCAGGTTTTATCTGGGCAAACGCCGGACAACCATTGTCGCTGCCACAATGACAGGATAGGGAACAAGGGCATTTTCCGGGTAGCCGGGTTCGTTACCATTCGTCCCATTCATCAGCATTTTCCTCCAGATATTTTCTTAATTTCTCAAAAGAGCTTGTCCGCCTGTACTGTATCGTGCTTCTCGATGTGTTGAACAGCTCCGCAATCTCGGTATCGTTCATTCCCTCGAAGTAATACAGCAATATGGCTTTGCGCTTTTCTTCCGGCAAAGTACGGATTGCTTCAAGAAGCAGCTTCGGCGTGATTTTCTTCCCGGCTTTCTCAAACATGGAACAGAATACGGGTCTGGGCCTGCACGCCATCTTTAGCGGAGATCACCAAGATGGCCCCATCTAAAACAGCCAAAGAGCGGTACACCTCCGCCAAAAAATCCATGTGGCCGGGCGTATCCACAATGTTAACTTTACATCTGTGCCACTGGAAGGAAGTGACTGCCGCTTGAATGGTAATCCCACGCTGCCGCTCCAAAAACATGGTGTCCGTCCTCGTTGTCCCTTTTTCGACGCTCCCCGGTTCTGAAATGGCTCCGCTGGCATATAGCAGGCTCTCCGTCAAGGTCGTCTTTCCAGCGTCTACATGGGCAAGAATTCCAATATTGATTATTTTCATGTGATTGTCCTCCCTTTACAGCCCCAAAGGGCATAAAAATCCCCAGCAGTAAAATACTTTTACCACTGGGGATTATAAGTTGCGGACATACACATATACAGCATACACCTGTTTGTGATTGCTGTTTTTGGGGATATGTCAAAATTGATAAGGCAAAAGTATTCTTAAATTGGGTACAAAAAACTAAGCCCCTACAAAAGGGACTATCATAATCCTTTGTTCCCACTATTTGATTATAGTTTTATTTAAGAATACCTTGCCGCATATTTTTTACTCCTTTTCTGGA
>CAUEMA010000028.1 GCA_959018755.1 uncultured Collinsella sp. | reverse complement strand
TGGTGCCCCCAGCGGGATTCGAACCCGCGATATCCACCTTGAAAGGGTGGCGTCCTTGGCCGCTAGACGATGGGGACAGCGGGAAAGAGTATAGCAGACTTTTTTGCCGGCGCGTATATCGTTGGCAAACTGGAAAACCACCACACAGGAGCTGGCTCCCTATCCTGATTTTCAAATATCTCAATCTGTAACATCTGGGCAGGCAAATCGGCTCTATCTGTTACAGATCGAGACAGACGGCGGGCGTCGGGACGAATATCTCAATCTGTAACAGTAAGACGACTTTCAACGGCCTAGATGTTACAGATCGAGACAAACAAACGTGGCAGATCAAAACCACCACAAAGGTGCCTGTCCCCTTTGTGGTGGCGGGGCGTTAGGGGAGGAGCTTCATCGCGGCGTCGTGGGCGGCGTGCTCGTAAGCGTCGTCGAGGGGTTTGAGCGGCAGCAGGGCGGTGGTCTGTGCATCGCCACGGTGCTCGAGAGCGTGGGCGATGAGCCAGTCGGCGAGCTCGGGGTTCTTGGGCAGTGCCGGTCCGTGTAGGTATGTGCCGATGACACCCTTGTAGATGAGGCCCTCAAAGCCATCGTCGCCGTTGTTGCCGGTACCCGTGACGACGGACGTTCCGAGCGGCGTGGCCACTGCATCGAGCAGGGTGCGGCCGCCGTGGTTCTCAAATCCCACAAAGGGTTCGGGTGCCAGGTCGGTCTTGACGGCGACGTTGCCGATCAGGCGGTCGGAGCCGCGCACGGTTTCGGCGGCAATGACGCCCAGGCCCTCGATGCGATTCTCGCCCATGTAGTACGAACGGCCGAGCAGCTGATAGCTGCCACAGATGGCAAGCAGCGAGCCGCCATCCTCAACATAGGCTGCGACCTTGTCTTTTTGAGCGAACAGCTCGTGTGCCACGGCCAGCTGATCGCGGTCGGAGCCACCGCCCATCATGACGATGTCGGCGTCGGTGAGATCGAGCGACTCGCCCATACGGACCTCGTCCACGCGCACGGGGATGCCACGCCAGGCGCAGCGGCGCTCGAGGGCAATGACGTTGCCGCCGTCGCCATAGAGGTTGAGGGCATCGGGATACAGGTAGACGATGCGCAGGGGGCGCGAAAGCTCGACCGGCACAATGTCGGTGGGGACAGCGCTCCCATCGGCGCGCGTTACGGCGTGGGAGGCGACCGAGCTCGCATCGGTGCTCTTAAGCTCGTCGAGCTCCTTGACCAGCGGCGGGAAGGCCGTGTAGTTGGCGACGGCGTAGAAAGTATCACCAGCCTCCTCGTCCGCCACGGCACCGATCGCCTGCTCGATATTCGAGATGATGGCGGAGTCGATGCCGGCGTACTTCAGGCGTACCTGCATATCGTGTGCACGCGTGCCGCCGGCAAAGGCGACAAGCCCTGGGGTATCGGCGATGCGCTCGAAGTCGACGTCGTAGATCCACGAGACATCGTGGCCGTCGGCGTCGTTGTCGTTCAGAAAGAAGGCGCAGAGTCTGCCGCCCGCCGTCTTAATGGACTGGATCTGGCGATCGAAGCCCACGGGATTCTTGGCCAGGTTTGCCTCGACGGTACGGCCGGCGATCTCCCAGCGGCCCATGCGTCCGCCGGCGGGGACGTAGGCATCGAGCGTGGACTGTAGATGTGCCGCGCCCACGCCCAGCTCGCGCGCCGCAAAGAAGGCGGCGGCAACGTTATAGACCATGTATAGGCCGTTGTAGCGCGTGGCGATGTGCGTTGCGGGTGCGTCAGTATCGGGTCCAAAGTTCAGGTCAAAGCCGTAGCCGTTGCAGGTGAGCTCAACGTCCGTTACGCGACGGACCAGCGCGGGACGACCCCAGCCGCACGAGGGGCAATGGTATGCTCCAAGCTGTCCGTACTGCACATAGTCGTACTCCAGCGGCGCGTTGCACTGCGAGCAAAAACGCGAGTCGCTAATGCGATCGGACTCGGTGCCCGTAGCACCGTCGATGCCAAAGGCGATGCTCGTGTTGGGGACGCGCGCGGCGATCGAGGCGCACAGCGGGTCGTCTGCGTTGTAGATGAGCGTTGTTGCCGGAGAGAGCTCCAACGCATGGGCGATGACGTCCTGGGTGTGGTCGATCTCACCGTAGCGGTCCAGCTGGTCGCGGAACAGGTTGAGCAGCACAAAGTAGGTCGGCTTGAGCTTGGGCAGGACGCGCACCGTGTAGAGCTCGTCGCACTCAAAGACGCCTACGCGCTTGCTGCTGGCGGTTCGCTTAAGGTTGCCGCGCGCCTCGAGCAACGCGCCCACCACGCCTGGCTCCATGTTGTTGCCGGCGCGGTTGCATACCACGGTGGCGCCGCTGGCGGCAACGGCGTCGGCGATGAGGTTGGAGGTGGTGGTCTTACCGTTGGTGCCGGTGATCACCACGCTGCGGTCGACAAGGCCCGCGAGGTCGCTCAGCAGCTCGGGGTTGATCTTCATGGCGATGCGGCCGGGGAGTACGCCGCCCTGGCGCTTAAGGACGGAGCGCAGCCCCCAGCGGGCGATATCGCTCGAGGTGCAGGCGAGAGATGAGCGGAAGTTCATGAAGCCGTTCCTAACGTGAATGACATGGTCGTGGCGTTTGCGCCGTTAAAAGCCGTAACGGCGCGCAAATTCCTGGGCAAGCTGCGATACGTCTTCACAAGCGTTGGCCCAGGGGGCAAAGTCGGGAGTATCCGAGATAATGCCGTCGGCCTCCCAAACGGCCTGGTGCGAAAGATCCCACGGGTCGTGCGGCTCGGGTCGGCAGGGAAGATACGGCGTCTGGTACATGGGGTTCAGCAAGAAGAACGCGCCGCCCTCGCAGCGGTTGGCAAACTCGCGCAGCGCGCGTGTCGCCGGACGCATCTTGTTTGTTTTGAACAGCAAAATCGTGCGGGCGAGCAGGTACCAGGGGGAGTTCTCGAGTGCATCAGCTCCCACCTGCTCCTCGAGCTGGTGAGCCAGGGCAAAAAAGCCGTCCTGGTCTTCCAAGCGGGCGAGGGCGAGCAGGACGGTGCCGGCAGCTCGGGTGGGATAGCCTTCTGCCTTAAGGACGCGGCGAGAATAGTTGGCGGCAGCACGGTAACGAGCGCTCGCCATGCACAGCTGCGAGATGGCCTCGAGCGTGTGAAGCCAGCCAATAAGCGCCGGCTCGCTCACGGTAAGGTCTGCTGCGGTGACACCGTCGGCCAAAACATTATTAGCCCAGTAGTGCGGGGCCTCCATATCAAACCCGGGCACGCTCTGTTGCAGGTAGTCGGCCGTACTCGTCTCGAGCTTCATCAAGTCGCCCAGGCAGGCATCGACGGGCGTGTCCGCCAGGATGATGGCGAGCAACTGGGCGTCGAGGACATGCGCATCGACGCGAACAATCTTGAGCAGCTCATCGCGCATATCGTCGAACAGACGATTGCGCGTCTGCTCAAACTCCTCGTCGCTGCCCATGTCTTCGATGCGACGAAGCTCGTCAAGCAAGTGACGATGAACGCCGGCATAGGACAGCAGCGCTTGGGCATGCTCGGTCTGCGCATACTTGTGAGGGTTTGCGCTGATGTCGTTATGGACAAGCTCGCGTGCTGCATCGGTGAGTTCGGGGTGCGACGCCAGATAGGTGCGTTCCAGATAGGCGGGGATGTAGACGCTCGGATCCATTAGAGGTCTCCTCCCTTAAACGGCAATCCCTGTTCGGCCGCGCGCAGGATTCGTTCGTCGATCTGGGAGCGCACGATGTCGTTGGTGGCGACCCAGGCGGCAAAGCTGGCGTTGTCGGGCGCGCCTAGGCCCTCCTGCAGCACCGGCGTCGCCTCGGACAGGGCAAGGACAAGCTCATCGGTGGAGCCCGGACCTACGTTGACGCGAGCATAGACGCCATCGGGAAACTCGGTTTGGAAGTAGAGTGCTTCGGCCGCGTGCGGGCATGAGCGCACCAGGATGCGCAGGTAGTGCTCGGCGCCCTCGTAATCCAGCTCGCGCCAGGCTGCGCTCATCAGTGCGATGAGCGTCCACGGGTCCAGGTCGCGCTCCGCATCTTTGGGACGGCGGCGCAGCGGCGCGTTGGCAAGATAGGGCACGGAGTGGGCGGAACGAAAACGCTTGAGCTCCTCGGCAGGGTATTCGAGCTTTGCCATGGCAAGCATCGCAGTATGGCGGACGCCGGCGGGGTCGTTGGGCGCAAAGTCCAGGCTGCGATTCGCGGCATCCAGCGACATGCGGTAGCGGCCGCTAATGAGCGCGCGCGATGCCAAGGCGGCAAGCCAGCGCAGGTAGGGACGGCGGGTCAGGTCGCCTGCGGCCTCACGTTCGTAGGGGTCCTGCGCCGAGGCAATCTTGAGCGCCAGATCGTGCTCCACCTCGTCGCACTTGGAAACTAGATACTGTACGTATTCCTCGTTGGATTCGGCGGTGAGCGCCGTCAGCATGCGCTGGGCATCCCAGTTGGCCGGATCGAGCGCGGCTGCCTCGCGAAGCATGTTCTCGGCTGCGGCTTCTTCTTGCTCTGCCTGGGCGTCGTCGGGGATAAAGGGGATGCGGTAGTCGACAGCCTCGACGACCTTGGCAATGAGGTGCCCGGCGCGGTCGCGATCGTGCACGATGAGCGGCGCGGGGTTGCGGGTGAATTGCTCCATCAGACGCTCGACGGCGGGGCCGTCAGTGAGCGGGATATTGTCGCGGCGCAAGGCCTCAAGAACGAGGCGATGGCAATCCTCTTGAATGGGATCGAATGCCATGGGGCCTCCTTTGCTGCGGTTAGGGTTCAAATGTCTCTATATAAAGTTCTAGTTTACCCGCATGTGGCACACCGGGGGGTGCCGCACTTGGACTTGCACCTTTGCACCACGAAGACGGATGTCGCACAAATGTCGGCACCTCGGTTGCGCGGGTGGTATCACAGTGCCGTAAACGGTCGATTTTTGGCGGCGAACGGGGCACATTTTGGAGGGGCACAGCCCTGCCCGGAATATGTAGTCAACCCTGATAAAACGTTTGCCCAGCTTGGGAGTATGAATGCCCCACAAGGGTCTTCAGGGATAGAAAAAACGTTTCATCATTATCGGCTTTAGGTGAATAACTGACCAACCAGAACGGTAAAATATTGTTTGTCTGAGCGTTGAGACGTTCAGACATCGCGCATTGTCATCGCCGGCAACGCGCAAAACGGTCCTAACGGAGCCAATCGGGTGCTCCGTTATATACGCAAGTCTAAGAGGGGCTTGTTTAGGAGGCACAGTATGGGACGTTTTACCAATCCTCGCGATCTGTACTTTGGTGAGGGCGCTCGCCACGAGGTGAAGAACCTCAAGGGCAAGAAGGCCATCATCGTTTCTGGCGGCAGCTCTATGCGCCGCGGCGGGTTCCTGCAGGACGTTGAGGCCGACCTTAAGGAAGGCGGTTTCGAGGTCAAGCTGTTCGAGGGCGTCGAGTCCGACCCGTCCATCGAGACGGTCATGAAGGGCGCCGAGGCCATGCGCGAGTTCGAGCCCGACTGGATTATCGCCATCGGCGGCGGCTCGCCCATCGATGCCGCTAAGGCCATGTGGGTCTTCTACGAGTATCCCGAGGAGTCCTTCGATAACATCATCCAGCCGTTCAGCTTCCCCGAGCTGCGTCAGAAGGCTCACTTCTGCGCCATCTCCTCTACCTCCGGT
The DNA here is from genome assembly GCA_959018755.1 of uncultured Collinsella sp. Taxonomy (GTDB): domain Bacteria; phylum Actinomycetota; class Coriobacteriia; order Coriobacteriales; family Coriobacteriaceae; genus Collinsella. Next base: position 9,791 of record CAUEMA010000028.1, on the reverse strand, counting down.
ACCGCTACCGAGGTCACTGCCTTCTCCGTCATCACCGACTACGCCAAGGGCATCAAGTACCCGCTGGCCGACTTCAACATCACCCCTGATGTCGCCATCGTCGACCCCGAGCTCACCTACACCATGCCCGCCAAGCTGTGCGCTCATACCGGCATGGACGCTCTGACCCACTGCATGGAGGCCTACGTTTCCACCTGCGCCTCTATGTTCACCGACGCCAACGCTCTGCACGGCATTCGCGAGATCGTCGAGTGGCTGCCCAAGTCCTATGCTGGCGACCATGAGGCCCGTCAGCATATGCACGAGGCTCAGTGCATCGCCGGTATCGCCTTCTCCTCGGGCCTGCTGGGCATCGTTCACTCCATGGCTCACAAGACCGGTGCTGCCTTCGAGAACGGCCACATCATCCACGGTGCTGCTAACGCCATGTACCTGGGCAAGGTCATCCAGTGGAACTCCAAGGACCCGCGTGCTGCCGAGCGTTATGCTTACGTGGCCAAGGAGATTCTGCACCTTCCCGGCGAGACCAACGAGGAGCTCATCGCCGCGCTCGTCCAGAAGATTCGCGACCTCAACGACCAGCTCAACATTCCGCAGTCCATCAAGGATTACGCGAATGGTGGCGTGAAGGTCGACGCCGAGAACCCGCAGATGGTTTCCGAGGAGGAGTTCCTCGCCAAGCTGCCCGAGATCGCCGCGAACGCCGAGACCGACGCCTGCACGCCCGAGAACCCGCGTGAGACCAAGGCTGCCGACTTCGAGAAGATCCTCAAGGCCTGCTACTACGACACCGACATCGATTTCTAATCGACTCTTGTTATCGTAACGAGGGGCTCCGCACGTATCTGTACGGAGCCCCTTTCTTTTTTCTTTTAGAGAATAGGATAGTTATGGCTGCAATTTTCAATAGCCCCAGCAAGTACATCCAGGGTCCGGACGAGCTGGCCAAGCTCGGTTCCTATGTCGAGCCGTTCGGCGCTAAGGCTCTCGTCATCGTGACGCCTTCGGGCAAGAAGCGCGTCGGTGCCAAGATCGAGGGCGGCTTTGCCGAGGCTAAGGCCGAGCTGCTGTTTGAGGACTTTAACGGCGAGTGCTCCAAGGGCGAGGTCGATCGCCTGGTTGCGCTCGCTCGCGACAACGGTTGCGACATCATCGTCGGTGTCGGTGGCGGCAAGATCCTCGATACCGCCAAGGCCGTCGCCTATTACCTGGAGTCCCCGGTTATCATTTGCCCCACCATTGCCTCGACCGATGCACCGTGCTCGGCACTTTCGGTGCTTTACACCGATGACGGCCAGTTTGATAAGTACCTCTTCCTTAAGGCAAACCCCAATATCGTCCTGATGGATACGACGGTTATCGCGGCGAGCCCGGTGCGCCTGACGGTTTCCGGTATGGGCGATGCGCTCGCAACCTATTTCGAGGCTCAGGCGACGCACGATGCCGACGGCGGCACCTGCGCCGGCGGCAAGGGCGGAATGGCCGGTCTGGCGCTCGCCAAGCTCTGCTACGAGACGCTTATGGCCGATGGCGTCAAGGCCAAGGTCGCGCTGGAGAAGGGCGCGCTCACGCCTGCCGTCGAGCACATCATCGAGGCCAATACGCTGCTTTCGGGCATTGGCTTTGAGAGCTCGGGCCTTGCCGCTGCTCATGCCATCCACAATGGTCTGACGATGCTGCCCGAGTGCCACGGCATGTATCACGGCGAGAAGGTCGCCTTCGGCACTATCGTCCAGCTGGTACTCGAGGATGCCCCGACCGAGAAGCTCGAGGAAGTCTTGGGCTTCTGCATTGAGCTTGGCCTGCCGGTCACGATGAAGGAACTTGGCGTTGCCGAGCTTACGCGCGAGCAGGCCATGATTGTTGCCGAGGCCGCCTGCGCACCCGATGACACCATGTGCAACATGCCCTTTGAGGTGACGCCCGAGATGGTCGCAAACGCCATCCTGGGTGCCGACGCGCTGGGCCACTACTATCTCATGGATGAGTAAATCAAGCTAAGGAAGGGGCAAAGCTAACAGATGACTTTGCCCCTTTTTGCTATGGTGCAAACTAACCTGGCCCCTTCGCACCAAGTTGGTGCAAAGGGGCCAGGTTACTTTGCACCAATCGTTGTTTGATGAAGGGCGGATTCTCGTATGGCGCTTCCTATGGTTTACGGCGGTCCCGGCCGGTATGTTCAGGGGCCGGGCGAACTGTCGCGTCAAGGCAGGTATTTGTCATGGTTGGGCTGCGCTGCCTATGTCTTGTTTGACCAGGGCACCGAGGATCGGCTGTGCAAGCAGATCGTCGATGGATTTCTGGACGAAGATCTAAGCGAGCCGTTCTTTAAGATTTATGACGGTCCGTGTACGGAAGAGGCCGTTGTCGAAATGGCTAAGGAAGCCCAGGCCGAGTATTGCGACATGGTAGTGGGTATTGGCGGCGGCAAGATGCTCGATATCGCCAAGGCCGTTGCGTTTTATGCCGAGTTGCCGTTGTGCGTATGCCCCACGGCGGCATCGATGGACGGTCCGTGCAGCGCGATTTCGGTGCTGTATCACGAGGATGGGTCGTTCGACCACTACCTGATGCTCGAGAAGAATCCAGATCTGGTCGTGGTCGATACCAACGTGGTCGCGGCGGCCCCGCTGCGTATGACGGTCGCTGGCATGGGCGACGCACTGGCAACGTACTTCGAGGCGCGTTCGTGCGCCGCGGCGCACGGCACCAACGAACACGGTGGCGCGCCGGGGCACTTGGCTCTGGTCGCGGCTCGCGCCTGCTACGACACGCTCATGGAGTGCGGTGTCGCTGCCAAGCGCGATCTCAAAAAGGGCCGTACATCGCCGGCAGTTGAGCGCCTGATCGAGTGCAATATTCTGCTCTCGGGCGTCGGCTTTGAGGGCGGTGGCTTGGCGTTGGCGCATGCCATCGCCAACGGGTTGACGATTCTGCCCGAGTGCAGGGCTATGCACGGTGAGGCCGTGGCATTTGGCCTGGTGGTCCAGCTGCGCCTAGAGCGTGCGCCCGAGCTTGATCAGGTGCTCGAGTTTTGCCAGCGCGTTGGTCTGCCGACGACGCTCGAGGAGCTGGGTCTTGGCGAGATTTCCGATGCCGATCTGCAGGGTGTTGCAAATGCGGTCTTTAGAAACGAGCGTAACATGGCCAACGAGCAGGTCAAGGTGACCAAACAAAAGCTCGTGCAGCTCATGTGCGAGGCATAGCTTGGCGCTTGATTGACCTTGTGCAATCGAGGCGGCGATAGGCCATAGGCTATTTGCCGCAAAGATGCTCCGCGTGTAATTTGCCCGAGGCATGGGCCGATAGCGTATCATTATCTCTTGCTTGTTTGCACTGCTCAGGGAGGGGCCGCGCATGGCGCAGGAACACGATCTGTTTGATGACATTATCGAGATCAGCAAGGGTTTCGACTTTCTTAAAAACCCGCTTGGCGGCGTGACCGACGCGCTCGATCCATCGGCGCCGCAGTGGAATCCTGCCGACTACAAGGAGCGTCCGCGCGGCAACACCATTCCATGCCTGACCTGCAAAAACGAAAAGAGCGGCTGCACCGCGTGCATGGACGTGTGCCCGGTCAACGCCATCGAGGTCGAGGAGGACGCCATCGAGATCCTCGACTCCTGTCGCAAGTGCGGACTGTGCGCCGCTGCCTGTCCGACCGAGGCGATCATCTCGCCGCGCCTGGCGCCCAAAAACCTGTATGACGATATTGTCTCGGCGGCTACGAGCCACGAGACCGCCTACGTCACCTGTACGCGTGCCCTCAAGCGCATGCCGCGCGAGAACGAGGTCGTCGTCGCCTGCGTGGGCGATATTACTGCCGAGACCTGGTTCTCGGTACTGGCCGACTATCCTAACGTGAGTGTGTACCTGCCGTTGGGCGTGTGCGATAAATGCCGCAACACCGGCGGTGAGGACATTCTGGGCGAGGCAATTGCGAAGGCCGAGGAGTGGTCTGGCACGGGTATGGGCCTGGAGGTCGACCCCAAGAGCCTCAAGTGCCATAAGCTTCGCGAGTACGAGCGCAAGGAGTACATGGAAAAGATTGCCCGCACCACGGGCCTGACGGTGACCAAGCTCAACCCGGCGACGGCGGCGCTGGCCTCGGTGACGCAAAAGCTCAAGGCCCATCGCCATCAGATTACCCAGCTGGAGCGCACGCTCAACACCATGTGCGGCACCACGACGACCAAGCGCCGCCGTTCGCTCACCCATGGGCGGCAGCTGGTGCTCTCGACGCTACAGAACCATCCCGAGCTTGCCCAGAACATGCAGGTGAGCACGCCGGAGTGCGATTTTGACAAGTGCACGTCGTGCGGCGAGTGCGTCAATGTATGCCCCACGTTTGCCTGCGATTTGGTGGGAAGCGGCCGCTTTGCGTTGGAGTCCACGTATTGCTTGGGCTGCGGCGCCTGTGTCAAGGTTTGTTCCGAACATGCGCTCAAGCTTGTTGAACACGATGCATCCAACTTGGTTGTCGTCGACCCCGAAGCCGAGGAAAAGGCTGCCCAGAAGGCGAAGGCTCACGAAGAGGCTGAGAAGGTCAAGGCCGAGGCAAAGGCCAAGCTCGACAAGATGCTCGACCAGGTGGAAAAGCTCGCGGACTAGTCAGCGAGCTCTATCTCTGCTTCATTCGTGCCGCCGTGGTGTCCGGGTTCGCCCAGATGCTGCGGCGGCGCTATACTAATGCAGTTTGAAATGCTTGTACCAAAAGGAGCTGTCGTGTCCCTTTCCATCGGTATCGTGGGCCTGCCCAACGTGGGCAAGTCGACGCTGTTCACCGCGCTTACCAAAAAGACTGGCCTTGCCGCCAACTATCCGTTTGCCACGATTGATCCCAACGTGGGTATCGTCGACGTGCCCGATAGCCGCCTGCAAAAGCTCGCCGACATCGTCAACCCGGGTCGCATTGTGCCGGCGACGGTCGAGTTCGTCGACATCGCAGGTCTGGTGAAGGGCGCTAACGAGGGTGAGGGCCTGGGCAACCAGTTCTTGGCAAACATCCGCGAGACCGACGCCATCTGCGAGGTCGTGCGCTACTTTAAGGACCCCAACGTCATGCGTGAGGTGGGCCGCACGGGCGAGTTCGTCGACCCCGCCGGCGATGCCGACACCATCATGACCGAGCTCATCCTGGCCGATATGGGCACGCTCGAGAAGCAGCTGCCCAAGCTCGAGAAGGAGGCCAAGCGCGACAAGGAGCTCATGCCCAAGTTCGAGGTCGCCAAGCGTCTGCTTGCCTGGCTCAACGAGGGCAAGCGCGCCGCATCCATGGAGATGACCGACGAGGAGCGTGCCGCTGCCAAGGGCCTGTTCCTGCTCACTATGAAGCCCATTCTGTACGTGGCCAACGTGGACGAGGATATGCTCAACGAGGACCTGGCACCCATCGATGGCGTCAAGCCGTTGCCCATCTGCGCCAAGATTGAGGCCGAGCTTTCCGAGCTCGATCCCGAGGACGCCGCCGACTACCTGGAGAGCCTGGGCCTGGAACAGCCCGGTCTGGACGTGCTCGCGCAGGCGGCCTATAAGCTGCTCGGTCTGCAGTCGTTCTTTACGGCCGGCGAGATGGAGGTCAAGGCCTGGACGGTTCGTCAGGGCGCGACCGCCCCGCAGGCCGCCGGCGTCATCCACACCGATTTTGAGCGCGGCTTTATTAAGGCCGAGGTCATTGGCTATGACGACTACATCGAGCTCGGCGGTGAGCAGGGCGCCAAGGCCGCCGGCAAACTGCGTATTGAGGGCAAGGACTATGTTATGGCCGATGGCGACGTCGTACACTTCCGCTTTAACGTGTAAGGACGACGCGCATGTTTAAATATGGCAAAAAAGCTGGCTACATGGGTATTGCGCTGCTCGTACTTGCGGTGATTCCGCTGGTGGTTGCAGCGTGTGTTATCCCCAACATTGGCCCCGAGGTGGCAACGAAGTTTAACGCAGCCGGCGAGGTGACGCGCTGGGGTAAGAGCTACGAGCTGCTGGCACTGCCGGTGCTCAACCTACTGCTGAGCGTGGCGACGTATTTTACGGCGGGACGCCAGGCTAAAAACAATGATGACTCCGCCGCCATGGCGCGCATCGTGTGCGAGCGCTACCTGCGCAACGGTTGTATCACGGGTGTGTTCCTCAACGTGATCAACGTTTACTTTATGTACTCGGCGATTACCGGAACGGGCTTTGGCTTTGGTTTCTAACTTGTCCTTTTAGGCAACGAGTCTGCAAGCATATTCGATGGCTGCTGCGAGGCCGCCGCTCGATCGTGGTTTAAAGACCATGTCGGCGGCGGCCTCGTTTTCGTATCCGGCGCCGCGAAGGGCAAGTGCGATACCGGCTTCTAAAAGGAGCGGCAGGCCACGTTGGCTGGTTGCGATTACGGCAGCCTGATTGAGTGAGCGGCTGTGCGCTTGGCATCGGATGGCAAGTTCACCTTGCGCCGGGCAAGGGACCAGAACGGCGGCGACGCGACTTGATAGCAATGCAAATGCTGTGCGCTCATCGGGCGAAAGGCATTCTGCTTCAACGACGACGAGCTTGGGCGGTGCGCTGTTTTTGCGAAGCGTGGCTCGGTACATGCGGACCGAAGAACCCGACATAGAAAACTCCTGTGTATTCGGCAAAACGTAAACTATAGTTTACGTTTATGTTCGGCTCCATTTCAAACTCGGCTGCATGGACGAACGTGCGAAACAGATTCTTGGCAGGCGGGTCGAAGAGACACGCAGAGACCTTGGTATCTCCAAGGTTGATTTTTGTGTGGCAACGGGAATCAGCCGACCCTACCTCGACCGAATCGAAGGTGGGACGGCAAATTTCACGCTCAGGGTTCTATTTAAGATCGCGCCCGCACTCGGCATGACGGTGTCAGAACTTCTCGAGGGTATCGAATAGGGGATACCCTCGAGAACCGAATTACGCCATCGGGATGCGGTCGTGGTTGACTTGGCTGTAGAACAGGCGCTGAATTTCTGACGCATCACGTGACTGGCCGAGCGCCCACATGGTTTTGGCCACGAGCGTCTCGGTGGTCATGTCGTCGCCGCGCAGAATGCCCGGATGATCGGCGTAAGCACGGCCGACCTCATAAACGCCCAGATCGAGACCCTCTTCGGGGACCTGCGTAGTCATAACGACGGTACGGCCCGAATCGACCCAGCGGAAAATTGCCTCTTGAAACGACTCGCCCGACTCACCAAACTCGGGGATACCGCCAATGCCAAAGGTCTCCAGAATCACGGCGTCGTAGCTATCGGCAAGGGCGTCGAGGATGCCCGGGTTTACGCCGGGCGTAAGCTTGAGTACAAATACGCGCGGATCGATGCTGTCGTAGAAACGCACCGGGTTTTCGCCCTGATGCGTGCCGTGAAGCCCGTTGCGCACGATGCGGTCGTTGCGGATATAGGCGATGGGCGGATAGTTGACGCTAATGAACGCGTTAAAGCTCATGGTGCGCTGCTTGCGGGCGCGCGTGCCGGCAATGGCGACGCCGCCAAACACAATCGACACATCGTGCGAATGCTCGTCGAGCGCATAGAGCAGGCTCTGGTACAGGTTGAGCTTGGCGTCGGTAAAGGGGTTGCCCATGGGCTTTTGCGAGCCGGTGAGCACGATGGGCTTGGGGCTGTCCTGAATCAGATAGGAAAGCGCCGCCGCGGTGTAGCTCATGGTGTCGGTGCCGTGCAGAATCACGAAGCCGTCGTGGTCGGCATAACCCTCGACGATGACGTCGCGGATACGCATCCAGTCACTGGGGCGCATATTGGTGCTGTCGATGTTCATGGGCTGCACCACGTCGAGCTCGCAGAGGCCCGAGATCTCGGGGACGCTCTGGGCGAGCTCCTCACCGGTCAGGGCGGGGGAGAGGCCGTTGCCGTCCTCGGTCGATGCGATGGTGCCGCCCGTGGCGATGAGAAGGATGCGCTTCATGCTGGTATTCCTATCGTATTTGCCGCCGCAGAGGCGGAGTCGTTCGGCAGTATTGTGGCACAGGGCGTCCAATGTTCAAACGTATTACATCATCTGTAACGTTTGGTAACACTTCAATTGCCGTCAAATAGGGGCCCAGGTCGTGCGTTTGCCGTGCGCTGATGGCCGTGAGGGGCGAGAAACCCCATATAACGTGTACACTATGGAGGTTATTTTCGTTCATTCACGCGGGTGGGCACCGGCTCCCCGCCAACAAGAGGGGGAACCATGGATCAAAAGGCTTCCGCAAAGGTCCTCGTACTCGACTTTGGTGCGCAGTACGGTCAGCTCATTGCCCGTCGCGTCCGCGACCTCAACGTGTATTCCGAGATCGTCCCCTGCGACATCTCGGCCGACGAGATTCGCGAGATGAACGCCTCTGCGCTCATCCTTTCCGGCGGCCCGGCTTCCGTGTATGCCGAGGACGCTCCGTCCATCGATCCCGCCATCTTTGACCTGGGCCTTCCCGTCCTGGGCTTTTGCTACGGCCATCAGATCACGGCCGTGACGCTCGGCGGCAAGGTCGGCCACTCCGAGGTGGGCGAGTACGGCCGCGCCACCATTACGCGCACGGCCGGCGCCAAGCTCTTTAACTCCACGCCCATGGAGCAAACCGTATGGATGAGCCACCGCGACGCCGTTTCCGAGGTGCCCGAGGGCTTTACCGTTACCGCCAGCACCGACGTGTGTCCGGTTGCCGCCATGGAGTGCGTCGAGCGCAAGATTTTCACCACGCAGTTCCACCCCGAGGTCAAGCACTCCGAGTACGGTCAGCAGCTGCTGAGCAATTTCCTGTTTGAGATCTGCGGCCTGGAGCCCAACTGGAGCATGGACAACCTGGTCGAGACCATGACGGCCGAGTTCCGCGAGAAGGTCGGTGACGACCGCGTGATTCTGGCCCTGTCCGGCGGCGTCGACTCCTCCGTCGTGGCTGCGCTGGGCGCTCGCGCCGTGGGCAAGCAGATGACCTGCGTGTTCATCAACCACGGCCTGCTGCGCAAGGGTGAGCCCGAGCAGGTGGAGGAGGTCTTCACCAAGCAGTTTGACGTCGACTTTATCCACGTCCACGCCGAGGACCGTTATGCCGAGCTTCTGGCCGGCGTGACCGAGCCCGAGGAGAAGCGCCGTATCATCGGTACGCAGTTCTGGAAAGAGTTCTTCGCCGTGGCGCAGCAGCTCGAGACCGACGGCAAGCCGGTCAAGTACCTGGCCCAGGGCACCATCTACCCCGACATCATCGAGTCCGGCGCTCGCAAGACGGGCGGCAAGACGGCCACCATCAAGAGCCATCACAACCTAATCCCGTTCCCCGAGGGCGTGCACTTCGACCTCATCGAGCCGCTCGATCATTTCTTTAAGGACGAGGTCCGCGCACTTGGTCTGGCGCTCGGCCTGCCGGGTCATATCGTGTTCCGCCAGCCTTTCCCGGGCCCGGGTCTGGCCATCCGCATCATCGGCGCGGTCGACAAGGAGAAGCTCGAGATTCTCAAGAACGCCGACGCCATCGTGCGCGAGGAGCTCGACGCCTACAACCAGCGTCTGTTTGAGCAGACCGGCGAGCGCAACTCCGAGCACAGCTGCTGGCAGTACTTTGCGGTCCTGCCCGACATTAAGTCCGTCGGTGTTATGGGCGACGAGCGCACCTACCAGCGCCCGATCATCCTGCGTGCCGTTGAGTCCAGCGATGCCATGACCGCCGACTGGGCCAAGCTGCCCTACGACGTGCTTGCCCGCATCTCCGGCCGCATCGTTGCCGAGGTCCCCGGCGCCAACCGCGTCTGCTACGACATCACGTCCAAGCCGCCCGCGACCATCGAGTGGGAGTA
>CAUEMA010000027.1 GCA_959018755.1 uncultured Collinsella sp. | reverse complement strand
GGTGCACGCCTGCGCTGGTTCCCGGTTGCACCGGGCCGCGCGGCAAGGAGATATATTGCCAGACCGCGAAGCCGAGTGGGACGTCAATTCCACTCTTCACAAGTCCTACACAACATATCGCTTCCTATATAAGTAATAGAAAGGCTGGTGCAGAAATACTGCACGTATCAGATGATGACCCTTCGGTTAGGAGATATATACAGATCGGTCACCTGTAAGTGTCTATCTACCCGCGCTTTTACAATATAAACCAGCGCTTTCGATAAAAAAGAGGGAGTGCCGCGCACAGTGCGACACTCCCCTAGCGATTCAACAGAATCTATTAGGCCTCGAGAGCCTTCTTGGCAATGGCAGCCAGCTCGTTGAAGGACTCGATGTCCTCGTAAGCCATCTGAGCCAGGACCTTGCGGTCGAGCTCGATACCGGCAACCTTCAGGCCGTGCATGAACTGAGAGTAAGAGATGTCGTTCAGGCGAGCGGCAGCGTTGATGCGGGTGATCCAGAGAGAGCGAATCTCGCGCTTCTTGTTGCGACGGTCACGATACTGATACTGCAGGGAGTGCTGGACCTGCTCTTTAGCATGCTTGTAAGTACGCGAAGCGGCACCGTAGTAACCCTTCGCACGGTGCATAACGGTACGGCGCTTCTTCTTGGCGGCAACAGCGCGCTTAATACGTGCCATGTTCTATCAACTCCTAGACGGTTAAACGAAAAACGGGAACGCGAACTTAGGCGAGACGCGACTTGATGACCTTGCGGTCGGCAGCGGCGATCTCGGTCTCCTGACGGAAGCCACGCTTACGCTTGGTGGACTTCTTGCTCAGGATGTGGCTCTTGAAAGCCTTGGCGCGCATAAGCTTGCCGGTACCAGTCTTGCGGAAACGCTTCTTGGTGCCGCTGTGGGACTTCATCTTAGGCATGAAATACTCCTTAATCGGTTACAGAACACTAGTTACTTGGTATCGCTTGCCGCTTTATCCTCATCGAAGGCGCCCTTAATCGGGGCGAGCAGCATAAGCATGTTACGGCCTTCCATCTTAGGCTTGGATTCGACCGTAGCGTAAGGCTTGAGATCCTCGGCGAGACGCTCGAGAACGTTAAGACCCTGCTCCGGGTGAGCCATCTCACGACCGCGGAACATGATGGTGATCTTAACGCGTGCGCCCTTCTTGAGGAAACGCAGAACGTGGCCCTTCTTGGTCTCGTAGTCGCCAACGTCGATCTTGGGTCGGAACTTCATTTCCTTGACCTCGACCTTGGACTGGTTCTTACGAGCAGCCTTGGCCTTCATGGCCTGCTGGTACTTGAACTTACCGTAGTCCATGACCTTGCAGACCGGCGGCTCCGCGTTGGGAGCGATCTCGACCAGGTCGAGACCCTGATCGTCAGCGACGCGCTGGGCATCGCGGATGGCGAACAGGCCGAGCTGAGAGCCATCGACGCCAATCAAACGGCACGAAGATGCAGTGATCTCGTCGTTGATGCGGGTGTCATCAGACTTAGCTATTTTCCCTACCTCCATTCATAAAAAAAATAACCCGGCGCTTCTCAGCAACCAGGTCGTACACATAGACATTCTCGATATGAGGAAGGGAATCTAAGTTGTATGACCAGTCAGCTGCTCATTGGCGCCAAAAGGTGGGAACCCTCGGGTTCCTCTTTAGGGCATTGCGGGAACAACGCCTTGGCGATAATAACACGTTCGACGCGTTATCACATTACGTACACGAAAAAGGGGGCCTTGACCCCCTTGAACGCTCACTTGCATGCATGGTGCCCGAGGCGAGACTCGAAGGGTCTTCGCTTCGCGAAGCCCCGGGCTTCGGGCGCACGGCGCCCTCGCCACGCTCCGCTTCAAACAGGCCACAGGCCTGTTTGCTTAACGCTCCGCGCGCTCATGCGAGTTCGGCACGAAAAAGGGGGCCGCAACCCCCTTGAACGCTCACTTGCATGTATGGTGCCCGAGGCGAGACTCGAACTCGCACGTTGTTGCCAACGGTGGATTTTGAGTCCACCGCGTCTGCCAATTCCGCCACTCGGGCACGTAATGCGTGAGTTAGTTTATCACAGCTTTCTACCGATTAGTCCGAAAATGGAACTTCGAGCATTTCCATGAGTTCGACCGTACGGAGCATCTCGCGCTGACGGCATCCACGACCTTCGACCGAAGCCTCACCCATCTGGTTATCGTAAGGGTCCTCGCGCATGCCGTCGAAAGAGGGCTCAAACTCTGCCTGGAATCGATCGTTGGCCACCATACGCCACGGATCGAGATTGCCAAAGTAGTGACGGCGGCGCCACTCCTCCCCCATCCTGCGAGCAGAAGATCCAAATGACACGTCGGCGTTGAGCCAACCGGTCTGCGGCGTATAGAACTCTGCCCAGTCGTGCGACCCCACCGAATCGGGCACAACATACAGGCCGCTCTGCCAACGGGCAGGCACGCCCGCGATACGGCACATGGTGATAAACGTGAGCGCCATAACGCCGCAATCGCCGCGGAGCGAATGCGCACAGTCATCGGCAATAGATCCCAAAAGCAAGTACGGCGGTTGATAGCGATAGTCGACATACTGCGTCAGATAATCATAGATAGCACGGGCGCGATCGAGCGGATCCTCGAGTCCGCCAACAACACTGGCCGTCAGCTGCTGCAGGTACGGCGTAAACGCAATGTGCGGACGGTCCTCGGAAGTATCCTCGGGCAGCGGCGTGTCCATACAGGGATGCGATGGGAGCGCGCCACCATAGATATCGCAATAGGCGGCATCGATGTGATAGCGATAGGTCACCGAGAATAAATGTTCAGTCGAAGATGTCCAAGAGGCAGTACGAGCCGAAACGTTTTCAGAAGCAACGGTACCCTCCGACGTCATATCGAGAACCTCGATATGAGACTGTTGACGACAGGCGGCGGCAACGGGAAGCCACGCGCGAACGGCCTCCCCCTCAAGAGCTCCAGGGACAGACACAGATGCCTTTAGGGTGATGACGCGAGACAGCCCATTCTGCGATTCCATCTCCTTGAGCATCTGGTTGCGTAGCGCAATTCCGTCCACAGGATCGGGACGCATGCCGGGGACCTCTTTGGGATAAACGCGAAGCGAATTGAGGAAGTTGTCGAGAACGAACAGCTCGCCATCGATAAAGCGCCAGTCAATACGCTCACGGTCAATCAGGTCGTCAAACTGCTCTTCGGTAAACTCTGGCCACTCCTCGCGAATCATCGCAATGGCTCGATCACGCGACACCGAAAAATGAAGCGGCGTCTCGAGCATGCGATACCGCTCGGCGCGAACGCAGGCAGCAAGCGAGGGATCGGGAATTTGGGCAAGTAGGCGGTCGCAAGCCTCAATAGCCTGCGAAAGATACCCCGCATCCTTTAAACGCAGGATCTCGGGTGGCAAGCCAATATCTAGAAAACGGAAGTCATCATTGCAAACATCAACAGAGCAACCAACAGGACCCTCGTCAATAACCTTCCCATCCGAAGGCAGTACATTAATAACAGCCATACCAAACTCCAAGTCATTAGAACTCTTGAAGCCCATTGTAGCGAGATAAAAAAGAAAGCCCCAACAAGGGAGCCATCAACACCGCTGAGCGGTAGTCAAAAAATGAATTCAGCCCAGTAACCCTGTAGCGAGTTAACGAAGGAGGCCCCGTTTCCCCGGAGCTGATTCCGTCGTGCGACTTCTGGCAAAGCCAGTAGCCATCTTAATTCAGACTCGTAACCCTGCGACGTTAAACGAAGGAAGCCCCGTCCCCCGGAACTGTTTCCTTGGCGCGACTTCTGGCGAAGCCAGGTGAGCGCAAAGGAAACAGTGTAGGGGGACGGGGCTTCCGACGGGAAGTTTAGCGACGCTTACGCCTTGTTGACGGAGCCAAACTCCTCCATGAGCTCCTTGGTGCGGGCAACGATGTTGTCGCGACCAGGCTTGAGGAGCTTGCGGGGGTCAAAGCCCTTGCCCTGCTGATCCTTGCCAGCCTCGATGTACTCGCGGACGCCCTTGGCGAAGACGAGCTGCAGGTCGGTGTTGACATTGATCTTGGAGATGCCCAGGGAGATGGCCTTCTTGATCTGATCCTCGGGGATGCCGGTGCCACCGTGCAGAACGAGGGGCAGGTCGCCGGTCTGAGCCTTGATCTCGCCCAGACGCTCGAAGGAAAGGCCAGCCCAGTCGGCGGGATACACGCCGTGGATGTTGCCGATGCCGCAGGCGAGGAAGTCGACGCCCAGGTCAGCAATCTGCTTGCACTCAGCGGGGTCAGCGAGCTCGCCGTTGGAGGTCACGCCGTCCTCGGTGCCGCCGATGCCGCCGACCTCGGCCTCGATGGACATGCCCTTGGAGTGGGCAAGCTCAACGAGCTCCTTGGTGCGGTCGAGGTTAAGCTGGAAGGTCTCCTCGTGAGAGCCGTCATACATGATGGACGTGAAGCCGGCCTCGATGCACTTGAAGCAGTCCTCGTAAGAACCGTGATCGAGGTGAAGGGCGACGGGAACGGTAACACCCGTGGCCTCGACGGCAGCCTTGACCATGTCGGCGCAGACCTTGAAACCGCCCATCCACTTTGCGGCACCAGCGGTGCACTGAAGGATCAGCGGAGACTTGGCCTCCTCGGCGGCCTGGAGAATAGCCAGGGTCCACTCGAGGTTGTTGGTGTTGAAGGCACCGAGAGCGTACTTGCCGGCCTCGGCCTTCTTGAGCATGTCTGCTGCGTTGACGAGCATAAAAGAAACCTCCTGTAAGGTTGCTCCGATAACGCCTGTGATTTTACCACGGCGCACCTGAGCATAAACGTTCGTTTGTTCACGAATATCGTCCAAACAGACTTTTTTGACCGTTTGCCCTACGAAATTGACCCGTTGGGGAAAAATAGCTTGACGTTTGGACGCTTCTCGTGCTTTAGAAGCTGACTATAAAGCTACACCTGCATGAAAGGGTTCTGCATGAGCTCGCGTGCCATGGTGGTCGAATCGCCATGGCCGGTTAGGCAAACGGTATCGGGCGGGAGAAGCCGGGCGAGCTTGGAGAGCGAGCGCAGAATCGCCGCCTCGTCGCCACCGGCAAGATCGGTGCGGCCGTGGCTGCCCGGGAACAGGGTGTCGCCAACAAAGGCGATGCTTCCCTGCTCGGTGGCGGCGAACAAGACGATCCCGCCCGGCGTATGCCCTGGTGTCTCGATCACCTGCAGGCAGATATCGCCCACCTCGATAGCATCGCCCTCGGCGAGCAGGCACGTCGGCTCCCCGGGGTCGGGCGTCTCAATGCCCCACATAGCTCGCTGTTCCTTGATGTTCGCATGCGGCACCGCCGCATCCTTAGCACACAGCTCATACCGGCAGCCCTCGCCAACGGTGGTTCGCACGCCGGCAACACCACCAACATGATCGGCATGGCCATGAGTGCATACGGCGCCAAGCACGCGTACGCCGGGATGTTCGGCTCGAATATGCTCCACCAGGCGCTCGCCTTCCCACGCAGGGTCGATAATCACGCACTCATTGCCCGAAATAAGAGCATAGCTATTGGTCTGAATGGGACCGTTTACGAGCGTCTCGATCTCGACCGACCCCTTGGGAGTTACATCCAAGGACATAGCACTCATGTCCCTCTCCTCTCTATAGAACTCGAGGCATCAAACGATGCCTCGAGTGTAGCGAATATTGATAATGTGGCGCGTTCGTCGCGACTAAACGCGGCGCTTAAGCTGGGCTCCACCCTCGCCGGGCATCAGGCGGCGCGCGTCGTAGACCGAGTCAACGCTGCTGATAGAAGCCAGCAGCGGATCCAGGCCACTCGCATCCGAGATCTCGACCATAAAGCGTAGGGTTGCAATACCCTCGCGGTTGGTCGACGTGGCGGCAGAAAGGATATTGCCGCCCGCATCGCCAATGGCAATGGTGACATCCTTGAGCAGGCCCATGCGGTCCAGGCACTCGACCACGATCTCGACCTGGAAGAGGGTGTCGGCAGCGCCGTCCCACTCCACTTCAATCATGCGCTCGGGATGCTCCATAAGGCCCTTGACGTTGGGGCAGTTGGCGCGATGCACCGAAACGCCACGGCCGCGCGTGATGAAGCCGACGATATCGTCGCCCGTCACCGGATTGCAGCAATGCGCCAGACGGACCAGCAGCCCGCTGTTGCTCTCTCCCTTGACGATAATGCCGTTGCTGGCGCTCTTGCCGCGCTTTTGCGGCTTGCGGTTGGAGCCTCGGGCCGGCTGTTTCACGACCTCGGCGATAGCCTCGGCCTTGGTGAGCTGTTCCTCGGGCTTGGGGTCCAAGATTTGCTCGACCTTGTTACCCACAGCGCGCGGGGCAACTTTGCCGGCGCCGACGGCGGCAAACAAGTCCTCGAGCTGCTTGTAGTTAAACTGCTCCGCCACGGCGTTGAGCGCACGCGTGGATCGCGGCGTAGAGATGCCATACCCGCGCTTGCGCAGGTCCTTGGCCAGTATGTCGCGGCCGGCAGCAGCGTCGTCGTCCTTGGTCGCGGCGGCGAAGTAACGGCGGATCTTTGACTTGGCGGAAGGTGTCTTAACGATCTTGAGCCAATCACGCGACGGCTTGGAACTCTTGTTGGTCAGGATTTCAACGCGGTCGCCCGTCTTGATCTCGTGCGTGAGCGGGGCCACCGCACCGTTGATCTTAGCGCCGACGCAGTGGTTGCCCACCTCGGTGTGAACGGCATAGGCAAAGTCGAGCGGCGTGGAGCCGGCACGAAGCGCCATGACCTCGCCCTTGGGCGTAAAGACGAAGATCTCTTGATCGAAGAGGTCGACCTTCAGCGAATGCAGATATTCCTTGGCGTCGGTGATCTCATCAGACGCAGCCCAATCGAGCGAATGCTTGAGCCAGTTAATCTGGTCGTCCAGCCGCTGGGCATCATTGGTCTTAGACGCAGACGATCCGCCCGACTTCTTATAGAGCCAGTGGGCGGCAATGCCGTACTCGGCCTGCTCATGCATCTCGTAGGTTCGAATCTGAATCTCGAGCGGGCGGGCCGTAGGGCCGATAACCGTCGTGTGGAGCGACTGGTAGTTATTGACCTTGGGCATGGCGATATAGTCTTTAAAGCGACCGGGCATGGGGTGCCACAGCGTATGCACCGCGCCGAGCGTGGAGTAGCAATCGCGCACCGAATGCGTGATGACGCGCAGCGCCACCAGGTCGTAGATCTCGGAGAATTCCTTGCCCTTGCGCTTCATCTTTTGGTAGATGGACCAATAGTGCTTGGAGCGGCCGTTGATCTGGAAGCCCTCCAGGCCAATGCGGTTGAGCTCGTCGGTGAGCGTCTTGATGGTCTCGGCCAGATAGCGTTCGCGAACCTCGCGCGACTCCGCCACCATGCGCGCGATGCGCTGGTAGGCATCGGGCTCCAGGTAGAAGAAGGACAGGTCCTCGAGCTCCCACTTAATAGAGCTCATGCCCAGACGGTCGGCCAGGGGCGCATACACGTCCATGGTCTCGCGAGCCTTAAACAGGCGACGGTCCTCGCGAAGGGCCGCCAGCGTACGCATGTTATGCAGGCGGTCGGCAAGTTTGACGATGATAACGCGGATGTCCTTGGACATGGCGAGGAACATCTTGCGCAGCGTAAGCGCCTGCTTCTCGTCCATGCTATCGACTTCGATGTTGGTGAGCTTGGTCACGCCATCGACGAGCTCGGCCACCGTATCGCCAAACAGGCCGGAAACATCGGCAAGCGAGGTCTCGGTGTCCTCGACGGTATCGTGCAGCAGCGCGGCGCACACCACATCGCAGTCCATCTTGAGATCGGCCAAGATGATGGCCACCTCGACGGGATGGTTGATGTACATCTCACCCGAGCGCCGCTTTTGGTTGCAGTGCTTCTCGGCGGCAAAGCAGTAGGCCTGCTCCACCTTAGAGAAGTCGTCCTCATTCATATATTTGAGGCACAGGCGCTCCAGCTTGTCGTAGCTGTCCGCCATAATCTCGGGCGGCAGCTCATCGGCATGCTTATAGTGCTCCATCTCCGAGAACGGCTGGAGGGTGGAATCATGGGCGGTACGGGCTGCGGCATCCATCGAGGTCCCCTTCCCCTAGGCCCGCGGTACGATCGGGCGGTTAACTTTGGCTAGCATATCAGAAGCGCACGAATCGAGTGCCCAGCTCCGGAAAGCCGAGAACTCCATGCGCGAGCGCAAGCCCTCCAAATAGCGAATCGACCTGCTCAATTGCACGCGGCCCGGGTTTTCTGCCATCGCGATGCGGCGGGTGTCGTCAAACCCCGAAACGCGACAGAAACCAAGCTCTTCGAAGATTCCCAGGCCACTTGCCACCGAACGCTCGTCGACCGGGGTGCGGGCATCGATGGCAAGGCACATCTGCGCGATGTCGATATCGCTCGCACTAAAGGAATCGTCCCCCGTCTTGCCGCGGTTGGAGCGCCACATGGTCTGCAGCGCGCGATAGAGCGTGACGAGCTCGTCGCGCTCGGGCGCATAGCAGTCGAGCAGGCGCTCGTTAATGCGGGCGTCGCGCGACGAATAGAGCAGATGGATCACGGCGGGCTGGCCATCGCGACCGGCGCGGCCGCTCATCTGGTTAAACTCAATGCCGCCAAACGGCATGTGATAGAGCACGACATGGCGAATATCGGGCAGGTTGACGCCCTCGCCAAAGGCAGATGTCGAGACGATGCAGCTGAGGCTGCCGTCTCGGAATGCTTCCTCCACGCGGCGACGATCGGAGCGCGCAAGCCCCGCGTTATAGAACGCGATGCGGGTCGCGCAATCGGGTACCCGCTTGCGCAGCGTCTTAGCAAGCGCCACGGACTGGTCGCGCGAGTTGACGTAGATGACGGTCTTCTCCCCCGTCGCCACGATTGACACCAGGCGGTTCTCGCGGCTCGCAAGGTCTCGGTCATCCTCGAGCTGCAAGTTCTCGCGCACCGTCTCGTCGACCACCGTACGGGTAATCGGTAGCACGCGGGCGAGCTCGGCCACAACCGGAGCCGTTGCGGTGGCAGTCGCGGCCAGAACGACCGGGTCGCCCAGGGCCTTGAGGATATCGGGCATGTCGAGATAGGCGCTCCGGTCGCCGCCCTTGGCAAGACCGGCATGATGCGCCTCATCGATAACGACAAAACCGATGCGCCCCGAACGCGCAAAGCGGTCGCGGTGAATGGACAGGAACTCGGGCGTCGTGAGCACGATGCCGGTGCGGCCCGCAGCCAAGCCAGCAAACACGTCATCGCGCGCCGCCTCCACGGTCTCGCCGGTCAGCACGCCTACGCCAATGCCGAGCGCGGCCATCGTCGACGAGAGGTGATAGGCCTGGTCGGCAACGAGCGCACGCAGCGGATAGACAAAGATGCTCGCACGCCCGCGAAGGACCGCCTCACGCGCGGCATGCACATGGAAGATAAGAGACTTGCCGCGGCCCGTTCCCATAACGGCCAAGACGCTCTGGTGGTCGGCGAGCGCGTCGAGTGCCTCGACCTGAGCGCGGTGCGGCTGGTTCGAGCCGATAAAGCTATGGATAAGCGAGCGCGTCAGCTCGATATAGGAAAGCTGGGCGAGCGTTTGGCGCTTGCGGGACTCCAGACGAAGACCGGCGTCCGCAGGCTCCACGCCGCGGCGAAGCTCACATGCCGGGTCGTCAACGCTGGGCGCCGTGGTATCGCGGACCAAGACATCCTTGATCATGAGCTTTGGCTTTACGCGACCTTGCCAATGCTCGGCCACGGCCTCGAACACCAAATCGACGGCGCTATCGCAATTGATGAGCTTATCGATCTGCGGCACGCGGAACATAATGGCCGGCACGCTCGCGGCGCCATCGGTCGCCACGAAGCGCATGTGCTCGCCGGTTTTGCCCACCACGGCGCGGTCGCACATCGTCACACCCTCGGCCGCCAACAGCGGCACCTTGTTGCCCTGGCCAAACGGCTCAAGACGGGAGATCTGCTCGATGGTCTCAATATTCAGCTCGGAGAGGTCGACGGCGGCGGCAACCTCGTCGGTGTCCTCAAAATCCTCGGCGGGAAGCTCGGACAGCACGGCGGAAAGGCGACGACGGAACTCGTCGAGCTTGGACGCCTCGATGGTCACGCCCACCGCACCCGCATGCCCGCCGCGACGAATCAGCAGATCGGAGCAGCGTTCTACGGCGTCGAACAGGTTGACCTTGCCCACCGAGCGACCCGAACCGCGAGCGATACCGTTTTCGATCGAGAACAGCAGCGCCGGCACGTGATAACGGTTGGTCAGGCGGCTCGCCACGATACCCTTAACGCCCTCGTGCCAGCCCTCGCCACCCACGACGATTGCGCGACCGCCGTCATAGGTCTCCTCGACCTTCGCCATGGCATCGCGCGTAAGCTCGGCCTCGATCTCGCGGCGTTGGCGATTGATTTCCTCGAGCTCGGCGGCAAGCGCGCTCGCTTCGATGGGGTCGCGGGCAAGCAGCAGGTCGAGCGCCAGCTTGGGATCAGCCATGCGGCCGGCAGCGTTTAAGCGGGGAATGAGCGAAAATGACAGGCCGTCGGCCGTAATGGTAGAGAGGTCGGCCTTGGCGAGCGCGGCCAGCGCGATATAGCCGGGGCGGGCGGTCACGCGCATCTGCTGGATGCCCTCGGCGACCAGCGCGCGGTTCTCGGGCGTCAGCGGCATCATGTCGGACACGGTTCCAAGCGCCGCGATCTCGATCAGCGAACGCCAATACGACGGCTTGCCCAAACGCTCGCCCAGGACCTGCACCAGCTTAAGCGCCACACCGGCACCGGCAAGCTCGCGCGAGGGGCCCTCGTCCTCGAGCTTGGGATCGGTCAGGGGCACGCCCTGCGGCACCTGGTCGGAGGGCTCGTGATGGTCCGTGACCACCAAATCGATCCCCAGGCTCTCCAGATAGGAGACCTCTTCCTTGGCAGCAATACCGTTATCGACGGTCACAATCAGGTTGGGTTGAGCGAGCTCGTTGACGCGGTCGAGCGCCGCACGCGACAGGCCGTAGCCCTCGTCAAAGCGATGCGGAATAAACGGCGTGACGTTGGCACCAAACGAACGCAACGCCTCGGTCAACAGACAAGTCGACGTAATGCCGTCGACGTCAAAATCGCCAAAGACGGCGATGCGCTCGTGGCTGCGAATAGCACGCTCAACGCGGTCGGCGACGGCCGCCATGCCCGGAATAACGAGCGGGTCCGCCCAGTCGCGATCGAGCGAAGGCGTCAAAAACAGCTGGCCTTCCTCGATGGATGTAATGCCGTGCGCAACCATAATGCGCGCCACCAGCCCGGGTATGCCCAAGCCAGCCGAAAGCTTCTTTTCGAGCTCGGGGTTATGCTGAGCGACCGCCCAGCGATGCGTCGTCTTAAGCGATGACATAGGCGCCCACCCCCGATAGGGGCAGGTCGCCGCGATACCTCTCACGGTTCATAGCGATGAGTCCTCTGCGTATGCCCGCTTCGGCAGGCAGATCTGTTGAACGGATTTATTATACCGTGCAGCGCGGACGCAAATCGCCGCAGCACGCCGCGGTTTCGATAAACGATGCCGGTAATAGCCTCGAAATATTCGAGCGTTTCTGACGCACGGACGCATGCGAGCGTCTAGCATATCCATTCAAAACGGATTCACGAGCAAAGGGAGTCACAAGCGCATATGAAGCAATGGGTTGGACTGGGCAAATTTCTCGCGGGGCACATGCAGATCATCGTTCCGATTTGCGTGGCGCTCGGCGTGCTCTTTCCTCAGCAGATCGGCGTTCTCAAGCCCATCGTTCCCACCTTGTTTGCCTTCATGACGTTCCAAGGCGCGCTCAGCAACACCTTCCACCAGGTAGCTGAGGTGTTCCGCCGTCCCCTGCACCTGATTTTGGCGCTGCTGGTCTCGGCGGTGTTTATTCCCATAGCAGCCTATGCCATGGGGTCGTTGTTCTTTGGTTCAAACCCCAACCTTGTCTGCGGCATCGTGCTCGAGTACAGCGTACCCGTGGCAGTCACTGCCTTTATGTGGATTAGCATGTTCGGCGGCAACGGCCCGCTCGCGCTCACCATCATCCTGACGTCCTCGGTTATCTCGCCTGTGACGATTCCTCTTACGCTCAAGCTCTTGCTGGGCGCCACGGTCTCGATCGATGTGCCGAGCATGATGCAGGACATGGCCTTTATGATCGCCATCCCCGCCGTGCTCGGCATCGTGATCAACGAGCTCACGCGTGGATGGGGACACGAGAAGCTCTCCCCCGCGCTTTCGCCCGCCTGTAAGTTCATGATGATGGGGGTCATCGCGTCCAACTCCACCGCCATGAGCGAGTACGTGCTGCACATGAACACGGTGCGCCTGGAAGTCGCCCTCTTTATTTTGGTCTTCGCCATCAGCGGCTTTGTCGTCGGTTTTCTGGTCGCACGTGCGCTGCATCTGCCATATAGCGAGACGACTACCATGTGCTTTACCTGCGGCATGCGCAATATCTCTTCGGGCGCCGTCATCGCCACGCAGTACTTTCCAGGCGAAGTCGTGTTTCCCGTCATGTGCGGAACGCTGTTTCAGCAGATACTCGCCTCGATTATCGGGCATCTCTTTGAGCGCCTAACCGGCGAGGAGCGCGCCAAACAGCGCAAGCGGGTCGAAGCCGGCCGCGACGCGATGGCACGCTAGGCAGCACGCTTTTCGCAGGCGTTCGCCTTGCTATGCGAGCGTTTCCAGATGTGCGCGTAGGCGCTCAGCATCGATATCGAGCGTGGTCTCGGCATTGACCTGGGCCAGACGATAGCCCACGAAGTAGGGCGATACCACCCAACGTGGCAGCGCCTTGGCAATGGTCCGGCCGTCCATGTGGTAGAAGAACAAGTTGTACGACTCCGCGCGACCGCCGTGGTGCTCGTGCAGGATATAGCGCAGGGCCACCTGAATCGCATCGGCAAACAGGTCCGCTTCGGCTTGGTCGCGGACGTCGTCGCTGGCGGCGATTCCCTGTGGAGCCGAGACGTTGACCTCAAAGAATCCCATAATCGGCTCGGTTGAGATGTTGACCGAGATTCTCCCCTGCTGCCAGACATTGATGCCTTCGAAATTGGCGGAAGTCAGCGAAGCATAGCCGTCCTCCTGTTCCAAGCCCACAATCTGCATGTGCGGATGGACCAGACTGCCGCCCGAAAGCGGGCCTTTGTTCTTGTACATGAGCACACTGCGGTACTGTTGGGAATCAATCATCTGCTGCCAGCAGCCCAGGGCAAACCGCATCACATGATGCAGCTCATCCGGTTCATAAGTCACCAGGTCGGCGTCGTGATTGGCCGACTCGATCAATACGGTCTGACGGGTGGCCCGCAAGGTCTTGAACTTATTCTCGAGCCAGATGCAGTCACCATCGCGCTGGATGATGTTGGCGAGCCCCTCCGTGCCGCAAAAAGGGCACGCGGTGCCAGGGCGACGATTATCGTCGGGCTTGCCGCTCGCCTGCTGAACGTCAAATACCAGCGCCACGGGTTATACCTCCAGCGGCACGATCTTGGTGCCATGGAGCTCGGAGACGCCTAGCGCCGCCGCGACCGCGTCGCGATTTGCCGTAGTGATGCCGCCGCCGGGAAGGATGGTCAAACGATCGCCCGCATACTCGATTAAACGAGCCAGGTTTTCGAAGTTGTCCTCGATCGGCGTACCGGCAGCACCACCGTGCGTCAGAATGCGCGTGACGCCGCAGTCGGCGAGCGTATCAATCGCATCGAGCTGAGCCTCGGGCGAGAGCTGGTCAAATGCCATGTGGAAGGTGATGTCAAGGGACTCGCGCTTGCACTCCTCGGTCGCGCAGCCCGTAGCCATAACGAGGGCGCCGAGGGTGAACTCGTCGAGCGCCCAGCCGCCGGCACAGGGCTTACAGCAGCCAAAGACCAGGCCGTCAACGCCGGCACTCACAGCAAGGCCCAGGTCCATCTCCATCATGCGCAGCTCGTCCTGGTTGTAATGAAAGTCGCCACCGCGCGGACGAATCATGCACATCACTCGCGCGGCATGCTCGTGAGCGTAGCTGACTGTAGCGCTAATAACGCCGGCGGAAGGCGTGGTGCCACCGACGGCGAGGTTGTCACACAGCTCAATGCGCCCCGCACCGGTCTCGATGGCCGCCGGCACTCGCTCAAAGTTCTCGGCACAAAACTCGTACAGCATAGATAGGCCCCCAAAGACAGCAGATGTTTTCCGACGGGCATTGTCACACATCCCCATGAAATTGCGGTGGAATAGGGACTGTTTTGGCGTCTAGAGCCCCCATTTAGTCCCTATTTCACCGCAACTCAGAATGATCTCTTGGGGACGGCACTGCTGGCCGAAAAATGTTGCCGATGGTGAATGTTGCGCAACAAGACTTCGGAATCCCGATTAACCATGGCAGTATCGCATTCGTATCCAGAGGAAAGGATTGCCATGTTTAAGAGCATCCAAAAGGGCGGAAGGATCGCAGCAGTCACCATCGGCCTGATCGCGGCCCTGTCTCCGCTCGCAGCCCCTCCCACAGCATTAGCCGGCGGCAGCGTACCGACCCCCGAGCTCGAGAAGTCATACAGTTTTAAGACCAGCAGCGAAAACTCGTATGTCATCAACTATGATTTAGATTCAGGGTATCAGTACCTGTTTGACGGCGATGACGAAAACAACCTGAAAATATCCCTCATCAATTTGGACGACGGCAGCACAACCCCCGTTGACATCCCAAAGAAAAGCCTCAATTCGACGAGAGTATCGTGGAATGGCCAGCTGTCTTGGATAGAAGGCTCCGACCTGGTCATCTTTTCTCCTGTAAAGCAAAGTCGTTCAGTCCATTCGCTTGAACCAGGACAATACACTCAGGACTTTGCTCTGATTAGCGAAAACGGAGAAACAGCATGTGTTATACAGCACGATTCCGATGATAACTATTCGTACGCACTTTATGATCTTAAGACTGATAACAAGATGCAGGGCTACCCCAAAGAAAGCGATTGGTCGCGGATAATGCTTTCGAAAGATGGAGACTGTTTTTACGTCGTGACGACCAACGCGGATAAATCCACCGTCACTCTGAAAGTGTTCGACACAAAAACCGGCTCGACCAAATCAAACACTACTCATGTAAATAAAGTAACAGACAGCATCGAAATAAGCTCAACAACCCCACTCCCGGACTCAGAAGGCTTTATTCTTCAAGGTGAGTCTTTTTTGATTAAAGCCGACCGCGACGCCAACCTGAGCACCATATCCGATGATGAGGATCACGCTTTTTCTCTATATGATCACGGATCATGCGATTACTACCCCGTTTATATTAGCAATAGCTCAAGTGATCTTTCTGAAGAGGATGACGATGATAACTACCTGGACGAGCAAGATACGAGCCTCGGCGTCATCGATTTGCAAAAAGGGAACACTATCAGCTCGATTGCCTTCCCCTTTGGCGATGGCTTCATCTGCGATATTTCGCATGATGGCGGCGTCTTACTTGGGAATTACTCAAACGATGACAAATCCTCCGCTTGCCTAGTTGACGCAAAAACTGGGGCCAAGAGCGAGTTTAATTCTCATTGGTGCGACCTTTCGTTCATGAAAGGCGATCGCGAGATCTTGGCAACTTACGACGATGATGAAGACCCTGCCACGATCCATGTGAGTATCTATAAGTCGAACATTCCTCATTCGGTACCCGAGGATGTTCTCTACTTTGTCCAGACTCACCTGTCGTTTGTTATTGGCGGTGGCGTGGCGATCGTCCTCATCATCGGTGGCGCGATCGTTATCCTTTGCATCCGTAAGAAGCGCGCAAAGACCGCGAACGGTGCGACACCCGCAGTGCCCAAGCCTCAGCGCAAGCAGCGTCGTCGTCAGAAGCGCGCCCAGCAGAACGCCGTAGCGCCCACAGCACCGGCTATGCAAGCAGCTTCGGCCGAGCCTGCCCGCTTCTGCCGTCACTGCGGAACCCCGCTCGTACCCGAAGCCCAGTTCTGCCCCACGTGCGGACAAAAGGTAGACTAGCGAACAAAACTCAGTTGACCCCAACCGCCAAGGCCCCGTTCCGGCACATTCCGGAACGGGGCCTTGGCTTGGTGCAGGGTTGCTAATTTGGGACGGGCATTGTCGCACGCCCCAATGAAGTTGCGGTGGAATAGGGACTGTTTTGGCGTCTAGAACCCCTATTTAGTCCCTATTTCACCGCAACTTAAAAAGGGGCGCTGACCGGGATAGTCAGCGCCCCTTTGTTGAATGGATTAACCACCAA
>CAUEMA010000026.1 GCA_959018755.1 uncultured Collinsella sp. | reverse complement strand
GGATTGGTCAAAATAGTTTGACTATTAGCGGCTAAAATCGCCCGGCGCTAACACCGTTTCTCTTCCATATTGCGTACGTGAATGTGCTAAACGGGATTGCGAAGCTATAGAGCCCGTAGCTTGAAATGGGCTGTATGCGGGATTGAATATCATCGAGTTTATTCGCAACACGGCTGATCAAATTTGATGGCTCGTCTGGTACGGGGAAGAATTGCTTGATTGCGTCGCTCTTTTTGGCGAGAATGTCCATGTGGGTCCACAGGTCCATTTGCTCTTTTGAGTCAAGAACGTGCAGATCTCTGTTGTAGTCGATTGTCGTGTTGAGTGACATCCAGGCGCCTGATAAGCTTTCAAAGGCTTCGAGGTAGCTGATTGGGTATTTACTCGCTAGCCTTATCCATGTTTTGTAAAAGGGCTTTTTTGATGCTTCCAAAATCCAGCAGCCGTTGACCTCGTCCGATCGATGGGGGTTGTAAACATTAACAGCTGATTCGATATCGAAACACTGTGATAGCTCATGCACGTCCTCTTTAGTGAGTGCATCCGGGTGATCTTTATAGGTACGTACTATTTGCTGCACCGGTATTGAGTACATTTCGTGCGTTTTTGATTGGATTGGTTGAAGCTGTTTATTTATTGCGGGGTTTAAGACACCTAAGACCAGGGCTGCAGGGATGATACCTGCAGCAATCGTTAAAGCCGCCTTCTTTTTGCCTTGCCCCAACAGAATCACTAACCCCGTTAGTAGCATAAAGGGCACGATAAGATACATCATAGTTCGTTTGGATGCGATGCAAAAGAATGCAACCGCGATAAACGCAATGATGTGTTTTGGTTTTTCTAGCCAAGATCCTCGCGTGCGGATAATTTCTACCATATACAAGCACGTCAAAGCAAATGACCAACCGTTGATTGCATCCTTGCTCATCGTATTGAGCGGCGCGTAGATAACGCGTGCGAACATATAAAAAATGAGGCTGCCTATTACAAGCCAGCGAGGAGTGCCGTGTTTTCTTAGGTAGAGCAAGATGTAGGTAAAGGTGGCGGCTGTAACGAGGGCTTGGGCTAAAAGGAAAATGTATAGACCGAACCACTGGTCGCCTAGCACGATTCCCAATCTAATGAAGGAACCAAATATGAGCGTGTCAAAGACAGGATGTTGAGTCCAGTATGGCGCGTATTCAAAGTACTGGAATAATTGCGCCAATGTGTCGTCTCGCATGGCTCCTGGATAATGAAGGGTTATCCAAAGGGTCCAGCTCAGCATCATGCCAACTGTGCATAAAGCCCCAAATTGAAATGTGTTTGTCTTCCAAATGCTTCCCGCTTGTTTATTGTCCCATGCATTGAATAGCAACCATAAGCCTATATATCCAATTAGGGCCCATATAACAAACCACGCCGCTGTAGTGAGGTACAAGGACAGGGGCTGCCCTTTCATTGTATAAATGTTTGCGTATTTGTATCCGACTGTGCTTAAGGCAGAGATGATCATTGCCGTCAATAATGCGGCGCCGTTGAACTCCTTAAGCGGTCTGATCGCGCTATTTACGATATTCTGCACGCTCATATTCCTCATAGACTTTAAGCTCCCACTGCTTGCGTTCGACCTTGGCTACTGAGTCCAGTACAAAACCAGTGGCGAGCGAGAGACCGCATAGAAACATAAAGGCTACAGCAAGGATGGCGGTAGGGAAGCGCGGTACCAAGCCGGTCTGTGCGTATTCAACAATGACGGGAATGCCCAGTATTAGCCCAATGATTGCGAAGATCGCCGCTGTGAGTCCAAAAAACTTAAGCGGCCTGTAGTCCTTAAAGAGCGTGCCGATCATGCTGGTGACCTTGATGCCGTCACTGACCGTGTTGAGCTTCGACACGGATCCTTCGGGGCGGTCACGGTAGACGATGGGCACGTCTTTGATGCGCCAGCGGTGGTCGACGGCGTGGATGGAAAGTTCGGTTTCGATTTGGAAGCCCTCGGAAAGCACGGGGAACGTTTTGACAAAAGGCCTGCTCATAGCTCGATAGCCCGTCATGACATCATCAAAGCTGTACCCATAGATCCACTTGATCATGGCGCGCACCAGGTTGTTGCCAAAACCGTGGAAGGCGCGCTTGTTCTCCTCGGCGTACGTGCCGTTTGAGAGACGGTCGCCTACCGTCATGTCTGCTTCGCCATTGAGGACGGGGGAGCAAAGTGCCGCTGCCGACTCTGCGGGGTAGGTATCGTCGCCGTCGACCATCAAGTAGCAGTCTGCCTCGATGTCGCGGAACATCTGGCGGCAGACATTGCCCTTGCCTTGACGGCCCTCATAGCGCACGATTGCCCCGGCATCGCGGGCAATTCGAGCCGTTCCGTCTGTGGAGTTGTTGTCGTAGACATAGATAGCTGCTCCAGGGAGTTCGCGCTTATAGTCCTCGACGACCTTTTTGATTGTGACTGCCTCGTTGTAACAGGGGATAAGCACGGCGACGTTGCGGTAATCCATGGTGCTCCTCGGTTGGGTTCAAAACTACAATAGTATAGAGTGCCGGGGCGGCCGAGTTTGTGGGTTCCTTTTATCGTCAGCGTATCGCTGCATTTTCCATGTGCGCGGGGGCTATACTTTCGAGTTGCTAACGAAACGATGTAAGGAGTTGCGTTCGTGACAGAGCAGACTCAGGTTGCGCCCAAGGCCTCGATGCCTCCATCGCACGCCAAAAATGATTTCCAAAAAGATAAGTTCATTCTTGAGCAGCTGGTAACCAAGGATTTCAAACTTAAGTATCGCCGCAGCGTTCTCGGTATCGCATGGTCGGTGCTTAATCCGTTGCTGATGATGGTTGTCATGGCCATTGTCTTTTCGACTATCTTTGCACAAGGTCGCAACGGTTCCATCACTCCCGATATGTACCCGTTGTACCTCATCGTCGGTAACGTCACCTTTTCTGTGATGTCCGACTCTACGACGCAGGCCATGTCTTCTATCTTGGGCGCTTCTTCGCTGCTTAAAAAGGTTAAGGTTCACCGCTGGGTGTTCCCGGTTCAGAAAGTCCTGTTCTCCCTTGTGAACTTTGCACTTTCGCTGGTCGCCGTTGCCCTTGTTATGATTTGGTTTCGCGTCGTTCCCAGCTGGCATCTGATACTTTTGCCGGTCTGCTTGTTCTTTCTTATGCTGTTCTGTATGGGTCTTGGCCTTATGCTTTCGGCACTATCTGTGTTCTTCCGCGATGTCATGCATCTTTGGAGCGTCGTTATCACCGCTTGGACGTACTTTACTCCCATTTTCTGGACCACGGATTTTATTGCGCAGATGCCGCATATTCTTCGCGTGATTATGTACGCCAATCCCATGTATAACTATCTTACGTTTATGCGCGACATCTTTCTATTTCAGCAAAGTCCGACCCCTCTGGTATTTGGTCTTTGCGTTGCCTGGGCTTTGATTTCGCTTGCCACTGGCTATACGATTTTCCACAAGACTGAGCATAAATTCATCCTGTATATCTAAGGAGCTTGCATGTCTGAAACTAATACCGCTGCTCCTGTCGATTACAGCAAGCAGCCCATGGCCGTCGAGGTCAAAGATGTAACGATGATCTTCAATATGGCCTCTGAGTCTCTGGGTAGCCTCAAGGAGTACTTCATTTCTTTGGCGCGCCATAAGCTCTTTTTTGAGGAGTTCCGTGCGCTTAAGAACATCTCGTTTGACGTTCATCGCGGCGAGGTTGTTGGTCTGGTTGGCACCAATGGTTCTGGCAAGTCTACGATGCTCAAAATCATCGCCGGTGTCCTTGAGCCCTCTGAGGGCGAGGTTAAGGTTCATGGCAATATTGCGCCGTTGATTGAGCTTGGCGCCGGTTTTGATCCTGAGCTTTCCGCTCGCGAGAACATCTACCTCAACGGCGCTCTCCTTGGTTATACCAAGGAGTTTATTGATGCAAACTTCGATGGCATCATTGAGTTCGCTGAGCTCAAAGACTTCGTTGACATGCCGCTGAAGAACTTCTCTTCGGGTATGGTTGCGCGCATTGCCTTTGCTATTGCTACGATTACCGAGCCCGATATCCTCATCGTCGATGAGACGCTTTCTGTTGGCGATGTCTTTTTCCAGCAGAAGTGCGAGCGCCGCATTCAGCACTTTATCGAGAGTGGCGACGTCACGGTCTTGTTCGTTTCTCACTCCATGGAGCAGGTTGAGCGTATTTGCCAGCGTGCTGTTTGGATCGAGAAGGGCGACCTGCGTATGGATGGCCCCGTGGATGAGGTCTGCAAGGCATACCACGACCAGTTCAAGTAGGTTATAATTTATTAGCCGTGTGAACTTGTACCCGCTTGGACGTGCGGCTTTATGCTCCATTAGCTCAGTTGGATAGAGCAGGGGACTTCTAATCCCAAGGTCGACGGTTCGAATCCGCCATGGAGCACCAGAGAGTTTTTGAAGACCCGGTTATTGTGCCGGGTCTTTGCTTTTTGGGACGCGTGCGCGTGCAGTGCTCCCTCAACAATAAGTCCGATGCAGCGATGCTGCACCGGACTTTCTACATCCCAGAATGGCTATCAGCCTTTGGCTGTTGGGCTTTTACGCCTCAGTCGGCTCCATACCCAGCTCGTTGCGGACGAGCTCGAAGGCCGCGGCGATTGCCTTGTCCATGTCGTAGTACTTGTAGCCGCCCAGGCGACCGGCAAAGATCACGTCGCCCTCCTGCGCCGCCAGCTCCTCGTACTGCTTGTACAGGGCCTCGTTCTTGGCGTCGTTGATGGGGTAGTAGGGCTCGTCGCCGGGCTTCCAGTCGGCCGGGTACTCGCGCGTGATGACGGTCTTGTCCTGCGTGCCGAACTCAAAGTGCTTGTGCTCGATGATGCGGGTGTAGGGGATCTCACGCTCGGTGTAGTTGACCACGGCCACGCCCTGGTGGTCCTGCTCGTCGAGCGTCTCGGTCTCAAAGCGCAGGCTGCGGTACTCGAGCGTGCCCAGCTTGAAGTCGTAGAACGCGTCGATGGGGCCGCAGTAGATCGTCCTGGCGGCGATATCGGGCTCGGCGGCGGCCAGCTCCTTGTACTCCACGCCGCAGCGCACCTCGATGCCCTCGAGCATGTTGGCGACCATCTTGGTGTAGCCGCCCATGGGGATGCCCTGGTAGCGGTCGTTGAAGTAGTTGTTGTCGTAGGTAAAGCGGCAGGGGAGGCGCTTTATGATGCTCGCGGGCAGGTCCTTGCAATCACGGCCCCACTGCTTCTCGGTGTAGCCCTTCACAAGCGTCTCGAAGATGTCGCGGCCGACGAGCGACAGCGCCTGCTCCTCGAGGTTCTGCGGCTCGCCGATTTTCTCGGCGGCCACCTGCTCGGCGATCTTGGCCTTGGCGTCTGCCGGCGTGACGACGCCCGGCCACATCTTGGCGAAGGTGTTCATGTTGAAGGGCATGTTGTACATGTTGCCGTGGAAGTTGGCGACCGGCGAGTTGACGTAGTTGTTGAACTCGGCGAAGCGGTTGACGTAGTCCCAGACGTCCTTCATGGAGGTGTGGAAGATGTGCGCGCCGTAGCGGTGGACCTGGATGCCCTCGACGTCCTCGGTGTAGATGTTGCCGGCGATGTGATCGCGGCGATCGATGACCAGGACCGACTTGCCGGCGCGCTTGGCGGCATTGGCAAAGACGGCGCCCGAAAGGCCGGCACCGACGACGAGATAATCGTACTGGGACATGGATATGCTCCTTTGTATGTCAATTGGACAGTTACAAATGATTCGGGACAAACGCCATTGACTCATTTGCCCCATAGATTAGTGTAGCAGATGCTCTTTCAGCAGCTCCAGCGCGTGGGCGTAGCCCTGCAGGCCCTCGCCGGTGATGGTGGCGAAGCAGGCCAGGCGGGCGTAGCTCACCTGACGGAAGTCCTCGCGCGTCTCGACGGCGCTGATGTGGACCTCAACGGCGGGGATGGCGACGGCTTTGAGCGCGTCCAGGATGGCTACGCTGGTGTGCGTGTAGGCCGCCGGGTTGATGACGATGCCGTCGACCTTGCCGTAAGCCTCCTGGATTTTGTCGACGATGCTGCCCTCGTGGTTGGACTGGAAGATCTCGACCTCGTCAAAGCCCTGCGCGGCGCCTGCCTCCTGGCAGATCTGGACCAGGCGGTCGTAGTTGTCGCTGCCGTAGATGCCCGGCTCACGAATGCCGAGCATGTTGAGGTTGGGGCCGTTGATGACGAGTGCTTTCATGGCTGCTTCCTTTGCGGTAGGTCGATTTGGCAAGGCGGAACGGAAAACCACCACAAAGGTGCCTGTCCCCTTTGTGGTGGTTTAGAGGGCGTCGAGGACGGCGCGGGCGGTGTTGGCGGCGCAGTCGCGCGAGTCGATGATGTAGTCGGCCCAGGCGCGGTAGCGCGGCATGCGCTGCTCGGCGAGCTTATCGATGCCATCGCGGGCGGTGATGGGGCGACCCTTGTGGGCGAGTTCGTCGAGCTTGCGGTTGAGCATCACGATCTGGCTGTTCTGGTGCAGCAGCGGATAGTTTTCGTCGCGCGTGACCACGCCGCCGCCGGTGGAGAGCACCAGGCCACTGCGCTTGGAGATATCGGCCAGCGCCGCCGTCTCCTGCTCGCGGAAGGCCGCCTCGCCGCGCTCGACGATAAAGTCGGCACAGGGCATGCCCAGACGCTCCTCAAGTGCGCGGTCCAAGTCGATGTGCTCGCGTCCCGTGAGCTGGGCGATCTGCTCGCCCACGCGGGTCTTGCCCGAGCCCGGCATGCCGATGAGCGCGATGTTCTGCTCGCGGCGGGACAGGCGCTCCGTTACGTCCAGGATGCGCTCGCGCGGGGTGGCTTTGCCGGTGTAGCGCTCGACAGCTTGTGCTGCTTGTGCCACAAGCATGAGCAGGCCGCCGATGCAGGGGATGCCGCGGCGCTCGGCCTCGAGCATCAGACCCGTGCGGGCGGGGTTGTAGACAATGTCGATGACGCCCTCGAGCGCATCGAGGCCTTCGAGCGTGCAGGGAGCGTCGGGGCAGTGGGGGAACATGCCGGCAGGTGTGCAGTTGACGAGCAGCATTGCATCGGACTGCTGCGCGATGTTGTCATAGTTGACCTCGCTTTTGCGACCTACAGGCACGACGACAGCGCCCAGATCGCCGAGCACCATGCTGGCCGTGGTGCCGGCACCACCGGTGGCACCGAGCACGAGGACCTTCTTACCGACAACCTCTACGCCCAGCTCCTCGACCAGGCACTGAAAACCAAAGTAGTCGGTGTTGTCGCCGCGCAGGCGGCCATCGGGCAGGCGCGTGATGGTGTTGACGTTGCCCATGCGCTCGGCGAGCGGACTCAGCTCGTCCAGGTATTCCATGACGGCGCGTTTGTAGGGGATGGTCACGTTGGTACCTTCCCACTCGTCGCCCTTCATAAAAGCCTCAAGATCCTCGGGCTCGCGCTCAAAGCGCACGTACTCGAGCCCAGCGAGCTCTTTGTAGATGGTCGGGGTGTAGCTGTGGCCCAGCACGCGGCCCAGCACACCGTAGGGACGGATTGCGGCGGTACCGGTCATTTAGAGCACCTCCGTGTAGCTGCCAAAGTAGGTGAAACTCTCGCACACGTCGTCGATCGAGTCGAGCAGGTCGTCGAGGGCCTTGCTGCCAAAGGGGCAGTCCAGGTCAAAGTAGAACATAAACTCAAAGTCGTGGCCGGGGATGGGGCGGCTCTCGAGTTTGATGAGGTTGATGTTGAGCGCGTAGAAGCGCTCGAGCACGCGGTAGAGGGCGCCCGGCTCGTTTGCCGTAGTGATCATGAGCGAGGTGCGGTTGGCACCGGGATAGACGCGCGGCTCGCGGCTGATGACGACAAAGCGCGTGTAGTTGTTGTCCGAGTCCTGGATGCTGGGCTCCAGCACCTCCAGGCCGTAGAGTGCCGCACAGCTGCGCGAGGCGATGGCGGCGACATCGGTGCGCTCGGAGTTGGCGACCATCTCGGCCGACATGGCGGTGTTGGGGTACTTGGTGGCATGCAGTCCGTGGGCCTCGATAAAGCCGGCGCACTGGGCAATGGCTTGGCCGTGGCTGTAGACCTTGCGCACGTCGGCGAGCTTGGTGCCGGGTTTGACGAGTAAGTTGTGATCGATCTTGAGGCGCAGCGAGCGCACGATATGGAAGTCGAACTGTGCAAGCAGGTCGTAGACGGCGTTGACCGAGCCAGCAGTGGAGTTTTCGATGGGCAGCACGCCAAACTCGCAGAAGCCGTCGCGTATGGCGCGCATAACGCCCTCGAAGGTCTCAAAGAAGGCGATATCGGGCACGTCGAAGAGCTTGCACGCGGCGATCTGGCTGTAGGCGCCTTCCACGCCCTGACAGGCAACGCTGGCCGTCTGGGGGAAGGGCGTGTCAAAGGCTGCGGCCGTGGCGCGGGCTTTTTGCGACACCGTGATGCCCTTGAGTTCGTTGATGTAGCGCTGCTGCTCGGCCTTGCTCATGCTCATGAGGAGGCGGAACAGGGCGATGGTCTGAGCCTCGTAGCGCTCGGGCGCGCGGCTGGCGAGGTTGTTGAGTTTGGAGCGCTCGCGGGCGGGGTCAAAGACGGCCTTGCCCATCTCGATCTTGGATTTGGCAACCTCGGTGGCAATATCCATGCGCTCGACAAAGCTGTTGAGCAGTGTGGTGTCGATGCCATCGATGGCCTGGCGAATATCGGCAAGGTCCATGGAGGCCCCTTTCACGTAACGGCTGAGTTGGCAGGCAATCCAGGTGAGTCGGGTTAGAGCTGGGCGGCGTCCTCGAGGAGGGCATCCCAAATCGCGAGCGCCGCGGCTGCCTCGGCTACGGGGACAGCGCGCGGGACGATGCAGGGATCGTGGCGGCCATGGACCGAGAGCTCGGCATTTTCCATGGCGTCCATATCCACGGTCTGCTGCTCGCGACCGATGGAGGGCGTCGGCTTTACGGCCATACGCCACATGACGGGTGCACCCGTTGAAATGCCGCCCAGGATGCCGCCGGCGTTGTTGGACTCGACCGCAATCTCGCCGGTCTCGGCATCAACGCGGTACGGATCGTTGTTCTCGCTGCCGCGCATGGCGGCCACGGCAAAGCCCATGCCAAACTCCACGCCCTTTACGGCGGGAATGCCAAATGCGATCTGCGCGATGCGGTTCTCGATGCCGTCGAACATGGGGTCGCCGATGCCCGCGGGAAGCCCGTAGATGCCGCACTCCACGATGCCGCCGATGCTGTCGAGCTCGTCGCGTGCGGCCAGAATTTCCTCGCGCATGCGATCGGCGGCCGCGGCGTCGATGCAGGGCAGGTCGTTCGTAAGGATTGCCCTGCGGTCGGCCTCGCGATAGACCATGTCGTCCATGGGCAGATCGGAGATGCCGCCGATCTGCGCCACGTGAGCCATCACCCGAATACCGCGGGCCTCGAGTGCCTGCAGCGCGATGCCGCCGGCGATGCACAAGGGGGCCGTCAGGCGGCCGGAGAAGTGTCCGCCGCCGGCGACGTCGTGCATGTTGTGGTACTTCACGCGCGCGGGAAAGTCTGCGTGCCCTGGGCGGGGCTTGCGGCGCAGCTCGGAATAGTCCTTGGAGCGCGTGTTGGTGTTTTCGATAATTGCTGCGATGGGTGCGCCAGTGGTGTGTCCGTCGACCACACCGGCAATGATATGCGCGGCGTCGGCCTCGTGGCGCTTGGTTGCGGTCTCGTCGCGACCGGGGGCACGACGGTCCAAAAAGGCCTGTAGCTGCTCCTGGTCAACGGCAATACCGGCAGGAATGCCGTCGAGTGAGCAGCCGATAGCGGGGGAGTGCGACTGGCCAAAGATACTCAGATGCAAGACGTTGCCAAAGGTCGAGGACATGCTATTCCTCCTCGAGCGTGACCTTGCCGCCCAGCAGGCGGTAGTGGTCAAAGAAATCAGGATAGGACTTGTTGACGGCCTCGGCGCCGTGGATCACGACTTCGCCAGTGGCGCGGCTCGCAGCGATGGCGGCCATCATGGCGATGCGGTGGTCGTTGTGCGAATCGACCTCGCCGCCGGTAAAGGCGTCGACACCCTTG
Source organism: uncultured Collinsella sp. (assembly GCA_959018755.1). Lineage (GTDB taxonomy): Bacteria > Actinomycetota > Coriobacteriia > Coriobacteriales > Coriobacteriaceae > Collinsella. Next base: position 7,380 of record CAUEMA010000026.1, on the reverse strand, counting down.
ATGATGAGGTCGTCGCCGGCAATGCGCACCTGTGCGCCCAGTGCGGTGAGCTCGCGGGTGGTGGTGGCCAGACGGTCGGATTCCTTGATGCGCAGGCGGGCGCAGTCGCGGATGAACGTGCGGCCTTGCGCCAGCGATGCCACGGCAGAGATAACGGGCACCAAGTCGGGGATGTCGTGCGCGCTCATCTCAAAGCCGGCGAGCTTGTCGGACTGCACGGTGGCGGCGTTGGTGGAGCGCACGATGCGGGCGCCAAAGCGCGAGAGCGCGGCAAGCACGTTGCGGTCGCCTTGCGCAGAGCTGAGCGACACACCTTCGACAGTGATGGGGTCGGTACCGATGGCGCCGGCACACAGCCAAAAGGCGGCGTTGGACCAGTCGCCTTCGACAGCAACGTTGCCTGGAGTGCGGTACGAGCCGCTGTCCACGCGGAAGTTCGTGATCTCGGGCTGGCCGTCCTTGGCGGGGATACGCTCGACGTTGACCTCGACGCCGAAGGCCTTCATGGCCTGGATGGTCAGGTTGATATAGGGGCGGCTCTCGATAAGGCCGGTTACCTGCACGCAGGAGGGCTGGGCCAAAAGCGGGGCTGCCAGCAGCAAGCCGGAGATGTACTGCGAGCTCACATTGCCCGGCAGGATAAAGGTGCCCGGGCGCATGCGGCCGCTTGTCTTGAGCGGGAAGCCGCCCAGACCCTGCAGGTCGCAGCCGGCGGCAATGATCTCGTCGGAGAGCGGGGAGAGGGGGCGTGCGCCCAGGCGGCCCTGGCCCACAAAGGTGGCCTCTGCCCCCAGCGCGCAGGCGACGGGCAGCATAAAGCGGAGCGTGGAGCCGCTCTCGCCGCAGTCGAGCGTGCCGCCCGCAAGTGCCTTGAGCAGGCCAAACTCAATACTCTTCATGGTGGGATGGACTTGGAACCCGTCCTCGACGGTCTCGATGCGGGCACCCAGGGCCGTGAGGCAGCGCACCGTGGCCTCGATATCGGCGCAGGTGGTGTTGCAAGTGACGTGCGTCTCGCCGTTGGCGAGTGCGGCACAGATGATGAGGCGGTGCGCCATCGACTTGGACGCGATGGCGGGAACGGTGCCCTTGAGCGGGGAGGGGGTGATGCGGGCTAGCATACGGATGCGTCTCCCTTCTGGCCGAGGCCCTCGGCAATTAAATCATGGAAGGTGGAAAGCGGCGTGCGGTCGATGCTGCAGCGGCCAATACCGTGCGGAATCACCAGATCGATGGTGTCACCGGCGCGTTTTTTGTCGTGCAGCGCCTCGGCAAAGATGGCGTCGGCCGAAAGCTCACAGCGGGTCTTGAGGCCATGACGGGCGCAGAGCTCCTCGATGCGACCGGGCAGCTCGGCATCGCAAATGCCGTGCAGGGCTGCGGCACGCGTGATGATGCCCATGCCGATCGACACGCAGTTGCCGTGTCCCAGCTCAAAGTGCTCGCAGGCTTCGACGGCGTGCCCGGCGCTGTGGCCAAAGTTGAGGAGCTTGCGCTGATTGGTTTCGCGTTCGTCGGCAACGACCACGGCGCGCTTAATGTCGATATTGCGGGCGATTATGAGCGCCACGCGGGCCACGTCGCGGTTCAGCAGCTCAAGCGTGAGCGGGGTCTTCTCCAGCTCGGCGAAGAGCTCGGGGTCGGCGATCACGGCGTGCTTGACGACTTCGCCGCAGCCGTCGGCGAACTGCTCGGGCGTGAGGGTGGCAAGGCATCCCACGTCAGCGATGACAACACTTGGCTGCCAAAAGGCGCCAGCTAGGTTCTTGCCGGCAGCCAGGTCGATGGCCGTCTTGCCGCCCACCGACGAGTCCACCATAGCGAGCAGACTCGTGGGGATCTGCACAAACTTGCAGCCGCGCATGTAGGTGGCGGCCACAAAGCCGGCTACGTCGCCCACGACGCCGCCGCCGAGTGCCACGATCACGTCGGAGCGCGAAAGCTCGTGCTCGGCTACAAACTCAAGAATGGCAACGTAGGTCTCGGCGCGCTTGTGTACCTCGCCGGCCTCGAAGGTGCAAATGCTTACCTCATAGCCTGACGCCTCCAGGCTCTGCTTAACGGGCATCTGGTAGAGCGGGCCCACGTTGGTGTCCGTCACGATGACGGCGCGGGTGCCTCCGGCGGTGGCGCGAACGAGTGGCCCTGCCTGCTCCAGCAAAAACGTGCCCACGTGTACCTGGTAGGGGCGTGCGGTGTCGATATCGATGGTAATCGCCATAAGCTATGGTCCTTTCGACCTGGCGTGATAGGTGGTCTAGTGGGCGCTCTCGTCGTCGAGTGCGCGCTTGATGCGATCGCCCTCGGCAAGGAGATTCTCAAGATAACGCTGGTCGCGGTTCTTGAGCGCACGGCTGTAGGCGCCGAGCGAATCGATCAGATGGTCGATCTCGAAGGCGAGAGCGTCGGCGTCGTCAATCATGAGCTCGGACCACATCTGCGGGTTGAGGTGTGCCACGCGCGTGAGGTCGCGGTAGCTACCGGCTGAAAAGCCGTGGTGGACCTGGGCGGTGGGGCTCTTTACGTAGGCGTTGGACACCACGTGTGCGAGCTGGCTCGTAAATGCGATCACGCGGTCGTGCTCGGCGGCGGTGGTCACGCTGAACTTGCCAAACCCCAAGGGACGCACCATCTCGCGCACCTGGCCCAAGAGCTCCAGCTTAAGGGCATCGTCTACCGCAGGCGGAACGAGCACGAGCGGTGCGCCCTGGAACAAGTCGGCGCGGGAGTGCGCGTAGCCCGAGAACTGGGTGCCCGCCATGGGGTGTGCGCCCACAAAGTAAAAGCCGTGCTCTTGTGCGAGCTCAAAGGCACGCTCGCACACAATGCCCTTGACGCCCACGGTGTCGATTACCACGGGGCCCATGATGGCTTCGGTGTCGGTGGCGTCGGCGAGCGCCTGGGCGTGGGCCTCGAGCCACTCGATGCATCCTTTAGGATAGCAGGCAAGGACGATGATGTCGCACTTGCCGAGCGTCTCGTCGTTGAGCTCGCCGGCGACGGTACCCATGCTGGCGGCCGTCATCACGTCATCGTCGGGGTCCCAGGCAAGCACGCGAACGCCCGCCTGCGCATAGCCGCGGGCAAAGCTGCCGCCGATGAGGCCCAGGCCCACGATGCCGGCGCACTTGGGTCCACCCTGGTTGACGCGTGCGTTTCTCACCGTACCCATGGGTTACTCCTGAACGGTCTCTTGGCAGACGACCTCGCGGATGGCGCGGATGCGGCGCATGGTGTCGTCGAACTGGTCGGGGGTGAGGGCCTGAGCACCGTCGGACCAAGCGTGGCTCGGGTCGTCGTGGACCTCGATCTCCAGACCGTTGGCGCCGCAGGCAGTCGCGGCGAGCGCCATGGGCTCGACATAGCGGGTGTAGCCGGTGGCGTGGCTGGGGTCGGCGACGACGGGCAGGTGCGATAGGTGGTGCAGCACCGGCACGGCGTTGAGGTCGAAGGTGTTGCGGGTGCAGGTCTCGAAGGTGCGAATGCCGCGCTCGCACAGGATGACGTTGTCGTTGCCCTCGCTCATGATGTACTCGGCAGCCATGAGCAACTCGTCGACGGTGCCGGACATGCCGCGCTTGAGCAGGACCGGGGTCTTGGTCTTGCCGACCTCCTTGAGCAGGGGGAAGTTCTGCGCGTTGCGGGCGCCGATCTGCATGACGTCGATCTTCTTATCCAAGAAGACCTGCACGTCGCGCGGGTCCATGATCTCGGTGACGATCGGCATGTCGAGCTCGGCGGATGCCTCGCATAGCAGGTCCAGGCCGGCGGGACCCATGCCCTGGTAGGCGTAAGGGGAGGTGCGGGGCTTGTAGGCGCCACCGCGCAGCATCGTGGCGCCGGCGGCCTTTACGCGGCGTGCGATGCGAATGAGGTTTTCGCCCTCGACGGAGCAGGGTCCGGCGATGACCTGGAACTGGTCGCCGCCGATCTTGACGCCGTGGCCGCAGTCGATGACGGAGTCCTCAGGGTGGAACTTGCGGTTGGCACGCTTAAAGGGCTCGGAGACGCGCTGCACGCGCTCGACGACATCCATGGACTCGAGCAAGAACGGGTCGATCTTGGTCGTATCGCCCACCAGGCCGATGATGGTCTCGTTCTCGCCGCGCGAGACGTCGGTCTTGAGACCCTTCTTCTCAATCCAGCTGACGATATGGCCGACGGCCTCGTCGCTGGCGCTCTGCTTTAAAATCGCAATCATGGTGTGCCTCTCACCTCGATGGATAGCTCTTGCAAAAACGGCCCGCATCGCGAGCCGTTATATATGTGCATGAGAGTTTATACTAATTGTTTCACTTTTGCGTTCTAAGGTGAGCCTCTGCGCCGTGTCTCCCACGTAATTGCAAAGCTTTTTCTATTCTTTTGTTAGCCCGTGGCGCACTTGGGTATAATGCCAATCGTTCGCCCTATTAGCTCAGGGGATTAGAGCGTCTGCCTCCGGAGCAGAAGGCCGTTGGTTCGAATCCAACATGGGGCACCCTCGAACGTAAGACCGTCCGAACCTCGCATGGTCCGGGCGGTTTTCTTATACCGACGCGACGTGATGGGACAAGGTATGGCAGCAACGGATATCGAGCACGGACTCTCGACCGCCGAGGTCGAGGAGCGCATCGCCGCCGGTAAGATCAACCGCAACATGGAGCTTAAGACCAAATCGGTCAAAGAGCTCATCATCGAGAACCTCTGCACGCTGTTTAACTTGATCAACGCTGTCTTGGCGATTTTGGTGTTGCTGACCGGATCGTTCAAGAACCTCACGTTCCTGTTCGTGGTGTTTTTGAATACCGCTATCGGCGTCATCCAGTCCATGCGCTCCAAGAAGATGGTCGATAAGCTTACGCTGCTGACCTCTAAGAAGGCCATCGCGGTGCGCGACGGTGCCGAGGTGGAGCTCGACTTGGACCAGATCGTGCTCGATGACATCATCCGCTTGGGGCGCGGTGACCAGATTCCGGCCGACGCCGTGGTGGTTTCGGGTGAGGCACTCGTGAACGAGAGCCTGCTGACGGGCGAGAGCGATCTCATCAAAAAGCAGCCCGGCTCCGAGCTCATGAGCGGCAGCTTTATCGACTCGGGCCTGCTGCGCGCCCGCGTGATCCATGTTGGCGCCGACAACTACGTGGCCAAGATCAACAACGAGGCCAAGTACGTCAAAAAGGTCAATTCCGAGATCATGAATGCGCTCAACGCCATCGTGCGCTTTGCGAGCCTCATTATGATTCCGCTCGGCCTGGCGCTCTTTGCCTCGAGCGTGAGCGAGCTGTGGGATGCCGCCGGTACGCCGGGCGATAGCGCGCTTTCGTGGTGTTTTTCCGAGCTGCTTGCCGGTCGCGTGCCTTCGTCGGCGCTGCTGTCTACGGTGGGCGCTCTTTTGGGCATGATTCCGCAGGGCCTGGTGCTGCTGACTTCGTCGGTGCTTGCCATCGCCACGGTGCGTCTGGCGCGCCGCAAGGTACTCGCGCAGCAGCTCTACTGTATCGAGACGCTCGCGCGCGTCGACGTGCTGTGCCTGGACAAGACGGGCACCATTACTTCGGGCCGTATGGAGGTCGAGGGTACCTACCCGCTGCCTGTTGAGGGCGTTGGCTTTGGCGCGGACTCGGACGAGGCAGCTGTCCCCGTCGAGACCACGGTCCTCGATTTTGCGCTCGCCAACGTGGCGCGTGCCACCTCGGCAGACGCCAACGAGACCTGTCAGGCGCTGCTCAACTATTACGCTGACCGCCCGGTCGAGGTTTCCGAGCCGCTGGCGGTCATTCCGTTCTCTTCGTCCAAAAAGTGGAGCGGCGCCTCGTTTGCGCAGGGCTCCTATGTGATGGGCGCAGCGCAATTTGTGCTTTCGGAGCGCGTCTTTGCGCAGGTCGAGAATCGTGTGGCCGAGCTTGCCGACATCTGCCGCGTGCTTGTTGTGGCCCGTGTGGACGGCTTTACGCCCGACGGCGATATGGCGGGCGAGGCCGAGCCCGTCGGCTTTGTGACCATTCGCGACGAGATCCGTACCTCGGCTGCCGAGACCATCGGCTACTTTAACGAGCAGGGTGTGACCCTCAACGTGATCAGCGGCGACGACCCACGCACGGTGTCATCGATCGCGCGCGTGGTGGGCGTTCCGGGGGCCGATGCCTACGTCGACGCCACGACGCTTGATACGCCGTCCAAGATTGATGCGGCGGTGGACCGCTATCACGTCTTTGGTCGCGTGACGCCGCAGCAAAAGCGCGAACTCGTGCAGGCGCTCAAGCGTCGCGACCATACCGTTGCCATGACGGGCGACGGCGTCAACGACGTGCTGGCGCTCAAGGAGGCCGACTGCTCCGTGGCCATGGCCGCCGGTTCCGATGCTGCGCGCAACGTGGCCGAGATCGTGCTGGTCGACAACGATTTTGCCTCGATGCCCGCCGTGGTGGCTGAGGGCCGTCGCTCCATCAACAACCTGCAGCGCTCTGCGGCGCTGTTCTTGACTAAGACGCTGTTCTCGATGGGCCTGGCGGCGCTGTGCATCGCGTTTCCGCCGTATCCCTTCGAGCCGATTCAGATGACACTCATCAACTTCTTCTGCATCGGCGCGCCGGGCTTTGTGCTGGGTTTGGAGCCCAACAAAACCCGCGTGAAGGGGTCATTCTTGACCAACGTGCTCAAGCGTGCGTTGCCGGCGTCGCTGGCGGTTATTATGGCTGCGGCGCTCGATATCTTTGTAGCGCGCGTGTTTGGCTTTAACCAGCTCACGCTTTCGACCATGTGCCTGCTTACGTCGTGTGCGGCGAGTGTGAGTCTGATCTGGCGTATCTCGCAGCCGCTTACGCCCTTGCGTGTGGTGCTTTTTGTGTTTGTCGTCGTCGGCATCCTGGCGGGTGTTATCGGATTCCCGCAGCTGCTGTCCATCGCCAACCTGTCGACGGGTGAGGCGGTTATCTTACTGGCGATCGTCGTCTTTACCTGCACGGTGTTCTTTAAGCTCGCCACGATGATGGATTCGCTTAAGCCGCGTCGTCGCCATGCTGCCACCGGCTTTGGCCGCGGCGTTCGCGTCCGTCTGGGTCGTGGCGGCGGCAAGGTGAGCTCGACGGGCTCAACTGCCCAGCGTTTTGCCAAGCGCGTCGCCGCCGATATGGCGCAGCGCCGTGAGGAGCGCACCGCTCGCGAGGCCGAGGTTCGCGCGCTCGAGGGTGTGGAAAAGGCCCAGCCCAAGAAAAAGAAAGGTGCGGGCACCAAACGTTCGCGGGTGACCAAGTCCGCTCAGGGTATTAAGGTCTCGATGCCGAGCAAGAAGAAAAAGCCCGCAAAGAAAGCCTAGCCCCAGTCGCCGAGGGATGATTTTTCTGGGACGGGGATTAAAAAAGGCTCTGTTAGACCAGGACTGACATTCCGCCCCGTCATCTT
>CAUEMA010000025.1 GCA_959018755.1 uncultured Collinsella sp. | reverse complement strand
ATCGAGGCCGGCACGCTCGTGGAAAAGACCGAGTCGTCCTCGCAGACGCTCAAGCGGGAATACCTCGATACATACGAGGGAGGCGAATGACATGATAGGCAAGAGCTATGCAAAGATAGCGATTGTTGGCTTTGTACTTTGTCTTGCAATGGTGCTATGTGCATCATTTGCGAGGTATAGGTCCGAGCAGTCGTTCATCGATGGCGCTGAAAATGGGTTTGGCATAGACGGGATGTATGTCAGCGATGGCGCGACCGGGCCGTCTATGGCGATTCTCGCAGGCGAAGACATGGAATGGCAAATCTGTAATGACGATGGCTCTTGCATGAGTGGTCGTTTGGCCGCAACGAGCGATCCGAATTCGTTCGATCTTCTCGACAATGATGGATCGGATTGCGGTTCAGTTCACCTGTCGTATGCATCACGAGACGGGATGGACGGCATTCTCTACGTCTCCCACGAGACTGGCGATTTCAAGATGCGCAGGACTAACCGAGTGCCGGCTTTTATCGAGGAGTGAGAATTCCTGGCGGTCTGCCGATCAGGCCGCCAGGGTATCGAACCCCGCATTCATCCGTATACACACGGATGAATGCGGGAAATGCCCGGATGAAGTTGATAATCAAGGAAACAAAGTCGTTCTGCCTGGGACGGCTTTGGCCTGGTCTTTAACTACAACATCGCAATCGACACTTATCAGCTCGCGCAACGCGCATGGCCAGATCTCGGACGCTGGTGCATGGAGGACCTTCGAGATTTGCTGGACATCCAAAACGACGACGCACACCGCGTGCTCGCCGACTGCGAAGACGAGATGGCTGTCTACAATGCGATCAGAAACGGCGTGAAGTCCGGAGATCTTTCTGTGGAACCGCCGCGCCGTCGCGCGAGCCGACCGGGCAACCCGGGCAATCTGGTCCCGGCTCTCCCGGTCGTATTCCTACGATATCGCCCCTAGATCACCAATGTGTCAGATAAAGAATGAGGCAATGGCTATGATCACGCCTACGGCAGATGCAACGACTGCGCCTTTTTTCCTCTCCTTTAGTCCGACGAATAGGGTTGCCGTAAAGTAAAGGGCGGAAATGCAGTCTATGGCAAGCAAAACGAGTTCCTTGGGCGGTTTCAGCAAAAGGTCGCTAGCAAAGAGTAATGCAAGCAGGGCAAAGCCGATTGTGGTCAAGTATCTCGATTGATTTTGCGACTGCATGGCAACTGCCTTTCAGAACATGCAAGTGAAAAGTCGGTACGATGTCATTGCGGTTGCAAACAAGCCGCCGCCAGGACCGGTTGTCGCGAGACCGGCGATAACTTCAGCGGTGCCAGCAAGGTAGGGATCGCGCAGGCAAGCCTCCTCCTTCGCGTTCAGCTTGACCTTGTGAGGGACGGTGCGGTTATTTGCAAATCCGTGAGAATCGCACCACGCCTTGGAATATGAATCCGTGCAGCGTCCGCGCTCAAAAAGGGATATATCGTAATTTTCGTCTTAGTTGTCTCCGACGTAGATCTCGCTGCTCTCGGCGGGAGATCCCTCGTCGGCATAGGCTGCCGCAACGGGCACAAATGGTGTCATGACAAGGGAGAGGCAAAGAGCTGCTGAGACGATGGAGGGCAGGCAGTTCTTCATGGCTGGCTCCTTAATCTGGCCTTTGATAGTTACTCGATGTCGCCTCCTTCCGCTTTATATCCGTTGTATTTGGCGTATTTCTTTTATAAGGCAAGAGGTTCTTCCAGTCAAAGGTGAAACCCGTCACAAAGACAACCGATAACGTTGGCGGTAACTGGGGCGGTGCCCCCTCAGCGACGACCGACAAGGTTTTTCTGCTCTCGGCAACCGAAGTATACGGGGATATGCAATCCGACGGCATCCAGTACGAGTGCTACAAATCCAAGGGCGTGACGGAGTCGAACTATTCCGGTGCATCAGGCTATAGCCACTGGACTCGCTCCGTGAGACCGCGCAGCTCCACGTCCTTTCGCTATGTTCAAAGCGGCGGTATTTGCTACAGCTACAGCGCGACGGACTCGTTTTATGTTCTCCCCGCTTTCTGCTTCTGATCTCTTTTAGCGCAAAGCCCTCGCAATCCTGCGAGGGCTTTTCTTTTGGCGATTACTCGAACAATTCGAGGTTCATAGCACAGGTAATCGGGTTGAGGAGAAATGGGGTCATACAGCGGCTCTCAGAGCGCCTGCCGCACTCCCCCGCCATTGCCTCTGCGGCGTCCTCGTATAGAGCCCATCCTGCTTGGCGTTTCGTTGCAACAGTCCACTTGTCCACAGATCAAGTGAACTGCTGGAATAAATACAGCGACACACTAGTTCGTTACAGTCGCCATATCTGCGTAAATCGCCGCGATAAATACAGCCTGTACTCGTCTGTATACCAGCTACGCGTATGTAGATTCATGTCGCGTTAATAAATCGGCTTAAGCGCGTGCAAAACGCGCAAGTAACCGCAAAAAGCGATTATCGCGCAGGTAGTTTTTTGGCACCCTGTTGATTAATCAAATTTAAGCAATTACTTAAAACAAAAAAGGTCAGGCACTAGGTGCCTGACCTGCAAACTTCTGGTCGGGACGACTGGATTCGAACCAGCGACCCCTTGACCCCCAGTCAAGTGCGCTACCAAGCTGCGCCACGTCCCGAAGCTTTTGTTTGTTGCTCTGCTCTCGCTCGCAACAGGGAGTATATTAACCCGAAACTTTAGCCTTGTGCAAGAACTTTTTTACAAATTTTGAAGCAAGTCCAAAATTGTATCTGCGAGCTGGGGTTTTGTTAGCACAGGAAGTTCTTGCGTACCCGCCTTACTCACGATCCAGGCCTTGTTCGTATCGGTTCCAAAGCCCGAATCGGCGCGTGAGACATCGTTGGCGATAATGGCATCACAACCCTTGCGGGCGAGCTTACGTTGCGCGTACTCCACGACGTTATCGGTCTCGGCCGCAAAGCCGATTACGCGCCGCACTCCCTTTTGACGCGAAAGCTCGGCTAAGATGTCAACGGTCTCGACCAGTTCAATGCGATCCAAACGCTCGTTGGACTTTTTGAGTTTATGGTCGGCTGGAGCGGCGGGTGTGTAGTCAGCGACGGCAGCCGCACAAATGGCCGCATCGGCCGTCTGAAAGGCGCTCAGAGCCGCCTGCAGCATCTCTGTGGCGGTTTGCACACGCACGCACTCCACGCCGCGGGGAACATCAAGCGATGTCGGTCCCAGCACAAGCGTGACCTCGGCACCGCGGCGAGTGGCCTCCCCCGCCAGGGCGATGCCCATCTTGCCCGACGACCGGTTGCCAATAAAGCGCACGGGATCGATCGGCTCGTGCGTGGGGCCGGCGGTGATTACGATGCGCTTGCCCGCAAGGTCCTGGGGCGTGGGATTGAGCACCTCGCAGATGGCCTCGACGATGTCCTCGGGCTCGCTCATGCGTCCCGTGTCCACGTCGCCGCAGGCAAGGTAGCCGCTGCCGGGTCCCACCACATGCACGCCGCGGTCGCGCAGCGTGGCCATGTTGGCCTGCGTCGCCGGCGCCTTCCACATGCCGTTGTTCATAGCAGGTGCGATCACGATGGGTCGCGGCGTCGCAAGCAGCGTGGTGGAAATAAGGTCATCGGCGATGCCGTTGGCCATCTTGGCGATGATATTGGCCGTCGCGGGCGCCACGACCACCAGGTCGGGCTCCTGCGCCAGCGAAATGTGGTGGATGGGGTCGGAAGGATCGTCGAATAGGCCCACGGCAACGGGCTCGTTGGTGAGCGCACGGAAGGTGAGCGGGCCCACAAACTCGGTGGCATGCTCGCTCATAACGACCTTGACGCGCGCACCGCGCTTTTGCAGCAGGCGCACGATATTGCACGACTTATAGGCGGCGATCCCGCCGGTAATGCCCAGCAGGATCGTTTTTCCCTCAAGTTGCATTGAATTGTTGGATGCCGCCGTCATCGCTAGGCTTCCTTGCTCGGGAGTACCAGGAGGCGGTGGCAGTACGGGCAGTGCGTAATCTCGCTACCGTCGTGGTTGAGGTCGCTCATGGACGATGCCTGCAGCGCGGTGTGGCAGACCGTGGGGATGTTGCCCTTGATGGTCTCGACGGCCAGGCCGCGGAACTGCTTGAGCAGACGTTCGTAATCGGTGAGCACGTCGGTCGGCAGCGTGGCGGCAAGGGCGGTGCGCTCCTTGGTGGCGGCATCGATCTGAGCCTGCAGATTGGCAGCCTTGGCGCGGGCAGCCTTGGTATCGGCCTTCACGCCCTCCTCGAACTTGGCGATGATGGCCTGCGCGCGAGCCTCTCGGTCAAGCGCTTCCTTATGGGCGACGACGACGTCCTTGCGGGTGTGCTCGATCTTGTCCAAGCGCTTGGCCAGGGTGGCGAGCTCGTTCTCCAGGTCCTGAACCTCGCGGTAGTCGGAGCCGTCCACGTGGCGCTTCTTGGCGGCCTCGATGGCGTTGTTGGTCTGAATCTCGGTGGTGTTGAGATCGTCGAGCTCAATGTCCAGATCCTTGCGCTGGGCGTAGAGCTTGGTCATCTCGGACTTAAGCTTCACATAGGTCTTTCGCTTGGAAGCGAGCTCCTTGAGCTCCGGCATATTGGCAAGTTCGCTCTTGTTGCGGGCGAGCTCCAAATCGATCTGTTGCAGCTTGAGTAGCGTAGCGCCGGCGCTCATAAGTTCTCTCCTTTTGTCACAGTCCACCATTGGCAAGGGTTCAGTATCTTAATCGTATGACGGGGGTCGACCCCAGCGTCAACTGCAGAGTTCATCAAGATATCCACGAACGGCTCTTCGGAGCGGTCGTGCCCGAGCAGAATCACCGGCAGCCCGCGCAAGGCAAGGTCTTGCGCCACGTGGTAGCCCGCCTCGCCGGTTACGATGACATCTGCGCCCGCGGCGATGGTGAGCTCTCCAAAGTCGCCCAGGGAGCCGCCCAAAATGGCGACGGTTCGGCACGGGTGCTCGGCTTCACCCCATACGCGCGGGTCGCTGCCGAAGGCCGTGGCAGCACGGGTGGCAAGATCGCGCAGCGTGCACGGGTCGTTGAGCGTTGCAAGTGCGCCCAGGCCAGTGGCTTCGGGGTTGTCCGCGTGCTCCAGTGAGCTCACGGGTGCGGCACCCAGCAGCTCGCTCAGGCAGAGGCGGGCTTCGTGCGAGCGGTCCAGGTTGGTGTGGAGCGAGATAATGCTCACGCCGCATCGGGCCGCCTCATAGAGCGCCGCGCTGCACTGGGGACGCGTGGCATCCGCCGGACAAAACGCCTCGGGTGCCTTGATGTATATGGGATGATGCGTCAGCAGCACGTTGGCACTTGCTTCTTGGGCGCGGCGAACATTAGCCTCGGTCACATCGAGTGCGCAGGCAACGCCGGTGATCTCCGCGGCCGGATCGCCAACGGAGAGTCCTACGTGATCCCAGCCCTCGGCGTCCGCCTTGGGATAGCGTGCCAGCAGCGCGCGCTCAAGCTCGGCGACGATCATGCGGCACCCACGATCGAGAGCAGCGTTTGGGCGAACTCGTCCAGATCGCTCGGATTCACGCGGTCATCAAAGGAAATGCGCAGTGCTCCCAATGCCTGCTCGCGACCGATGCCCATGGCGCTGAGCACGTGGCTGGGGTCCATGCTGCCGCTCGAGCATGCCGAGCCTGCCGACACCTCAAAGCCGGCGGCGTCGAGCTTGATGATGAGCTCCTCGGAGTCCATGCCGTCAATGTAGATCGATACCATGCCGGGCAGACGGTCGGCATGCGCATAGTCGCCCATCGTGGCGTGAATGCGCGGATGGGCCGTAAGCGTGGCGTAGAGCTTGTCGGATAAGGCCTGCAGCGTCGCACGCTCCTGGGCCACATGGGGAGCCAGCGTGCGGGCGGCAGCGGCAAAGGCGAGCTGCGTGCGCAGGTCCTGCGTGCCGGCACGTCGTCCGGCTTCCTGTCCACCTCCAAAGATTCGGGGGCGCAGCGGCGTGCGGTTCTTAAGGTAGAGCGCGCCGGATGCCACAGGGCCGCCGATCTTATGCGCGGCAACGGACATGGCATCGACGCCCAGCTCGGTGACATCGAGCGGAATATGCAGATAGCCCTGGATGGCATCGGTGTGGAACAGGGCGCCGGCAGCATGTGCGGCGGCGGCCAGCTCGCGGATGGGCTGCACCACGCCGGTCTCGTTGTTGGCGACCATAATGCTCACGAGCGCCACGTCGTCGCCTAGCAGCTCGATAAGCGTGGCAGGCTCAATGTAGCCCATGCGGCAGGGCTGCACTAGGTCGACGGTAAAGCCGGCGGCACGCAGCAGCGGCAGGTTGTCCAGAATCGAATCGTGCTCGATGGCCGAAACGATTACACGATCGCGCTTGCGATCGCGCTGACGGGCGCCCTCGGCAAGACCGAGCAGCGCCAGCTGGTTGGCTTCGGTGCCGCCGTTGGTCAGTACAATCTCGGACGGGCGGAGGCGTGCGCCAAAGCTGCGGGCGATCTCGCGACGTGCAACCTCCAGACGCGCGGCAGCCTTGCGGCCGAGAGAGTGCAGCGAGTTGGGGTTGACGCCGGCAAGCTCGCTGTCGTCGTACTCGCGCTGCGCAAGGAGCGCCTCGGCGCGCATGGGCGTCGAGGCGGCATAGTCAAGATTCACGGGTATGCGGTTTTGACCTGCGGTCATAAGGGTTTATGCCTCCTGTGCGGCCTCGTTGCCCAGCTTTTGCAGCAGTGCAACCTCGGCAGCGGGATCTTCGGATTTAAATACGGCGGAGCCGGCCACGAGCACATTGGCGCCGGCCTTGACAACCTCGGCGATGTTCTTGGAAGAGACGCCACCGTCGACCTCGATGAGGGGCGACACACCGTGGCGCTCGCACATGGCCTTGAGCTCATGCAGCTTCGCGATAGTGCCCGGGATAAAGCTCTGGCCGCCAAAGCCGGGGTTCACGCTCATCAACAGCACCATGTCGACGACATCGATAATGCTCTCGAGCACGCAAACGGGGGTGGCGGGGTTGAGCACCACGCCGGCCTTGACGCCGCGCTGCTGCAGGTGGGTGAGCGTGCGGTGCAGGTGCGTGGAGGCCTCGTAGTGCACGGTGATCATATCGGCGCCGGCATCGGCGTACCAATCGACCGTCTCGTCGGGGTTCGACACCATCAGATGCGCATCGACCGGAACATCGGTGGAGCGCTTGACGGCCTTGAGGATGTCGACGCCAAAGGTGAGGTTGCCGGTAAAGTGGCCGTCCATTACGTCGAAGTGCACGTAGTCGGCACCGGCGATCTTGTCGAGCTCGCCCTTGAGGTTGGCCATGTCGGCCGAAAGGACGGACGGAGCGATTTTGATGGAACCCATGGTAGAAGCCTTTCTGCGCTAGTCGGTGAGTCCGTAGAACTCTTGTGAAGGGACGCGGTTGGTAAGGATCTCGAGCGCCCTATCCAAAGTAACACCGTTGTAGAGCGTTTGCTCCACGGCAAAGGTGAGCGGAATGTCTACACCCAGTGAGCGGGCGAGTTCGCTGACGCTGCGGGCCGCGACGGCACCCTCGACCACCATATGCGTGCGCGCCTGGTACTCATCGAGCGACACGCCGTGGGCAAACTCGTAGCCAAAGGTGCGGTTGCGCGAATGCTCCGAGGTGCAGGTGGCGATAAGGTCGCCCATGCCGGCAAGCCCCATACAGGTCATGGCCTGCCCGCCGCGGGCATGTACCAGGCGGCTGATCTCGGCCAGACCGCGCGTCATGATGAGGGCGAGCGTGTTGTCGCCCGCGCCCGAGCCGGCGGAAATGCCGCACACGATGGCGATGACGTTTTTCATAGCGCCGCAGACCTCGACGCCGGTCATGTCCTGCGATAGGTAGATGCGGAAGGCCGTGGACAGGAGCAAATCCTTGAAGGTCTCCCCTACCTGCTGGTCTTCGCTGGCAATGACGGCGGCCGAAAGCCCGCCGCGGCAGATCTCCTCGGCATGGTTGGGGCCCGAAAGCGCCGCCACGCGCGACTCGTTTCCGATCTCGCTGGCGATGACCTCGCTCATGAGCAGGCCGGACTCGGGCTCAATGCCCTTGGTGAGGCACAGGACCGGCGTCTCGTCCGCGATAAACGGTGCCGCCTGATGGCACACGCTGCGAAGGTGCGTCGAAGGAACGGCAAAGATGATGGCCACGGCGCTGTCGAGCGCCTGGGCAAGCTCCGTCGTGGCGAAAACGTTTTCTGGCAGCTCGTAGTCCACCAGATAGCGGGGGTTGCGGTGCTCGGCGTTGATGCCGGCGGCCGTTTGCTCACTATGGGCCCACATGGTCACGCGCTCGGCTCGCGCGGCGGCGAGGCCGGCGACGGCGGTTCCCCAGGAGCCGGAGCCAATCAGCGCAACATTCATGACTCTCTCCTACTTATCGTCGGGCACGGTGACGCGCTTGGTAAACGAGAGCTTGGACTCCTTACCGGCCATGAGCTTTTGAATATTTGAGCGATGGGCCCACACCACGGTGATGCCGATCATCGCCATGCAAAACTTGAGGCCCAGACTGCTGTACGGAAAGACCGCGCAGGCAGCGATGGGAAGGCCGATGGCGGCGGCAAGCGAGCCGACCGACACGTACTTGGTGATGGCGACGGCCACGATAAACATGCCCAGCAGCGACAGGCCAATGGGCCAGTACCAGGCAAGGATCACACCCAGGCCCACGGCGATGCCCTTGCCGCCGTGGAAGTTAAGGTAAGGCGAGAAGATATGACCCCATACGGCTGCCAGGCAGATGACGCCGAGCATCCAGTCGCCGGCGGCGCCGGGGGCCATGATACTCACGGGGAAGCCAAAGCCCACGCTCGCAATGAGCGGGCGCGCGATGATGACACAGATAGCGCCCTTAAGGCAATCGCACAGCAGCGTGAGCGCGGCCACTTTGGGGCCGGCCACGCGCAGCGCGTTGGTGGTGCCGATGTTGCCGGAGCCCGCCTTGCGAATGTCCGTGTGATTGAACACGCGGCCTAAGATCAGGCCAAACGGAATCGCTCCGATAAAGAACGAGACCACGGCGCAGATGGCGGTCAGCAGAATCGGATTAAGCATCCTTTTGCTCCTTCTTCCTAAAGAAGAGTCGAATGGGCGTACCGGCGAAGTCGAAGGTCGAGCGCATGCGGTTCTCCACGTAGCGCTGGTAGGTGTCGTTGACCAGGTCGCTGTGGTTGACGAAGAACGTGAACGTCGGCGGGTTGACACCCGTCTGAGTCACGTAGTGCATGCGCAGGCGGCGCTTGCCGTCCACCACGGTGTGGCCGAACTCGCGCAGATCGGTGAGGAACGTGTTGAGGCGCGAGGTGGAGATCTTTTGAGAACGCGTCTTCTCGGCGGCGTCGACCATCGCCCAGATCTTCTCGATACTGCGGCCGGTCAGGGCCGAGATGCGCAGGTACTGGGCCCAGGGAGCCATGACGCCCAGACGGCGGTCGACGGTTTCCATGCAGGCCTCGCGCTTGCGGTCGTCGTCGAGCAGGTCCCACTTGTTGAGCAGTACCACGATGGCGCAGCCGCGCTCGATGGCGAGGCCCATGACCTTCTGGTCCTGCTCGGTAACGCCCACGGAGGCATCGACGACGAGCAGTGCCACGTCGGCGCGGTCGATGGCGCGCAGGCCGCGGACCATGGAGTAGTACTCGATGTTCTCGTAGACGGTGCTCTTCTTGCGGATACCCGCGGTGTCGACCATGCGGTAGTGCTTGCCGTTACGCTCGACGACCGTGTCGATGGCGTCGCGCGTGGTGCCGGCGATGTTCGACACGATGGAGCGGTCGGCGCCCAGGATGCGGTTGAACAGCGAGGACTTGCCGGCGTTGGGGCGGCCGATAATGGCTACGTTCAGCGCGTCGGGGAATTCGTCAGCGATCTCATCCTCTTCCTCCGGAAGCAGGGCCACGATGTCGTCGAGCAGATCGCCCGTTCCGTGGCCGTGCAGGGCCGAAAGCGGCGTGGGCTCGCCGATGCCGAGCGAATAGAACTCCCAGATGTTGTCGTTCTCGCGATCGGGGTTGTCGAGCTTGTTTACCAGCAAAAAGACCGGTTTGTCGGAGCGCTTGAGCATGCGGGCGACCGACTCGTCCTCCTCGGTGACACCGGTGCGACCGTCGACCACAAACAGGATGACGGCGGCTTCCTCGGCGGCGGCGAGCGCCTGGTCGCGGATGGACGTGGCAAAGACGTCGTCGCTCTTGAGCGGCTCAATACCGCCCGTGTCGACGATGGTGAACTCGCGGCCGTTCCAATCGGCCGTGTGGTACGAGCGGTCGCGCGTGACGCCGCGGGACTCATGGACGATGGCGTCCGAGGTCTGGGCCAGGCGGTTAACGAGCGTGGACTTGCCCACGTTGGGGCGTCCGACGACGGCGACGATAGGTTTCATCTGCACTCCTTTAATGGGTAGGGTCAGTGGAAGTGTTAGAGTCGGCAGGCACAATGCCAAGGATGTGCTCCAGGGTATCGAGCAGCTCATGCGGCATGGTCGACACCACATGAACCTCGGCGCCGCGACTGGTAAGGCTTGCGAGTAAATCGTCACGATGATACTCGTCAAGCGTCATGCCGTCAGCGTTGAACATGAGCTTAGGCACAAAGAGCATAACCCCCGACAGATCTTGGGGCAGCTGCTCCAGAATGTCACACGCGACGATGAGGCCGGTCACGTCCACGTTGCCGCCAAAGTAGCGGTTCTTGATGGCTGTGACGGTGCCGCCGAGACCATGCGGCGACTCCACGAAGCGCGCCACGGTGTCGCGCGCGCTGGCGCCGGAGAGGCACAGAAAGCGCTGGTTGCGCTCGGCGATGCCAGCGCGGACGCGGGCCAGACGCTCGGCGTCGGCGGCAAGCACGTCGTCGGTCTCGTCCAGATACGAGCGGATCATGCCGATGCCGTCGTAGTACTGCGGGTAACCGTCGTAAAAGTCTGCCTCGGGAGGATCGATGCCGGCGTCCAGATAGAACTCGTCGCTCATCTGGAAGGTGTGGCGGCCAAAGCGCTCGTACGCACGGTCCTGGAAGGGCCGGATCATGGCGATAGTCTCGCGCGCCAGCTCGGGCTTGTCGCTGTAGGACCAGCTAAAACGGTTCTGATGCTTGGTAAAACCGAGCGGCACGATGCCCAGACTCGTGATCTGCTCGTGCTCCTCGCAAAAGCGCAGGGTTTTTTCCAGCTCCTCGCCGTCGTTCATGCCGGGGCACAGCACAATCTGTGCGTGAATCTCGATGCCGGCGGCCATGATGGCCTCGAGCACGTCCATGCCGCGCTGGGCGTTGCGGCCCATCATGCGGCGGCGGATGTCGGGGCTTACGGCGTGGACCGACACGTTCATGGGGCTCATGTTACGGTCGATGACGTTTTGCACGTCCTCGTCGGAGAGGTTCGTGAGCGTGACAAAGTTGCCCTGCAAAAAGCTCAGGCGGTAGTCGTCGTCGCGAATGTAGAGCGTGGAGCGACCGCCCTTGGGTAGCATGGTCATAAAGCAGAACACGCAGGCGTTGACGCAGGTGCGCATGCCGTCAAAGATGGGGCCGTCGAACTCAAGGCCCCAATCCTCGCCGGGAAAACGGTCGAGCTCCACGGGGGTGACGCTGTTGTCGCGCGGGTCGAGAACCTCGAGGTCGACGGTGTCGTCGTCTGCCTCCCAGAGCCACACGATCATATCGGTCAGCTGCTCGCCGTTGACCGTAAGCACGCGCATGCCCGGCTCGATACCCACATCCCATGCGGGCGATTCGGGACGCACGTTCTTAACGAGCGCGCCTTCGCCCGGCTCGGGGTCGCGGCTGCGCCCGTAATCGGCCACCTCGGCGGCGTATGCGGGTACGGTCTGGTCCATGACTAGCGGCAAAGCTCCTTGATGCGCGCAACGGCGCGTTCGATGTGTTCTTGCGGGGTGGAGGCTCCGGCAGTGATGCCGATGTGGCGCGCGTCGGCAAACCACGCGGCCTCGAGCTCGGAAGCTTCCTCGATGTGATGCGTGTGCTCGCAGACATCGGCACAAATCTGCGCCAGGCGGCGCGTGTTGCCCGAATTCTTTCCGCCCACGACAACCATGCAATCACAGCGGTTGGCGAGGGTTGCCGCCGCTTGCTGGCGCTCGCTCGTGGCTGCGCAGATGGTGTTGATCACGCGCAGCTCCTGCACGCGTGGGGTGATGGAGGCCACAACCTCGGCCAGATTCTGCGCGGTTTGGGTAGTCTGCACAACCAGGCCCACCTTGCCCTTGAGCGGCAGCGAGTCCGCATCGGCGGCGCAGCTTACGACCTGCGCGTCATCGCCGGCGTGGCCCAGAATGCCCTCGACCTCGGGATGGCCTGGCTCGCCCACGACGATCACGCGGTAGCCCTCGCGCACCAGGCGCTCGGCCGCCACATGGACCTTCTTCACGTAGGGGCAGGTGGCGTCGACCACGGTAAGGCCGCGCTCACGAGCGGCGTCAATGACCTGCGGCACCACACCGTGGGCGCGGATAATCACGGTGCCCGACTCGGCGTCATCCAAGGTGTCGGCCAGGCCTACGCCTGCCTCGGCGAGCTCGCGTACCACGATGGGGTTATGGATGAGCGGGCCCAGCGTGTGAACCTGAGTGCTCTCCCCCGCCTGCGGGGCGGCCGCCAATGCCATATCGAGTGCACGCTGCACGCCGTAGCAGGTGCCGGCGTGGGCAGCGATTTCGATGGTGGGGATAGCCTCCTCAGCGGCGGTCGCGGCGGTATTCAAGACGTTCTCACCCATGGCTAGAACCTGCCCGGGTGCTCGGCGCACAGGTCGTCGCGCATGGCGTAGACGCGGTTCATGGCCTCTGACTCAAACCATGCCAGGCGCTCCTTACGCTTGAGCTCGGCCGGAGCGTCGGATAGCGAGATGGCCTTGCCGGCACGAATCCAGCACTTCTTGGGGCGCATGAGCTTTTTGCCCGCAGGCGTGATATCGGACCAGCCGCAGATGGCGAGCGGGTTGACGGGTGCCTTGCCCATCTGGGCAATGAGCGCAAAGCCGCCGTGGACCTCGGGCTTGATCTCGCGCGAGCGGATGCGCGTGCCCTCGGGGAAGATCAGAACGTCCTCACCGCGCTGTAGCGCATGCTGGGCGGCGCGCAGGCACTTCATGTCGGCGGTGCCACGCTCGACGGGAATACCACCCACGCGACTAAAGGCCCAGCGCACAATCTTGCTCTTGGCAAACTCGGACTTAAAAATGGGGCGAATGCGGCGGCCGCCAAAGAACAACGCCGTCTCCACGGCCAGGAGCTCGGCCATCGAGGTGTGGTTGCAGATGACCACGCTGCCGCGGCCCTCCTTGCGCTCAAACAGCAAGTCGGCGTCTTCGACCTTCCAGCGCCACATGAGTTTGGAGAAGACCCACAGAATAGCCATGACCACGACGACGGTGCCGCGGATGAGCGCCGGGAACTCTGCGTACGGGGCGTTGTAGTAATCCTCGGGCGTCTGCTTAAACAGGCGCATGGGCTACCTCCTTTGGTTGATGAGGTCCTCGATTATCGTGACGACCTCGTCGATGGTGTAGGCGGTGGAGTCGACGTGCACTGCGTCCTCGGCGGGCACAAGCGGCGCGACCTCGCGGCTGCTGTCGAGCTTGTCGCGCTGCTTGAGGGCATCGAGGGTTTCGTCGACCTCGGCCTCGAGCTGCTCGGTGGTGAGCGGCTGGGCGTCATCTTGGTGACGCTGCAGCACGCGGCGACGGGCCCGCTCACGCGGGTCGGCGGTCAGGAAGACCTTAACCTGCGCGTTGGGGAACACGACGGTGCCGATGTCGCGACCCTCGGCCACGATATCGCGGTCCTCGGCGGCGCGACGCTGGTGAATGAGCATGGCGGCGCGCACGCCCGGGTAGGCCGAGACCTTAGAGACGTTGGCGTCGACCTGCGGGGTGCGGATGGCAGCCGATGCGTCCTTGCCGTCGATGGTCAGGCGCGTGTCCTCGCCAGTGCCGTTGGTAAAGCGAATCTCGATCTGCTCGGCGAGGGCGTCGATAGCCGCCTCGTCGTCCAGATCAATGCCGCGGTCGAGCGCGGCGAAGGTGACGGCGCGATACATGGCGCCCGTGTCGAGCTTGTTAAAGCCCAGCTGGCGGGCGATCTCCTTGGCGATGGTGGACTTGCCGGAACCGGCGGGGCCGTCGATGGCGACGATCATGCAATGCTTCCTTTCGGTGGTTGACGTGCTGGTATGGGACGCGGACGCTGCTTGCTGGCGGACTGGCTAGCCCGTGTAGCGTTCGCGGTAGGTGTTGCGCTTGGGCGCGGAGCCGTGGCTGCCGTGGTGGCGGGTGCGGCTCGCTGAGTTGGTCGCCGGCGCGGTGCCGCGTTTGGAGCTGGCCTGCTTGGGCGGGGTGCCGCCGGCCTTGAGGATCTGCACTTCGCGCTCGGTGAGCTCGCGCCACGAGCCCTTGGCCACGTCCTTGAGCTCCAGGCCGGCAAAGTTGCAGCGATGCAGGCGGATTACGGGATGGTGAATCTTACTCAACATGCGCTTGACCTGGTTCTTGCGCCCCTCGCGAATGATGACCTCCACGGCGGTGGTGCCGGGCTTGACGCCCTGGGGAGCTACGGCCTCGGCCTCGTGTGCGGTAATGACGCGGCAGATCGCCGGCTGGCATAGGCCGTCGTCGAGCTCGATGCCGTGACGGAGTGGTTCCAAGTCGCGATCGGTCAGGTGGCCGTCCACCAGCGCCTGATAGGTCTTGTAGACGTGCTTGCTGGGGTGCAGCAGATCCTGCGACAGGTCGCCGTCGGTGGTAAAGAGCAAAAGGCCCGTGGTGTCGCGGTCCAGGCGACCCACCGGGAAGAGCCCCGGAAAGCGGTCACGCGGGACCAGCTCGGCCACGCAGGGGCGCTCCTGCGGATCGCTCATGGTGGTGAGGTAGCCGGTCGGCTTGTAGAGCATCAGGTACACGGCGCCCTGGTTGAGCTTGACGGGCATGCCGTCGACCTCGATATGGTCGCGGTCGACGTCTACCTTGGTGCCCAGTTCAGTCGCTACCTGGCCGTTGACGGTCACGCGGCCGGCGGTCATCAGGTCCTCCGAGCCGCGGCGGCTCGCCACACCCGCGCGCGCCAAAAAACGCTGCAGGCGCATGGTGTGCGGGTAGACGGGCTGGGCGTCGGTCGCGGGCGATGTAGCGCCCACGGCACGTGCAGTGCGCGTCTCCTCTGCTTCGTTAATCCTCGTCATGCATATCCTCCGAGGTGTCACCGGTGGGCAGAAACTCCTCTTCATCGGTGTCCTCAACATCGGTATCGATCAGTTCGCGCTCTTCGTCCAGGTCCTCGGCCTGCTCCTCGAGCGTGGACTGAATGCTGCGGCCGCTCAGGCGCTCGCGGATAAACTGGCGCGACTGCTCGTCGGGGGCAAACTGCTCCAGATCGGGCAGGTCGCGGGTAGAGCGCAGGCCGAACTTCTCCAAGAAGGCGTTGGTCGTGCCGTAGATGATGGCCTGACCGCGCTCGGGGTCGCGGCCGAGCTCGCGCACCAGGCCCTTGTCCACGAGCGACGCGATGACGCCGTCGGAGTTGACGCCGCGGATGCCCTTAACCACCTCGCGCGTGACGGGCTGATGATAAGCGATGACGGCCAGGGTCTCGAGCGCTGCCTGCGAAAGTTTTTGCGTGTCCCAGCTCAGCACATAGGCCTCGACCACGTCGTGGTAGGCGGGGTGCGTAAACAGGCGCCAGCCGCCGGCGACCTCGCGCAGCTGAAAGCCGCGGTTGGCCTCCTCGTACTCAACCTTGAGCTCGGCCAAAAGCGAGGCGCACTCGCCGGGGGCGATATCCAGTGCGCCGGCCAGCGCGGGCGCACTCACCGGGTCACTCGACACCAGCAGCAGCGCCTCGAGGGCGCCCTTGAGGCTGTTTGCCTCCAGCGTGGACAGGTTTGACATGGTTGGTCGCTCCTATTCGGTGAGCTCGGGGCCCTCGCCGGGCACGTAGGCCTCGGCGCCCTCGACGCGGTTGATGCGGATGGTTCCGAAGATTTCGTCCTGGCTTAGCGTGAGCGAGCCGCGCTTGGCGAGCTCCAGCATGGCCAGGAAGGTGACGACGAGCTGCTCGGTGGTGGCGTCGCCGTCCAGCAGCTCGCGGAAGGTGCAGGTTTGGTGTGACATGGTAAAGCGGTCGACTGAGGCCACGGTCAGGTCGAGCGGTACGCGATGCGGCGCCACATGCTCGGCTTCCAGCAAAAAGGTCTGGCGCTTGCCGTCTAGGTCGGCGCAGATGACGGCCAGGCCACGCAGGGTGATGCCGGCCAGGTAGTCGGGCATAAGGCCCAAAAACTCGGGATCGGGGCCGGCGACGCGCGGATGCATGCGGCTCTCGGCCTGCATGCGGGCGCCCAGGGCCGCCGCCGCGCCCTTAAACTGCTTGTAGGCGATCAGGCGCTGGATCAGGACCTCGCGCAGGGCGTCGCCGTCGAGCGCGCTGAGCTCCTCGAGCTCTTCGTCGAACTCGTCATCGTCGTCATCGACTTTGCGCGGGGCCTCCTGCGGCACCAGAGAGGCAGCCTTGATGTCCAAAAGGGTTGCCGCGACCAGCAAAAAGTCGCTTGCTACGTCCAGGTCCAGCGCCTCGATGCGCTCGGCCTCGGCAAGGTACTGCTCGGCCACCTCGCTGATCGAGATGGCACCGATATCTACTTTTTGGCGGGTTACCAGCTGCAGCAGCAGGTCGAACGGTCCGCTGTAGACCTGCGTCGACACGCGATACGACATCTTCGACCTCCTTTGACGGCGCCTTCGCGGCGCGGTTTGGGTGCATGCTGCGACCGTTTTACACGGACGACCTGTAAGTTTACCTTAGATGCCGGCGATTGCGAAGTTGAGCAGCTGCTCAGCAAGCGGATACACGGTAACGTCGAAATAGCGGCCGATTACATCGATGCCGGTCCACATAGGCAGCAGGTACAGCACCAGGATGAGGATGGGCATGGCGTATTGCTGCAGGTGGTAGTAGTTGGTGAGCGCCTTGCCTTTAAGGAACGGCACGATGATTGACGAGCCGTCGAGCGGCGGGATCGGGATGAGGTTAAAGAACGCAAGCGACAGGTTGACCACGATAAACGTGGCGCCGAAGTTCATGATCTGTGATGCCACGGCAAAGGACATGCTGGTGTAGAGGTTGCCGTATGCTGCGTGCATGAGGGCTGCGGCAAGGCACGCGAGCGCGATGTTCGATGCTGGGCCGGCCGCACTTACCAGGACCTCGTCGCGCTTGGGGTGCTTGAGGTTGTTAAGGAAGACGGGCACGGGCTTGGCGAAGGCGAACACCGGGCCACCGGCGGCGAGCATCAGCAGCGGCAGGATGATGGTGCCAAACGGGTCGATATGGTTGAGCGGGTTAAGCGACACGCGACCGCGCGAACGGGCCGTCTTGTCGCCGAGCGCCCAGGCCGCGGCGGCGTGCGCGCTCTCGTGGATCACGATGCCAACGATGACGGCGACCGCGCTCGCGAGCAAGTTCATCAGGTAGCTGCTGGACATGGCGCTCCCCTAGCGGACGCGGCGCGAGGCGCGCGTAAGCAGGTAGTCGGCCACAAACAGGATGACGGCCACGACGGCGTAATCCAGGCGGAACACGCCACCAAAGGGCGATGTGATGATGCCATAGCCGGCGATGGCGCTCGGCAGCGCGCGTGAAAGCTCAACGACAAAGCCCACGATCTGCAGTTTGGCGGTCAGGCCGCTAAAGCACAGCAGCACGGTCATCGCGCTCATAAAGATGCCGCAGATGCGACAGGCGATGGCGATGACGCTCATCGCCACGGCAGCGGCCTTACGAGAATTCACGCGCGGTCTCCTCTTCGATCTGGGTGGAAAGCTCCAGCCATTCGTCCTCGAGCTTGGGCAGTTCTTGCTTAAGGCCGTTATATTCCCCCAGCGCGGCATTGAACTTGTCCTGATCGGCATAAAGCTCTTCGCTTGCCATCAATTCCATAAGCTCGTCATAGCGGGCACGCTTTTTGTCGAGCTCGGCCTCGATCTTCTTGAGCTGGTTGCGCACGCCCTTGAGCTTTTTGTTGAGCGCAGCGCGGGCCTGGGCCTCGGCGCGCTTTTGCTCCTTGGTCTTTTTACCCTCGGCAGGCTTAGGTGCCGCGGCGGGGGTGTCGGCCTGGGCGGCGCTGGCTTTGGTGGACTTTGCCGCGGCAGGCGCGCTCTCCCCTGCCGCCTCGGCGGCGGCGCGGGCTGCGAGGTCCTCGCGCTTGTATAGGTAGTAGTCGTAGTCGCCGTCGTAGACCGTGACCTTGCCGTCGCGGATGTCAATGATGCGATTGGCCACGGCGCGTACCAGGTGCTCGTCGTGGCTGATCAGCACAATGGTACCGGGGAAGTTTTGCAGGGCGTTCTCGAGCATGTCCACCGAGTCGATGTCCAGGTGGTTGGTGGGCTCGTCCAGGCACAGGAGCGCCTCGGGGGCCACGAGCATCTTGGCGAGCGCCAGACGCGCCTTTTCACCGCCGGAGAGGACACGTACCTGCTTCTCGATGGAATCGTTGTCGCTAAACAGGAAGGCGCCCAGCAGGCTGCGCTGCTGCGGTACGGTCCACTTGGGCGTGACGGTGTCGATCTCTTGCAGGACGGTGTTGGACTCGGTCATGCCCTCGAGCGCATGCTGGGCATAGTAGGCCACGCCCACGTTAGTGCCAAGGTCCCGGGTGCCGGTGGTGGGCGGCTCCAGGCCGGCGAGGATCTTCATAAGCGTGGACTTGCCGGCGCCGTTGGGGCCGACGAGCGCCACGTGCTCGCCGCGGTAGAGCTTGAGGTCGATGCCGCTGTAGATGTGCTTGTCGCCGTAGGACTTGGATACACCCTCGAGGCCCACGACCATGTCGCCGGAGCGCGGCGGATCGGGGAACTTAAAGTCGATGTGCTTGTGGCCTTCGGGCAGGATGACGAGCCCCTTTTTGATCTGCTCGATCTTGCGGATGCGCTCCTGCGCCTGGGCGGCCTTGGTGGGCTTGTAGCGGAACTTGTCGACGAAGACCTGCATGTGGGCGATGTCGCGCTCCTGGGCGGCACGCTTTGCGCGCATCTGCTCCAGGTTGTCCTCGCGCTGCTTGAGGTAGCTGCTGTAGTTGCCGGTGTAGGTGGTCACGCGACGGTTTTCGAGTGCGGCGACGTGGTCGACGCAGGCGTCCATGAAGGCTCGGTCGTGGCTGACGATGAGGACGGCGCCGTCGTAGTTGGCGATAAAGCCGCGCAGCCACTGGACGCTTTCGAGGTCCAGGTGGTTGGTGGGCTCGTCCAGAAGCAGCAGGTCGGGGTGGCGCAGGAAGAGCTTGGCAAGCGCAATGCGCATCTGCCAGCCGCCCGAGAACTCAGAGCACGAGCGCTCAAAATCGGTGACCTTAAAGCCCAGGCCGGACAGGATCTTGCGGGCGTTGCTCTCGAGCTCGTAGCCGCCCAGGTGCTCAAAGCGGTCCTGGACCTGGCCGTACTCGTTAAGGAGTGCGTCGACGTCCTTGCCCTGCTCGGAGAGCTCGGTGATTTGGGCCTGCAGCTCGTTGGCGCGCTCGCCCATGCGGCGGATTTCCTTGGCCGCCGCCATGACCTCGGCGAGGATGGTGGTGTCCTTTTGCTCCAGGTTGGTTTCCTGCTCTAGGTAGCCCACCTGGCAGTCCTTTGCGTACTGGACCTGGCCGGCGTCGGGGCTGTCGATGCCCATGATGATTTTGAGCATGGTGGTTTTGCCGGCGCCGTTGGGGCCCACGAGCGCAAAGCGCTCGCCGGGGTTGATCTGGAAGGACGCGCCGCTAAAGAGGACGCGCGCGCCGAAGCTTTTTTCGATCTTGTCGACCAGGAGGATCATGGTGCCGCCTTTGACCTTGTGTGCCTATAT
>CAUEMA010000024.1 GCA_959018755.1 uncultured Collinsella sp. | reverse complement strand
TAGAAAGTCTCGGGCTATTAGTACTACTCGGCTTCGACATTACTGCCCTTACACCATATATGAACTTTATCGCGAGTTCCGCACGCAAAGGAAAGCACTTAATGTGGCCTTCGTCTTGCGCAGGACTGTAGAGCAGGAAAGTTCATATAGGCAGCCCGGTTCCCGCGGCGCGCAGGGACGTCTCTCAAGCAAAAACTGTCGCAGGATAAAGTCCGAGGTCAGTGGCGCTTTATACCGAGAAATTCAAAAAAAGTTGAAAATTCATTACATATTTGCGTTGACTTTAGGTAACTAAAGTTTCATACTCCTTTTCAACCACTGGGGGATGTGAACACGCACGGATCGTTCACATCATGATCGAAGAGGATTTCTTAGACATGTTCACGCATCAGCTAAACATTATCAGCGTAGTAATTATCTGATGCGGGTTAGCACATACAGCTAGCCCGTACGATAACGGGCGGCTGATGAAGATGAGGGCCGTCGAGCGCAACCGACGGCCCTCATTTTTTATGTCTGGGAAGTTCTTTTTAGAGGAGGAAATGTAATGAACGGAGTTTTGCTCATGGTTGTGGCCGCGGCGGTGCTCGCTTGCGGCTATCTGGGCTATGGCCGATGGCTGGCCAACAAGTGGGGCGTTGACAAAGAGGCCCTCACGCCGGCCAAGCGCATGAAGGACGGCAACAGCTTCTCGCCCGTCTCCGCCTTTACCGCGTTCTCGCACCAGTTCAGCTCGATCTGCGGTGCTGGCCCTGTTACGGGTACGATCGTCGCCATGGCCTTCGGCTGGCTTCCCGTCGTGCTCTGGGTCCTCGTCGGCGGCATCTTCTTTGGCGCCGTCCACGACTTTGGCGCCCTGTACGCCTCGATGAAGAACAACGGCAAGTCCCTGGCCCAGCTCATCGAGAAGTACATCGGCAAGACCGGCCGTCGCCTGTTCCTGCTGTTCTGCTGGCTGTTCTGCATCATCGTCATCGCCGCTTTCACCGACATGGTCTGCAAGACGTTCATGTTCACCCCGGCCGTTGACGCTTCTGGTGCTGCTACCGGTGCCATCGACTTCACCAAGTCCTATGCCGCCGGCTGCGCTGGTACCATCTCCATCCTGTTCACCTTCGTCGCTATCGCCTTTGGTTGGGCCCAGAAGAAGTTCAACCTCACCGGCGCTGCCGAGTTCGTCACCGGCGTGGTCCTCATGGTTCTCATGTTCGCCGTCGGTATGCAGTTCCCGGTCTACCTGGACAAGTTCCAGTGGTTCGCCGTCGTCATGGTCTACCTGGTCTTCGCTGGCGCTATGCCCATCCAGATGCTCAAGACCCCGCGTGACTACCTCACTTCCATCATGATGATCGTCATGATCGTCTGCGCTGTCCTCGGCATCGTCGTCCTGGGCGTCAACGGTCAGGCCACTATCACCGCTCCGGTCTTCACCGGCTTCTCCACTGCTTCCGGCATGATGTTCCCGGTCCTGTTCGTCTCCGTCGCTTGCGGTGCTCTCTCCGGTTTCCATAGTCTCGTTTCATCTGGTACCTCCTCTAAGCAGGTCGAGAAGGAGCAGGACGCCGTCAAGGTCGGTTATGGCGCCATGATCGTCGAGTCCTTCGTCGGCATCCTTGCCATCATCGTCGCCGGCATCATGTTCTCCGATATGAACACCGCCGGTACTGGCGCCCTCAACGCCGGCGTCGCTTCCACCCCGTTCCAGATCTTCGCCGCCGGCATCTCCCGCGGTATGCAGGCCTTCGGTGTTGACGGCACGCTCGCAACCGTCTTCATGACCATGAACGTCTCCGCTCTGGCCCTGACCTCGCTCGATGCCGTCGCTCGTATCGCCCGCACCTCGTTCTCCGAGTTCTTTGCCCAGACCAACGACGCCCTGGCCATCGAGTCCAAGGCCGGCTACATGAAAGTCCTCGGCAACCCCTGGTTTGCCACGGTCGTCACTCTGCTTCCCGGTCTCGCCCTCGCCTTTGGCGGCTATGCCAACATCTGGCCGCTCTTTGGTGCTTCTAACCAGCTGCTCGGCGGCATGACCATGATCACCCTCGCCGTGTTCTGCAAGTGCACCGGCCGCAAGGGTTGGATGCTTTACGTGCCCGTCGCCTTCCTGCTCTGCTGCACCTTCACCTCGCTGGTCCAGAGCGCCATGGGCTGCATGACCGCCGTCCAGGCCTACGGCTTCTTCGGTACCATCCCGGCTACCGCCACCACGGCCGCTGTCTCCGTCGCCGCTACCAAGGGCCTGCAGCTCGTCTTCGCCGTCCTGCTGATGGTCCTGGGCCTCATCGTTGCCGTCAACTGCCTCAAGGAGTTCTTCGGCAAGGAGGCCGGTTCCATGCCCGACGAGGAGCCCGAGTGGTCCGAGATGGGCAAGGCCGAGTATGGCCGCGCCGCTGCTGCCGAGGCTCCCGCCGACGCCGAGGCTGCCAAGGCCTAGTCGGCTTGATGGACTAACCGTTCCATCCATATGACTCGGTCTTTTTTCTTGCGAGAACGGGCGATGCAAGGGCGTGCCCGCAGATGTTTTGCGTGGATAGGCTCGCGCGTTGTACCATATAAACGTATATGTGTACATATGAAAGGGGCCCCGTGGCCAAGACGGTATATTCCGATAACCAAAATAATGTCGATGCCCTGGCTGAGCGTCTGAGCAGCCAGACGTCGCTTTCTGCCGAGCGTGCCAAGCTGGTTGCCTACGACCTGCTCTGCCGCAAGGCACTCAAGATCAAGTCGAGCGCGCTGGCGCAGATTTTCCGCTCCGTCGATAAGGAATGCGACACCAAGGCGATGCGCGACGAACTCATCGCGGCAAAGATCGTTACCAAGATCGAGGGCAGCGGCATTAACGGCCGCCCTGCCTTTTACACCATTAATGCCGAGATTAACGATGTCCAGGAGCAGCCCGTCGAGGTTGCCGAAGAGACCGTCGAGGACGTTGTCGAGGCGCCCGCTTCGGTGGAAACGGCTCCGCGCGAGCATGTCGATACCGACGAGCTGCTTGACGAGAGCGTCGTTCGCGCCTTTACGGCCAAGGCCGGCCGCGGCGGTTTTGGCGGGGGCGGCAAACGCGATGCACAGCGCCGTGCCCAGCAGGAGCGCTTCCGTCGCGCCGTTGCTCAAAAGGATGAGCTCGATACCGAGGCTGTTGAGACCGAGGTTGCTGTCGAGTCGCAGAAGCCCGCGCAGGAGCAAAAGCCCGTGAAGGTCCAAGAGCCCAAGCGTTGTCGCGGTGCTCACTTTAAGGCTGCGCAGCAGGATGTCGCGCATGAGGTTGAAGAGCCTTCCGAGGTTGCAGACGATGCTGAGGAGTCTGCCAAGAGGGCTCCGGGTTCGTGCCGTCCCGGCCGCGGTTTTGCGGGACGCGCGTATCCCGTAAAGCATCAGGAGAAGGGCGAGCCGGCTTCGACCGCTCAGGCCGAGAAGGCCGAACAAACCGAGAAAACCGTTGAGCCGGTGGCTCGCGAGCAGCAGCCTTCCGAGTCGCAGCCTGCGGCTGACACCGAGGTCAAAGCTCAACAGTCCGCTGATAAGCAGGTGGGGGAGAGCGCCTCAAGCAAGCCCCGCCGCCGCCGTCATCGTGGCGGCCGTGGCTCAAATGCCGAAACCGTGGCCGAGAAGGCGACGCAAAACAAGAATGCGAAGGCTGAGACTCCGGTGGAACAGCCCAAGCGCCAGCCGGCGAGGGGGGACAAGCCCGAGCGCTCGCAAAAGGGTCCGTCCGCGCCAAAGCAAGAGCGCAAAGCTCAGGTAGATTCCAAGCGCAAATCCCAGGCGCAGTCCAAACCGACTGCAAACGATGTGGCCGCCCAGCAGACTGAGCCGCCCGCTCATGGCGAGGTTTCGGCGTTTGCTCTGGCCCGTGTCCTGGGCAGGCAGCTGCTCAAGATCGTTCCCACGCCTACGGCGCTCTCCAAGATCAAGGAGCAGCAGACTCAAATTGTTAAGGTCGAGGGTAAGGACGGCAAAAAGGCTCCGCAGCGCACTCAGCACAACGAGATGTCCAACCGCAAGATTGCCGAGGAGATTGCGATCATCCAGGCTTGGATAGAGCAGAATCGCGGCGCCGACACGCCGGTCGCTTCGCGTCGCCAGCGCGCCTACCAGATTTTTAACGATGAGAAGGCCTTTGACGGCAAGCATGGCGAGCGCCTGATTCGGCGTATGACCGAAAAGGGCATCAGCATGCAGGCGATTAAGGTCGCTCCCAACCGCCCTGTGCACTTTACGGGTTTCTTTACGCTGGGCGCCGACAAGCCTTTCATTATGGTCGAGAACCTGGACACCTATGACGAGATCGTCAAGCTCCTGCGCGGCCGCAAGCATGCCAAGCTTTTTGGCACCAAGGTGGGTGGCGTGATCTTTGGCGGCGGCTGCAAGGCGAGCGTTTCGCACGTACTGGATGATTATCTGGCCGAGATTGGCTATCGCTTTAATTATGTCTACTACGTGGGCGACATCGATCGAGAGGGCGCGCGCATTGTCGAGCAGGCCCGTAATGCCAATGTCGTTGAGATTCGCCTGCATGCCGGTATGTATCGCGCCATGCTCGCCGAGCACAAGCGTCGCGTGAAGGCCGGCGGAGAGTGCGAGCCCGCGGCTGCCAACCAGGGCGTGCCGCAGAACCTGGCGGCGACGATCAAAGATCTGCCCATGGTCACGCGCGTGCAGTTCCGCAACGTGCTGCGCGAGGGCGGACGCATTCCGCAGGAGATTCTGATGACCGCCGACTATCGGGATGGCGACTCGGGAAGCTTCGACCGCATGCTGAATAATTAGTTCCGCTCTCCCGGGGCCTGTGGTTACTTGGTTGTTGCATACGGCTCGCTTTTCGGAACTGGGCTGATAATTCTAGATGTAAGGCGCTCTTGGTTGATATGGGACGGAGGGATTCCGCGTCCGCCTTTTCGGCGGCCGCGCCCCGCTGCGTCGCTTCGCTCCTTGCGTGCTGCGCTGGAAAACGCTTCGCGTTTCCTCAGCTCCGCACCCTTGCGGGTTCGAATCCCTCCGCTTGCTCACAAGAAAAGCCTCCCGATCGGCTATGCGTTCGAGAGGCTGGTTTCTTTGGCTGGGACGGAGGGATTCGAACCCCCAACAGCCGGCACCAAAAACCGGAGTTCTACCGTTGAACTACGTCCCAATGTGTGGTGTTGCCCAAAAGCAACTCGTCTAGTTTACCTAATCTGCGAGGGCATCGCAAACGCCATCGAGCAGGCGTACGGCGAGTGTCTGCGCATCACTTGCGGTGAAGGTTCCGTTGTAACGCGTCATGCCCGTGAGCTCAATGCGGATGCGCGCAGGTTTTTGTTGCGCGGCGACATTGGCGGTGCGGATGCGCTGTGCCAGGTTGTGACACTCGGCAAGGGCGATCGTGGCGCGCGGCGCTGCACCTGCGGGCAGCTCATCGCTTGCGATCTCGAGTACCAGATCAACGTCGGTCGGAACCTCGGAATCGCAAAGCATCATGCCGCTGCTGTCGGTCGTCGCCGTGGCGATGTTCCACATGCGCGATGCAACGCTACGCGCGATGGGGTCCTCGCCAATGACGGCAATCTGGAAACGCTCGAGTACGTTGGCCGCGCGGGCAAAACCGATGCGCGACTCGGCCTCGATAACCGAGGGCTTGCCCTCCCACACGTGATGCAGGCGGTTGATATAGGCGTAGGTATCCTGGAATGCCATGCCATCGGCAAACAGGCCGACATTTTCCTGGAACTGCTGCAGAGCGGCCTCGGTGTGCGGGCCAAAATAGCCGTCGTCCTCACCGCAGGCAAAGCCCAAAACGTTGAGCGCTCGCTGCAGGGCCTGAACGTCGGCGCCATGGAAATTGGGCATGCGCAGATAGAGCGTGCGGTCGCCCAGCTTATACGAGGCGTCTACCAGGGCGCTCCAACAGGGGATATCGACGGCACAGCCAGCGGCAAGGCCGCTATCGAGCCTAAAGGTGCCAACAGCCTGCTCGGTGGTGGTGCCAAAGCACTTGTCGGAGATCTCGGCGTCATCGATTGTATAGCCGAGCTGCAGAAGGCGGGACTGGACGTCCTCGA
This sequence comes from uncultured Collinsella sp., assembly GCA_959018755.1. Classification (GTDB taxonomy): domain Bacteria; phylum Actinomycetota; class Coriobacteriia; order Coriobacteriales; family Coriobacteriaceae; genus Collinsella. The sequence goes on along the minus strand of CAUEMA010000024.1, from coordinate 19,047 downwards.
CGGCTGCTCCCTGCATGCCCGTTGTAATAGGTTCCATGAGCGAACCCCTTTCGGCGTACCATTCGTACTATTTGAGCGTGTGTCGGATAGACAACGCAAAGGGATGCATAAACATGCACTCAACAGTGTAGCAAGTTGTACCCAAATACGCTGCTGACAGGTTTTATAACCCCGCTAGTTAAGGCGCTCCACAAAGAAATCTGCCATGGAGTCGAACAGCTGGCGCGCATGCGGGTCGAGCTCAACATTCTCGATGGCCGCTTTCGCCTTGGCGGTCAGGTCGAGCGCGTAAGTGTGGGCGTAATCGATGGAGCCGGTCTCCTGGAAGATCTCCACGGCGCGTGCAAGTTGCGCGGGGTCCTCGGTGCCCGAGGAAAGGATTGCCTCGACCTCGTCGTGATAACGCTCGTCTGACAGGGCGTGCACGGCGACGAGGGTGCGCTTGCCCTCGGTGATATCGGTGCGGAAGTCCTTGTTGGCGGCCTCTTTGGTGCCGATCAAGTTGAGCAGATCGTCCTGAATCTGGAAGGCAAGGCCCGTGTGCAGGCCAAAGGCGCGCAGTGCCTCGACCTGCTGTTCGCTGCCTCCGCCAATGATGGCTCCGGCGGCAAGTGGCGTAGCTCCGCTGTAGTACGCGGTCTTGTGCGTCGCCATGTTCAGATAATCGTCGACCGAGATGTCAAAGCGCTCGTCGCGGACCCAGCCCAAGTCGAGCGCTTGGCCCTCGATGGTGCGAACGATCATCTCGGTGAGCTCGTGGAGCACGCGGAGTTTCACGTCTGCCTCGAGCGTGGGGTCGTCGAGAACCGTCTTGGTGACCATGGTGAGCGCCAGATCGCCGCAGTTGATGGCAAGGCCAGTGCCCTCGGTAAGGTGCATGCAAGGCTTGCCGCGACGCAGCTGGCCGTTGTCGGCTATGTCGTCATGGATAAGCGCTCCCGACTGAAAGTGCTCGATAGCTGCCGCCGCGCTGCGGGCGCTCTCAAAGCTGCCACCTACCGCGGTGGCGGCGAGCATGCAGATGAGCGGGCGGTGGCGCTTGCCGGCATTGGCCGTAAATGTCGAGAGCGGGGTATACAGGTAGCGCTCGATATCGGCAGAGGTCGCCTGTCCGTCAAAGAACGTGGCCAGATAGTCGTTGATCTGGTCAAAGTGCTGGGCTAAAAAGCTGGTAAACGGACTGGACACGGGTTCTCGCATTCTTTCTTAGGTTGCATCGTTGCGGTGTGCAGATACCATATTGCCACATTGGAGTTGCCGGCGCGTCTGTTTTGGCGATTTGGGGAAACGGGACGCGTGCGCGTGCCGGCTGCTTATATAAGCCTAAAGTGCTCGAGCGCCTTGACGACGCCATCTTTGTCGACCGAGTCGGTGATGTAGTCGGCGCGCTTTTTGAGATAGTCCGGCGCATTGCCCATGGCGATACCGACATCGACGGCGTTCATCAGCGAGACGTCATTGCTGGCGTCGCCGATGCCGTATACGGTTCCGTGGTGGGGATCGAGGGCGTCGAGTACAGACTGGATGCCCCCGCGCTTCGTGCATTCGCGGGGCGAGATTTCGGTTACCTCGAGTTCGAGCTCGTTAAAGCACAGCAGCGGCTCAAGTGCCTTATCTTGAGCGATGCGGCTGGCGAGCGATGTAGACATCAAGATCTTGTAGGCACTGTAATGTTGCAGCTGCGTGACTGCGTCGCCCAGGGTGCGCGCGTATCCGGGGGCATCGGGGGCATCGGCACTCATGCGCACGACGCCGTTGAGGCCCTCAAAGCGGATGACCTCGCTCGACTGCTCAAGATAGGGGGCAAGGCGCTGCAGCATGCCGGGCGTCATCGACAGATCGCGAATTGCGTGTCCGTTGATCTCGGCGTAACCGCCCGCAAGACAGACGATGCCGGTCCAGGGCAGCTCAAGAAGTTTGGGGTGGATGCAGCTGAGGGTGCGCCCTGTGCAGATAAAGGCCATGTTGCCATTTGCAACGAAATCGCGGATGGCCTGCGAGACCGCCTCGTTGGGATAGGGGGACAGGTCTCGCTCGCTCTCGGGAAGCTCTTGTGCCACTCGAGGGTCTTGCCACGCGAGCGTGCCGTCAATGTCGAAGAAGCAGATATCGCCGTGCTTGTGGGTTGGGCTGGCGACAGGGGAGGCCGAGGCGGTGGGCACAAATCCCGGCTCGAGGCCCATGATCTGGTCAAAATGCTCTTTAACGCGGGGAACGGAGATGCCGATGACCACCTGGGCGGTCTTGCCCGTAATGATGAGGCCTTTGGCGCCCGCCGCGACAAACGACGCGTTATCTGCAACGATGGAAGGGTCTGCGACCTCGACGCGCAGGCGCGTGGCGCAGTTGGTTGCGCCCGCAATATTGCCAACGCCACCTAAAAGCTGAATTACCCGCTCAGCGAGGACGTGATCTTGATCGGATTGACTATTGACCTCGTCATTGGGAGATTGCTCTTTGGCAAAGCCGCTTCCCGTTAAATGATCGATTGCCGCGCGATTGGCGACATGATCCTCGCGGCCCGGCGTCTTAAGGTCATAGATCAAGATGAGTGCTCGAAAACTCACAAAAAAGATGAGGCTAAAGGCAAGGCCGATACCGAGCGCCAAAAGATAGGCACCGGCATGCATGCGCATGAGCGGAATAAAGTTGAAGGCTGCCATCTCCATGAGGCCGCCCGAGAAGATGCCGACGATGCCAAAGAGATTCATGGTTGTGGCAAGGCAAGACGATAAGACGGCGTAGAGAAAAAAGAGTCCGGGGTGGGTGAACATAAAGAGAAACTCGAGTGGCTCGGTAACGCCGCAAACCACCGAGGCGATGATGGCGGGAACAAGGATGACCCTGAGGCCGGCGCGGCGCTCGGGTTTTGCGGTGGAGTAGAACGCGGCTGCGATGGCAGGAAGGCCAAAGAGCTTGACCCAGCCAGTGGCGGTAAAACCGGCCCACGGCGCAAGCTCATTAAGGGGGCGCGTGCTATGGGAGAGGATGGGGAGCAAGTTGCTCCACGTGGCGTAGATGCCGTCGTTAATGACCAGGTTGTCGTAGTAGATCGGCATGTAGAGCAGGTGGTGCAACCCCATGGGCTCGAGTGCTCGCTCCAAAAACACAAAGATGCCTACGCCAAAGGGACCGACGCCCGCAAGCGCGTGGCGCAGCGTTTCGGTCGCTGCGTATACGAAGGGCACGATGACGGCCGAGATAGCGGCAAGGGCGAACACGGCAAAAAAGCTGATGAGGTAGACCAGCGAGGAACCCGAGAAAGTGCCGAGCCAATCGGGAACCTTGGCATCGTAGAAGCGGTCATGGATGGCGACGACGATTGCCGATACCGCTAGCGGGCCGATAATGCCGGTGTCGAGCGTCTTGATGCCGTCGATGATGGTGATACCGCTAGCGGGGGTCAAAGACGCTGGGTACTTAAGTCCAAGGTTGTCTCCGCTCAGCTTGATGATCTCGCTCAAAAAGAAGCAATAGGCAAAATAGGCCACGAGCGCCTCGAGGCAGCAACGTGCCGGTTGTTTTTGGGCGAGGCCGATGGGCAGTGCGATGGCAAACAGGAGCGGAAGTCGTTTAAAGACCGTCCACGAGCCGCGCTGGATGATGGTCCAAAAAACATACCAAGGGGTTCCGTATACGGCGAGGTCGCCGACGATGTCCGCAGACGTTGCGAGGGCGGAGACGCCGACCATAAGGCCCGATATGGAAAACAGCATGGCGGGCGCGAACATTGCCCCGCCAAAACGTTGGATTTTTTGCAGCATGTTCTGCCTCCCGAATATCGAGGCGCGTTGCGCGTGGTGAAACGTTTAAACAATGGATTCATTGTAGAGGACCAGACGATTGTCGTACCGGCAGTTTTGAGCGAAACCGGTTTGGGCACGACAGAAACCGTCAACGGTTAAATCCTGTCGCTTTGCCGATAATCGGTTTAAACAACTTTAAAAAATGCTATCGTGCCTAGCCATACATATTCATTAGAGGTGAAGTCATGCCAAAAGCGATTTACGAAGGAATCTACCGCGAGATCCGTTCGCGCATCATTAATGGGACCTATGCGTTTCAGGAGATGCTGCCAACCGAAGCCGAGCTGACCGCGGAGTTTGGCTGCACGCGCAATACCGTTCGGCGCGCCTTGAGCATGCTGGCCGACCAGATGTTTGTGCAGCCCATACACGGCAAGGGCGTGCGCGTCATATGGCTCAAGGGCGAAACCGACATGCTGGGCGCGCTCGAGGAAGTCGAGTCGTTTGGCGAATTTGCAAAGCGCAACAATGCCGTTGCATCGACGGACGTTAAGTCCTTTGAACATTTGATTTGCACTGAGCAGCTCTCTCGTCGCTTGGGCTTTAAGGTGGGCGAGGAGCTGATTCGCGTAGTGCGTGTTCGAAGCCTTAACGGCAGCGCGCGCCAAGTGGACCATGGCTATTTTTTGGCGTCGATCGCCAAGGGTCTGACCCCAGAGATCGCGACGGATTCTATCTACGCCTATCTGGAGCACAAGTGCGGCGTCAAGGTGATGGCGAGCCGTCGTACGGTGAGTGTCGAGTTCGCCAACGATGAGGACTGCAGCTACTTGGACCTTGGCAAGTACAATTGTGTCGCCGTTATGGAGAGCCAATCGTACACCTCGGACGGTATCTTGTTCGAGGTCACGCACGCCCGTACGCACCCCGAGATCTTCCATTACCGCGTCAATTCCAAGCGATAGACGGTGAGCTCGCAGTCCGGCGAGCCTTATGCCCTCAAAGCGAAAACGCCCGGTCAAACCGACGATGCATCGGCTTGACCGGGCGTTTTCTCTGCATTCAATAACAAATAATTGTTTATACAAAACTTGTCAAGTATCAAGTTGAAATTACCGTTCACCGAAGGTTTTCTACCGCTCTAGTAATACTTGTTCAAACAACTAGCCAAATAGCGTATTGTACAAATCAGCAAAAGGGGCAAAGTCCCCGAGCCAATCTCCGAAGGAGGCGGCAAAGGGTGCCGCCACGGTGTGAAAGGGTGGATTGTAATGAAGAACGAAATGAGCAGAAGGCAGTTCCTGGGCTTTGCTGGTTCCGCGGCTGCGGTTCTTGGTCTGGGACTCGTGGGCTGCGGTGGCTCCGCCGGCTCCGGCTCCTCTGCTTCTGGTGACGCTGCCGAGGTCTACTTCCTTCAGTTCAAGCCCGAGGTCGACAAGGAGTGGAAGGAGATCGCCAAGGCGTACAAGGAGGAGAAGGGCGTCGAGGTCAAGATCGTGACCGCTGCCTCCAACACCTACGAGGAGAAGCTCAAGTCCGAGATGTCCAAGAGCTCCGCTCCGACGCTGTTCCAGGTCAACGGCCCCACTGGTCTTAAGAACTGGAAGGATTACTGCGCCGACCTGTCCGATACCAAGGTCCGCGGTGAGCTCATTGACGACTCCCTGGCTCTGCAGTCCGACGGCAAGGATGTGTGCATCGACTGGGTTCAGGAGAGCTTCGGCATCATCTACAACAAGCAGCTGCTCGAGAAGGCTGGCTACAAGGCCGAGGACATCAACTCCTTCGACAAGCTGAAGGCTTGTGCCGACGACATCCAGGCCCGTAAGGACGAGCTTGGTGTCGAGGGTGCCTTCACTTCCGCCGGCATGGACGACTCCTCCAGCTGGCGCTACACCACCCACCTCGCCAACATGCCGCTCTACTACGAGTTCGAGAAGGAGCACAACCAGGAGGACGACGAGATCAAGGGCGAGTTCCTCGACAACTACAAGCAGATCTTCGACCTGTACATCACCGACTCCACCTGCGATCCTTCGCAGCTTGCTTCCAAGACCGGCGACGACGCCACCAACGAGTTCGCAACCGGCAAGGCCGTCTTCTATCAGAACGGCTCTTGGGCCTACTCTGACCTCATCAAGGCCGGCATGACCGACGATCAGATTGGCATGATGCCCATCTACATCGGTGTCGACGGCGAGGAGAACCAGGGCCTGTGCTCCGGCGGCGAGAACTACTGGTGCGTTAGCTCCCAGGCTTCCGAGGATGCCCAGAAGGCCACCGAGGACTTCATGTATTGGTGCGTCACTTCTGACACCGCCACCAGCATCATCGCTGACAAGATGGGTCTGACCGCCCCGTTCAAGAGCGCCAAGGAAACCACCAACGTCTTCTCGCAGCAGGCCGTTGCCATGGCCAAGGACGGCAAGAAGACCGTCGCTTGGGACTTCGTCTACATCCCCTCCGAGGAGTGGAAGAAGAACCTCAAGCAGGCTCTGATTGCCTACGCTGCCGATAACAGCAAGTGGGACGGCGTCAAGAACGCTTTCGTGGATGGCTGGAAGACCGAGAAGGCCGCTTCCGAGTAAGCAGTTGCTGCCCAAGCTATCTGATTAGCGACAGGGGGCGGGCAGACGTTGGTTTGCCCGCCCCCTGCATATTGAAAGGACCCTTCTATGGGCAAAGCACTCAAGCGCTGGTGGCCGCTCTTTATGCTGCCCACGTGCCTGGCGTTTATGATCGGGTTCGTGATCCCTTTTATCCAGGGCTTCTATCTCTCGTTCTGCCAGTTTATTACCATTAACAACACGCACTTCGTCGGTATCGAGAACTACGTGCGCGCATTGTCCGATCCGCAGTTTGCCACGTCGTTCTTCTTTACCGTGGCGTTTGCCTTCCTGTCGACGGTGCTCATCAACGTGATCGCGCTGGCCATTGCGCAGGCGCTCACCCGCAAGGCGCTCAAGGGCACCAACATCTTCCGTACGATTTTCTTTATGCCTAACCTGATCGGCGGCATTGTGCTGGGTTACATTTGGCAGATTCTGATCAACTGCCTGCTCTCCAACGTGGGCGCCCAGCTCATCGCCCTTAACTCTGCTGCTGGCTTCTGGGGCCTTATCATCCTGACCCTGTGGCAACAGGTCGGCTACATGATGATCATCTACATCGCCGGTCTGCAGTCCATCCCGTCTGACTACATCGAGGCCGCCAAGGTCGATGGCGCTACGGCATGGCAGACGTTTTGGAAGGTTAAGATCCCCAACCTGATGCCGACCATCACCATCTGCCTGTTCCTGTCCATCACCAACGGCTTTAAGCTGTTCGACCAGAACCTCGCCCTTACCGGTGGCGCCCCGGCGCACTCCACCGAGATGCTCGCCCTGAACATCTATAACACGTTCTATTCGCGTGCTGGCATCGCATGGCAGGGCATCGGTCAGGCCAAGGCAGTTATCTTCTGCATCCTGGTTGTTGCTATTTCTATGATCCAGCTTAAGGCCACGAGGTCCAAGGAGGTGCAGCAGTAATGAAACGCGATAAGGCTATCAACCGCGCGCTCTCGATCTTCTTTACGATTCTGTCGCTCGCATGGATCTACCCCGTGTTCATGATTGCACTCAATTCCTTTAAGAAAGCGACCGCAATCAGCACCACCACGGCGTTCGATCTGCTCACGCCCGAGACGTTCAACGGCCTCGCAAACTACGTGCATGCCCTTAACGAGCAGGGCTTTGCCTCGGCATTTATGTACTCGCTCATCATCACGGTCACGTCGGTCGTGCTGATCTTGGTGTGCTGCTCCATGTGCGCTTGGTACGTGGTGCGCGTCAACAGCAAGATCTCGAACTTCTTCTATTACCTGTTCGTCTTCTCGATGGTCGTGCCCTTCCAGATGCTCATGTTCACGCTGTCCAACCTCGCGGACCGCATCGGCTTTAACACGCCGTTTAACATCTGCTTCATCTACCTTGGTTTTGGCGCGGGCCTCGCGGTCTTTATGTTCGCCGGCTTCGTCAAGAACATCCCGCTCGAGATTGAGGAAGCGGCCATGATCGACGGCTGCAACCCGGTCCAGGTGTTCTTTAAGATCGTCCTTCCCATTATGAAGCCCACCTATCTTTCGGTCGGTATCCTTGAGACCATGTGGGTCTGGAACGACTATCTGCTGCCCTACCTTACGCTCGACTCCACCAAGTACAAGACCATTCCTATCTTGATCCAGTACTTCCGTGGCGGCTATGGCCACGTCGAGCTCGGCCCCATGATGGCATGCATCATGATGGTCGTCATCCCCATCGTCATCATGTACATCTTCTGCCAGAAGTACATCATTGACGGCGTTGTGGCAGGTGCCGTCAAGGGCTGATGCCGTAACTGTTTTGCAAGTTTTGGCGGCGCCCCTCAGCGCGGCGCCGCGTATCGAAAGGTAAAGACATGGCCGAGATCGTTCTCAAACATGTTCAGAAGGTGTATCCCAACAACGAGTCAAAAAAGAAGGGCTTCTTTGGCAAAAAGAAGAAGACCGAGGAGAAGAAGCACAACCTTAAGGTTACCGAGGACGGTGTGCTTGCTGTAGAGGACTTCAACCTCACCGTTCACGACCAGGAGTTCATCGTCCTCGTTGGCCCCTCTGGCTGCGGTAAGTCCACGACGATGCGCATGATCGCCGGCCTGGAGGACATCACCTCGGGCGATGTGCTCATCGATGGCAAGCGCGTCAACGACGTCGCTCCCAAGGACCGCGACATCGCCATGGTGTTCCAGAGCTATGCTCTGTATCCCAATATGACGGTGTACGAGAACATGGCGTTTACGCTCGAGCTCAAGAAGGTCCCCAAGGACGAGATCGACCGTAAGGTTCGCTCCGCTGCTGAGATCCTGGGTATTACCGAGTACCTCGACCGTAAGCCCAAGGCGCTCTCTGGCGGCCAGCGCCAGCGCGTCGCCATCGGCCGCGCCATCGTGCGTGACCCCAAGGTCTTCCTGATGGACGAGCCGCTGTCCAACTTGGATGCCAAGCTTCGTAACCAGATGCGTGCCGAGCTCATTAAGCTGCGTCACGAGATCAAGGGCACCTTCATCTACGTTACCCACGACCAGACCGAGGCTATGACCCTCGGCGACCGCATCGTGGTCATGAAGGACGGCGTTGTCCAGCAGATCGCCACGCCGCAGGAGGTCTTCAACCATCCCGCGAACATCTTCGTCGCCGGCTTCATCGGCGTGCCGCAGATGAACTTCTTCGATGCTCAGCTGGTGCGCTTGGGGAACGGCTTTACCGTCAAGACCGAGGATATGAACGTGGCGCTTGCCCCCGAGACTTGCGCTCAGCTTGCCCTCAACTGGGACGGCGGCGACGTGAAGGAGATTACGGCCGGCGTGCGCCCCGAGCAGATTCTGCTTGCCGACAAGGGCGAGGAGGGTGCGCTTCAGGGCACCGTCGAGGTGACCGAGCTCATGGGTTCGACCGAGCATGTCCACGTGACTGCTCCCGATGGCCAGTTCGTCCTGATCATTCCCGTTGTCGACCTTGAGGCCAAGGGTGCGCTCAAGGCGGGCGACCCCATCTGGTTCAAGTTCGAGAAGAACGCGACTCATCTCTTCGATAAGGTGTCTGGCAAGAACCTTATCTAGGCCCGGTGCATCCAGGCCCTCCCTTTGGGCGACTGCGGCTTTGCCATCCTTTTGCCGCGGTCACATATAAGGCTCCCCTCCCGTCCACTGGGCGAGAGGGGAGCCTTTCTTTGTGTTGGGACTGTCTGACCGGTCGTTTGTCTCGATCTGTAACGGATAGGGCCGATTTCGGACGTTAGATGTTACAGATCGAGACGGTTCCGCTGAGCTAACCATTTCATCTAAATCTGTAACACCAAAGGCGAATTACACCTGCTAGATGTTACAGATTGAGATAAACCCAAGGGGAGGGGCCGGTATGTCTCAATCTGTAACGGCTGGGACCGTTTTGGTTGAGTAATTGCTACGGATCGAGATTGTTTGGCCGAGTCGGATCACAGGGTAACGTGCGGGCACAAAAAACGGAGCCGTGTTGCAACGACTCCGTTTCTCAAGAGGATGGGTAAGGAGAATGAGCTAGCTCAGGTGCCAGATCTCGTCGTTGTACTGGGAGATCGTACGGTCGGACGAGAAGGTGCCGGCGTTGGCGATATTGATGAGCGCCTTGCGCATCCAGGCGTCCTGGTCCTCGTAGTCGGCCAGCACGCGCTCCTTGGTCTGGATGTACTCCTCAATGTCGAGCAGGGCCATAAACCAGTCCTTGCCCTTAATGTCGTCGTGCAGGCGCTGCAGGCGCTCGGCGTTGCCGGTTGCCATAAAGGCCGGGTTGGTGATGAAGTCCACCAGCAGTTTAATTCCGGGCTTGCGGTAGAGCGCACCGGCGTTGTAGGTGCCGTCGGCGTAGAGCTGCTCGACCTGTTTGGACGAGGCACCAAAGGTATAGATGTTCTCGTCGCCCACGAGCTCGGCAATCTCCACGTTGGCACCGTCGAGCGTGCACAGGGTTAGGGCGCCGTTGAGCATGAACTTCATGTTGGAGGTGCCGCTCGCCTCCTTGGAGGCCAGGCTGATCTGCTCGGAGATGTCAGCGGCGGGGATCACGCGCTCGGCGGCGGTGACGTTGTAGTTCTCGATCATGACAACCTGCAGGTAGGGAGCCACGTCGGGGTCGTTTGCAATCCACTGCGATAGCGTCAGGATCAGATGGATGATGTCCTGCGCGATAGTGTAGGCAGGCGCCGCTTTGCCGCCAAAGATGATGGTGACGGGGTGCTTAGGTCTGTTGCCGTTCTTGATATCGAGGTACTTCCAGATGATGTAGAGCGCGAGCATCTGCTGGCGCTTGTACTCGTGGATGCGCTTGACCTGAACATCGATGATGGCGTTGGAGGGAATGGTCACACCCTGCTCGAGCGCCATGAACTGGCGCATGATGGTCTTGGCCTCGGCCTTGGTGGCGGCCAGGCGCTCAAGAACATCCTTGTCGTTAGCGAATTCGGCGAGCTTGCTCAGGTCGCCGGTGCTGCGCCAGTCGGTGCCGATCACATCGTCGAGCAAACTGGCAAGCGCGGGGTTGGCGCCATGGATCCAGCGGCGGAAGGTGATGCCGTTGGTCTTGTTGGAGAACTTCTCGGGATAGATCTCGTAGAACGGGTGAAGCTCGGTGTCCTCCAGAATCTTGGTGTGGAGTGCGGCGACGCCATTGATGGAGAAGCCAAAGTGAATGTCCATGTGAGCCATGTGGACGGTGTCGTATTCGTCGATGATGGCGACACGCGGGTCATCGTGCTCGGCCTTCGCGATCTCATCGAGCTTGACGATAATGTCGGCGATGGCAGGGGAGACCTTCTGCAGGCTGGCGAGCGGCCACTTCTCGAGCGCCTCGGCAAGGATCGTGTGGTTGGTGTAGGCGACCATGGAGCGCACGATGGTAACGGCTTCGTCAAACTCGATGTCGTGCTCGGTGGTGAGTAGGCGGATGAGCTCGGGAATGACCATGGTGGGGTGCGTGTCGTTGATCTGGACCACGGCGTAGTCGGCCAGATCGTGCAGGTTGCTGCCGCGCTCGACGGCCTCGTCGATCAGGAGCTGGGCGGCGTTGCTCGCCATGAAGTACTCCTGGTAGATGCGAAGCAGGCGGCCCTGCTCATCGGAATCATCCGGATAGAGGAACAAGGTGAGGTTCTTGGCGATTTTCGTCTTGTCGAAGTCGATGGAGCTGCCGGGGACCAGGCCGTCGTCGACACTTGCCAGGTCAAACAGGCGCAGGCGGTTCTTGGTGGGCTGACCGTAACCGGGCACATCGATGTTGACGAGCTTGGAGGTGACGGCAAAATCGCCAAACTTGACAGTGTAGGAGCGGTCGTCATCGATCAGGATGTCCTGCTCGCCAAGCCACTCGTCGGGGACGGCCTTTTGCTGGTTGTCGGCAAAGCGTTGGCGGAACAGGCCGTAGTGATAGTTGAGGCCCACGCCGTCACCGGTAAGGCCCAGCGTGGCAATGGAATCCAGGAAGCACGCGGCCAGGCGGCCCAGGCCGCCGTTGCCCAGCGAGGGCTCGACCTCGAACTCCTCGATCTTGTTGAGGTCGTGGCCTGCGGCGGTGAGCTGGTCCTTAACCTTGTCGTAGATGCCGAGGTCGATCATGTTGTTGATGAGCAGCTTGCCGATCAAAAATTCGGCGGAGATGTAATAGAGCTTTTTCTTGCCATTGTTGAGCGGGCAGGCGGCGGAGCGCTCCTGTACGAGCTTGACCAGCAGTTTGTAAATGCGGCGGTCATCGAGTTGCTCGAGCGAAGTTCCAAAGGATTGCTCGGCAAGATCCGCAAGATCGATACGGGGCATGTTTCCTCCTGTGGTGAGTTGACGACATGTCAGAAATTCAAAAGAAGCCCGCGCGAGGGGATTGGGGTGGCCTCGCGCGGGAAAAGCGGTCGCGTCCGCACGGTGGGGTGGGGTCGGGTCGGGCGCGGTAGCTCCTATTGAGGAAGCTCGATTTCGGCTTCCGACGGGATGCGGAAGTAGGTCTCGGTCCAGTCGGTGAGTTTGTGCTCGAGCTCGCGGGTGATGGCGCCGTCGAGCATGCGCCAGGTCCAGTTGCCGCCCAACGTGGCAGGGGTGTTGATGCGCGCCTCGTTGCCCAAGTTGAGCAGGTCCTGCATGGTGTAGATGCACGTGTCGCTCACGCTGGCGGCGATGGTGCGATTGAGTGCGTCGGCCATGGACTCGCCGGCCTGCTGATGGGTGTACAGGGCTGCCTGCTCGCGCTGACGCGGGGTAGCCGTTCCTTCAAACCAGCCGCGTGCCGTCTCGTTGTCGTGGGTGCCCACGTAGGCGACGGTGTTGGCAATGTAGTTGTGCGGCAGGTAGTACGAGTTGGCGCCCTCAAAGGCAAACTGCAGGATCTTCATGCCGGGGAAGCCCGAGTTGTCGCGCATATCGATGACGCCGGGGGTGAGGAAGCCCAGGTCCTCGGCGATGATGGGCAGCGTGCCGAGCTTTTCCGCGAGCGTCTTGAAGAACTTGAGGCCGGGCCCCTGCGTCCACGAACCGTAGGACGAATCGGGCGAGGAGAACGGCACCTCCCAATAGGCCTCGAAGCCGCGGAAGTGATCCAGGCGGATGACGTCGTACATGTCGAGGGCGGCGCGAATGCGGCCTTCCCACCAGGAAAAGCCGTCGGACTCCATGGCGTCCCAGTCGTAGATGGGGTTGCCCCAGTACTGGCCGGTGGCCGAGAACTGGTCGGGCGGCGTGCCGGCGACGCTTGCGGGATTGCCGGCGGCGTCGATCTTAAAGAGCTCAGGTGTCGCCCACATTTCGACGGAGTCACGCGAGACGTAGATGGGCAGGTCGCCGATGATCAGGATGTCGCGTTCATTGGCATAGGCCTTGAGGCGGCTCCACTGGCGATCGAAGAAGTACTGCGTCATCTGGTGGTAGAGCATACGCGCCGGATGGTCGGCGCAGACCTTGGCGGAAGCCTCGCCGCGGGTACGGAGCTCCGCGGGCCACTCCCAAAACGCCTTGAGACCGCACTCCTCTTTGACGGTCATGAACTCACAGTAGGGGATGAGCCAGTCCTCGTTGGCCTGGATAAAGTCATCAAAATCGGCCGGCTTGTCGGCAGCAAAGCGCTCAGCGGCGCGGTCGAGAATCTGACGGCGACCGCCAAAGATAGCGCCGTAGTCGACATTGCTGGGGTCGGATCCCAGATACACACCATCGATATCGTGCTGCTCCAGATACCCTGCCTCGATAAGCTCGGCAAAGTCGATAAAGTTGGGGTTGCCTGCGCGGGCCGAGAACGACTGATAGGGCGAATCGCCATAGCTGGTCGTCGTAAGGGGCAGAATCTGCCAGTAATGTTGTTTGCACGAGGCGAGAAAATCGACGAAGTCGTAGGCATTCCAGCCAAAGCCGCCGATTCCGTATGGTCCGGGCAGAGATGAGACGGGCATGAGGACGCCGCTTGCACGCTCCATGAATGCGCTCACCAACCTTCTTGTTGTGGGGTCGGCCTGCCGATGGGTGTGCAGTCCGCCTCCGATGTTCTGATTCGACACGCCTATTGTAAAACATGTTGTTTAAACATGTACAGGCAAGATAAAAAAGTTGGTCGATTTTCGGCGAATGGCTACATGCTATGAAAAAGCCCCGACCTCACAACGTGAGATCGGGGCAAGAACGGTATGTAGGTTTTTGCTACTCGGCGTCGGCGAAGCCGTTGGGGTTGTGGCTCTGCCAGTTCCAGCTATCGCGGCACATGTCCGCGATGTCGTACTGGGCCTTCCAGCCCATCATGCGCTCGGCCTTGGAGGCATCGCACCAGTTGGCAGCGATGTCGCCGGCGCGGCGCTCGCGGATCACGTAGGGCAGCTCCTTGCCACAAGCCTTGGAGAAGGCGGCGACGACCTCGAGTACCGAGGTACCGGTGCCGGTGCCCAGGTTAAAGATCTCGACGCCGGTCTTGCCGTTCATCCAGTTGAGGGCGGCAACGTGGCCCGAGGCCAGGTCACAAACGTGGATATAGTCGCGCACGCCGGTACCGTCGGGGGTGGGGTAGTCATTGCCGAAGACCTGAACGGCCTCGAGCTTACCCACGGCAACCTGCGCGACATAGGGCACCAGGTTGTTGGGGATACCCTTGGGGTCCTCGCCGATCAGGCCCGACGGATGGGCGCCGATGGGATTGAAGTAGCGGAGCAGCACAACGTCCCACTCGGGGTCTGCGGTGTGAACGTCCATAAGGATCTGCTCAATCATCCACTTGGTCCAGCCATAGGGGTTGGTTGCGGGCTTCTTGGGGTCTTCCTCGGTGACGGGCGGGTTGTCCGGATCGCCGTAGACGGTCGAGGAGCTCGAGAAGATGATGGACTTGCAGCCATGGTTGCGCATGACGTCGACGAGCACCAGGGTGTTCTCGATGTTGTTGTGATAGTACTCGACGGGCTTGCTCACCGACTCGCCGACGGCCTTAAAGCCGGCGAAGTGGATGACGCGGTCGATCTGATGGGTGTCGAAGATCTTGTTCATGGCCTCGCGGTCGAGCACGTTGGCCTCGTAGAAGGTGAGGTTCTTGGCGGCCTCGTCGCCCACGATGGTCTTGACGCGGTCGACGGCGACGGCGCTGGAGTTGGAGAGATCATCGACGATGACGACCTGGTAGCCACCCTCGAGCAGCTGAACGACGGTGTGCGAGCCGATAAAGCCGGCGCCGCCGGTAACGAGGACGCAGGTGTCTTTGGGGTCGAGTGCTTTGGACATGTAGTCTCCTATCGAATCAGGAACACTTCTTTAGGGGAGTATAGCGCAGGCGGGGACGCCCAAATCGTGCGCTGTAGGAAAAGCAGAGGAGCATGTTAACGTACTTATAGAAATGCTGCGTGGGCATAACCTCGACTTTGACGTTTGCATACGAGCCGTCGACCATACGGTTTCCTGCCGTTCGTGGAAATCGTTGGGACGCGCCGTATGTACGCTAATATGTATGAGTTGAGCGACATATAAATAAACATGTAACGGAGTACATATGTCACCAAACAGCGATCCCATCCTTTCCCAGGAGCTCTCGCGCCGCACCGCCCTCAAGGCTTTATTCGGCGCCGCTTCTGCAGCCGTTCTTTTTGGTCTGCCCGCTCGCGCCCGTGCGGCGGAGGCCACCAAGGAAACCACCGACAAGCTCAATGCGGCCCAGGCCCAGCTCGACGAGGTCCAGGCTCAGCTCGATAGCATTGCGGGCGAATACGCGGCGCTGGCCAACAAGAACGCCCAGACTCTCAGCGATATCGAGGGCGTACAGGGCCAGATTGACGATACGCAGACGCAGATTGACGAAAAGAAGGCCGAGCTCAAAAAGAAGCGCGACGATCTTTCCGATCGCGTTTCCGCCAGCTATAAGTCGGGCGGTACCAACATCCTGTCGCTGCTGCTCGCCTCGGGTTCGTTTGAGGAGCTCGTCGCCAATGCGCACTATGTTGAGAAGATCAACAAGAGCGACCGTGACGCCATCGAGGACATTCAGACTATCCAGGAAGAGCTCGATGCGCAAAAGACCGAGCTCGAGTCGCAGAAGGCCGACTTGGAGAAGCTCAAGGACCAGCAGACTGCTCAGATGCAGGACATGCAGACCAAGCAGCAAGAAGTCCAGGCCGTGCTGAGCGGTCTTTCCGACGACGTCAAGGAGCTCATGGCTCAGCGTGATGCCGAGGTTCTCGCGGCCACGCAGGCCGAGGAGGCGGCGAGGAAGGCTCAGGAAGCCGCCGCTGCCGCAGCTGCTTCGAACAAGAACAACTCGACCTCGAGCGGCGGCTCCCATGCTTCTGGTGCACCGCAGCAAAATGTGGGTACGGGCAAACAACAGGCCGTGGTTAATGCGTGCTACTCCACTCCCTCGCCCGGTTTGGGCTGGTGCGCCGCTTGGGTTACCAACGTCTTCCGCAACGCAGGAGTGGGCTACTTTGGTGGTAATGCGTGCGACATGTTTAACGCGTGGTGCTATAGTGCCGATCGTTCGGCGCTAAAGGTCGGCATGATCGTTGCCGATTCCTCGCATCCCACGACGGGCATCGCGGGCCGACTATATGGTCATGTCGGTATCTATGTTGGCGGCGGCATCGTCATGAGCAACCAGGGCGCTATCACGTCTAAATCGCTCGATTCGTTTATCAGCTTCTTTGGCGGCGGTTCGGGCGTGCGTTGGGGCTGGCTCGGCGGCGTCGTGCTGTCGTAGCTGCGGTTTGAAGCTGGTTGGTCCCGGGCCGCCCGCGCGGCATAAGGTTGCCTGCTCGGACAGTCCTGCTCGCACGGAGAGCACATTAAGTGCTCTCCGACTCGTGCGGAACTCGCGATCAACCTTATGCCGCGCGGGCGGCCCGGGACCTTCCGGGTTCAGAGCACGACACACCGGACTGGTTGTCTGAATAAATATGGTGAAAGCCCCTTTCGGGGCCTTCTTTGTTAGAGGAATTCGCCTACTCGGTGGACTTCGGGTTCTAGGTCTACGTCGAATTGGTCTTTGACTTTGGCTTGGATGTCGCGGATGAGTTCGTCGACGTCGGCGGCGGTGGCGTGGTCGGCGTTGACGATGAAGCCGCAGTGCTTTTCGCTCACCTGCGCGCCGCCGACAGCGTGGCCACGCAGGCCGGCGTCCATGATGAGCTTGCCGGCAAAGTAGCCCTCGGGGCGTTTGAAAGTGGAGCCGGCACTCGGCATATCGAGCGGCTGCTTGTCCTCGCGGCGCTGGCGGTAGTCGTCCATGTCGGCCTTGATCATCGCGGAGTTGCCCGGGGCGAGATTGAAGGTGGCCGAAAGTACGATAAAGCCGTCGTCGGCGATGCGGCTCTTGCGATAGCCCAGATTGAGCTCGTCGACATCGAACTCGATGATGCTGCCGCTGCCGCGGGTGCCGTCGTCGAGCATGCGGGCGGGCTTGTAGACGCGCACAGACCCCAGCACATCGGCCATGCAGGCACCGTAGGCGCCGGCGTTCATGTAGCAGGCGCCGCCGACCGATCCAGGGATGCCCGAGATGGGCTCCATGCCGGTGAGACCGGCCTCGGCTGCCGCCGCGGCGACATCGGAAAGCAAGGCGCCGGCTGCCGCCGTGACGTGCGTGCCGTCGACGGTGATGTCGGAGAGGCCCTCGCCCAGCGCCACGACGACGCCGCGGATGCCCTTGTCGCCGACAAGCAGGTCGGAGCCGTTGCCCACGATGGTGAGTGGCAGATCGCAGCGATAGCAGGTATCGAGTGTGGCGACGAGTCCCTGCTCGGTATCGGGCGTGACAAAGACGTCAGCCGGGCCGCCGATCTTAAACGTGGTGTGTTCGCGCATGGGCTCGCTCATCAGCACGTTGTCCTCGCCGGCAACGCCAGCAAGCGCGCACAGCAGGTCCTCGTTAAAAAAGTCGTTCTCGTGCATACGAATATCCGCCTTTTGGTGGTCGTTGTCATCAATCGATTGCAATATACCCCACCCGGACGGATTTGGTGCGCTGGCGGCGATAAAACAGCCGTCCACCGGATTGGTAAAGTGTTTATCACCGAGGTAGAGGGGCAGTCGCTATACTTTCAAGAGATTGCGCGTAAACCTGGAAGGAGCGAGATGGCCAACAAAGTCACCCTCAAGCAGATCGCCCAGGAGGTGGGGCTTTCCCCCTCGTCGGTCTCGCTTGTTCTCAATAATCGGCCTTGTCGCATCTCGGAAGAAAACCGCAAGCTCATCAAAGAGGTCGCGGCGCGCAACCACTATGTTCCTAACCAGATTGCGCGTAGCTTGGTCATGCGCGAGTCGCGCACGCTGGGTCTTATCGTCCCTAACATCGAGAGCCGCTTTTTTGCCTCGCTCGCCGGCAGTTTGGAAAAGCGCTGCCGTGAGGACGGTTACGCACTCTTTATTACCAGCTCGGGCGGAAGCGCCGATGACGATCTGGAGCTGCTGCGCCAGCTGGTGACGCGCGGCGTTGATGGCGTCTTCCTAGTCGTGGGCGACGAGTTCTCCGACGACCGCGCCCTGCGCGAAGAAGTCAGCCATCTGCCTATCCCTGCCGTGATGGTCGACCGTGCCATTGAGGGGCTCGAGTGCGACAAGGTGATGTTCGACCACGAGATGGGTGGCTACATGGCCACCCGCTATCTGATCGAGCAGGGTCACTGTCGCATTGCCTGCTTGGTTAACGCGCGCCGTTCCAATACAGGTCGCAAGCGACTTGCCGGCTATGAGCGCGCGCTGCGCGAGGTTGGCCTGCCTATCGACGCACGTTTGGAGTTTGAGAGCGAGTACTACATTCCGAGTGCCTACGAGGCCTCGGAGGCGGTGCTCGCAACTGATGCCACCGCTGTGTTCGCAAGTTCGGACAACATTGCCCTTGGTCTGCTCAAGCGCTTACACGAGATGGGGAAGAGCATTCCGGGCGACATTTCGGTGGTGAGTTACGACAACTCGGCCGCCGACGTTCTCTTTGAGCCGGCGCTGACCGCGATTGAGCAGGATCCTGGTATCCTCGCGGAGCATGCTTTTGGCTGCATGTCCAAGCGCCTTGCCGGTAGGGGCGGTAGACGTGCCGAAGAAGTCGTTCTGGAGCCGGCGCTTATCGTGAAGGGCAGCGTGCTCGATCTTACCGAATGTAGCTAAGCGTACTTGTTTGTTTGCATAGATTGCATGCGGAGTGTCCGCTATTTGCCGGCGGGGCCGGGGTGCCTGCCTTGTTTTGAGAAGTGGGCTCCGCGAACTTCTCAAAACAAGGCAGGCACCCCGGCCCCGCCGGCAAATAGCGGACACTCCG
>CAUEMA010000023.1 GCA_959018755.1 uncultured Collinsella sp. | reverse complement strand
AGGAGGCCACTTAATGTGGCCTCCGTCGTGAGCAGGACTGTAGAGCAGGAAACTTCATCAGTGCCCGCCCCACGGGAAACCGGCGGGATAGACCAGTTCAGATGGGGCTTTGATGCATGGGTGGTCTGCTGGTGGGCAATTGGGTATCATGCTTAGGTTATTGCATCGAATCTGCGATGCATTGTTGTACGTTCCCGGCGGTCGGTTTGCCAGAAGCGCCCCGTCGGTTGTTCCAGACCCGTTTCGAAGAAAGGAAACCACACGAACCTATGGCAGCTAAAAAATCATCTCCCTTGAAGATCATTCCGCTCGGCGGCCTTGACGGCATCGGCAAGAACATGACGGTCTTCGAGTGCGGCGACGACATGGTGCTCGTTGACGCCGGCCTCATGTTCCCCGACGACTCTCAGCCCGGTATCGACCTGGTGCTTCCCGACTACACCTATGTCCTGGAGAACGAGGAGAAGCTCCGCGGCATCATCGTCACCCACGGCCACGAGGACCACACTGGTTCGCTTCCGTACCTGCTGCAGGATCTCAACAACAAGGTGCCCATCTTCTCGAGCAAGCTGACGCTCGGTTTTATCGAGGGCAAGCTCTCCGAGTTCCGCATCCGCGCACCTAAGTTCCGCGAGGTCAAGGGCGGAAGCCATGTCAATCTCGGTGGCATCTCGCTCGATTTCTTCTCCATGACGCACTCCATTCCGGGTGCACTGGGCGTGTTCATTCGCACCAACCAGGGCACCGTTATGCACACGGGTGACTTTAAGCTCGATCAGACGCCCATCGACGGCGTCACGCCCGACTATGCCGCCATCAGCCGCTTTGCCAAGCAGGGCATCGACCTGTTGCTTTCCGACTCCACCAACGCCACGGTTCCGGGCTTTACCAAGTCCGAGGCCGAGGTTGGTCCCAACCTGCTGCATGCCATCAAGAACGCCCCGGGTCGCGTGTTCGTCGCGTCGTTCTCGAGCCACATCCATCGCCTGCAGCAGATCTGCGACGCCGCCCGCAAGTGCGGCCGCAAGGTCGTCGTGACTGGACGTTCCATGCTCACCAACACCCGCGTGGCGCGCGAGTTGGGCTACCTCAACATCGACGATGCCGATATCATTGATGCCTTCGATATCGATAACCTGCCCGACGACAAGATCGTCGTCATGTGCACCGGTTCGCAGGGCGAGCCGCTGTCGGCCCTGTCCCGCATGGCCAACGGCGAGCACAAGACGCTTTCTATCCACGAAGGCGATACCGTCATTCTCTCGGCAACTCCCGTTCCCGGCAACGAGAAGGCCGTTCAGCAGGTCGTCAACAGCCTGGCCAAGCTTGGCTGCGACGTCTGGGATAAGTCCCGCGCCCTCGTTCACGTCTCGGGGCACGGCAGCCAGGAGGAACTCAAGCTCCTCATGGCCATGGCCAAGCCCACCTACTTTATGCCGGTTCACGGCGAGGCCGTGCATCTGCGCGCCCATGCCCAGCTTGCTCGTAAGATGGGCATCAAGGATGATCACATCTTTATCCTCGATAACGGCGACACGCTCGAGATGCGTGGCGGTATCGTCAAGCGCGGTACGCCCGTCGAGTCCGGCGTCGTCTATGTTGACGGTCTGCGCATCGGCGACACCGACCCCATTGTCCTGCGCGATCGCCAAAAGCTCGCCAATGACGGTATGGTCACGGCCGTTGCCATCGTCTCGCTCAAGCATAAGAAGATCGAGGCTATCGAGTTCTCGGGCCGCGGTGTTTCGTTTGCCATCGACGACCAGTTCTCAGAGGATGCCTCAGCAGCCATCATGAAAACGATCGAGAAGGGTAAGTTTACCTTTACCAGCAGCGGCTCCGATGCCATTCGCAAAGCCGTGCGCGATTCGCTCTCCAACTTTATCTGGAGCCGTACGCGCACCCGTCCGATGATCATCCCGGTCGTCATGGAGGTTTAGTTTGGCGCGCGGATCTGCACAAAACGCCAAAGGCAACAAAGCCAACAACCAACCGGCATCTGCTAAGGGTGCCGGTTCCCATCTGCGTGCCAATAAGGGCCACGAGTCCGAGTTCGATGAGTTCGAGCCCCTGGTCGAGCCTTCGGCCAATCGCGATATCGCCGGCGTGGTCATTGCCGTTTTGGCGATTGCGTCCTTTATTGCCGTGATTTCCCCGGCAACGGCGCCCGTGACAGCTGCGGTTGCCGGTTTCTACCACCTTGGCTTTGGCCTGGGCGCCTACGTGCTGCCGATCGTCATCTTGCTGTTTGCCGCCACGCTCTTTTTGGGTGAGGACTCGCCGCTCAACATTCGCTCGGTCGCGGGTGGCGCCGTGGTGTTTGTGGCCATTGTCTCTATCCTGTCGCTGATGGTGCCGGGCACGAGCGATTCGTGCGACCTCATGTTTACGCCGCAAAACCTATCTGCGTCGGGCGGCTACATTGGCGCCTTTATCGCAAGTACCTTGCAAAACGCCCTGGGTAAACCTATTGCCATGGTTGTCTTGCTTGGGCTTGTCGTCGTTGGCCTGGTCATTATCGGCTTTTCGGTGGGCGGCGTTTTGCGCTCCGCACGCGATCGCGCCGCCGATTTTGCCGAGCGCCGTCGTGCCGATGTCAATGTGAGCCCGTGGGGCGACGAAGAGGCCCTGTCAGTTCCCGGCGTCGCCCGTCCGCACCTGAGCATTCTGCGCCAGAAGGGAACTGATGCCGCGGTGACCACGGTCATGGGAGGCGATGCCGACCCGGTTTTGGATGACGACGAGGACGATGACCCGTTTGTCGACGTGTCCGAGGCCGTGGAGGCCGAGCGCGCTAAGACCACGCTGCTGCCGCGTCGTCATGCCAAGAAGGGCAAGGCCGCGCCCAAGCTCAACACGAGCGAGCCCGACCCGTCTTGGTCCGATAGCGAAATCGAACTCACCGAGGGCTATGACGAGGACGACGAGACTCCGCTCGAGACCGCCAAGACAACCTTGCTGCCGCGTCGCCGTGCCAAGGCAGGACAGGTCACCGGACAGTTTTCGATAGAAGACGACCCGGACAATGCTGACGAGTCAGAACCGCCGTTTGCCGTGAATCCCGTTTCGGCAGCTCCGCAGATTCCCGACTTCCTAAAGCATCCCAAGGTTGCCGATGCCTCCAGCTCTACGACTTCAGCTGCTCCTGTTGCAGCCGGTGATGGGGGAGCGGACGGTACTGCTGCCGGTGTCGAGGGCGAACAAGAGGACGGCCTCAAGCTCCCGCCGCTCGAAATCCTGCACGCCAATCCGCAGTCGGCGTCCTCCGCGTCTTCTGATAAGGAACTGGAACAGACTGCCGAGTCGTTGCAGTCTACCCTGCTCGAGTTTGGCCGTAGCGCTCGCGTCGTCGGCTGGATTGCCGGCCCCACGGTCACGACCTTTAAGCTGCAGCCCGGCGAGGGCGAGCGCGTGAGCAAGATCTCGAGCCTCGAGGACGATATCGCGCTTTCGCTTGCCGCCCAGTCGGTGCGCATTTTCGCGCCGATTCCCGGCACCTCGCTCGTGGGCATCGAGATCCCCAATCGCAAGCGTCAGAACGTCAACCTGGGCGACGTGCTTCCCTATGTGAAGGGTGGCCCGCTCGAGCTGGCCATCGGTCGCGATGCCGAGGGCACTCCGGTTGTCGCCGACCTCGCTAAGATGCCCCACTTGCTGATTGCCGGTACCACCGGTTCCGGTAAGTCGGTCATGATCAACTCCATCATCACGACCTTGCTCATGCGCGCTCTTCCCGAGGACGTTCGCCTGATCATGGTCGATCCCAAGCGCGTCGAGCTTGCGGGCTATAACGGCCTGCCGCATCTCTACGTGCCCGTGGTGACCGAGCCCAAGCAGGCTGCCAGTGCACTTCAGTGGGCCGTGTCCGAGATGGAGCGTCGCCTGAAGGTGTTCGAGCGCCTCAACGTTCGCAAGATCTCGACGTATAACGAAAAGCAGGCCGCCGGCGAGTTTGAGCATTACGATAACCCACCGCAAAAGATGCCCTACCTGGTCATCATCATCGACGAGCTTTCGGACCTGATGATGGTCGCCGGCAAGGATGTCGAGGCCTCGATCGTCCGTATCGCCCAGCTGGGCCGCGCCGCCGGTATTCACCTTATCGTGGCTACGCAGCGCCCCAGCTCCAACGTGGTGACGGGCCTTATTAAGGCCAACATCACCAACCGTATTGCTTTTAACGTGGCTACGGGCATCGATTCCCGCGTCATTATCGACCAGATGGGCGCCGAAAAGCTTACTGGTTTGGGCGACATGCTGTTCTCCAAGGTCGACTGGGGCAAGCCCCGCCGTATCCAGGGCTGCTTTGTCTCGGACGATGAGATCAACGAGATCGTCGAGTTCGTTAAGTCGCAAAGCGAGCCCGACTATCACGAGGAGATTCTGTCTGCTGTGGCGCCCGCTTCCATGTCTATGGCTGGTGGCGGCGGCATTGTTCGCACGGGCGTTGCCGAGCCGCAAGATGACGACCCGCTTATCTGGGAGGCCGCCCATATTGTGGTGGAATCGCAGCTTGGCTCCACATCTGGCCTGCAACGCCGCCTTAAGGTTGGTTATGCGCGTGCCGGGCGTATTATGGACATGCTGGAAGAGAAGGGTGTCGTCGGCCCACCCGACGGCTCTAAGCCGCGCGAGGTCCTGCTGGATGAGGAGGGGCTCGCCGCGCTGGAGTCTGTCGACGCCGAGATGGCACGTGAAGATCGTGAGTTTGGAGGATTCTGATGGCTGCACGCTTTGGTGACATGCTGCTCGAGCAGCGTCGCCGGATGGGCCTTTCCATCCAGCAGGTCGCCAACACCATCAAAATCAGGCCGCAGATCATCGAGTTTTTCGAGACCGGTAACTTTGCATCGATGCCCCCGCGTGGCTATGCGCAGGGCATGATTTCGAGCTACGCTCGTTTTTTGGGGCTTAACTCGCGCGAGGTCGTCAACGCTTATTTTGACGACCTCATGGCATATGAACGCGAGACCTCGCAGCAGGGCGGTCGTTTTCAGGATGCTGCCGGCTACGTTAACTCGCGTTCGTCGGTCGATAACGGACGCTTTCTGATGGTTCAGGGAGGACGCTCGACGCGGTACGGCCAGCGTCCTCCGCAGGCTGGTTATATCACCGAGACGGGCTCTAGCGAGGAGATTCGTTCTCAGCGAGATCGCTTTCGCAGTACGCCCATGCCGGATGACCGCGCGCTTCCCGCCGCTCGCGGGTTGAGTCGCGATCCTCGCGCCGGTTACGGCGACGGTGGCTACTCCGGTCGTGGTTATCGCGGAGTTTCTGCCGGGCGTTCCCGCGGTGGATATGCCGACGCCGATACCACGCAGGTGACGCCGCGCCTCCGTTCCCAATCGCAGCCTTACGGGCAGCGCTCTTCGGCGCCTCGCTCTGACCAGCGTGGCTATCAGAACCGTGGTGAGCTTGCGCCGCGTTCGGGCCAGCGTGGCTCGCAGCGCCAGGGCGGCTATCGTGGTCGTCCCGATAGCGGTCGCGGCCGTATGCCGCAGGGGAATGGCCGTGGCGGCTCCAATCGCGGACGCGGCGGTGGACGTGCTCCTCAGAACAATGGTCTCGATCCGCGCATCATCTACGCCGGCATCGGTGCCGTGGCACTTTTGCTGATTTTGCTCATCGTGGTCCTCCTGCGTGGCTGCGGCTCTTCTGCACCCGAGCCGACGCCCGAGACGCCCGCGGTCACCAAGACGACGACCAAGAAGTCTTCCAAGAAGACCGAATCCGTTGATGAGGATGAAGGCACCGACGATGCGACGGATTCTGCCGATTCCGATGCCGCCAAGGCGACGGTAAAAAAGGAAGAGGACGAGGTCATCAAGGTCAAGGTTTCCGTTGCCAAGGGCAAGACCGCCTGGATTGAGGTCAAGGTCGACGGCAAATCGGTCTACGGCGCCCAGGCGACCGGTCCCTTTGAGCAGGAGTACACGCCCGAGTCCTCGATCGAGATCACCACGTCCAAGCCCTCCGATGTCACGGTTACCAAGAACGGTGAAAAGGTCCGCTATGACACCAAGACATCGGGCGTGGCGCGCGTGACCATTACCGTTCCCAAGAAGGAGTCCACAGACTCCAAGGACGGCGAGGGTACCGACGGCACCGATACTGCCGACGGCACCGACGCCCAGTCTGCCGACGGCGCCGATGCTCAGTCTGCCGACGGCACCGACACGGCATCCGACGGCCAGGCAGCAAACGATTAGTTGACTATTCGTACGACAGCTACTAAGGCTCCCCGTACCGAAAGGAAGAACCATGGCTAAAGATTCCAGCTTTGACGTTGTGTCCGAGGTCAATATGCAGGAGGTCGATAACGCTTTCCAGCAGGCCACTCGCGAGATCTCTCAGCGCTATGACCTCAAGGACTCCGGCGCCTCCATCGAGCTTTCGAAGGGCGACAAGCTCTTTACGATCAATGCCCCGGCCGATTTCGTCTCCAAGCAGATCGTCGACGTGCTGAGCTCTAAGCTCATCAAGCGCGGCATCGACCTCAAGGCTGTCTCCTGGGACGCGCCGCAGGCGGCTTCGGGCGGTACCGTGCGCGTGCTCGGCCATATCGTCGAAGGCATCGACCAAGCGACCGCCAAGAAGATTAATAAGGACATCAAGGATCAAAAGCTCAAGGTCAAGGTGACCATCGAGGCCGATAAGCTGCGCGTTACCTCGGCCTCTAAGGACGCGCTTCAGACGGTGATCCAGTTCCTGCGCGACCAGGACTACGGCCAGCCGCTGCAGTTTACCAACTACCGCTAATTTACTCGAAAGGACCGTTCTCCAACATGGATACTCCGTTGGGTTCCGTACTCTACATCACGCTTGGCTGCGCTAAGAACGAGGTCGATACCGACCGCATGCGTTCGCTGCTGACCGCTGCGGGCTACGAGGAGGCATTCGATCCGCAGGATGCCGATATCGCTATCGTCAACACGTGCTCGTTTCTCGCCTCGGCGACGTCCGAGAGCATCGAGACCACGCTCGAGCTCGCCAACGAGGTGCAGGACGGCGTTCGCGCCTGCCCCATCGTCATGTGCGGTTGCGTGCCGTCTCGTTACGGCGACGACCTGCCCGACGAGCTTCCTGAGGTCGCTGCCTTTGTGAAGGCCGATGAGGAAGACGGTATCGTCTCTGTCATCGATGGCGTACTGGGCGTGGAGCGCGAGATCGCGGCCTATATCCCGCAGGTCAAGCGTACCGTTGAGGGTGCCGTTGCCTACGTCAAGATCTCCGATGGCTGTAATCGTTTTTGCAGCTTCTGCATGATCCCCTACATTCGCGGTCGCTATCATTCGCGAAATGCCGAGAGCATTATCTCCGAGGTTCGCGACCTGGTTGCCGGCGGTGTGCGCGAGATCGTGCTGATCGGCCAGGACACGGGCATTTGGGGTACCGACTTTGCCGACGAGGACGTCGCCGAGGGCTCGCCGCGCAATCTGGCGCAGCTGCTGCGTGCCGTCGCCGAGGCCGTGCGTCCGCACAACGTCTGGATCCGCGTGCTCTATCTGCAGCCCGAGGGTATGACCGACGAGCTTATCGAGACGATTCGCGATACGCCTGAGGTGCTGCCCTATATCGATATCCCCGTGCAGCACTGCGACGCCCGCATCCTCAAGGCCATGCGTCGCTCCGGTTCGCGCCAGGAGCTCGAAGATTTGTTCCGCGACCTTCGCGAGCGCATCCCCGGCATCGTGATTCGCTCTACGGCCATGGTCGGATTCCCGACCGAGACCGACGACGAGTTCCGCGACCTTATTGACTTTATGGACACCGTCGGCTTTGACTACACGAGCGTCTTTGCCTACTCGCGTGAGGAGGGCAGCCTGGCCGCCAAGATGGAGGGCCAGGTCGATGAGGAGGTCAAGCTCGAGCGCGCCCAGGAGGCCATGGATCTGGCCGAGTCGCTTGGTTTTGCCGCCACGGCAGCCCATGTGGGTGAGCGCGCCCAGGTGATCGTCGATGGCATCGAGGAGACCGAGGACGGCGCCGAGCTGATCGGTCACGCCTGGTTCCAGGCGCCCGATTCCGATGGCGCGGTGCATCTGGATGCCAGCGAGGCGTCCGTGGGCGATATTCTGACCGTCGAGTTTACCGATAGCTTCTGCTATGAGCTTATCGGTCATGTTGTGGAGTAGGAGAGCGTTGTGGCAAACGAGAGCAATAAGGAACTGACGAGTGTTTGGACGCCCGCCAACATCGTGACGTGCGTTCGCATCGTCTTTATCCCGGTGTTCATGATCGTCTCGGCCCTGTCTCACGCGAGCGTTGCCGGTACGGACTGGAGCACCTTTGACGGCCCGCTCGCCGCCGCTGCCTTCATTTTGTATGTGATCCTGTCGTGCACCGATAAGGTCGACGGCTATCTGGCGCGCTCGCGCAACGAGATCACCGATTTCGGCAAGTTCTTGGACCCCATCGCCGACAAGCTGCTGGTGTTTTCGGCCCTGCTGCTGTTCTTGGATTTTGGCGCGGTGACCGTGTGGTCCGTGTTCATCATCTTGTTCCGCGAGCTGCTGGTGAGTGCCCTTCGCATGGTCGCGAGCGCTGCCGGCGTGGTCGTTGCCGCCGATAAGCTCGGCAAGTATAAGACGGCGACCACGATGGTCTCCATCTGCGGCTATCTGTGCGTCTTTGCGATGGCCGGTCTCCAGCTGGGGCCGGTGTCGCTGCTGCTCGGTGTCTATTCGGTGTCGCGCTTCCTGTACGTCATCGCCGTGATTTTGACCATTGTCTCGGGCGCCCAGTACTTCTGGAACTGTCGCAAGATCGTCTTTTCGGTCTAGGTCCTGGTGGGTATGACGGAGTCTTATTTGCTAATCGCCGCAAACAACGAGGAACTGGCGCGCGATATTGTCGAGCGCGCGAGTGCCCGTGGTGTGACGGTCTCGACGGCGGAGTCGCTGACGGCGGGTATGATTGGCTCGACGATTGCCGATATCCCGGGTGCCTCGGCGGTGCTTCGTGGTGGCGCGGTGACCTACTGCGATGAGATCAAACATCGCGTGCTCGGCGTTAAACAGGAAACGCTCGATCGGTTTAGCGCCGTGTCGCACCAGACGGCTCGCGAGATGGCCGCAGGCTCGCTGGAGCTTTATCAGAGCGATATAGCCGTAAGCGCAACGGGCTACGCTGGGCCCGGTGGTGGCACCGAGCAAGACCCCGCCGGTACGTTCTATATTGGGTGGGCGTATCGCGCGGCCGATGGGGGAGCGCCGGTTGTCGAGTCTGCGCGCTGTCATTACGAGGGCGATCGGTCGTGCGTTCGTGCTCATGCGGTCGCGGAGGCTTTGGAGCGCATTGTTCGCGTGCTCAATTCTATGGAATAGACATGGTTTAAGGGGCCTTAGGGCCCCTTAATTGTGGAGATAGGGACCTTTGACGGAATTGGTGTTTGCGCTGGTATAAGGCCTAAATTTATTCGTGCACCTCTATTTGTGATTGGCGTGGTCAAGCGTTTGGTCGGTGATTGGTCGGCGTTTGGTCGGGTTTTGGAATGGTCGGGTACATATGATGAATCTGAACGGTTGACCACGAACAGCCGTTCGTTTATTATCGTTTCAGGTTGTTAAGAGGAGGGCTATTCATGGCCAAGAATTCAGGTCCCGTACGTACCGTTCATGCACGCACGACGGGTAAAGAGCGCGATGAGATGATCGCCACCACCAAGGCCGAGATTGAGAAGAAGTTCGGCCAGGGCTCTATTATGAGGTATGGCGACGGCGGTCCCGAGCTCGAGGTCGAGGCTATTCCGACGGGCTCTCTGGCGCTCGATGCCGCCTTGGGTATCGGCGGCGTGCCGCGCGGCCGTATCGTCGAGATTTATGGCCCCGAGTCCTCCGGTAAGACAACGCTTTCACTCGAGATCCTTGCAGAGGCGCAGGCCATGGGCGGCGTTGTTGCATTTATCGATGCCGAGCACGCGCTAGATCCCACCTATGCCGCGCGTATCGGTGTTGATATCGATGAGGTCCTCATTTCCCAGCCCGATACGGGCGAGCAGGCGCTCGAGATCGTCGATATGCTTGTGCGCTCCGGTGCCATCGACGCCATTGTTGTCGACTCTGTAGCCGCCTTGACTCCGCGTGCCGAGATCGAGGGCGAGATCGGTGACACGACGGTGGGTCTGCAGGCTCGCTTGATGAGCCAGGCGCTCCGCAAGCTCGCCGGCTCGCTTTCCAAGTCCAACACGACCTGCATCTTCATTAACCAGCTGCGCGAGAAAATCGGCGTCATGTTCGGCAACCCCGAGACCACCACGGGCGGCCGCGCACTCAAGTTTTTCTCTTCCGTGCGAATCGATATTCGCAAAATCGATACCATCAAGCTCAAGGACGAGGTTATCGGTAATCGCGTTCGTGCCAAGGTCGTTAAGAACAAGGTGGCCGCTCCGTTCCGCTCGGCTGAGTTTGACATCATGTACGGCACCGGCATCTCCAAAGAGGGCTCGATTCTGGATATGGCCGTCGAGTGCGGCATCTGCAAAAAGATGGGGTCCTGGTTTGCCTATGGCGAGGATAAGCTCGGCAACGGTCGCGAGGCCGCCAAGACGTTCCTGCGCGAGCACCCGGATTGCGCTGACGAGATCGAGCACAAAGTTCGCCTTGCCTGCGGTCTTGAGTATGACGATGATGCCCCCTCCGAGGTTGAGTTGACCGACCAACCCGCACCCGAGGAGTTTGATGAGCTGTACGCCATCGATGGCTCCGCGATGCTCGACGATGACGATGAGTAGCGGATGCCGACATGTCGTATACGGTGACCGAGGCCACGGTTGTCTTTCCCGATAAGAAGGCGGCTTCCTCGTTCTCGAGCGGTTATGCGTCTAAAAAGCCCTGCGCGCATATCGATTGCGATCTTGAGGGCGGTTTCGAACGTTCCATTTGGATTCCCGTGCGCGTGGCGCGCCTGTACGTTAAGAACCGCCCCGACCTTCCCTGTGATTGGGATGACTTTCGCGAGGCGGTGCAGCTTATCGAACGTAAATGTGCACTCACCATGGTGACCGAGATGCTTTCGCGCCGCGATCATGCCACGGGCGAGGTGCGCGATAAGTTGGCGCGCTATGGCTTTCGACAGCCTGCGATCGATTTTGCGGTTGCTCGAGCGACCGAGTATCGTTTTTTGGATGAGAACCGCTTTTGTTCGTACTTTATCGAAGAACGCAAACGTCGCGGCTGGGGACAGCGCAAGATCGAGGCTGAACTCAAGCGCCGTCATGTCGTACTTGACGATATCCCCGGGTATCCAGAGGATTATTTTGCCGTGGATGACGACTTGGCTCGTGCGTCGGCCTTGCTCGCTAAACGTCGCGTTCCCGAAGCGCGTGCATTCGAAAAGCTCGTCAGATTTTTGATGGGTAAGGGCTTCTCGTATCACATCGCCGCCGATGCCGTTAAGGCGCGCCTCGATGCCTCAAGCGAGGAATGCGCCGTGTAAGCGTGCGCATGGTACGCCCCTGCCGTTCACCGCTTGATAGGCGCCGTGCCGGGTGCGTTTATTTGACAGTTGTTGCGGTTCAACGTAGGATAATCACTGTCATTTGCTTTGTGATATGTGCTCATCTGTGATGAGTTTGTTTATATGTTTATCTGTATCCGACCCGCATAAGCTGCGCCCATATTACTCAAATGTCGCGAGCCGTTCGTAAGGACGGTTCGCTTTGCTGTGTAACGAATCCATAAAAAGGAGTGAGCATGCCTATCATTGCAGCGCTCGTTGGCATCGTATTGGGTGCCATCGCCGCCATTGCCTACATGCGCACCGCCAAGCAGGGTAGTCTTCACGAGGCCGACGAAAAGATCCAGTCGGCACACGCGCAGGCAGAGTCCCTGATCGGTGATGCTAAGCGTCAGGCCGAGACCCTCAAAAAAGAGGCTCTGCTCGAGGCTAAGGAAGAGATCATCAAGAACAAGCAGGCCGCCGAGGCCGAGGACAAGCAGCGTAAGAGCGAGATTCGCACGCTCGAAAATCGCGTGATGCAGCGCGAGGAATCGCTCGATCGTCGCAACGATGCGCTCGACAAGCGTGAGCATCAGCTGTCCAGCCAGGCCGGTCAGGTCGAGAAGCGCTCTCGCGAGCTTGAGGAGCTCTGCGCCAAGCAGACCTCCGAGCTTGAGCGTATTGCCGACCTTACGCGCGAGGACGCTCACAAGGAGCTGCTCGACAAGGTCCGCGGCGAGGTTACCCACGAGGCGGCCACCATCATCCGTGAGTCCGAGCAGCAGGTCCGCGCCGAGTGCCACAAGACCGCCCAGGAGATTCTCTCCCTGGCGATTCAGCGTTGCGCCGCCGACCATACCGCCGAGGTCACCGTCACTTCCGTTCATATTCCCTCCGATGACCTCAAGGGTCGTATCATCGGTCGTGAGGGTCGCAACATCCGCACCTTTGAGCAGGTTTCTGGCGTCAACCTCGTGATTGACGACACCCCCGAGACCGTTGTGCTTTCGAGCTTCGATCCGGTCCGTCGTGAGACTGCCCGTGTGGCGCTCGAGAACCTCATTGCCGATGGCCGCATTCACCCCGCCCGCATCGAGGAGATGTACCACAAGGCCGCCGACTTGGTTCAGCAGCGTGTGCGCGAGGCCGGCGAGCAGGCTGCCTTCGATACCGGTATCCACGACCTGCATCCCGAGATCGTCAAGACCCTGGGCGCTCTGCGCTACCGCACCTCGTTTGGTCAGAACGTGCTGCAGCACTCGCTTGAGGTTTCCGACCTGTGCGGCGTGATGGCCTCCGAGCTTGGTCTGGATGTTGTGACCGCCAAGCGCGCCGGTCTTTTGCATGACCTGGGCAAGGCCATCGACCACGACGTTGAGGGCCCGCATGCTGTCATTGGCGCCGAGCTTGCCCGCCGTTATGGCGAGAAGCCCGTTATCGTTCACGCGATCGAGGCCCATCATGCCGATGTCGACCCTAACACGGTGCTCGACGTTCTGGTCCAGGCTGCCGATGCCGTCTCTGCTTCTCGTCCCGGCGCCCGTCGCGAGTCTGCCGAGAATTACATCAAGCGCCTTGAGAAGCTCGAGGAGATCGCTAACTCTCACGATGGCGTCGAGCGTACCTATGCCATGCAGGCCGGTCGCGAGGTTCATGTCATGGTCCAGCCGGACAAGATCTCCGATGCCCAGTCCACGGTGCTTGCGCACGATATCGCCCATCAGATCGAGGAAGAGATGGAGTATCCCGGTCAGGTGCGCGTTGTCGTGATTCGCGAGAGCCGTGCCGTCGATATCGCTAAATAACATGAACGACGCGAACGAGCTCATCTCATTTATCGCGTCGATGTCGGGGGAGGGCAACCTTCGCGTCGAGGAAAACCTTGGCGAGGGGTATGTCCGCCTCCGCGTTTCGGAGGCCGAACGCCGTCAGGCCAAGCATGACATTCAGCATGTAGAGGACATTGTCATCGAGATGCTGCGTAATGCTCGCGATGCCGGAGCCGATAAGGTCTATCTCGCCACGACCAAGGAGGAGGGTGTTCGCACCCTCCTCTTCCTGGATAACGGTTCGGGTGTGCCGCAGGACATGCAGGAGCGTATCTTCGATGCCCGTGTCACCTCCAAGCTTGAGAGCATGAAAATGGACCGTTGGGGTGTTCACGGTCGTGGTATGGCGCTGTTCTCTATCAAGCAGAACACGGATGAGGCACGCGTTGTTACATCGGGTGTCGATTTGGGTTCCGCGTTTAAGGTGTGCGTTGCCACCGATCGCTTGAGCGAGCGCGCCGACCAGTCGAGCTGGCCCCAGGCGGTTAAAGACGAAGACGGTCGCTATGTATGCGCTCGTGGACCCCATAACATCATTCGCGCAGCGTGCGAGTTTGCCCTTGAGGAGCTGCGTGGCTGCGATGTGTATCTGGGCTCTCCGTCCGAGATTGCTGCGACCCTGTACGCTCAGGCTTCGAGCCGTCTCGATACGTCGCGCTTGCTCTTTATCGATGACGAGTGCGAGCTTCCGGTTATCGATCGTTTGGGCCTTGCCTCTGATGCCGAGGACTTTATCCGGATCTGCTCCGGGCTGGGCCTCGAGATGTCCGAGCGCACTGCCCACCGTATTCTGTCGGGACAGATTAAGCCCGTCCGCGGCGTGACCGCGCGTCTGCTGCGCGAGCGCGATTCCACCTCGCATGCGCCGGCTCCCGTCGATCTTGCCAAGGACCGTCGAGGCCTTCGCATCGCCAAGGAAGACATGGCGCAGTTTTCGCGTGCTGTCGAGCGTGACTTTAACGACCTTGCCGCCCGGTATTACCTCAATCTGTGCGGCGACCCTAAGATTCGCGTTTCGCGTGATCGCATCACGGTGACGTTCGATCTCGCCAAAGAGGAATAAAATCTTTACCGAGTCCGCTCGGTACGATACAGTTATTGCAGTTAAAACGTACTTTTAAACGCAGGAGTTTCTTCATGGATTGCCTGAAGGTATCAAGCAAATCATCGCCCGCGTCCGTTGCCGGCGCCATTGCCGGCATGGTCAAAGATGGCGTCCCCGTCAACATTCAATGCGTCGGCGCTGGCGCCGTCAACCAGGCCATCAAGGCCGTCGCCATTGCGCGCGGCTTTCTGATTCCGACCGGCTTCGATGTCTCCTGCGCGCCGGTGTTCTCCGACATTCTCATTAACGGAGAGTCGCGCACGGCAATTCGTCTCTCTATCTACGTTCACCAGATTAATCGGGCTGCTATGGATAATGTCGTCATGGACGACGTTAAGCCTGTTGCTTAAGCGAGCCATCTGCACGCTCGTAGCACCTATGCGCCCGTCGATACCATCGTTAGGATGTAAGCTCATGGACCAGCTTTCCGTACGCGATATTCTTGCCGGTAAAACCTACTTTATCCGCACATTCGGCTGCCAGATGAACCAGCACGACTCCGAGCGCGTGAGTGGCCTGCTCGATTCGTTTGGCTGTCTTATGGCGCTCGATCCCGAGCATGCTGATATTGTCGTGTTCATGACGTGCTGTGTACGCGAGGCTGCCGATACGCGCCTGTATGGTCAGTGCAATTCCTGCAAGAGCCTTCCTCCTTCGCCTTCGGGTAAGCGCGTGGTCGCCGTGGGCGGCTGCATCGCCCAACGCGATGGCGAGGGCTTGCTCACCAACGTCGATAACGTCAACGTCATTTTTGGCACCCATTCTATTGCGCACGTGGCCGAGCTCATTGCCGAGGCGTTTTTGGATGGCAAGCGCCATATCCGTACGAATGAGCATGAGGATACCGACGCCATGAGTATGCCGTGGCATCGCGAGACGCAGTATCACGCTTGGGTGCCCATCATGACGGGCTGCAACAACTTCTGCACGTACTGCATCGTGCCGTACGTCCGTGGTCGTGAGAAGAGCCGTCCCTTCGAGGAGATTGTCGACGAGGTGACAGGTCTGGTGCGTCAGGGCGTGCGCGAGATTACGCTGCTGGGCCAAAACGTGAACTCCTACGGTCGCGATCTCTTTGGCAAGCCGCGCTTTGCCGACTTGCTGCGCGCTGTGGGCGATACGGGCGTCGAGCGTATCTTCTTTACCTCTTCGCATCCTAAGGATCTGCTGCCCGAGACCATTGATGCTATGGCCGAGACACCTGCCGTCATGCCGCAGCTCCACCTGGCCGTTCAGTCGGGTTCCACGCGCATTCTTAAAGAGATGAATCGTCGATATACGCGCGAGGATTATCTGGGCCTGGTCGATCGTATTCGTAACCGTATGCCCGATATTGCGCTTTCGACCGACATCATCGTGGGCTTCCCGGGCGAGACCGAGGAAGACTTTGAGCAGACGCTCTCGCTTGCCGAGACGGTTCGTTATGCCCAGGCCTACACGTTTATTTACTCCAAGCGCGCCGGTACCCCGGCAGCTGAGATTTATGATCCCACCCCGCATGAGGTTATCCTTGAGCGCTTTAACCGTCTGGTCAAGGTTATCGAGACGACGGCTCACGAGTATAACCAGGGCGAGCTTCACACCGTGGTGCCTGCGCTTATTGAGGGTACGAGCAAGAAGAACGACGCTGTTCTTCTGGGGAAAAGCCCCAAGAACCAGACGGTGCATGCGCCGATTCCTGCTGGCTATAGTATCGATCAGCTCATCGGTAAAATCGTCGACATTGATGTTGATGTCGCCAAGACGTGGTATCTGTCTGGCTCCGTCGTGGGCGAGCCTCGCTAATGATTTCCACCGGTGCAAGCCTTTCTGCCGTAGCGATTGTCGGTCCGACGGCGGTCGGCAAAAGCGATGTTGCCGACCGCCTGGCCGCTCGTCTTTCGTCCGAAGTGTTGTCTTGTGACGCGATGCAAATCTATCGTGGCATGGACATCGGTACGGCCAAGATGATGCCCGAGGAGTGCTCGGTGCCCCTGCGCCTTGTCGATATCGTGGATCCGGGCGTCGCGTATTCAGCTGCGCTCTATCAGACGGATGCCCGGGCGCATATCGAGCGTTTGCTTGGCGAGCAACGTCTTCCGGTCTTTTGCGGCGGTACGGGCCTGTATCTCAAGGCTGCACTCGATGAAATGGATTTTCCTTCGGGTGATCTCGAGGACGAACGTCGCGCGGGCTACCAGGAGCTTGCCGAGCGCATTGGTGAGGAGGCACTGCATGCCCTGCTTGCCGAACTCGACCCGGAATCGGCCGCCGTGATTCATCCCCATAACGTGCGTCGCGTGATTCGTGCGCTCGAGATGCACGATGACGGCGTGTCGTATGCCCAGCAGAAGTCGAAATTCAGCGTCCCGCGCGAGCGTTATCATGCCTTGTGGTTTGGTCTGACGCGTAGCCGTAAAGTGCTGTATGAGCGCATTAACATGCGTGTCGACCTTATGTTTGAGCAGGGGCTGGTTGATGAGGTCCGTGGCCTTATGGACCAGGGCTTGGGTGATGCGCTCACGTCGATGCAGGCAATTGGTTACAAAGAGATTATTGATGCCTTGCGTGGCGCTATTACCATGGATGAGGCCCGTGAGCTTATCAAGATGCGCTCACGTCGCTATGCCAAGCGCCAGCTTTCCTGGTTTAAGCGTGACGATCGCATCGTGTGGTTCGATATGGATGAGTTTACGATCGATGAGGTCGTTGATGATATCTACCGTCGTATCGAGGCTGTCTAATGGCACGTTTTCCCTTGGTCTCTACGGCGCCTGAACCTGAGCGTGCCGTCTTGGTTGGTGTTGAGTGGCGCGATAATGCCTGGCCGCTCGACCGTTCGCTCGATGAGCTCGAGCGCTTGGCTCACACTGCTGGAGCCCAATGCGTGGCACGCTTGTCGCAGCGCCTGGTCAAGCCCTATCCCAAATCGTTTATCGGCTCCGGCAAGGTCGAGGAGCTGTGCGGTTTGGTTCATCGCATGGATGCGGATGTTGTTATCTTCGACGACGACCTGACGCCCTCACAGCAGTCCTATCTTGAGAAAGCCGTGGGCGAACCGGTTAAGATTATTGACCGTACGGCGTTGATTTTGGATATCTTTGGTCTGCATGCCCAGACGCGTGAGGGCCGCTTACAGGTGCAGCTGGCACAGTTGCAGTATCTGCTGCCTCGTCTGCGAGGTATGTGGAGCCATCTTGCTAAGGAACAGACGCGCGGCGGCATTGGATCGCGTTTTGGCCAGGGCGAAAGCCAGCTCGAGGTCGACCGTCGCCTGATTCGCAATAAGATCGCAGCTCTTCGACGCGAACTGAAACAGGTTGAACAGCGTCGCGACGTGCAATCGAAAAGCCGTATTGAATCGCCGGCGTTTCGTGTGGCGTTGGCTGGCTACACCAATGCCGGTAAGTCGACGCTGCTTAATCGATTGACGGGATCCAAGGTACTTTCGCAGGATAAGCTGTTTGCTACGCTCGATCCTACGACGCGCTCGTACCGTTTGCCCGGTGGCCGTGGCATGACGATTACCGATACCGTCGGCTTTATTCAAAAACTGCCCCATGGCCTGGTCGACGCTTTCAAATCTACGCTTTCCGAGGTGCTCGGCGCCGATTTGATTCTTAAAGTCGTGGATGCTTCCGATGAGGATTACGAGCGTCAGCTCGAGGCGGTTGATCGTGTCCTTGACGAGATTGGTGCCGGTGAGCGCCTGACGCTTACCGTATTCAATAAAATTGATCTGCTCGATGGCGTTGACCGCTTGAGCTTCCGTCGGCGCTATCCCGAGGCGGTGCTGTTCTCGGCTCAGACGGGTGAGGGTCTTGATGACTTAGTCGACCGCATCGCTCGTGAAGCGGCCGCTACGGACGTGTTGCTCTCGGCCGATATCCCGTATCGAGAGGGCGCGTTAATCACGCTCGTGCACGAACAGGGAACCCTTCTGCACGAGGAATACCTCGAGGACGGCGTTCGTATTGTGGCAAAGCTTCCGGCCCGTATCGCACCGCGTCTCGAGCGTTACCGAACAGAGTAAATCAGCTCCAGCACGCCTAAGATAACGGGTTGATGAAGCAGGTAGAACGGTAGCGCATGGCGTCCGAGGCTTGCGAGCATCGGGATGGGATTCTCATAGGCCCATGCTGGCGCTTCAAGGTTTGCTTTTTGTGCCGTGCGGGCGGCAAAGAAGCCTGCGAGGTACATAAATAAGAAGGGTATGAGCGGATAGTAATCACCGGAGACAAATTCTGGACCTGGGAATCCCAGCCAAGCTAGATAGGGGATAGGGTAGACCGCTTTAGGAATGCTCCAGGTACAGGCAAAGAGTATGAGGCAAATTGTTATACCCCATACTGTCGGCACCCTATCGAGAACCGGGCGCGCGAGTGCAACAATGGCGGTGCACGCCGCCATGCAGAAAATGATGCCGAAGTTCACCGAGTCATCGACTGAGACGAGCGTCGTTGCGACCCATACAACTAAAGCGGCAGCGGCATATTTGACGGCACGCTTGATGTTGTTGCGCGAGAGGGTGCACATCCAGCCGGCAATAAACAAAAATACCCAACTGATGCTGGCACGCCAGATGTCCTGGAAGATGGTCTGGGTAAACCAGGGCATCTTCCAACCATATAGGTAGGCAAGGTCGTAGCAGGCATGAAATCCCGCCATCGACAGCATGGTAAACCCGCGAATAGTATCAAAGACAGTGATGCGTTTTTGCATTACGAAAACCGGCGCATCAAACCGACGACCTTGCCCAGAATCGTGGGATTCGTCGCGTAGATGGGCTCCATGGTGTCGTTTTCGGGCTGCAGACGAACGCGTCCCTGCTCCTTGTAGAATGTTTTGACCGTTGCAGAGCCATCGATCATAGCCACGACAATCTCGCCATTCATGGCACTCTTCTGCTCACGAACGATGATGTAGTCGCCGTTATAAATGCCGACGTTAATCATCGAATTGCCGTGGACCTCGAGGATAAAGGACCCCTGGTCCGTTGCGATCTCGGTTGGGATGGTAAAGGTGTCTTCGATATTCTGCTCGGCAAGGATGGGAATCCCTGCAGCGACTCGGCCTACGAGAGGCAGCGATACGGTGCCACGGGGCGCCGCGGGCTCATCGGACTTTGAGATGGAGACGGAAGATCCGTCCTCGTCAAAGAGCTCGAGAGCGCGAGGCTTGGTGGCGTCACGCTTGAGCAGGCCTCGTGCTTCGAGTGCGGAGAGATGCGCATGTACAGTGCTAGGGGAGGAAAGGCCCACAGCCGAAGCCATCTCGCGTACACTGGGCGGATAGCCCTTCTCCTGCTGATATTCCTTGATGAAGTCGTAAATTTGCTGCTGACGCTTGGTAATTTTGCGAGCCATCAGGGATTCCTCTCTACCCATACCAAACAAATGTTCTATTTTTGCTTGACAGGAACAACTGTTCGAAGATAATAATAACCGAACACTCGTTCCCGCGCTAGACTTTTTTGTCCCCGCGGCTTGATAAAACAGTTCTCGTCAAAACAAACGATAGGAGAACAGAATGAACGCAGCGGATATGGTCCAGGGAAACCTCGCTCTTAAGCTTGAGGTGCCCGCATCGCCGGCCTTTACGGTCGTGAAGGGTGGACGTTCTCATTTTCAGACCGTGGCCACTAAACCCGTTCGCACCCAGCGTGCGTCCGTTGCTTTGGCTCCTGTTGCCCTGAAGGCCTCGACGATTGTTGCTGTTGCTGTAGCGTTCACCCTGTTCTTTGTGCTCGCCACGTCAGTTTTTTCTGCTCGTCACGCTGCATATGCCGATTCCGTAGCCAACGTTACCTACGAGACGGTTCGCGTGCAGTCCGGCGATTCCCTGTGGTCGCTTGCCCAGGAGCATCCCGTCGATGGCCTTTCCACGCAGGAGACTTCCGACATGATTCGTAGTGTCAATCACCTCGATCGCGGCTCTCTTGATGCTGGTGCAGTTCTGAAAGTTCCGGCTCGTTCGTAAGATTTCCGCTCGGTCGCATGGTACCCTTGTTATCGTTTAAGAGGAGGTACCATGCGCTGTCCCAAATGCGGCGAGGCACATACCCGCGTTGTCGATTCCCGTATGCAGGAGTCGAACAACACTATCAAGCGTCGTCGTGAATGTTGTTCGTGCAATTATCGTTTTACGACGTTCGAGCGCTGCGAAGATCCCATCGAGGTCATCAAATCCGACGGATCAAAGCAGCGGTTCGATCGCAATAAGCTGCTGGTCGGCCTGATGCGCGCCACGATTAAGCGCGATATCGACACGAAAAAGCTCAACGAGATCATCGATGATATCGAGGTGGAGCTGCGGTCGCGTACGCTGACGGCTGTAACGTCCCACGAACTGGGCGATATGGTGCTCAAGCGCCTGGCCAAGATCGACAAGGTGGCCTACATTCGCTTTGCCTCGGTCTATCGTGATTTCAAAGACGTCGACGAGTTTCTGCAAGAGCTCGACAAGCTAAGGTGATTTCATGTCCAACATTACCGTTAACATTAAGCGTCTCGATCCCATGGTCGAGCTTCCCAAATACGCCCATCCCACGGATGCCGGCCTTGACCTCCGCGCCAACGAAGACTGCATCCTCAAGCCCTTTGAGCGCCGATTGGTCTCCACTGGCTTGGCCATTGCGCTGCCCGATGGCTACGCCGGCTTTGTCCAGCCCCGCAGCGGCCTAGCCATTAAGCAGGGCCTGTCTATAGTCAACACGCCCGGTCTCATCGACGCCCACTATCGAGGTGAACTTAAGGTCATCCTCATCAACCTGGATTCCACCAACAATATTCAGATCAACAAAGGCGACCGCATCGCCCAGCTCGTCATCCAAGAAGTCCCCACAGTCAATCTTGTAGAGGTAGACGAACTAGACAAAACCGACCGAGGAGTCGGCGGTTTCGGTTCTAGCGGCGTATTGTAATGTCCGCTCTCCCGTGGGAGGCCCCTATATATCATTCCATGCTCAAACATTCTCGCTGCGCTGCGAAACTGCGCGTGGAACGATATATAGGGGCCTCCCACGGGAGAGCTTCGTTTACGTGCTAGCAACTGAAACGGCTTCTTCAGAAAAAGCAGATAAAATCTTATAGCAAACCGGTTCGATTAATGAAAAGTTCCCTTATCTAATCGGCTTGCTAGAAAGAATGTTTTTTGTTTTCAAGCAAGAAGACTCCCGTCCGGGGCTCACCCATATCGTTCCACGCGCAGTTTCGCAGCGAGCGAAGCGAAGCGAGAATGTTTGAGCATGGAATGATATGGGTGAGCCCCGGACGGGTGGGATTCATGCGCCCCTGCGAAGCGAGAATGTTTGAGCATGGGATGATATATAGGCGGGCCGGGCCGGTCAGCGGACAGTAAGTCACTACCTGATATGTGCGGGTTTTTCGCCCCAGTAGAAGCGGCAGAAGGCTCGTTTGCGCTTTTGGGGCTTGCCTGCAAGTTCCATGGTTGCGATTGCGATATCCTCGGCTGCGCGTGGGCGTCGTAGCACTTCGCCATTGATGAGCAGTGCCTTGAGCGACTCGGGATGATCGTGGAGATGGCGCAACGTCACGATCAGCTCGCGTGCGGTGGTGACATGCATGCTGGCGCCCATGCCGGTGAGCATGGTGGTGTTGGCCTTTTCCTGGCCATAGGACTTGCCCAGTAGAATCATCGGCAGGTGTGCGCACAGGCATTCGGTAACAGTGAGTCCGCCCGATTTGAGGATTGCCAGGTCACAGCCGTGCATAAGCGCAGCCATGTCATCGACGTAGTCAAGAACCGTGACGTTCTCGAGTTTCATGGCGTCGAAAAGCATTATGAGACGGGTGGCATACTCGGCATCCTTGCCCGGTAAAAAGACAAAGTGCATGTCCTCGAAGCTGCGCAGGAAGGGGAGGGTGCGGTCCATCTCCGCGCGAAAGCGAACGTACGGTTGAGGCAAACTGGCGCCGGCCATCACCAGCACAACGAGCTTGTCTGTGGGGAGATTGAACTTCTCGAGTTCTTCCTCGCGATTGTAATCCGTATCGAACCCGGCGCGAATGGGGATGCCTGTAATGCGGATCTTTGCCTCGGGAACCTTGCGGGGGCGGAGTGTTTCGGCCATAAACTCGTTTGCCACGCAGAATAGGTCGGTGTCCTTATGGGGCCACCAGCCCTCGACCTCGTAATCGGTCGGTACGCAAATGACGGGATAGTCGATGCCCGTAATGACGCGCGCACCAACGGCAACGTTGGCTGCCGTGATATGTGTGGCTACCACGGCAATGGGCCTACGAGTCCGAACGTATTCGTTAAATGCGGGGAACATGATGCGCGACCATGCCGTGCCGCCGCCCCAAAGCAGGTGTCCTGTAAGGGTATAACGCCAGGTTAAATCGTAAATTGGGCGTGTGGCGCCGGTAAACGAGGCGGCCGTTTTGTTGCCGTCGAATTTTATGCGTCCAAAATCAAGGATATCGAGCACTTCAATCTCAACATCCTCGGGGATGCCATTGGTGCCGCGGATGAGGTCGAATGCCTGCGCAATCGCATTTGCGGCGGCCTTGTGGCCCGATCCGACCGAGGCGTGCACGATGGTCACGAGAGGTTTTTGCTGAGCCAAGAGCGAGGTCTGTTCCGATTGGGGAGTGCTTTGCGTGGGCAGGGGAGCGTCATTGCCCATCTGCGTTTGATCCATCGATAACTCCCCTTCATCTAAGTTTCGCAAGGAATCATTGTAGTGCATGAGTGTCACGTTCGTCTAAATTTGGGTATGAGCGCAAAGAACGCCAATCTTTCGACAGGAGGTCTCTTCATGACTACCCATCAGCCGATCGATGTTGCTATTATCGGCGGCGGCCCCGCGGGCTATGCTGCAGCCATTTATGCGGCGCGTGCCAACCTCACGACGACTGTGTTCGAACAGGGCATGTCGGGAGGACAGATTGCCACAACCAATGAGGTCGAGAACTATCCGGGCATACCGCTCTTGAGTGGCGTCGAACTCGGCGAGCGTTTTCAGCAGCATGCAGAGGGCCTGGGAGCACAGGTCGCATGGAGCATGGTAACGGGCATCGATTACGATGCGGATTCAGCGCTGTTTACGGTGCATTGCGATATGGGCGATACGCTGGCGTCGAGCGTTATCGCTTGCATGGGTGCCACGCCGCGATTTGCTGGTTTTGTTGGCGAGGATACGTATCGCGGTCGTGGCGTTTCGTACTGCGCGACATGCGACGGCATGTTCTTTCGTGGTAAGCAGGTTTTTGTCATCGGCGGCGGCAATGCTGCCTGTGAGGAAGCCCTGTTCTTGTCAGAAATCGCCAGCAGCGTGACCATCGTCTTGCGCCGCGATCAGTTTCGTGCCCCCGATGGCGTGGTTCAAAAGGTGCTCGCAAAAGATAATATTTCAGTTAGGTACCAAACTAGTATTGTGGAACTATCGGGCGATGCCATGCCCACGACTATCACATTTAAGGACAACGCCACCGGTGAAACCTATTCCGAGTCCTTCGATCCTGGCTCGTTTGGTATCTTTGTCTTTGCTGGCACGCAGCCTCATGCCGAGCTTGTTGAGCATCTGGTGGATCTGGCTCCCGACGGCGGTATTGTGACCGACGAATCGATGGCCACCCGCACGCCTGGCTTATTTGCTGCTGGCGATATCCGTTCCAAGCGGTTACGTCAAGTTGTGACCGCCGTTTCGGACGGAGCCATAGCGGCTACCAGCGCATACGCTTTCTTACGCGGATAAGTACGATAATATATCTTATGTAAGGTTGTTCTTTCACTAAAACATCCCGCACAACGAGCTTAAGGCAATGTTGTCACGGGATGTTTTGTTGTGCAAAACACGAGCCAGTTATTCTGCGGTCGTACCCGAGTCAAAGCCGACGATCATACCGTTCATTGTGGTATGCAAAACTAGATAATCTAGAATACAATATTGAAAACGAACGGAGGCACCATATGAATCACGTTAAACATGTCATTCCTATGTCCGATACGTCGGCCAGCATTAGCCCAGAGGATATTCAACCAACGGTGCTACCTGATGCATTTATCCAGTCTGATATAGTTCGCAAACTCAATACGCTCAGCTTGCCGCGCTATAACCAGTTGCCGAATGTGACGCTCTACCGTGATCAGGTCATTGAGTACATCGAACTGTGGTTGGAGCCGCTTTCGATTTGTGTGGAGCAGCCCGTCATTACGCCTTCCATGATCAACAACTACGTAAAGGTCGGCCTGGTGCCGGCTCCGGTAAAAAAGCAATATGGCCGCGAGCAGATTGCTCGCCTTATCGCCATTTGTATTTTTAAGCAGGTGCTGCCCATCGCTGCGGTCCAGGCGCTCTTTAACATTCAACGCCTGAGCTATGATGCGCCGACCGCCTTTGACTATGTGGTCGACCAGCTCGAGGCATCGATTCGCGCAGCGTTCTCCATTGAGCAGGTTCCCGTAGCCGATACGGCTCATCAGGTCACGCGCGAGTCGCTGCTCGTGCGCAGCGCGGTTTCGTCTTTTGTATCGAAGGCGTATCTGATGAGCTATCTAAAGTTCAATGGGTTTAATAGTTAGCCGACGTACAACACGGGCGGGACAAAGAGCCACCAGTCACTTTGTCCCGCCCGTGTTTTTGTTTAGTTGGACGTTATCGGCCCGAAGCCACGCCCATGCCGTAGCCGATAATGAGCCCGTGCATCTCGGCATAGTATGAATCAAGTCCGTTGCAGGGCATGATGATGGTCTTGGAGCCGGGCCAATGCTCCACAATGCGGCTGGCAAGTGCCTGGGCGCCCGCCTCATTCTCGACATGGTCGATGACGACTTCTCCACCGGTAAAGCCTTCGGCTTCCATGGTGTCGACGATCTTTCCAAGCATCTTCTTTTCGCCACGGGTGTGACCAACGAGCTTAATCTCCCCCGCCTCGCTTGCTGTACCTAAAACTCGAATGTTAAGTTTATTGGCGATAACCCCGGCTGCCTTGGGAATACGTCCGGCCTTGGCGAGATTTTCGTAATTGCACAGGCTAAATAGGATCTTGCTGTTCTGTTCCAGCTCATCAAAATAGCTGCAGGCTTCATCAAATGAAACGTCTGGATTGCTTGCGAGATAGCGGTCGAACAGCAAAAAGATCAGGTCCATTTTGCCGCCGGCTCCGCGCGAATTGACTAGATGAATCTGTCGGTTAGGATCCTCGGCAAGAACCAAATCGCGTGCCGTGGCGGCGGCGTTGTAGCTCCCCGATACGCCCTCCGAGATGGGCATGCAAATCGTTTTGTCGGCAAGCTTAAAGAGCTCGGTCCACTCGCCTACGCTCGGACAGGCGCTCGAAGAAGCGCTCGACTCCGCCTGCACGGTGCAATTGAGTTCGTGGACGTCGAGCGTGAGGTCATCGACAAACTCGCGCTCCCCCACTCGAATTTTGAGGGGTGCAAATGCAAAGATGGTATGGGGTGCGGTCGGTTGCCAATCGCGGAGGTTGCAGCTCGAATCGGAGATAAGTGCCCAGCTCATA
Organism: uncultured Collinsella sp.; assembly: GCA_959018755.1. Classification (GTDB taxonomy): domain Bacteria; phylum Actinomycetota; class Coriobacteriia; order Coriobacteriales; family Coriobacteriaceae; genus Collinsella. Next base: position 4,289 of record CAUEMA010000023.1, on the reverse strand, counting down.
TGGGGTCCTTTCTATTTACTCAAGCCTAATTATAACCATCTTGCTGAACTCTGTTCTATATCTAGTATTCAGAACTAGATAAAAGCTCATTGAAGATGAGTTGATTGGCGGAGATAAAGAATGGGCCTCGCAGCGAAAAAGCCACGAGACCCATGACGGATGCTGTGAAGTGTTACTTAATAGCGCACAAAAATATAGTCAGTCATACTATAACTAATGGGGGTAAGGATAACCCCTGTGTTGTAATTAGAAGCATGAATCATCTGGCCGTTTCCAACGTAAATGCCGGTATGACGCGAATTTACAACGACGTCTCCCGGTTGCGGATCGGTCACACGAGTCCAGCCCATAAACGTAACGGTGGTGCCTAAACGGCAATAACGACCGGTGAGGCAGTAGCTAACGAATCCCGAGCAGTCAAAGCTGTTCGGTCCAATGCCGCCCCAGGAATAAGCGCAACCAAGCTTGCTGTAGGCACGCGAAACAACGGTGCCGCCGTCAACGGACTGGCTCGGCGCAGAAGGGGTTGGAGCCGGAGCGGGTGTCGAGGGCGGCGGCGTGGGGGACGGAGCGGGCGTGGGAGCGGGCGCAGGCGTGTTGCCGCCGTTGTTGGTCGTACCGCCACCGTTGTTAGTGTTCTCAGTCGTGCCGGCGGTCTCGGTGTTCACGGTGGCCTTCTCGGCGGTGCTGGCGTTAATGCCGGCCTGCAGTGCGGCATTGGCCTCGGCCTCGGCGGCAAGCTCGGCCTGCAGCTGCGAGTCCAGGGAGTTCACAACGTTTTGAGCCTCGGTCTGCTGAGCGTTGAGCTCGTCGACCTTCTTTTGCGTGGCGGCAACGTTCTTCTCCTGCTCGGCTTGCTTGTCGGTAAGCTCCTGCTTTAGCTCCTTGACCTCTTGGATGGTCTGGGCCTGTTTGTCGGAAACCTTGCCGTAGTAGAACAGGCGGTTGAGCATATCGCCCAGGTCATCGACACCCGTCAGAACCTGGAGCAGGCTCAGGCCGCCGGTCTTGTACTCGCCGGCAACGTAGTTAGAAAGCTTGGCCTGGCCATCGGCGATCTCCTGCTGCTTTTGCGTGATCTCGCCAGCGGTCTGGTCGAGTGCCTGCGTTTGAGTGGCGAGCTCGTCGTAGATCTGCTGGGTTTGCGTGCCGATCTGCTCGAGTTTTGTACGAGCAGCGGCAAGGTCGGATGCGGTATCGGCATAGGCCGGAGCCGCGAGGCCAAGGCCCAAAACACAAGCGAGGGTTGCCGTAGCAGCGCAGCGTGCCATGTTTTTGTGCGTGTTTGCTGTGCGCATGGAGCTTCCTTTCCGGTATCTAAGGGTAGCGGCTAGTGCACCGTTACCAAGCTAAAGAGCTCGACGTCCTCGTTGAAAGGCGTGAGCTTCTCGCGCGGGTTGAGAAACGCAAGCTCGAGGATACAACCGTAACCCACAAGCTTTGCGCCCATTTCTCGCACCAGTTTACCTGTTGCCTCGACGGTTCCGCCCGTCGCGACCAAGTCATCCAGAATCAACACGGTATCTTTAGAGGTAATGGCATCGGCATGGATCTCGATGGAGTCGGTGCCATATTCGAGCTCGTAGCTCTGGCTCACCGTCTTGCGCGGCAGCTTGCCCGGTTTACGAGCGGGCACAAAGCCGGCGCCCAGGGCAACAGCCACGGGCACGCCGACCATAAAGCCGCGAGCCTCGGGGCCCACAACCTTGGTGATACCCATACCGGCAAAATGCTCAGCCAGGGCATCTACCATGGCCTTTAGTGCCTCGGGATTACCAAAGAGCGGCGTGATGTCCTTAAAGATGACTCCGGGCTCGGGATAGTCGGGGATGTCGACGATGTGAGATTCGAAGTCGTACATGACGTGACCTTTCATGGATTTCCGGGTGGACGGCGGTTATTTACCCGTGTTAGTAGACAGGCTATGCGAGGGGACGACGACCTTGGACGGATGCACGAGCGACTCGTCCTTCGCGGCAACCGCGGGAACGCTTGTCTCTTCGCTTTTGGCCTTGGTGGATTCAGAGCGTGCGATCTCCTCGTCGAGGGCATCGATATCGGCGTCCTCGACTACGGCGTTGAGCGACTCGAAGACGCGGTTCTTGAGCAGTGCCGTATGCACGCCCTCGGTGAGGTCATGCAGCTTCTTAAAGGCACGTTCGAGCTTGGCGTCGCGTTCGTCATCGGAAGTGTCCATGCCGAGCATGCTCACGAGCACCTGCTCAAACATTGAGGACTCGCGGTTTGCCGACGATACGTACTGGCGCAGGTTGCGCGGCTCAATATGGAAACGCGAAAGCTCGGAGCAGTAGCGGATGATCGGGAAATCGCGACCATCGACAAGCTCGCGGTTTTGCGGGCTCTTGATGATGCGAATGAGGTCGTTTTCGGCCAGGGAGCGGATAAACGAGATCTCAACACCGAGCATATCGGGGATGGTCTCGATAGGATGCAGCTTTTGCTTGGTCTCCTTGGGCTCCGTCTTGAGCGGAACGTCGGACAGCAGGCCCACCTCGTAGGCGAGCGTAGACAGGTCCGTGGCGTTTTCCAGGCGCTGCTTGATCACGTTGAGCGGCATATAGCGAGTCTTCTGCAGGTGCAGAATGACCTCCAGGCGGTCAACGTCCTCCTTGGAGTACTGACGATAGCCCTTAGGCGTGCGATGAGGGGTAATGAGCCCCTCATCTTCAAGAAATCTAATTTTTGAGTTCGAAAGATCGGGGTATGCGCCTCGAAGTAGATTGACGACCTGGCCGATACTCAGATAGTTGCGTTCGGCCATGCCCTACTCACCGGTTTCGATGCGCTCCGGCGTGCTCTCGTGGTAGATGAGCGTGAACGTACCGATCTGGACGGAAGAGCCATCGTGCAGCGGTGCGCCGTTGACGATAGCGCCGTCAACCCACGTACCGTTGAGCGAGCCCAGGTCCTCGATGCGGGCACCCAGACCCTCGCGAATAATGCGCGCGTGGCTACGCGACACGGTCATGTCGTTAAGGAAGATGCCGTTAGCAGGATCGCGGCCGATGGTGGTCACATTATCCTCGAGCTCAAAGGCGGCGCCGGTTTGCGGGCCTTTGACGATAGATAAGACGGGTGCGGTGATGTGCACGTTGGTCATGAGGTCGGGAACGGTGACATCGCTCGAAGGAACGCGGAAAACGCAAGTGGCGTCTGAGGCCTTACCGTTCTGAGGCATATTGTTAACCATGTTGTCCATGACAACCCCTAACTTAACGCGGACATGCCGCAAATAATGTACTGTACGTAATCATACCCCAATGGCTTAGTCTTCGATTTCGGGGTTAAGAAAGTCGATGTCTTCGTCTTCTGGATGCGCCACGGCTTGTTTAATGGCTGCTCCACCCTTAATGGAATAGATGACGGCGGTGAGCATGGAGAAGATGACGCCGCCGTATACAAAGAAGATGCCAAGCGGAACCGGGCTGCCGTTGAGGCCCGGGAAGGCCGTGAACGTAGCGGGCAGTAGATGCCAGCCATCCACAGTGGGAAAGCCCAGCAGCATGAGCGAGAAGCCGGTCATAAGCAGCGCCGTGGCAATCTTGCCAGGAAAAACTACGTCGATGGGACGGCGATGATAGCGGCGCACGATGAGCGTGCCGATTCCCAGGTAAATATCGCGGCCGATGATGAGCACGCAGACCCAGATGGGAAGCTCGCCGCGGACTACCAGGCCCAACACGCCGGTAAACAGCAGAGCGCGGTCGCAGACGGGGTCCATCATCTTGCCGAGCCACGAGACCGTCTTGGTCATGCGGGCAATCTGGCCGTCCATCCAGTCGGTGGAGGCCGCGATGGCATAGATGACAATGGCGACGACACGGTTGTTGTCCGTCACAAACAGGTACAGAAAGACCAGCGTGAGGATCAGGCGCGTGAAGGTAATGAAATTGGAGATCGTGAAGATCTTATTCGACGGGTAATCGGAGGTGCCGATAAGCTCCTTTTTGATCTTCTTTTTGATGCCCACAGGACTCCCCCGCTGGTAAACGACAAAACTTTCGATACTATACCCGTTCTGGCGATGTCTATCCAGCGTAAGCATAGAGAGTCCAGACATGTGGAGGGTGGTTCTGAGCTGCGCTGTATTCTGCAATTGTGTACATCAGTCACCAAAAACGACATTTTTCGGGCTCTTTGGTGTCTGATGTACACGTTTTGATTTGGTGATTACATCGATCGGGAAAGTTGTTACTTTAAGCAAATGCGTGCGGGTCGAGAAGGGCTGGCGCCAAAAGAGCCCAACGGCCGTTACGGCTTCGTTAGAA
>CAUEMA010000022.1 GCA_959018755.1 uncultured Collinsella sp. | reverse complement strand
TGACGGGGCGGAATGTCAATCCTGGTCTAACAGAGCCTTATTTAATCCCCGTCCCAGAAAAATCAATTAGCGGGCAGAAGGGCAAAAGTAGTCAAAAAGGCCCCGTCCCAAATTAGCTACCCTTTGCAGCGATTATTCGCCCGGGTTGATGTTCGCATAAAACTCCGCCCCGTCGTCCAGACGCAAGATCCCGACGCGGCCGAACTCGGAACCGGTGGCCGCCGCACAGTCGATATCGATGCGATCGGGCACGCCGGCGGTATCCTCGCCACCCAAGCGCACCATCCGCCCGCGGCCCGACTCCTCATCGAGCCCTGCCAGGCCGCCAACCTCGCAATAACGCCCCAGCGACACCGTGGGCGTGTGGCCGCTCACCACGACCGGACCCTTGCCCTCGGCAGAAAGCAGCCCCGTCGGGGCATCCCAATAGCCATGGCGAATCCAGAGCAAGTCATCGGACGACTGCACGGCGAGCATTTGCTGCAGCAGCTCGCGATCGGCATCGACCGCTCCCCTGCCGTCGCCGCAATCGACGCCATGCTCAAGCAAAAACGCGCGCGCCGCCTCGGTCTGAATACCGGCGTGCACCAGCAGGTACGGCCGCTCGACAGTCTCTGTCACCGCATAGAGCGGCAGGGCAGCAGCCCAACGCACTAGCTCCTCGTATGCCTCAAACTCCATTTCGTTGAGCTGTTGGCGCGTGGTCCAACCGCCGTTGATATCCCAGGTCTCGGCATCGAGCGGGTCCTGGCCAATGATCGCGTCGAGCATAATCTGCTCGTGGTTGCCCTTAAGCACGCGAGAGTTGGGCAGCGACCGCACCAAGTTGATGACACCGACCGGATCGGGACCGCGGTCGATCATGTCGCCCAGCACATATAGCGTGTCGTCGGACGTCAGCGAGATCTTGGAAAGGGCCTCGTCCAGTGCGCGCACGTGCCCGTGAGCATCAGATGTCACATAGATCGCCATGGAACGCCTTTCCCTGCATTACGGCCGAAGCCCGATGCCACGACTAAAACTTCAAGTTGAACTTAAACGTTACCCATTGTACTCCGTTGCAATAACGGTGGAAAGTGCCACCACAGCCAACGGCTACAAGCGGCCGCCCGCACGCTCCGGAAATACCGCGCCACCATCATCAACGCTCCACCCAGCACCACCCCCCGCCCCGGCCTCGTGTCGATAATGCGAACACACACGGCCCAACCCCATAAACCCACCATCTTTGGGTACAAATTACCGCAGACAACTGACCGTGCCACGCCAACCACCCAGGAGCGGACACTCCCTATGAACCAGATACTTCTCTTTATCGGCCTCGTCATTATTCTGTGCCTGACCATCAAACCTGTCGGAAAAAAGCTCCCCTTCCCCACCCTGCTCATCTTTATCGCACTCGGCATGCTGCTGGGCGTCAACGGTCCGGCGCACATCGACTTTAGCGACTACGCGCTTACCGAAACCGTCTGCAGCACGGCGCTGCTGTTCATCATGTTCTACGGCGGCTTTAACACCAATATCGACCGCGCCAAGCCCGTTACCGCGCCCGCGGTACTGCTGAGCACGCTCGGCGTCGTCATCACCGCCGGCATCACGGGCGCCTTTGCGCACTTCGCGCTGGGCTTCGACTGGATAGGCGGCCTGCTGCTAGGCTCGGTCGTGGCGTCGACCGATGCGGCGAGCGTCTTTAGCGTGCTGCGCGAGCACAGCCTGTCACTAAAGGGCGGCACCGACTCGCTGCTCGAGGTCGAATCAGGCTCCAACGACCCCGTCGCCTACATGCTCACCGCGGTGCTCGCGACCCTCGCGGCGGGCGGCAACATCGACATTCCCGTGCTGCTGGCCAAACAGATCATTCTGGGTGTGGGGCTGGGCCTTGCCATCGGCTGGATATCCAGCCGCCTGATTGAACGCGCACATGCAACGGCCGAGGGCGCGCAGACCATCTTCTTGTTCGCCGCGGCGATCATTGCCTACGCGCTGCCAAGCTATCTGGGTGGCAACGGCTTTTTGTCCGTATACCTGGCAGGCATTGTGCTGGGTGCGAGCGACATCACCGGCAAGGTCGAGATGGCGCACTTCTTTGACACCCTCACCGAGATGGCCGAGATGACGATCTTCTTCTTGCTTGGCCTGCTCGTGACACCCGCACGCCTGCCGCAAATGCTGTTGCCGGGCCTGGCGCTCATGGCGTTTATGCTCTTCGTGAGCCGCCCCGTCGCCGTCGGCCTGCTGTTGGCGCCCTTTAAGACCAATCCTCGCCAAGTCGCGCTCGTAAGCTGGGCGGGTCTGCGCGGCGCGGCTTCGGTCGTGTTTAGCCTCTTTGCCGTGGTGGTCGGTGTTCCCGGTGGGCACGACCTATTTGACCTGGTCTTTGTGATTGCCGTGTCGAGCATTGTAGTGCAGGGCTCGCTGCTACCGGCAGTGGCGAAAAAGCTCGACATGATCGACGCGGAAGGCGACGTGCGCCGCACCTTTAACGATTACCGCGACGAGGACGGCATGTCGTTCGTTAAGCTCAAGGTAGGCGCGGGCCATCCGTTTGCCGGGCGCTCGCTCGCCGATATTGGCAGCGTCGCCGACATGCTGGTGGTCTTGGTGCTGCGCGATGGAGCGCACCCGGTGCTGCCCAACGGGGATACCGTGATCGAAGAAGGCGACCTTCTGGTTATGGCCGCTCCAACGTTTGAGGAGCGTGCCGAGGTTACGCTGCGCGAGGTCACCGTGACGCCCCACGGTCGCCTGGCAGGACTGCGCCTGCGCGATGTGCCACAAGGCAAGCACCCCTTTATCGTGGTGATGCTCAAACGCGACGGCCAAACGATCATCCCCGACGGCAACACCCTCATATATGCCGGCGACGAAGCCGTCATTGCCACGCTAGCGTCGTAGCCAGCCCCACCCATAAGTTGCGGAGAAATAGGGACTGAATAGGCCTTCTAGCAGCCTAAACAGTCCCTATTTCACCGCATCTTATTGAAGGGATGGGGTTGAAGTTCAATCGCGGCTACCATTCCTCGTCTGCGCCGTAGTCATCGTCCGCGTCACCATCGACGGCAAAGTCGCAGAGGTCGAGGCCTTCGCGTTCGGATCGGGCTAGGAGCTCTTGGGGTGACTCGTCCTCGATATCCATCACGTCGAGCATGGCGGCCGGAAAACCCACGCCCGCCGCACTCCCCGCGCGGTCGAGCAGACTCTCGCGCAGTTGGTCTACATCAACTTCGATTTTCATGGTGAAACCCCCTACCGGCAATCGCGACCGAACAAACCGCATGCCCCAAATGAGGTGCAATAAATCCCAGATACCGCCATAATAAAACAATGAACATCAGGGAGGTTGCGGACGATGGATAGGCTCGATGCCATGACGGAACAAGTCAGGGACTTTTGTGATGCACGCGACTGGCGCAAGTATCACACGCCAAAAGAGCTCGCCATCGGCATGGCAACTGAGTCCTCCGAGCTCCTTCAGCTCTTTCGTTTTATGAGCGACGAGCGCATTGCAGAAATGTTCGAAGACACCGAGCAGCGCCAAGCCATCGAAGACGAAGTCGCCGACACGCTCCTTTTCCTTCTGCGTTTCGCAGATTTAAATGAAATCGACCTGCCAGCGGCGCTTTCGTCCAAGCTCAAGCGCAATGGCGAGCGCTACCCCGTCGACGCATCATCTAATGAATACAGAAAGGCGGACCATCATGAGTAATGAGTTCGCCCTTCGGCAATACACGCTTCCCCTGCCTCAGCCCTTTGAGACAAGCGAATCTCTTCAGGACTTTGGCACGCCAAAGCCTGGAGCCCATCATGACGAGAGTTGGCCCGTCCTTTACATTCTCACCAACAGCAGAAACAAGACGGCATACATCGGCCAAACAACCAACTACCAGCGCCGTATGAAACAACACGCTGCAAACGTGGACAAGGACTTCGACCGGACCCTTCTGATCGACAATCCCACCTTCAACCAATCCGCAACGTTCGAGTTCGAGAATCGACTTATTGAGCTGTTCTGTGCCGACGAAAAATACCAGGTCACCAATGCCAACAACGGCTATGCCCAATTCGATTATTTTGAGCGGCCTCAGTATCGCCAGAGGTTCCGAGACCTCTGGACAAAGCTTCGCGAAGAAAACTACGCGATTCATCCGATTGAAGAGCTCGAGAACTCCGATCTGTTCAAGTTCTCGCCTTTCAAGACGCTTACGCCCGACCAATACGAAACGATCGAGACGATTTATAAACGTCTCGAACAGGAGCATGAAGACATTAAACACGGCGGCCCCAAGAAAGAGCGCGTAACCGTCGTAAACGGCGCTCCGGGAACAGGCAAAACAATCCTCGCCATCAGTCTCATGTTCAAAATCAAAAATGAACCGAACCTTTCCGGTCTACGGGTCGGCTTCGTGACGCCCATGGAGTCTTTGAGCAAGACGCTCAAAAAGCTCACGCACTTCCTTCCCGGGTTAAAGCCCAGCGATATCCTGAGCCCCAGCGATGTCACCAAAAACGATCGGTATGACATCTTGCTTGTCGACGAGGCACACCGACTGGGAAACTACTTGACCGCCGGCGCCGGCATCGGAGCTTTTTACAACACATGCGAACGACTCAACTTGCCGCGCACGAGCAGCCAGGTGGATTGGATTTTTAAATGCTGCGACAAGGCCTATCTGTTCTATGACCCCAAGCAGCAGGTCCGTGCATCCGGATTTAATCGGGACGACCTCGAGCAGCGACTCAACCAACTCGAAGAAGCGGGAATCGAGACCGAAGAATTCAGCTTGAGTACCCAAATGCGCGTGCGTGGCGGCGATGAGTATCTCGATTTTGTATACGATCTACTCGACAACAAGGCATACATGCATGCCGGCATGATGTTTGATGAGCTCTTTGCCTCGCAGCCCTACGACTCGCGATCCGGCGACCCGAACAGCGATATCCCCAGGTACCAGTTTGGCATCGTCGACCGATTTGAGGATTTCTGTTCTCTGCAGCAAGCCAAGGAAGAAGAAGTTGGTCTATCCCGCATGACGGCAGGTTTTGCGTGGAAGTGGGAAACGAAGAATAACAAAGACGCGTTCGATATCGTCATTGAGGGCATCCCTAAACGTTGGAACTCGAGTCAAAAGGATTGGGTTAACTCCCCCAACGCCGTCAACGAAGTCGGATGTATCCACACAGTGCAGGGCTACGACCTCAATTACGGATTCGTAATTCTGGGTCCCGACATTTACTACGACAACGACAAAGGGGGCGTCTGCGTTAACAAGGCAAACTTCAAAGATACCGTCGCAAAGAAAAAGGCAAGCGACGACGACCTACGAAAGATTATCGTCAACGCCTACTACGTTCTCATGACGCGCGGCATGCTGGGAACGTTTCTTTATGTATGCGACCCAGCGCTCAAGGAGTATTTGTCACGGTATATCCCGGTGATATAGACCTAACGACCGCCCTCCCCCATGTAACCATCCTGTAAATCATAGCGGCGCACTCGAGTTTTACCGTGATGCGGTCGCGCCCGGCGCTCCACTGTGCTAAAGTATCCCGAACGCTCAAACGACTACGAGGGGAACTAGAAGATGGCACGTGTGCACAACTTCTCAGCTGGCCCGGCCGCACTGCCCACAAGCGTGCTCGCCGAGATCGCCGACGAGATGATGGACTACCGCGGTTGCGGCATGTCCGTGCTCGAGATGAGCCATCGATCTAGCATGTACCAGCAGATCATCGACGACGCCGAGGCAACCCTGCGCCGCCTGCTGAGCATCCCCGACAACTACCGTGTCCTGTTTTTGCAGGGCGGCGCCACGCTGCAGTTTGCGGGCATCCCCATGAACCTCATGCGCCGCGGCCGCGCCGGCTACGTCGTGACCGGCAACTTTGCCAACAAGGCGTACAAGGAGGCCGCCAAGTACGGCGAGGCCGTGCTGCTCGCGAGCTCCGAGGACACCAATTTCGACCGCATCCCAGACATGGCCGACGTCAACGCGCGCATTGCCGCCGAGGCCGCGGGCGACGGGCTCGACTACGTCTACATCTGCCAGAACAACACTATCTTTGGCACCATGTACCACGAGCTGCCCAACTGCGGCGATGTGCCGCTGGTCGCCGATGTCTCGAGCTGCTTTTTGTCACAGCCGCTCGACGTTGAGCGCTACGGGCTCATTTACGCCGGCGCGCAGAAAAACGCCGGCGCCGCAGGCGTGACCGTGGTCATCGTGCGCGACGACCTTATCGCCGAAAGCCCCGCCTTTGCGCAGACGCCGCAGTACATGGACCTTAAGACCCAGGCCGCCAAGGGCTCCATATTCAACACGCCCAACACCTTTGGCATCTACGTGTGCGGCAAGGTGTTCCGTTGGGTTGAGCAGACCGGCGGACTTGCCGCCATGGCCGAGCGCAACTGGGCCAAGGCCAACCTGCTCTACGACCTGCTCGAGCACAGCGAGCTGTTCCATGGCACAACGCAGGCCGACAGCCGCTCCATCGCCAACGTCACCTTCCGCACCGGCGACGCCGAGCTCGATGCGGCCTTTGTTGCAGGCGCGGCCGAGCACCAGATTCAAAACGTCAAGGGCCATCGCCTCGTCGGCGGCATGCGCGCAAGCGTGTACAACGCCGTCACCATGGAGGACGTGCAAGCGCTGGCCACGTACATGAAGGACTTCGAAGCGCAGCATAGTTTGAGTCCGCGATCTAACTAGCCCGCAACACGCGGGCCGACCAGCCACTTCAAACCACTTGTTTTAAACAAACCTGCCAAGGAGTTTTTCATGCGCAAGATTAAGACCATCGACGACATCACTAAAGACGGCAAAGTCGAGTTTGGCGAGGGCTACGAGTTTGTAAGCACCGCCGAGGAGGCCGACGCGATCCTGATGCGCTCGACCGACCTGCACGGCTACGAGCTGCCCGAAGGCATCCGCGCCATCGCCCGCTGCGGTGCCGGCGTCAACAACATCCCCGTCGAAGAGTACGCCAAGAAAGGTGTCGTCGTCTTTAACTCCCCCGGTGCCAACAGCAACGCCGTCAAGGAGCTCGTCCTGGGCATGCTGGTGCTTTCGAGCCGCGGCGTGGTGCAGTCGATGAACTGGGTGCGCGACAACGCCGACGACCCCGAGATCCAGGTCGACGCCGAGAAGGCCAAGAAGGCCTTTGTGGGCCGCGAGCTCAAGGGCAAGCGCATCGGCGTTATCGGTCTGGGCAACGTGGGCTCCAAGGTCGCCAACGCCTGCGTCGATCTGGGCATGGACGTTTACGGCTACGATCCGTTCATTTCCGTCGAGCACGCGTGGGTGCTGAGCCGCGAGGTGCAGCGCGTGGGCACGCTCGAGGATCTGTGCCGCGGCTGCGACTACCTCACCGTGCACGTGCCCAGCAAGGCAGACACCATCGGCATGATCAGCACCGAGCAGATCAACTTACTGGCACCCGACGCCGTGCTCATCAACTACGCGCGCGAGACCATCATTGACGAGGACGCCGTCGACGCCGCCCTGCGCGAGGGCAAGCTCAGCTGGTTTAGCTGCGACTTTGCCACGCCCAAGACGGTCAAGATGCCCAATACGTTTATCACCACGCACTCGGGCGCCGGCACCGGCGAGGCCGAGGCCAACTGCGCCGACATGGCCATCAGCGAGCTCAAGGATTACCTGGAGAACGGTAACATCGCACACAGCGTCAACTACCCCGCCTGCAGCATGGGCAAGGCGCGCGCCGCGAGCCGCATCGCCTGCCTGCACGCCAACGTGCCCAACATGATCGGCCAGATCACGGCCATCCTGGCCAAAGACAACGCCAACGTGCAACGTATGACCAACGAGTCCGCCGGCGAGAACGCCTACACCATGTTCGACACGGACGAGCACCTGGACGGCAGCACCATCGATGCGCTCAAGCAGATTCCGTCGATGTATCGCGTTCGCGTGATCAAGTAGCGTCGGCGCCAAGCCTGCCAGACAGACCACGACGACCATTCGCCCCCCGTTTTCACGAAACGGGGGGCGAATTTCGTGCTCCCGGCGACTTGAAAAGTGCTACACAGAACAAGTTATTTCGGATAATCGACAGTGAGGCCCTAGTCGCTAAGCACAGCTGCTTTTATCAACAGCTTTATCAGGGGTTTTAGTAGGTAAAAATCGATCTCTATATGCCAAATTAAAGTTGACTGTCCATTTTCCGAAATAACTTGTTCTGGGTAGCACTTTTCAAGCCAATTCCAGGGAGCAATTGAAGCCTTTTCGCAACTAAAACTCTAGTTCCCGCGACCGTTTTCTACCTGCACAACTACATTCCCGCCCAATCGATAAAAATCTCCTCACGAAGCTGCCGTTCGAGCTCCTGCTGCCGCGGCGTCTTGTCTTTCAGCGGCATATCGAGATAGGACATGATGAGTTCCATCACCACGCGGAAGGCATCGGAGTCGACTAGCTGACCATAGGTCATTAGAACGACAGGATATCCCATCGTCTGCAGGGCCGTCGTTCGATCGGAGTCCGAGATCTTGGATTCTATGGATCCGTGAATTGCTTTACCCTGGCATTCAACCAAGCACTCCCGGCTGCCGTCCTTATTTGACAGCAGGATATCGGCGTAGCGCCTATCAAGCCCCGAAATCAGGCGAGCGCTGCGCGTCATGCGAATCTCGACGTTATTGGTGAGGTGCAGCCCTTCGCCGCCGCGCAGCCTCGAAAGGCCAAACAGCATCGAAGCCTGGACCTCGAGCGGCGATGCCACAACCCCCGTAATGCATTTCGCGGCACGTGTGAACGATTTGGCACCGCGGAGTCCCTGGATCTTATTGGCGAACTCCGTTAGTTCAGAGAGCTCGATCAAGGGAGGTCGTTTCCACAAGTCCGTTGGATTCCCAGAGACATCATTTACGTTTTCCCAGCCCGACCGTGCGTCACCCCACCGGTTCCCATATGCCTGTTCAAGTGCCAACTTTACCTGGGACGCATTCTTGCACACGGCAAAGGTGCCGCACATCTCATACATGCACATGATCAGACGCTCGTTTGAGACCGAGGAAGCAAGGGTCAGCAGCGTAAAGAGCGGGGATGCGACATCAAGGCCAAACTCTGTCTGCCGCACGGAGCCAAACGGCCTCTCCCCGTTCCAAACATGTCTGACAATACGATCGCCCTTACGTCCACAGCTGCCCTGTGCCAACACGTGTAACGGGGTGCCCAGGAAATGTTTGACAAGCGGATGCTCACAAAGGCGCTCCCTGCGCTGATCGTCCGCAGAATCGGGCAGGTCCGGCATTATTGCCAAGACCTGTGGAGGTATCCGGTGATACCGAAAGGCAGATATGTCGCACAGCATGTCGTCCATGAAGGGTACGTACCCACTACGTCGTTTGTGAGCCCGCCCAGACGACAAACGCGATGGCTTAGCCTGCGAACGGTAAATACTGCTACGTGCACGTCGTGAATCTCTCAGGAGGCTTACAATCGGTTTGGAAAACAAACTGATTGTGAGGTTGCATATGGTTGATGAGGACTTTGCCTGGCGGCTTGCGCAGGACCTTGTGAAGATTGACAGCTCGGACCCCGGCGCATATGAGGGCGAGATCGAACAACATATCAAAGGCCTGGTCGAGGCGTATATTGCCAAACTCGATTCACCCGTGTTGAACGCCGCAGAGATACGCGAGCTCGAAGTACTCCCCGGACGTCGCAACCTTATGGTCACCGTGCCGGGCATGAGCGATGAGCCGCGACTCGTCTACATCTGCCACATGGATACCGTCACCCTGGGAGATGGCTGGGACGCAGACACACCGCCGCTCGGGGCGACCGTGCGGGACGATAAGCTCTATGGCCGCGGTGCCTGCGATATGAAGGGCGGCCTGGCCTGCACCATTGCCGCACTTCTTCACACGTTTGAGCGCATTGCGGCGAAGGGCGCACTTCCCCACCGCGGCTTTTCGCTCATTTGCTCGGTCGACGAAGAGGACTTTATGCGCGGCTCCGAGGCGGCCATCGATGCCGGCTGGGTCGGCTCGCGCGAATGGGTGCTGGACACCGAGCCCACCGACGGACAGATTCAGGTGGCGCACAAGGGTCGCACGTGGTTCGAGATCGAGATGGCCGGCGTCACGGCGCATGCGAGCCAGCCTTGGAAGGGCGCCGACGCCGTCGCCGCCATGGCCGAGGTCGTGTGCTCGCTTCGTCGCGCGTTTTCGGCGCTGCCACTGCATAAGGAGCTGGGGCCTTCGACCGTCACATTTGGACAAATCGAGGGCGGCTATCGCCCCTATGTCGTGCCCGACCACGCCAAGGTCTGGGTCGACATGCGCCTGACGCCGCCGACCGATACGACCGCCGCGATCAACATGGTCGAGCAGGCCATCGCCGGCGCCGAAGCCGCGGTCCCCGGCTGCCATGGAAGCTATACCGTGACAGGCGACCGCCCCGCCATCGAGCGCGACCCAAGCTCTCCCCTTCTAGCTGCACTCAAGCGCGCAGCAGACGATACGACGGACGCGGACACGACCGTCGGCTTCTTTACCGGCTACACCGACACCGCCGTCATTGCCGGCAAAACAGGTAACCGCAATTGCATGAGCTACGGCCCCGGCTCGTTGGCGCTCGCGCACAAGCCCAACGAGTATGTGCCCCATGCCGATATCGTTCGCTGCCAGAACGTACTCATCGCGCTTGCCGATAACACACTCTGGGACGCAAGCGGCCAAGTTGGGGCATAATAAGCCGCGAACAAACCGACTCGCGCGTTAGGACCGCCCATGAAAGCACTTCCGTTTCCCTGCATCCGCCCAGCTCAGGATCGCGTGCTCGAAGCGCTGCCGCAGATGGGCGGCATCCTGAGCGGCAACGACGCCCTGCGCGGCGCCATCGCCGACGGGCTCATGCTCAAAGATCCGGGTGCGGCATACTACGTGTACGAGTGTTCGGGAGAGCCGGGGCGCGTGACAGGCGTTGTAGCAATTTGCCCGGTCGACGTACTGGCGGGCGACGGCGTAACCCCCGCAGATGCGACCGCAGCCGCCCGTGCAATCGCCGAGCTTAAGGTGCAGCCCCGCCCTGTGGCACTTACCTACGAAGCCTCGCCCGTCATGGATATCATCCTCGGCGCCGCCAAAGAGGGCGCGTCGCTCTATGCCGTCACCGACCCCTCGGGCATTACGCACCGCGTGTGGGAGGTCAAGCGCGAGGACGCCGTTGCCGCCATCCGAGCCATGCTCGATCAGGCACCGGAGCCGACGCCGGCAGACGACCCCGCCTACGCTGCCGCGCTGGCAGGGGCGGCGCAACTCCTGGCAAACGAGGCCTGCACAGCTGGCACCTACACGGGCAAAGAGCCGTTCAACTTTGCTGTAGCCGCGCTGTTCCCCGCCGCGCAGGTCGCCGGCGGCGCACCGCAGGTTCCAACGGGTTTGCTCACCCACCAGATCGCACGGTTCTAACAGGGCGTAAACGCCTCGTACAAAGACTCGATAGCTCAACAAACAAGGGGCGGGGATGCAATGCCCATGCATGCATCCCCGCC
This sequence comes from uncultured Collinsella sp., assembly GCA_959018755.1. Taxonomy (GTDB): domain Bacteria; phylum Actinomycetota; class Coriobacteriia; order Coriobacteriales; family Coriobacteriaceae; genus Collinsella. The sequence goes on along the minus strand of CAUEMA010000022.1, from coordinate 27,303 downwards.
CCTTTCGCATCGAACAATGATGTCGGCGATCCGCATCGCCACGCCCGCGCTACCCGCGTTGCGGACCCGCGGCAGCCACGAGCGGCTCAAGCCCCAGCTCGCGCGCATAATCTTCCTGCGTAAAGACTTCGACCAGGCCAAACGTATCGGTCGCATCGTCAAACGCAAAATGCAGCACCGAACAGTTGCCCGGCACGCGCTCGTGCTCGTCGGCCGCCGCGCCCCTCACGTGGTCCAAAAACTCCTTGATTGCCGAGGCATGGCTCACCGCGAGCACGCACGAATGGTCTGGGCGTCGCATAAGATCGGTCAACGTCGCCACCATGCGCTCGCGCACCTGCATCTGCCCCTCGCCGCCAAACTGACGATAAAAGTCACGCCACGGACGCACGGGCATCAGCATCACGCGCTCGGCCTCAAAGTCGCCAAAATACCACTCGCGCAGGCCATCAAGGCGCTCGTAGGCAAGACCCGGCCACAGGCTGGCGATGGTCTGCTCGGTGCGGTGCAGCGTAGAGGTGTAGGCGTGGTCGGGCTCAATGCCACGTGCGCGCAAAAACATACCGGCGCGCGCCGCCTGCTCGCAGCCCAACTGCGTGAGCGGCGAGTCACTCCAACCCTGAATGATGCGTTTAAGGTTGAATATCGTTTGTCCATGACGGACCAGATACAGATCTTTATTCATAGGGGTCCTTTCGTTTGTTACCAACCCAAGAGCGAAAACGCCCCGTCGAAATAGCCAAATTGAAGCACGGCACCGTTGTCGGGTTGCTCTCCCCCGCCGGTCACGCATCTAAGAAACTCATGGCAGGCAGAGCCGTGGGAGACCGCAAGCACACAATCGTGCTGCGGTCGAGCCATAATACGAGTCAGTGCCGCAACCATGCGCGCCCGAAGCTCGCCTTCCGACTCGCCACCAAAGGCCACCGGATAATCACCCCAGGGCTGCGGCGGCATATCGCGATTTGATGTGCCTTCCAGCGAGCCCAGGCGCCACTCGCGCAGGTCGTCGACCGGCTCTATGGGAAGGTCCTCGCCAACAATCAGCTCGGCCGTGTGACGTGCCCGACCCAACGGAGACGAATACGCATGGTCAAAGGAGATGCCACGCGCCTTAAACGCGGCGCGCGTCGCCAGCGCCTGCTCGCGCCCACGCGCCGTAAGCGGCGAATCGTGCCAGCCCTGCAAAATGTTCTGCACATTGAGCTCAGTCTGCCCATGTCGCACCAAATACAGATCGGCCACACGCCCTCCTCTCACACCACCACAAAGGGGCCAGGCACCTTTGTGGTGGTTTTGCCGCCGGATCACGCCGAAATGGCGCGCAACTACAGCAGCACGTCGGCAAGCGGACGCTTGGGAACGTGGTGCACCTGCGCCTCGTCGCGCCAGTAATTGATAGAACCATCCGGGTTGGAGTCGATCGCGTCGATGATCTGCGTTTCGGCCGGAACGCCAAACGCCATGATTAGCTTGAGCTCGTATCTGTCGTTATCGAGCCCCATGGCATCGATTGCGCGGGGCGTAAAGGCCTTGAACATGCAAGCCGCCACCTCGGGCGTTGCGCTGCGCGCGGCGAGCATCATCGTCTGAGCCGCGATGCCCGTGTCGACCTCGGTGATAGGCGCGGCGGGCTTGCCGGGAACGGTGCGCTCGGCAAGAACTGCGATGTAGCCGGTCGGGCGTTCGCCCTCATTGGGACCCGACCAATCCTTGAGCGCACCGGCCCACGCGAGCTCATCAAACACACGCGCGCAGTCCTCAGCACCGCTCACCACATGAAAACGCAGACGCTGAGCATTAGCGCCGCAGGGAGCCAGGTGCGCCAGCTCTGCCAGCTCGAGCAAAAACTCGCGCGGCACGCGCATGGACTCGTCAAAACGGCGGCATGTTCGAGCGCGACGAACCAGCGCATCAAACGTATCCAAGCCAAGCTTTTCACAGCCTTGCTTTGCCATCGACTCCGCACTCGACGGCGCCGCGGGAACAGCTTCGTTCATAGAGACCCCAATACAAGCCAATTGTTCTTAGAAAATCTAACCTAAAACGCAGACAATAACGAACAGAGCCGCAATGTTCTACACCTGTTAAATAGAATAACGCGACATGGGGAACAACGAGAACAAATCGGGGCCTTTGGGTTACACTTCGCCCTCCCCGACCCATACGTCAGCGCCTTTAGGCGATACTGGTTGTAACGATCACAGCTTACGCCACGTGGAAAGGAGACCTCATGGGCATCTTTAAGAACGACGACCAGCAGTCAAATTTGTTTGGATTTGACGAGAAAAGCATGGCAGGCAAGGCAATCAAGGCCGTGCGCTGGATCTACGCCGTCACGGGCGTCATCGCACTGCTTGCCGGCATCGCGTTGCTGTTTGCGCCCGCCAAGTCCCTCGTCTTCCTGACGACCGTCTTGGGCTTCTACTTTGTGATCACAGCTGGCGTCAGGCTGTTCACCGCCATTTTTGAGCCGCTGCTGCCCGCCGGTTGGCGCGTGACGAGCATCATCTCCAACCTGCTCATCATTCTGGGCGGCGTCATAATCCTGCGCAATCAGGCCTTCTCGACCGCGACGCTCACCACGCTCGTGGTGGTCGTGGCTGGCTTTGGCTGGATCGTCGAAGGTGTTATGTCCATTCTGGAGTCCGAGCTTTCGTCCAACCGCGCCCTCGCCATCCTGAGCGGTGCGCTCTCCATCATCGCCGGCGTGTTCGTGTTCATCTACCCGCTGTGGTCGGCCAAGATGCTCGTCATCTTTACCGGCGCTGCACTCCTGGTGTTTGGCGTGACGCTGATTATTCGTGCTATCCGCTTTGGCAAGCTGGTGCACTAGATGCAAAGAACGCTCTTTATTGATGCCGACGCCTGCCCGGTCACGCGCGAGTCGATCGACTGCGCGCGGCGGGCGGGCGTCGCCGTGGTTATCGCCGGCAACAGCACGCAAAACCTGGAGCGGCACATTCGCCGCGACGATCCGCGCGATGCCGAGCACGCACGACGCGGCTTTTGGGTCACCACGCTCGATGTGAGCGTAGGCGCCGACAGCGCAGACTTTGCCATTGTCGAACGTCTGCAGGCGGGTGACGTGGTCGTGACGCAGGACATTGGCCTGGCGAGCATGGTGCTCGGCCGCAATGCCGCCGCAATCGGTGTGCGCGGGCGCGTGTACGACAAGGCGACCATCGACATGCAGCTGTTTATTCGCCACGAGGAAAAGAAGGTGCGTCGCGCCGGCGGTCGCACCCGCGGGCCGGCAGCCTTCACCAGTGAAGACCGCGCCCGCTTTAAGCGCAACCTCACCGAGCTGCTGCGCTAACCAAGGCAGATTTTTGGGACATACCTAAAAATCTACCTTTTTGTTTTGGGCGGTGTGAGCGCTCAGGATCCATGGCTCAACAAAAAACGGGCTTCAAACTGCCATGCGTCGCCGCATTGTGCAAGCGCCGTGCATGGCTATTTTGAAGCCCGTTTTGTTAGGCCTACTTAGAGGCCAAAGGCAGATAGGACGAGGCCCCAGCCAGCGCCGATGACGTACATCATGACCAGGAACACGGCGTTTTCGCGAGCGCTGCGGTTGGTGCGGAACAGCACCAGGTAGCCCACGCCGGCGGAAATGAGCGTGCCGGCGAGCATCGGTGCCAGTTGCAGCGCGCCTTCCAGATACAGCTGCGTAATGACCACGCTCGCCGAGCAGTTGGGGATCAGGCCGACAAGCGCCGAACCCAGAACGGCGAGCGTCTCGTTGCCGCGCAGGAACTGCTCGATTGCGGACTCGCCAAAGGTCTCGAGTACGGCGACCAGAACCAGCGTCACCAGGAAAATGAATACCGATACCTGCACGGTATGCGAGATGGCGCTGCGGATAATCGACAGGACGGGCACACCTTCGTGTGAGTGGGAGCGACCATGGTCGTGATGGTGTTCGTGCCCGCCCTCGTGTCCGTGGTCGTGGCCATGTCCGTGTTCGTGCTCGTCCTCATCCTCGTCTTCATCACAACCGCAATGGTCGCGCTCGCACAGCTCATGGATGTGGTCGGCGCTCACGCCCGCCTCGGCAACCTCGTCGATGATGTCACCGCCGCTGTGGTCGTCATGCGCGCAGTTAACGTGCGCCGGATTGACAGTGGTCCCCAACACTGTACGACGAATCGCCGCATGCGCACGGGCGTTGCGACGCAGACCGCGAATGGCGGCATCTACGATAAGGCCCGTGACCAGTGCGATCAGCGCTTTCGAAGCCAAAAGCATCGCCATAGTCTGCACGGGAACCTGCTCGGCAAGTAGCAGCGGCAGCATCTCGTCGGAGGTCGAAAGAAACACCGCCACCAGGGTTCCCAGCGTCACGACGCGACCGGCGTACAGCGTTGCCGCCATGGCCGAAAAGCCGCACTGCGGCACTATGCCCAGTAACGAGCCGACCACGGGGCCAGCGGCGCCGGCACGCTTGACGGCGCCGTTGACGCGATCGCCTGCCACATGCTCGAGCGTCTCGAGGACCAGATATGTCGCCAACAAGAACGGCACCAGCGAGAGCGTGTCCTTGCCGGCGTCGAGCAGAATATCAATCAGCAAATCCATGACGGATGGAACCTTTCGTGTCTTTCGGCAGCATTGTAAAAGTCCTAGCGGTCAACTAGGGTATTGTAATTGTCCTAGGCGCGATGCCAATAGTTGCCCATGGTAAACTATCATCTCGCCATAACTCGACAAACCCGAGCCGCACGACGCGGCCCGTGCAAGGAGCAGCATATGAACGTATCGCAAGCACTCGAATACGAGCGCCAGCCGTTTATCCCCATGTTTATCTACGGCGACCACGGCGCCATGGAATCCGAGCGTCAGAAAGGCGAAGAGGCCCTCAAGGTGCTCGAAACCGAGTACTTTACCGCCGAGGACGACCCCGGCTTCGACTTTGCCACCGTGCGCGACCTGGCCGACCGCAACCGCGACCTGTGCGACCAGATTGGCGAGGCGCGTCTGCGCAACGTGACGCCCGCGACGCTTTCGCGCGGCCTGTCCGACGCCGACACTTGCGCCGCCATCGGCAAGATGCAAAAGCGCGCCGCCGCGTCCGTCATGCGCGAGATCCGCGGCGACCGCGACGCGCTCGGTGTCGCCTACGCCCGCAAGCCCATCCAGGGCACGGTGCTCGGCATCGACATCGAGACCACCGGCCGCGCACCCGAGCGCGGCTACATCATCAACGTGGGCTGGGAGATCATGGAGCTCACCAGCGACGCCGTCCCGCACGACGCCGAGGCACACTACTGCGGCCTGCCCGATATCTACCGCGGCGAGGATGTGCCGTTGTCGAATATCCACCACATCACCTGGGATGACATTGACGGCAAAACGCCCTTCCGCGAGAACAAGGAACTGCAAAAGCAGTTGCTCAAGCTTATGAAGAAGTACCCGTACATGGCGCACAACGCCGCCTTTGAGGACAGCTGGTTCAAGATCCACCTGGACGGTTACGCCGAGGCACGCCGCGCCGGCAAGATTATCGTCATCGACTCGCGCCAGATCTGCCGCAGCCTGGATGCCGATGTGCGCTCGCTCCCCCGCGAGTCCGCGCCCGCTGCACTCGAGAACTGGGCGCGCCGTCGCGGCACCCTCGCCGTCGACGCCAACGAGCAGCACCTGGGCCTCGACGACACCGACCTTATGCTCCGCACGGTGCAGGCCGAGTTCAACCTCAAGAACCTATTTGCCAAGTAGATTGCCAAGTAGAGGCGCCATTCGCGAGCAATACTTGCCGGGCCATAGCGCCTGTGCAAAAGCGACACGCCGAGGCGTCCCTCTCAAGCAACGCAATGCGGGCCGATATCCAAGTGGATATCGGCCCGTTTTTGCACGTCGCTAGGGCACCCACGTTGGCACAGGCGGCCTTATCCGCGCCCATCAATGCCCTTAGCCGCCACTAGGGCCATTCGATAGCAAAATATTTCACGAATTATATTGACATATGAACATGCGCTCATATACTCGGAAGTAAGTTATATGAGCGCATGTTCATATGAAAGGGTATTGCAATGAGCGATCACGCCGATGAAATAAAGTCCGGCATCGACACCACCATCGTGCCCGACATCCCCACCACTTGCTCGCCCGAGGACCTTCCCGACGAGGAGCTGCTGTACGACCTTGCCGACCTGTTCAAGGTCTTCAGCGACACCACGCGCATCAAAATCCTCTACGCCCTCATGGGCCGCGAGCTCTGCGTGGCAGACATCGCCGAAGCGACCGAAACCTCGCAGTCTGCGGTGTCGCACCAGCTGCGCACGCTCAAGCAGTCGCACCTGGTTAAATTCCGGCGCGACGGGCGCAATATCCTCTACTCGCTCGCCGACGACCATGTCTACACCATGCTCAACCAGGGCATGAGCCACATCTGCGAATAACGACCAACCACGGTACCAGCGCGGCCTGCACCCAAGCCGCAGAAACAGGGAAAGGAACCCACCATGAAAAAGCAGTTCAAGCTCGACGAGATCGACTGCGCCAACTGCGCGCGTAAGCTTCAGGACGAGCTGGCCAAGCTCGATGGCGTCAAGTCCGTTTCGGTCAACTTTATGACCCAAAAGTTGACGCTCGAGGCCGACGACGCCGAGTTCGACGAGGTCCTTGACCGCGTCGTGGAGTTTACCGCCGACGCTGAGCCGGACTGCGAGATCATTCTCTAGCCTGCGCATACGCTGACCCGCAAGGCCGCGCTTGCCGCGGCCCTTGCTCGCGAAATTATATGAGCGAGTGTTCATACATTCAAATGGGAGGTTTGAATCATGGCAACCGCCGATCCCAAAAAGAAAAAGAAGAAGCGCAAGAAGAAAGAGTCCCTTGAGCATAAGCGAAATCGAATCCTGCTAGCACTGGGTATTTTTGCCGTTGTTTATGCCCTCGACGAGCTCGGCGCCCTCACTATCGCATTTGGGGAGCCCGGCAACGTCTACGCCAGCTTCGCACTGTTCCTTGTGCCGTTTTTGATTGCCGGCTACGACGTGCTCCAAAAGGCATACAACAACATCCGCCGCGGCAAAGCCTTCGACGAAAGCTTCCTCATGGCCGTCGCGACCATCGGCGCATTTGCCATGGTGCTCTTCCCCGACACCGATCCGCACATGGCCGAAGGCGCCGCCGTCATGCTGTTCTATCAGGTTGGCGAGCTGTTCCAGGCATATGCCGTGGGCAAGAGCCGCAAGTCGATCAGCGCCATGATGGACATCGCGCCCGATTACGCCAACATCGAGCAAGCCGACGGCACACTCGAGCAGGTCTTCCCCGATGACATCGCCGTCGGTACCGTCATCGTCATTAAGCCCGGCGAGCGCGTGCCCATCGACGGCGTCATCGTCGAAGGCGAGACACAGCTCGATACCGCCGCCCTTACCGGCGAGTCGGTCCCCCGCCCGGCCAAAACCGGAGACGATATCATCAGCGGCTGCATCAACATGACGGGTCTCATCCACGTGCGCACCACCAAGCCATTTGGCGAGTCCACCGTCGCGCGCGTCCTAGAGCTCGTAGAAAACGCCAGCGAAAAGAAGGCGCGTACCGAGAACTTCATCACGCGCTTCGCCCGCGTCTACACGCCCGCCGTCACCGGCGCGGCCGCGGTACTCGCGCTCGGCGGCGGCTTGGTCACCGGCACCTGGTCCGACTGGATCCTGCGCGGCCTGACCTTCCTGGTCGTCAGCTGCCCGTGCGCGCTCGTGATCAGCGTCCCGCTCAGCTTCTTTGGCGGCATCGGCGGCGCATCCAAGCTGGGCGTCCTCATCAAGGGCTCCAACTACCTCGAGACGCTCGCCGATGTGGACACCGTCGTCTTTGACAAGACCGGCACGCTCACCAACGGCACGTTTTCGGTCGTGGCGGTACACCCCGAGACCGGCTATACCGAGCAGTCACTGCTTGAGGTCGCGGCCCTTGCCGAGTCGTTTTCCGATCACCCCATCGCACGGTCCATACGTGCCGCCTACCAAGGCGAGCTCGACCAGAATCGCGTGAGCGACTCCGCCAATGTCGCGGGTCACGGTTTAACGGCAACCATCGACGACAAGCGCGTCGTCGTCGGCAATGCCAAGATGCTTGCTGCGGCCGGTATCGACACTCCCAATTGCGAGGTCGTCGGTACGACCCTCCATGTACTGGTCGATGACACGTACGCCGGCCATATCGTAATTGCCGACACCGTCAAAGCCGATGCAGAGCAAACGATTCGCGACCTGCACACCGCCGGTGTCAAGCGCACCGTCATGCTCACGGGCGACCGCGAGGAAGTGGCGGCCACCGTGGCCGAGCAGCTAGGACTCGACGAGTTCCACGCGCAGCTCATGCCAGGCGACAAGGTCGAGCGTGTTGAGGCATTGCTGGCGGCCGAATCGGGCAAGGGCAAGCTCGCCTTTGTAGGCGACGGCATCAACGATGCGCCCGTGCTCACCCGTGCAGACGTTGGCATTGCCATGGGCGCCATGGGTTCCGACGCCGCAATTGAGGCCGCTGACGTGGTGTTGATGGACGACAAGCCTTCCAACATTTCCCGCGCGATCCGCGTGGCGCGCAAGACCATGACGATTGTTTGGCAGAACATCATCTTTGCACTGGGCATTAAGCTGCTGATCCTTGTGCTGGCAGCGCTGGGCATCGCCAATATGTGGCTTGCCGTCTTTGGCGACGTGGGCGTGGCGATCATCGCCATCCTGAACGCCATGCGCGCGATGGGTGTCAAGAACCTGTAGCGTCCGTAGTCCCTCCGGCCGGGACCTGGCTTGGTTTTGAAAACGTCCTCGCGCATGAGGCCCGCCTTTCCTGCTCCTGCGGAGCAACGGAAAGGCGGGCCTCGCGCTGCGGAATGTTTTCAAAATCAAGCCAGGTCCCGGCCTGCGGTGACGTTGTTGGTGGTTCTTGGGCATCGCTTGCTGGCGGGGTTCCTTGTCTGAGTTGGACTTAGTTGGTGGGGCTACTGATCCCGGTCGCTGGTTCGCACTTTGCGCGAACTCCGCGCTACTGTGGGTCAGTTAGGCTTCTGTTGTTGAACCCGCTACATCTTCCCGGCCCAACATCGCCCGTAGCTTCTCGAAGCTCTCCTCGCTCAGGCAGTGCTCCATGTGGCAGCCCTCTTGCGACGCGACCTCAGCCGAAACACCCGCATCCTCCAGCAGCCCCACGAAAAAGCAGTGACGTTCCCACATTTGACGAGCGACCTCCAGCCCTCGCTCTGTCAGATGAACATCTCGTTTGCCCATTTCGACATAGCCGTTGCTTTCCAGCGTCGCCATGGCCTTGGAAACGCTCGCCTTGGTTACGCCGAGGTACTCCGCAACGTCGATCGAGCGCACGATGCCCTGACGTTCCGACAGAACGTAGATCGATTCGAGATAGTCTTCTCCGGATTCACGTAGGGCCATGGGCCGCCTTTCGCGATGGCTTCTAGTTAGCCTTTGGATACTTTTGCTTGATTTACTTTACCGCAAAAGTTGCCCATGTCTTACTACGTTGTTCAAAAAGTTAACCGTGTTTCACAAAATGCGCGGGGTAAGCAAGGCGACACGGCACGCAGCGCGCAAGGAGTGTCCCCCTCTGCCGGCAGAAAAAGGAACGTCCCCAAGTGCCGAATCCGCAGCTACAGCAGACCAAAGTGCTTCGCGGCGTTGTAGATCCCGTCGTCGTCCACGGCGGTCGTCACATAGGTCGCCGCAGCTTTCACCGTGTCCTGCGCGTTACCCATGGCCACGCTCGTGCCCACGGCGGAAAACATCGACAGGTCGTTCTCGCCGTCGCCAAAGGCAATCGCCTCACTCGCGTCGACACCCAGGCGCTCCAGCGTCGCTGCCACGCCCAGGTCCTTGCCGCCGTTAGCAGGGATAATGTCGCAGAACAGATCACACCAGCGCGTAGTGAGTGAGTGCGACACCGCATCGGTCACGATATGTTCGTCGGCCGGATCCACAAAGGCGCAAAACTGGTAGACCGGTGCGTCAAAGGCGTGCTCAAACGGCTCCTCGTGGTAGACGATTCCCGCGTTGCTGCCGGCCGTCACCACACGCTCGGACAGGCGGTTCACAAACGAGTTCTCGCCCTGCATGCACAGCGAGTCATAGCGCCCCTGCGCCACCTGGTCCACAATCACCGCGACGTCGTCCGGATCAATCGGGCAGCTGCGATAAACGTCCTTGGCATCAAAACAGTGCTGGCCCGAAAGCGTAATGTACGCATCCCAACCCAGGTCGAACAGCCAATCCGGCATCTGGTAGGTCGGGCGACCCGTGGCGATCACGCACGCAATCCCCTGCTCGTGAAAGCTGTCGAGCACCTGCTGCGCCGACGCCGGAATCCGGTGGGTCTTAAAGCTCAGTAGCGTGCCGTCGATATCGAAAAACGCGGCCTTGGTCATCCTCGCCTACTCCTCGCCCTCGAGCTTTTCGCTCGCCTCGAGCCACGCCATCTCCAGCTCGTCCATGGCGGCGTGGGCCTCGTCGATCTTTGCCTGCTGCTCGCCCAGCGCCGTGTAGTTGGCGGGGTCGACCTGGGCCATCGCGGCCTCGGCCTCCTCCACGCGGGCGCGCTGCGTCTCCATCTTGCGCTCGAGCGAGCTCACCTCGCGGCGGAGCTTCTGGCGCTCGGCGTTGGAAAGGCCATTGGGCTGGCCGCTCGACTTGGGTTTTTCGGCCGCAGCCGCCGCAGCACCGGTGTCGAACGTGCCGGTCTTGGCACTCGGCGCACCCACGGGTTCACCCTCGGCGGTGGCATTGCACAGACGCAGGTACTGGTCGACGCCGCCGGGCATATGCGTCAGGTGGCCGTCGAGCAGCGCCCACTGCTGGTCGGTCACGCGCTCCATCAAGAAGCGGTCGTGCGTCACCAGGATCAGCGTGCCGGGCCAGCCGTCGAGCAGGTCCTCGACAATCGCGAGCATGTCGGTATCCAGGTCGTTGCCGGGCTCGTCCAGGATAAGCACGTTGGGCTCGTCCAGGATCGTCAGCAACAGCGACAGGCGACGGCGCTGGCCGCCCGAAAGATCGCCGATGCGGCTCCAGAGCTGCTGCGTCGTAAAGCCCAGACGCTCGCAAAGCTTCTCGGGCGAAGTCTCCTTACCGTCGATGACGTAGTACTTCTTATAGTTGCCGAGCACCTCGCGGATCGTGTCGCCCATGTAGGGTTCGAGCTCCTCGAGCTGCTGCGACAGCACGCCAAAGCGCACTGTCTGGCCAATCTTCACGCGGCCACGCGTGGGCTCAATCTTGCCCTGGATCACGTCGAGCAAGGTCGACTTGCCGGCGCCGTTCTCGCCCAAAAGGCCATAGCGGTCGCCCGCACCGATGAGCCAGGTCACATCGTTGAGCACCTGCTTGGGCGCGCCATCGGTATCCGCATAGCCGGCGTCCACGTCGACCACGTCGATAACCTGCTTGCCCAGGCGACTCACCGCCAGGCGCTTGAGCTCCAGCTCGTCACGTACGGGCGGTACGTCGGCTATCAGCTCGCGAGCGGCGTCCACGCGGAACTTGGGCTTGGTGGAGCGCGCCTGGGCACCGCGGCTCAGCCACGCGAGCTCCTTGCGCGCCATGTTGCGACGGCGCTCCTCGGTAACCGCAGCCATGCGGTCGCGCTCCACACGCTGCAGGATGTAGGCCGAGTAACCGCCCTCGAAGGGATCGACCTGGCCGTCGTGGACCTCCCACATGCTGGTGCAGACCTCGTCCAGGAACCAGCGGTCGTGCGTGACCACGAGCATCGCGCCCTGGCCGCGCTGCCAGCGGGCCTTTAAGTGACGCGCGAGCCAGTTGATGGTGCGCATATCCAGGTGGTTGGTGGGCTCGTCGAGCATAAGCACGTCGTAGTCGCCGATCAGCAGGCGCGCGAGGTCCACGCGACGGCGCTGGCCGCCCGAAAGCTCGCCCACCGTGCCCTCCCAGGGCACATCGCTAATAAGACCGGCCAGAATCTGGCGCGTACGCGGACTCGACGCCCACTCATACTCGGGCGTGTCGCCGACGACGGCATGATGCACGGTGTCGGTATCGACCAGGTTGTCCTTTTGGCCGAGCAATCCGATCGTCGTGTCGCGGCGATGCGTCACGCGGCCGTCGTCGGGCTCCAACGTGCCGGCGAGTACGCTCAGCAGCGTCGACTTGCCGTCGCCGTTTTTGCCGACGATACCAATACGGTCGCCCTCGCCCACGCCGAGCGTCACGCTATCGAAAATATGCTTGGTGGGAAACTCTAGGCTGACGGAATCGCATCCCAAAAGAATCGCCATATGCCCTGCTCCTTCGTAGAAATTCAACGTTGTCCATGATAGCAGCGAAAAGGCGGGCCGCACACGACACAAAAAGGCGGGCCATCTCCCGCAAGAGATGACCCGCCTCTCCAATCAGTCCCGTGGCGACCGTGGCCACCGCGGGCCTCAAGCATGTCCCGGACTAGGAGAACATGCCGGTGAGGTAATCATTCAGCCGCTTATCCTTGGGCCGTTGGAAAATCTCGTCAGTCTCGTCGTACTCGACCATATCGCCCATGTAGAAGAACGCCGTGCGGTTGGACACGCGCGACGCCTGCTCCATGTTGTGCGTCACGATAACGATGGCGCGGTCGGCCACGATCGACGACATGAGGTCCTCGATCGCCAGCGTCGAGATGGGGTCGAGCGCCGAGCAAGGCTCGTCAAACAGGATTACGTCGGGGTTGAGCGCCAGCGTGCGCGCGATGCACAGGCGCTGCTGCTGTCCGCCCGAAAGCGCATAGGCGCTCTTGTCGAGCTTGTCCTTGACCTCGTCCCACAGCGCCGCGCCGCGCAGACTCTCCTCGACCATGCGGTCGAGCTCGTCGCGGTCGGTGATGCCATGGCGCTTGGGCGCAAACGTGATGTTGTCGCGAATGGACTTGCGGAACGGGTTGGGCTGCTGGAACACCATGCCGATGGAGCGACGCAGCTCGTACGTGTTCTCGGTCTTGGTGTTCACGTTGCGCCCGCGGTAGTTGATCTCGCCCTCCACGCGGCAGCCGCGAATCTCGCGATTCATAAGGTTGAGGCTGCGCAAGAAGGTCGACTTACCGCAGCCCGAAGGCCCGATGAGCGCCGTGATCTCGCCCTTGTGAAAGTCGAGCGACGTATCGTGCAGGGCATGGTGGTCGCCATAGTACACGTTGACGTCCTTGGTGGAGAGCACGACCTCGTCGCTCACGGCCTTGCCGCTCGCGCGCACGCGCTTCTCGCTCTCCCCCACGCTCGACAGGAAGTCCTGGGTCTCGGACGGTGCCGCTTCGGCTGCGGGTGTTGCTTTCATCTCGCTCACTCGGCCGTCATCCTCCTTGCCAGTTGCTTGCCCACGATACGGGCGATTACGTTAAACAGCAGCACGCAAATCATCAGCAGCGCAGCGGTGCCCCAAACGATCTGCTGGGCCTCGGGGCTGCCCTCGCCATAGATCTTGTAGATGTGCACGGCGAGCGACTCACCGGGGCGGAACACGTTCCAGGCGCAGGTGGGACTCGACAGGTTAAAGCTCAAGAAGTTCAGGCGAACCGGCGAGCTCATGCCCGAGGTAAAGAGCAGTGCCGCGGCCTCGCCAAACACGCGGCCGGCCGAAAGCACGATGCCGGTCACGATGGCGGGCATGGCCTCGGGAATCAAGATGTGCAGCGTGGCCTCCCAGCGGGTAAGGCCCATGGCCAGGCACGCATCGCGCTGGGCCTGCGGCACGTCCTCGAGCGCCTGTTGGATCACGCGCACCAGGATGGGAATGTTGAACATGGTGAGCGCAACGGCGCCGGAGATGATGGAGTACTTCCAGCCCAGCTGCACCGAGAAGACCAGGAAACCGAACATGCCGACGACGATGGAAGGCAGCGAGGACAGCGTCTCGATGGCGGTGGAGGCGATGTCGCGGATGGGCCCATTCGGCGCGTACTCAACCAAAAAGACCGCGCCGCCCAGGCTGATGGGCACCGAGATGACCAAAGTGATCAGCAGCAGATAGAACGAGTCGAACAGCTGATAGAGCACGCCGCCCTGGGTTCCGTTGGCACGCGCGGGCTGCGTGAGGAAGCCCGGCTGGAACAGCGTCGAGATGCCCTCGAACAGGATATAGGCCACCATGGAAATGACGACGAGCATGACGATGGCGACGATCGCCGTCAACACGCCCGTGGCGATGCGGTCCTGTTTTTGGACACGCCCGAGTCTCGCCTCGTCGATATGGATGCGCGTGCTAGCCACGAGCCTTCGCCCCCTTGCGGCCAATGAGATGGATAATCAGGATGAAGATGAGGCTCATGCCCATCAGCAGCAGACCGAGCGCCCACAGAACGTCGTCCTGGGCTGAGCCCTCGGCATAGACAGCCATAGACGTGGTGAGCGTGGTGGTGATGGTGGACGCCGGCGACAGCAGCGACGTCGGCATGGCCTCGATGCCGCCGATAACCATGCGCACGGCGAGCGTCTCGCCAAAGGCGCGGGTCATGCCAAGGATGACCGCGGTCATGAGCGAAGGCATGGCGCTCTTGAGCACCACGTGCCAGATGGTCTGCCAGCGGGTATAGCCCAGCGCGAGCGAGCCCTGGCGGTAGCTGTCGGGCACGGCGCGCAGGCCATCGACCGAAAGCGTGGTCATGGTCGGCAGGATCATGACGGCCAGCACGATGGCGCCGGGTAAGATGCCCAGACCCGTGCTCACATGGAAAACACTCTTCATAAGGCCGACAACCACGTGAAAGCCGATCAAGCCAAAGACGACCGAGGGAATGCCGGTCAAAAGCTCAATAAGCGGCTGAAAGATCTTGGAACCAAACTTAGGCTGGATCTCGACCGCAAAGATGGCAGAGCCGATGGCGATGGGCAGCGCGATGAGCGTGGAGAGCACCATGACTGCAAACGAGGTGACGATCAGGGGCAGGGCACCGGTATAAGGCAGGCCGTTTTCGGCCGTGTTGGCCAGGTCCCACTTGGTGCCGGTAAAGAACTCGACGACCGAGACGCCGTCCTTGATAAAAGCCGAGAGGCCCTTTTGGGCGACCATAAAGATGAGTGCGGCAACGACAAGCGTCACGAGCGCAACGCACGCGCCCGTGACGCCCAGGCCCACGTTCTCAAGGTCGCGCTTTGGCAGCTGTTTTGCCATTGCAAACCTTTCCGGGGGCGATTACCTATTTAGCGGAGACCTTGCCGCTGGCGTCCTTGACGACCTTCATGGCAGAGACGGGGATAAAGCCCTGCTCCTCGACAAGTTTGCCCTGGACGTCGTCGGAAAGCATAAAGTCCAGGAAGGCCTTGGTGGCCTCGTCGGCGTCCTTGGCGCAGTACATGTGCTCGGTAGCCCAGATCTTGAAGGAGTCGTCGGTGACATTCTTGCTCTTGGGCTCGACACCCTCGACCTTGACGGCGTTGAACTTGGAATCGTCAAAGTGCGAGAAGTCGAGGTAGGAGATGGCGTTGTCGGTGCTGCCCATCTGAGTCTGAACGTCGCCGGACTTGTCGAGCTCGGCGTCGCCCTTAAAGTCGACAACCTCGTCGCCAAAGACGGCGGCCTCGAAGGTGGCGCGAGTGCCGGAGCCGGCCTTGCGGTTGAGAACGACGATGGTGGCGTCGTCGCCGCCGACCTCCTTCCAGTTGGTGATCTGGCCGGAGAAGATGCCCTTGAGCTGCTCGAGGGACAGGTCGTCGACCGTCACGTTCTTGGAGACGACGGGACCCATGCCCACGACAGCAACCTCATGGTCGACGAGGTTCTTGACCTGGTCGGCCTCGAGCTTGGTCTCGGCGAAGACGTCGGAATTACCGATGGTAACGGTGCCGGCGGCGACAGCGGTCAGGCCCTTGCCCGAACCGTTGCCCGAGCCGGAGACGGAGACGTCCGGGTTGGCATCCATGAACTTCTCGGCAGCGGCCTCGACGAGAGCCTGGAACGAGGAGGCGCCGTCGTAAGTCACCTCGCCGGAGACGGACTCGGCAGCAGCGGCGCTACCCTCGGCAGCGGTGTCGGCGGCGTTGGAGCCACCGCAGCCAACGAGGCCGAGACCGACGATGCTGGCAAGACCACCAGCGAGGCCGAGGAACTGACGACGAGAATAAGCCTGATCGAGCATGATCTTCCTTTCATACATGCGACTCGCGGGCACCCCGCCCGCTTTGCTGTTTGGAAAGATACGGCCCCGACCGGGCATCGCCCGCGCCAACTACGGTTTTTTACGGGCATCTGATAGACCCTTACCGCAAGCGCGACTCGGCTTTACAAACGAATAACAAACCCGCCGCCAAACATGACCCGCCTTTTACACCGATAAAAAGAAGTTGCGGTGAAATAGTTCCTGTTTGGCTGTCAGGCAGCCGATTCTAGGAACTATTCCACCGCAACTTAGATTGGCAAAACGCCGCAACCTTAAAGCTCGAGCTCGTTGAGCCTTAAGATCGCAACAATATAGATCTTGAGCGCTTGCTTGAGCTGCTCCTCGTTGGCGCACTCGTTGGGGCCGTGCATCTGGCCGCCCCATGCGGGCAGCTCCAGGCCGGTCTCCTCGGGGCCAAACGAGACGGCGCGGGCAAAGTTGCGCGCGTACGTGCCGCCGCCCATGGCAAAGGGCTCGGCATGCTTGCCCGTAAACTCGTTATAGGTATCGATAAGCGCCTTCACGGCCGGATCGTCGGCAGAGACCGAGAACGGCACCTTTGCACGACCCACACGGCACGTCACGCCAAAGCGGCCCACGAGCGGCTCGAGTTGCTCGCAGATGGTATCGGCACTGGTGCTATCGGGGAAACGCACGTCGATGACCTGCTCGATGTGGCCATCCATCACACGGATAACACCGGGATTGCAGGTGAGCGGGCCAAACGCCGGGCTCGTCGCGTCGATACCCAAGCCGCGGCCATAGGCGTCCGCATGCACAAAGGCCAGAAACTTGACAAACTCGTGCTCGGCAGGCGTCAGCAGGCGCTCGCCACGGGCACCAAACGAGTCCTCGGCCTCGCGCAGATACGCCACGATGAGGCCGACGGCATTGATCGTTCCCTCGGGCATCGAGGCATGACCGCCAATGCCGTGGGCAAAAATCTGCGTATGGCCGTTATCGAGCGCCGTAATCTTCAGGCGGTCGACGTTCTCGACCGGGGCAGGCAGTTCATCGGCGGCAATCGCAAGCTCACAGATAGACTGCGACGGGATAGCGTTGCTCGCCTCGGCACCGCTCCACGATACGATGCGCCCGCCATCGATCTTGGGGCTCACAAACGTCGCCCCAAACTGGCCCTTCTCGGCATTGCAGACCGGGAACTCGGCATCGGGCGTAAACAAAAAGTCGGGGTCTGCGTGGTTCTCCAGATAATGGTGAACGTCGGACATGCCCACTTCCTCATCGCAGCCCAGCAGCGCGCGGAAGGTATAGCGCGGCACAATGCCGTGCTTGAGCAGGTACGCGCCGGCGTAGAGCGACAACACTGCCGGGCCCTTGTCGTCGATCACGCCGCGGCCGAGCAGCCAGCCCTCGCGACGCTCCATCGCAAACGGGTCGGTGTTCCAGCCGGGGCCTGCGGGCACCACGTCCACATGGCAGATGGTCGCGAGTTGCTTATCGCCGCGGCCCGGAATATCGGCAATGCCCACATAGCCCTCGTCATCGCTCGTCTGGTAGCCGAGCTTTTGTGCAATGCCGAGCGCGCAATCGAGCGCATCACGGACCGGGCGGCCAAACGGCGCACCGGGCTCCGCACCGGCAGCAACGGCCACAGACGGATAGCTCACCAGCTGCTCGATATCGGCGACGACATCCTCCCAGACCTCGTCGACATACTCGGCAACGCTCTGCTCCACCTGATTCATGGACGACCTCCTTACCAATGAGAAGCGGGCACGCCCGCCCCTCACATCACGTCATTAGATAGCGAAGAGTTTAGCAAGCTCGGCCACCGAGTGCACCACCGCATCGGCACCCGCCGCCTCGTGCTCGCCCGGCGCCGCCGCGCCCGAATAGATGCCAATGCACGGCACGCCCATCGCGTGCGCGCCCTCCACATCGTTAAAGCGATCGCCGATCATCACGGCATCGTCGGCCGTCGCGCCGAGCGCCGCCAGGGCATCGCGGACCGAATCGGCCTTGGTCTCGCGGCCCTGCGGCGGATTCATGCCAACCACCGCCTCAAACTGAGAAAGCCCGAGCTCACGCACCATGTCGATGCACTTGGCCTCCATGCGCGACGTCGCCACGGCCATACGCTTGCCTTGGGCGACCAACCCATCCAGCAGCTCGGGGATCCCATCGAACACGGGGTACTCCTCCGGTCCCAGTTCATCAAAAAAGGCGCGATACTCGTCGGCCACCACCAGCGACTCCTCGCGGGAAAAGCCGTAAAAGTCGTAAAAGCTCTTCCACAGGGGCGGCCCGATCATGCGGCGCAGGTCACCCATCTGCGCCTCCGAAAACCCGCGCGCAGCCAGCGCCTTGCGCGTCGAGGTCATCACCGCCCGACCCGTATCTGCCACCGTGCCGTCGAAATCGAACAGCACGACCGGCCGCCTACATATCTCCAGTGCCTCCATCGGCATTCCTCTTCCCCAGTTGACGATTTCCACACCGACACTTCAAACTGTTGACTATTCAACAATTGAACCTAGTAATGTGGAACGACTCTACTATACTTGTCGCACTTTGCTCTCAGAAGGCGGCGCGCAAGCGCCCCAACGAAAGGTGCAATTATGTCTTTTGCCATCATAACCGACTCCACGTCGGACATCTCCCCCGCCCGCGCCCAAGAGCTCGGCATTTACGTGATTCCACTGCATGTGATTATCGAGGGTGAGGACCTGCTCGACCAAGTGCAGATTACCGCCGAGGAATACGTCGCGCGCATGGCCGGTTCCGAGCAACTGCCGCACACCTCGCAGCCGAGCGCCGGCGAGTTCAAGGCACTCTTTGACCGCGTGCGCGCCGACGGCCACGACAGCGCCATCTTTATCTCGCTGTGCAGTGAGTGGTCTGCCTGCTACGCCAACGCGTGCCAGGTTGCCGATACCCACGAGCTCGACGTGCGCTGCATCGACTCGCGCACCGGCTCGGGTGCCGAGGGCCTGTTGGTGGAGTACGCGCTGGCCATGCGCGAGGAC
Organism: uncultured Collinsella sp.; assembly: GCA_959018755.1. GTDB lineage: Bacteria > Actinomycetota > Coriobacteriia > Coriobacteriales > Coriobacteriaceae > Collinsella. Next base: position 8,209 of record CAUEMA010000022.1, on the reverse strand, counting down.
GGCCGCAGCCTGGACGAGACCGAGGCGCAGATCCGCGCGACACTGCCCGACGCCCACCTGCTGCTGATTCCCCGCACGCTCGAGAACCTCGTTAAGAACGGTCGCGCGCCCAAACTCGCCGGCCAGCTCACGCAGATGCTCAACATTCGCCTGGCCGTTTCGCCGGAGTGGAAATCGGGCGAGATCAAGGCCATCAAAAAGGGCCGCGGCGCCAAGCGCATCGTTGCCAACACCATGGCCGATTGCCTCGCATTTTTGGCCGAGCATCCGAGCTCCAGTGTGCGTGTGCTCACGACCGGCGCCGCCGAGGAGCAGGAGCTCGTCAGCCAAGCGCTCGCAGGCCAGAATTACGTGGACGCCGGCACCGGCCCCATCGGCTGCACCATCGCCACCCACGTAGGCGTCGACGCCATCGCCATCAGCTACTGCCCCCGCTACCAGCCCATCCACTAGGGGCACCTTTACCACTTGCGGTGAAATAGAGACTGTTTTTGGCTTATCAGCCGCAAATCAATCCCTATTCCACCGCAACTTAGAAGCAGTTCATTTGGGACGGGGCTAAAAAGAGTGGTATGCAACGTTACGCACCGGTCTTTTTAGCCCCGTCCCATTTTGCCTACCCTACATCAGCCCGCTCAGGGCGATGTCGACGGCCTCGTTGAGGTCGTCGGTGATGTGGACGAGGTCTGGATCGAGCGGGCTGATCATGCCGGCATCCATCACCGGGCCGTTGAGCCAGTCGAACAGGCCCCGCCAGTACTCGGTGCCCACCAGCACGAGCGGCATGCGCTTGACCTTGTGCGTCTGCACCAGCGTGAGCACCTCGAACATCTCGTCGAGCGTGCCAAAACCGCCGGGAAATACGATGGCCCCCGAGCTGTATTTGACGAACATGGTCTTGCGCACAAAGAAGTAACGGAAGTCCATGCCGAGGTTCACGTATTTGTTGAGCCCGTGCTCGTGCGGAAGCTCGATACCCAGGCCGACCGACTTGCCGTTGGCGCTCGCTGCCCCCCCCTGTTGGCTGCCTCCATAACGCCGGGACCGCCGCCGGTGATAACCGCCACACCGCGCTGGGCGATCTTGCGGCCGACCGTGCGCGCCGCCTTGTAGAGCGGATCGGTCTTGGGCGTGCGGGCACTGCCGAAGATGGTCACCGCGGGCCCGAGCTCGGCAAGCGCGCCAAAGCCATCGACAAATTCTGCCTGAATACGCAGCACGCGCCAGGGGTCGGCGTGCAGCCAGTCGGTTGAATCCTCGGGCGCCAGCAGGTTGGCGTAGGTGTTGTCCTTAGGAATCATGGGGCCGCGCATGACCACGGGACCGCGGCGGTACGTCTCGTCGTAGGCCGGCTCGCCCTCGACGTTCTCATTCTTAATCATGGGGTACTCCTATCGAAAATAGAAACGGGCGGGGTCGACGCCATGCGTCAAACACCCGCCCGAACATCAACTATTCGGTATGGTACCCACGATGCGTTATGCGCTTGCAAGGCATCGGTCAGCGGTCGTGCAGACAGTGTCGGCGAACGTGATGACCGGCCGGTGCTCGCCCCTTGCCGTTGCTCCCGCTCTGCAAGCGCGCCCGCCGCAGCTCTTAGTAATCCACCGCCGCAGGGCTGTTCATCCAGTCGCTCACGAACGCGCCGTAACGGCCCTCGATAATGGCCTGGCGGGCACGCCGCATAAGGTTGAGCAGGTAATAGATGTTGTGCATCGAAAGCAGAATGCCGCCGAGCATCTCCTTCTGCGTGACCATGTGGCGAATGAGCGCGCGGCTGTAGCCGCCCGTGCACACCGGGCAGGTGCAGGTGGGATCGATGGGACCGTCGTCGTGCGCAAAGCGGGCGTTGCGGAAGTTGAGGCGACCCTCGCTCGAAAACGCCGTGCCCATGCGGCCGGTGCGCGTCGGCAGCACGCAGTCGAACATGTCGATGCCCACGCCCACACCGCGCACAAGCGTCGTCGGGTTGCCGACACCCATCAGGTAGCGCGGCTTGTGCTTGGGCATGTACTCACTCGCGAGCGGTGCCAGCGTCTCGAACATGGTCTCGTGGTCCTCGCCCACCGAATAGCCGCCGATGCCGTAACCCGGGAAGTCGCCGCACTCCTCCAGATGGCGCAGCGAGCGCAGGCGCAGATCCAGGTGCATGCCGCCCTGAACGATGCCAAAGAGCGCCTGGTCATCGCGGGTATGAGCCTTATAGCAGCGCTCGGCCCACATGCTCGACAGTTCAACGGCGCGCTCGACGTAGGCGCGCGTGGCGGGATAGCCCGGGCACTGGTCGAGCTGCATGCAGATATCGGAGCCGAGCTTCATGGCGATTTCCATGTTGTCCTCGGGCGTCCAGAACACGTGGCGGCCGTCGTAGTCGTTGACGATAAAGCGCACGCCCTCGTCGGTGAGCTTGACGGCGTCGTTGTGGCTGAACACCTGGAAGCCGCCCGAGTCGGTGAGGATGGGGCCGTGCCAGTTCATGAACTTGTGCAGGCCGCCCAGCTCGGCGATGGTGTCCTCGCCGGGACGCATGGACAGGTGATAGGTGTTGGCAAGCACGATCTGGGCACCGAGCTGCTTGACAGTCTCGGTGGGAATACCCTTGACGTTTGCCTTGGTGCCCACGGGCATAAAGATCGGCGTCTCGATGTCGCCGTGCGGGGTGTGCAGCACGCCGGCGCGCGCGTGCGTCGTCGGGTCCTCGGCAATCAGGTCGAATTTAAAAAGGTTCTGGTCCATAAACTGGAACTCCTTGGTTGCGGTTCATACGCAAACCATTATACGGGCAACCCGCAAGGAGCACCGACTCGACAGAAACTAGTGCAAAGGAAACCTGCCCCCTTGCACCACTGCACCAGGATAAAAATGATCCGTTTTCCTCCGTCCTCAACGGATCATTTCCTGCAGCCACAACAACGCCGATGTTATGGCGCCGACAGCGAAAACCCGCCAGAGCGAGCAAGGTGCCTTGAAACAAGGCGGCATTGATCTTTTAATCATGCCGCCGAAGTTGAAAGGCAGATTGCCGCTCTGGCGGGTTTGCAGCGTCAACTGGTTACGCGGTTTGGTAAAACCGCGTAACTCCTACGGACGCTGGCCCATGCCGCCCTCGAGGGTGACAGTCTCGCCGTTCATGTACTTAAAGTCGGGACCGCAGAGCTGAACGACCACGCGGCCGATTTCCTTCTCGACGTCGCCGTAGTGGCCTGCCGGCGGCATGTGGACGTTGGCCTTAAACGCCTCGGGGTAGGCATCCTGGAAGTTCTCGAGCGCAGCGGTCCAAGCAAGCGGGCACACGATGTTGACGTTGATGCCGTCCTTGCCCCACTCGTTGGCGGCAACGCGGGTCAGACCACGGATGCCCTCCTTGGCGGCGGCATAACTGCACTGACCATAGTTGCCAAACAGGCCGGCGCCCGAGGCAAAGTTGACCACCGAGCCCTTGGTCTCCTTCAGATGCGGATAGGCCTTCTGCATGTACAGATAGGTGGCATACAGACCGGAATAAATGGCCAGGTTAAACTGATCCATGGTGTGGTCGGCGATGGTCACACCCGAGGCGCTGGCCTGAGCATTGTTGACGACGGCGTCGATGCGGCCGAACTCCTCAATGGCCTTGTCGATGACGTTTTGGACGACGGCCTCGTTGTCCTGACCAGCCGAGACATCGGCCTGAACAGGCAGAACCTTGACACCGTACTCGGCCTCGAGAGACTCCTTGGCGGCCTCGAGCTTGGCAACGTTGCGGCCGGTGATGACGAGGTTCGCGCCCTCCTTGGCAAATGCGATATCGATGCCGTAGCCGATGGAGCCAGCGGAACCGTCCTTGAGCGTGGCCTTGCCGCCGCCGGTGACGATCACGGTCTTACCAGTGAAAAGTCCCATACAAAGTCCTTTCAAATCGCGACGGGCACGCCCGCCGACTGCGCGTGTCCAACTTCACGCGCCAAAAGCTGACATGCAACTTTAGCGTGTTCAAGTGAAAAATAAAGACCGCAGCAGGCGAACGGCGCAACGTCATTCGGCGAAGGGATTGTCAAGTACAAACTGGATAAAGCGGCCGAGTTGTTGTTATCAGATCGAGCCATCGAACACGTTTTGAAACTTTGCTGCGGCGCGCGGGATGTCGGCGCGAGACTTTATCATAGGGTGACAAGCAACGATGAGGAGCACATGCCTATGACAGACGAGCTGGATCCCCAGACTCAACAGCATATTGATGATTCAGCAGACGTCGCCGCAGATACTGACGCTGCGACCTGCAATGATACCGACGTCGACGACGCCACTCTGGATAACGGCGCTGCGACGGAAGTCCCTACGGCCGAAGACACCGGCGAGCAAAACGACGATTCGGCCGCTCAGGACGACGCCCCGCAAGCAGAAGGCCCCATCGAGGTGTCTTCGGAAGAAGAGCTCGATGCCGTCATGGACTCCATGATGGATGCCGTCAAAGCGATGAAAGACGCCGTGGCCGACGCCGATATTGATGCCGAGGAAGAGGAGGCCGCCGAGGCCGCCTCGACCTTCGTGCCCGGCGAGACCCCCGTTGCCGACCAAGGCAGCACCCTGCCCTCGTTCCTGCAGCTCGAGCACCCCACCATTGGTGCGGACGCCGTCGACCCGCACGCAGCAGGCTTTTCTGTGGTCGAGGGCGGCACCGGCAATATCGCCGCGCCGCAAGCTACCGATGTGGACGCTGCCGACACCGGTCGCCCAATCGCCCCGCACGCCCCCGCAGCCAGCCGCGATCTGGGAGGCGCCGTCTCAAACACCGCCAACGCCGTGGGCACTTTTATCGCCCAGGGCGCCTCGGCCATGCGCGAGATGAATGCCGCAAAGAAGGCACTCGCGGACGCCCGCGCTCACCTGGCCGAACTTGAGCAGCGCATCGCCGATCAAGGCGAGGAACTCGAGACGCGCCAGGATATCGCAGGCCGCTACGACCAAATCGTCGCCGAGCAGCGCCAGGCTATCGATGCGGCACAAAAAGCCGCCGCGGCAGCAGAAATCGGCCGCGATACCCATGCTGCCAAGGCAACAGAGCTCAAGGCGCAACTCGAGCAAATAAAAGAAGAGGACGATGCCACCGAGCGGCGTCTCAAAGCCGCACTCGAAGCCGTGGAGGCGCGCGAAGCCAGCTCGCGCGAAACCGGTAACCGCCTCGTTCGCCGCCTCGAGGATTCCAAGCGCATCCGCGACAAGGTGCAGGCCGAGCGCGACGCCGGCGTTGCCGCAGCACAGCAAACCGTCGACGCCACGCGTGCTCAACTCGAAACGCTGCGCCACGAGTATGCCGAGCTGCAGCGCAATCCTTCGGCGAATCCCGCCAATTACACGGTGCGCACCAGCGAGCTTTCGATGCAGATCTCTGACACGGCCGATGCCCTGCGCAAAGCCGAGGAAGATGTCCCGAACATCACCGCCGATCTTGAGCACTCGCTCGCGGCCGCCGAGCACGCCGTCGAGCAGGCGCAAGCCCCCATCGCCGACGCCAAGCGCGCCCATCAGACCGTGACGGCCGAGGCCGATGCCGCGCGCGACGAGCTGCAGACCGCAAAAGCCGCCGCCGCAACGCGCCAGCGCGAACTGCGCGAGAAGATCGCCGCCGAGGACAAGGCGCGTCGAGAGCAAGAGCAGGCTATTGCCAATGCCCAGGCGGACGTTGCGCACGCACAGTCGATCATCGAGCAGGCGACCGAAGTGCATGACCATCCCGAGATTACCGAATCGCTCGCAGGCTCTCTGGTCCGCGATAAGGCCGAGTACGCCGAAACCGAGCGTGAAGTGGCTCAACTCGAAGCCGCCGAGGACGACGTGCGCGAGCGCACCCGCGACTCACGCATCAAATTCACCGGCGCCATCGTCTGCATCATCGCCGTGATTCTGGTGATCATCCTGGTCTGGCTGTTCGCGAGCAAGTAAACCAGCTGCCAAAAACACTCAACGCAGTTGCGGTGAGATAGTTCCTGTTTAGCCCAAAAAAAGCCAATTCAAGAACTATCTCACCGCAACTTTTTGATTGGTGCAAGGTAGTCATTGGGGACGTTCTTAAACGACTAGTCAAACAAGAACGTCCCCAATGACTACTTTTCGTTAGAGACGCAAACGCCGATGTTTTGGCACGGACAGCGAAAACCCGCCAGAGCGAGCAAGGTGCCTTGAAACAAGGCGGTATTGACCTTCTGGTCATGCCGCCGAAGTTGAAAGGCAGATTGCCGCTCTGGCGGGTTTGCAGCGTCGAGCAGTTACGCGGTTCGTAGAACCGCGTAACTAACAAATGAGCATGGCGTCGCCGAAGCTGAAGAAGCGGTAACGCTCTTCGATAGCAGCGGCGTAGGCATCCATGATCTGGTCGCGGGAGGCAAGCGCGCTCACGAGCATCATGAGCGTGGAGCGCGGCACATGGAAGTTGGTAATCAGCGCGTCGACCACGTGATAGGTCGAGCCGGGCATAAGGTAGAGCTGCGTTGTCGCGTTTTCGCGCACCACGATGTCACCGCGGCCGAGCGTGTCAGCGCCGTCCTCGCGGCCCTCAAAATAGCGCGCCGTCACAGCCGGATCGGACACCGGCGCCTCCGCATCGAACGCACTCTCGAGCGAACGCACTGCGGTGGTGCCGACGGCGATTACGCGGTGCCCCTCGGCCTTCGCCTTATGCACGGCGTCGACAACTTCCTGCGACACGTGGTAGCGCTCGGTGTGCATGACGTGCTGCGTAGGGTCGTCCTCCTCAACCAAGCGGAAGGTGTCGATGCCCACCTCGAGCTCAACGGCGGCAAACTTCGCACCCTTGGCCTCGATAGCGGCCATGAGCTCGGGGGTAAAGTGTAGGCCCGCCGTGGGAGCGGCAGCCGAGTGCTCCTCCTTCATGGCGTAAACGGTCTGGTACTTCTCGGGATCTCCCTCGTAATCGGTAATGTAGGGCGGCAGCGGCACGTGGCCGGCAGCATGGATGACCTCGTCGAGCGTGCGCGGGTCGCCGGCGGCATTGCACCCGGCCGGCTCAAAGCGCACCAGGCGGCCACCGCGGCTATCAGTGACAAAGTCGACAACCTCGGCTGTCAGCACCACGGGAGCCCCCTCGGGCGCATGGGCGCCACCGGCACGATACTCAATCTGAGCACCGGGCTTAAGACGCTTGCCCGGCTTGACCAGGCACTCCCAAACGTGACCCAGCGGGTCAACATCTTCGCGGCGCTTGAGCAGCAGCGTCTCGACCACGCCACCCGAGCCGGCTTTGCGACCGATCAGGCGGGCCGGCATCACGCGCGTCTTGTTGATGACGAGCACATCGCCTGGCTCGATATAGTCGATGATATCGCGGAAGATACGGTGCTCAACGGTACCGCCGTGCTCCAGCGGCGTTCCCGCCTGGGAGCCCTTGCGATCCACCACCAGTAGGCGGCAGGAGTCACGCGGCTCGGCAGGCGCCTGGGCGATCAGTTCCTCAGGAAGGTTGTAGTCAAAATCATCGGTACGCATAGACACGTCGGATTCTCCTTATATAGCTAAAGTCCGCTCTACATCCTAGCAGGCTGACGTCCCAAATGAACTACTTTTTGGCGGCTTTGCGCTCGTCGCGGATGCGGGCGCGGTCCATGGCCGCCTCGACGGCCGAGAATCGGCAGCCGCAGTAATTCTGCCGATACATACCCAGCTCCCGCGAACGGCGTGTCGCCTCGGGGTAATACGGGCGAAAATCGCGAATGACCGGGGTGAGCCCATGTGCCGCCGCCAAGCGCTCAAGCACGTCATTGCAGGTTTCGAACAACTGATACGGCGAGACGGCGAGCGTCGTGCCCACAAACTCAAACCCACGCTCCTGAGCCACACGGCATGCCTCGGCCAGACGCAAGGCATAGCACGCGCGACAGCGACGGGGTCGATCGGCGCCCAGCGGGGCCACGCCGGCCTCCCAGCGCTCGCGGTCCTCCCCCGCCTCGATAAGCTCGATGTCGCCATCGGCACACCACCGGCGCAGCTCGTCCAAACGCCGCTGCCATTCATCACGCGGTTGAATATTGGGGTTTGTCCAGCAGATCGTGGGCTCAAACCCTTCCTCGCGCAGCAGGCGAACCGGCTCCAGCGAGCACGGCGCGCAGCAAGCATGCAGCAGCAACGGCTTCATGGACATCTCCTCTCCCACAATGATTTTTTAAGGCTCTGTTAGACCAGGATTGACATTCCGCCCCGTCATCTTCTTGCGATT
>CAUEMA010000021.1 GCA_959018755.1 uncultured Collinsella sp. | reverse complement strand
GCCGCGCGGCAAGGAGATATACTGCCAGACCGGAGGGGCGCCGTGGGCGGGAATCGCGCACTCCATATTTTGTTCACAAATGAATAGATCCCTCAGTCGCGTCACTGAGGTTAAAACTGAAGCATTGGCTTCTGATATTGGCGATGACCAGCTGTTTTACGAGTATTGAGACATCGGTCATCTCTGGAGCGCTACTTTACTCCAAAGGCATCAGCTATTTGTTTCCCATCGGTAAAAGGCGGGTTTTGTTCGCCAAGCGTTCTTATATATAGATAGATACGGGTTCGAACCCATGAAAGGGCGACAAAAAAGACGGCCAACCGAAGTTGACCGTCTCAACAATCTTTGGGTGGGCCGTCAGGGGTTCGAACCCTGGACCTTGGGATTAAAAGTCCCCTGCTCTGCCAGCTGAGCTAACGGCCCGCGGGTGGCATTGTACCACGGTCTGGGACTATTCCCAACTCCATTGGCCGTTCTGGAAAATCACAACTTCACGTCCATCAGGCGTAATGCCCGTAATATCGATGTCGTCCGTGCCGATCATAAAATCGACGTGCGTGCTCGAGACGTTAACGCCATGCTCCAGGAGCTCCTCCTTGGACATGTCATACCCACCCTCGATGCATTCGGGGAAACCGACACCTAGCGCGAGATGGCAGCTAGCGTTCTCGTCATAGAGCGTGTCATAGAACAGAACGCCGCTTTCGCGGATCGGAGTGTTCTTGGAAATGAGCGCGACCTCGCCCAGATGAGCGGCACCTTCATCGGTGTCAATAATGCTCGCAAGCGTTGCCTTGCCCACGCGGGCGTCGTAGTCCACCACGCGGCCGCCCTCGAACTTAATCCAAAAATCTTCGACTTTATTGCCGTGGTGGATGAGCGGCATGGCCGAGTACACGATACCGTCGGCGCGCATGCGATCGGGCGAGGTGAAGACTTCCTCGGTGGGAATGTTGGGGAAGAAGGGGTGTCCATCGGGCGTCTTGCCCTTGCCGCCGGCCCACTCGTGACCCTTCGTCATGCCAATCGTCAGATCGGTTCCATTTGCCGCGGTGTAATGCAAGTAGTCGAAACGATTGTCGTTCAGGAAACGCAGGTTCTTTTCGAATGCGGCGTCATGGAGTTCCCAGTCGCTCTCCGGGTCCTGGCCATCGGCGCGCGCGGTGTGCAGAATTGCATTCCACAGTTTATAGATTGCAACCTCATCGGCGTCTCCTGGGAACACCTCGTGCGCCCAAGCCACGACCGGAGCGCCGGCGATGCACCACGGATTGATGTTGTAATCCAGTCCACGGCGGAAAACTTTGCACTGCGTATTCCTCGCCTTTGATGCCGCGGCCGGCTTGGCTGGATCGATGCCCTTGAGGGCCGCAGGATCCGCACCTTCGATAAAGACAAAGCAGGCACCATCCTGGGCCAAGGAATCCAGCTGCATGCGCTTCCACTCGGGTGTCTGCTCAAAATAGCTTTTCTCGACATGCTCGTACGTGAGCCTCGTCACGGCATCATCGGCCCAAATGACCGTCACGTGGCCGGCGGCGGCAGCATAGGCCTCCGCGACCACCACGCGCGCAAACGGCGCGCACTCGACCGGAGACTGAACGACGACCTCCTGGCCGGGCTTGACGTTTACGCCCTTGCGGACGACCAGGCGCGCGTAGTTTTTAATCTTGGGCTCCAGGGCCTTCATGCCCTCCAGAGCCTCTTCGACCGTCAGGGCAGCTCGAATCATGTGCCACTCCATCTATCTATAGAACAGTAAAAAGGCGCGCCGCAAAAACGACGCGCCTTATATCTTAGCGATAAGTATGTATGCAAACGCTACTTCTTCTTGGAGTCCTTCTGGTCCTCCTCGGCAGCCGCGCGCTCAATAAGAGCGTTGAGCTTGTTCTCGGACATGCCCTCGGCCTGCGCGCGGTACATGTTGCGCAAGGGACGAATACGAGCGAAGTCGTAGATAAAGTCACCTAGGATGATGACATAGGACAAAACGATGCCGACCATCTGGACAGGGCTGGACACCATGCCAGCGGGAGCGAAGTACAGCGAGGCCCAAATTGCCACGACGAGCACCATGCCAATAGCGAGCACAATCCACCAGATGCGACGGCGCTTGGTGTAGTCCTCGTCCTGCTTGAGGAGGATATTCGACACCGTATAGATGCGGTCCTCCTTGGCGCGCTGCTTGGCCTTGCGGGCGCGCTTCTCCTCTTTAGAGAGGCCCTCGAGGTTCTCGCCCTTCTCGAGCTCTTTGCGGCGTGCCTTAGACGAAGCCGGCACGATGCGAACGGAGCTCGCTGCTTGGCGGGCGGGCTTAGCAGATGCGGCAGACTTGCGCGCAACCCCGGTAACTTCGTGGGATTGCGTGCGCTTGTTCGTGGCGCTACGGGTACTCACTTATGCGTTCTCCTTCATGCTTGTGAACTGGGAGCCGGTGATGATCTGGAAGGCCTCGCGATAGCGCTCGGACGTGCCATCGATGACCTCGGCGGGCAGGTGCGGGGTCTCCCCCGTCATATCCCAGTTGGCCTTGAGCCAATTGCGGACGAATTGCTTGTCGTAGCTAGGCTGGATCTTGCCCTCCTCGTAGCTGGCAGCAGGCCAGAAACGGCTGGAGTCGGGCGTGAGGCACTCGTCGATCAGCGTGACCTTGCCATCAATAACACCAAACTCGAACTTGGTGTCGGCAATGATGATGCCACGGGTCGCGGCGTACTCGGCAGCGGCCTTGTAGATCTTGAGGGAAAGGTCACGAATCTGCGTGGCGATGTCCTCGCCCACGATCTCGCAGCAACGCTCGAACGAGATGTTCTCGTCGTGGTCACCGATCTCGGCTTTCGTGGACGGCGTGAACAACGGCTCGGGAAGCTTGGAAGCCTCGGTCAGGCCCTCAGGCAGCTGGATGCCGCAGACGGTGCCGTTCTCGTCGTAGGTCTTCTTGCCCGAACCGGTCAGATAGCCGCGGACGATGCACTCGATAGGAATCGTCTGGGCCTTCTTAACCAGCATGGCGCGGCCAGCGAGGTAGTCACGATACTCAGCAAACTCCTCGGGGAAATCCGCCGGGTCGATGGAAACGAGATGGTTGGGGACGATGTCGGCAAACTTATCGAACCAGAATGCCGAGATGCGATTGAGCACCTCTCCCTTAAACGGAATCTCGTCGGGAAGAATGAAGTCGAACGCAGAAATGCGGTCGGTGGCGACCATCAGCAGGTTTTCACCGGCATCGTAAATATCACGAACCTTGCCACGGGAATCCGGACGACGCTCCATCGTTGTCACGTGAGTCACTCCTTACCTAAATACGACAGAAATGCGGGTTCTTTCCCGCATGTTTTCGCAAACTCGGAGCGGCAGGGACGCGGCCCCTCCTTCACCGAATAGCGAAAAGCTAGTGCTCCATTGTAGTAGATGCCGCGTCTGCCGTGTGCTCGCGGGGCAGATGAATTGTAAAAGTCGTACCCTTTCCAAGCTCCGACTCCACGGATATGTAGCCATGGTGACGCTCGACAATCTGCTTGGTCACGGCGAGGCCGACGCCCAGGCCGCCAGCTTCGCGGGCGCGGCTGGCATCGGCGCGCCAAAACCGCCCGAAAATGCGCGACAGATCGTCCTTGGCAATACCGATGCCGGTATCAGAAACGGCAATGCTGACGTGCCTGCGGTCACTGAGCACCGACACCACGACCCAACCGCCCTCGGGGGTGTAGCGCATGGCGTTGCTCATGAGGTTGATAACACATTGCGTGATCATGTCGGGATCTGCCTCGACAACGTCATCGTGGCCCTGCGTCTCATCTGCAAAGCGCAAACGCAGGTCACGGTCGGCAAACAGGCGCTCCTGGCCATTCACAATCGATCGCACGAACGGAACCATGTCCACCGGTTCTAGATTGAGCGGAGCCGTGCTGTTTTCCATACGCGATAGGTCGAGCATCTGCTGCACCAGACGAGCCAGGCGACGCGTCTCGGAAGCAACGGTCTCCAAATGCTCATCGTCGGTGGGATACACGCCATCCTGCATGGCCTCGACCGTTGCGAGCATGGCCATAAGCGGCGTGCGAAGCTCGTGTGCAACGTCTGAGGTCAGGCGCTTCTCGTGTTTCATATCCTTCTCGAGCGAAGTGGCCATCTCATCGAAGGTCTCACCCAGCTGATCGATCTCGTCATCACCGCGCAGTCCCGTGCGAGCCGACAGGTCGCCGTCACGGATTTGCTTTGCGGTACTGGTGATGCGATGAATCTGCTTGGTGAGCATGCGCGACACGAGCGATCCGATAACGACCGAAATGCAGATTGCAACAACCGCGGCGAGGGCCATGGCGTTAAAGGTCTTCTCCCTAAACGCAGAGTCCGCCTTGGTGAGCAGAGCGTCGGAGCCGATGGCCCACAGCTTTACCTGTCCGACATGCTCGCCGGAAGACGTTACAATCTCGACGTTAGCAACGCTATCGGAGTCGGTTGGAGCAGACGAGACCGGGCTATGCGATGCCCTCTTGCCGCTCGTGTCGTCGGTCGTAGCCTGGTTTTCGCGTACATCGGCGGTGGCGCTTGCCGAGGGCCAGGAATCGTCATAAACGATCACGCCCTTTTTATTGACGACCTGCATGCCCAGATCGTCGGAAACCAAACTCGACGTTGCGACCGTGCGCAGTTCTCCCGCGGTCCAAGAGCCGTTTTCCTCATATGAGGTCGCCAACTTCTCGGCAGCGGAATTTGCGATTTCGACGATATTGGAGCGTGTGTAATCCGAAAAGACCGTGCCCCACACAACAGAGACAACGCCCACCAGCACCAATACTGTCATGAGCGATGTCAGAGCAAAAGCAAGTGCCATGCGCGAGGGATAGCTCATCGTTGGCCGTGAATCGGAACGAGGCGTGTTCCAACTAGCCTTGGAACCCGCCTCGCTCTCCTGCTTGTGCTTTTGTCCGATTTCAAAGCGCGCAGGTGTCATATGTGATTTCCCTATTTCTCGTCCGACTTATCGGTCTTGGCCGGAGCCTCGAAGCGATAGCCGACACCATGGACGGTGTAGAGCCACTTGGGCTTCTTGGGATCATCGCCCAGCTTGGCGCGAAGATTCTTCACGTGGCTATCGATGGTGCGCTCATAGCCCTCAAAGTCATACCCGAGCACTTTCTCGACCAGCTCCATGCGGTTATACACACGGCCGGGATGGCGGGCAAGCGTGGTGAGCAGCTTGAACTCGGAAGCCGTCAGATCGACTTCCTTGCCCTCGACCAAGATCTTGTGGCCCGAGATATCGATGACCAGATCGCCGAAGTCGAGTACCTCGACGGCGGGCTCGTCGGCCTGATGGGCACGGCGGAACAGAGCGCGAACGCGGGCGACGAGCTCGCGCGGCGAGAACGGCTTAATCAGATAGTCGTCGGCGCCGAGCTCAAGACCGATAATACGGTCCTCGATCTCGCCCTTAGCCGTCAGCATGATGATGGGGACATCCGAGGTATCGCGAATGGTGCGGCAAACGCGCTCGCCGGGGATCTTGGGGAGCATAAGGTCGAGCACGACCAGGTCGAACTGATGCTTCTCGAACTCCTCGATCGCGGACTGGCCATCGCCGACGCCCACAACCCAGTAGCCTTCGCGCTCGAGATAGGCAGCGACGGCGTCACAGATTGCCTTCTCATCCTCGACCAGCAGAATCTTTTTTGCATCTGAAGCCATAACACGGCCCCCCCTGTCTCAATTAGCTAAGAACAAGCCCATTTTAACGCACCTGAGCCCGCCGGATGCCGCTATGACGCGGCAGCTCGGCGGGCGGTACTCACAATTACAACGCGTTTATTCCCCTGTTGGCGCCTTTTTAACCCCTCTAAGCTTAAAGAGAGAATAGACGTGCAGTGACCGTCTCTGGTATACCCTGGCTGTTGCGCACCGTGGCGTACGTAAGGAATGAGTCCGATTTTCCCGCCGTAGCTGGATAATCGCCATACTCCAAAGCGCGGTCGGGCGACAGCAGCGAGCCATAGGTCTTGGCAGAGGTGTCGATCAGGAAATGCGACGCCTGTACCTTAACAAGGTATTTATTCTTCTTGCCAGCCGCACATGCGAGCGGCTCGCGGGACAGGAAGAGGTACGGCCCTCCCTCATTACCGATATATGTGCCCATATTGCCCAGGCTGCCCACGCCACTATAGGCCGCCTCGATAGAAAACACGAAGGTATCGCCCATATATACGGCCTCGAAAGGCGAGACTGACGAGGGAAGGACTAGCTGGGCACGTTTGGTGTTGTTGCCGTCGGTCAGATCGATTGCCGTTATGCCGTAGTAGACGCCCTCGTCGTTGCGGACACGCGGCGAGATGGTCAAAATGCCGTCGCTCGCGCGCGGGGCCGATGCAAAGCGGCCCGTCGATTTCCAAATTACCTCGGCCTTGGATTCATCAAGCGAGCGACGATAGCAAAACGAATCACTACTCGTTTTATTGCCGCCTGCCGAAGGCATTTTATACCAGATGACTGATGCCCCGAACGCCGTAAACAGCGGCGGATCGTAGTCCTTGCCACCTCGATCGAGCTCAACCACGTCGCCAGAGAGCGAAGCGCCCGACAGATTTTGAGCGTAGAGCTTCCACGATGAATTGGCAAAGTTCATCTCAACCCACGCGAATACGCCGTCGCCGGCACGGACATCGTAGAATGCATATCCCGTGCCCTCGATAGGATCCTCGATTAATGTGGTAAGCGAGCCATCGCCCAGGTTGAGCACACCGAGCGTGTTGGCGTGCAGTGCCGATGCGGGCGCCATCATTGCCGCGGCGTAATCGCCGTCGCAGTAGTACAGCAGCGTACCCAGAGGCAGCGTCCACGACGCCGCCGGCTCAAGATCGATGTCGACTGCCTCGTACTCATCCGTAATCGAGATGATTTTGGAATCATCCTTGATAACCTGCGGCTCGCCGGCGGCATCATCGCTGGTGCCCGTTTTTTTCGAGCATCCGGCAAGCACCGTGGCAGCGCCCGCGGCAGCCCCACCGAGTACAAAGCCGCGACGCGATATTCCGTTCTTGATGTGATCGGCGATACCCATTAGGCGATCTCGGTGCGAGCGGCCTCGATAGCGCGTGTAAGCTGGTCGGCGCAGGAGGTCTTTTTCATACCGCAGGTATTACCGGCGAGAACCTCGATTACGCGATCGGCAGGAGCGCCCTCGACCAGCTTGGAGATAGCCTTGAGATTGCCGTCGCAGCCGCCGGTAAACTCAACGCCCATCACCTTGTTGCCGTCATCGGAAAGATCAAGGTGAATATTGCGAGCACACACGCCCTGAGGCTTGTAATCAAACGAAATCATGCGATCCCCTCTCAGAATGTTATTCGAGACGACTATTATCCCCGTCTTTCCCTAAATGCAACGAGGCGCTTTGCCGGCAACACACATTACCAGCAAAGCGCCCTAAAAAGCTAACGTTATGCCCGAACCTACTCGAAGCTCAGCTGCTCCAGACGATCAAAGACCGTGTCGATACGGGTGAGGAAGTCCCACGGATCAAAGATCTCGTCGAGCTTCTCCTGACTGACGGTGCAGCGCGGGTCGGCCTCGAGACGCTCCTTAAAGGTGGGGCCGGAGACACAATCCTGTACCTCGTGCCAGGTTGCCATAGCGTTCTCCTGCACAATGGCGTACGCGTCCTCGCGGGTGATGCCCGTGTCGACGAGGGCGAGCAGTACCTTGGAAGAGAAGATGAGGCCGCGGGTCTTATTGAGGTTGGCCATCATGCGGGCGGGATACAGTTGCAGGCCGTCGATAACGCGAATGAGGCACTGGAACATGTGGTCGAGGGCGATGAAGCTGTCGGCCTGGGCGACGCGCTCGGCAGAGGAGTGCGAAATGTCACGCTCGTGCCACAGGGCGACGTTGTCGAAGGCAACCTGCGCGTTGGCCTTCACGACGCGCGACAGGCCGCAGACCTTCTCCATGGTGATGGGGTTGCGCTTGTGCGGCATGGCGGAGCTGCCCTTTTGACCCTTACGGAACGGTTCCTCGGCCTCGAGTGTATCGGTCTTCTGCAGATTGCGAACCTCGGTAGCGATGCGCTCACAGGTGGCCGCGGTGGTGGCGAGAACGCCGGCGAGGTAGGCGTGATGATCGCGGCTAATAACCTGCGTGGACAGCGGGTCGTGAACCAGGCCCAGGTGCTCGCAGACATATTCCTCGACAAACGGCTCGATGGAGCTGTACGTGCCGACAGCGCCCGAGATGGCACCAAAGGCAACGTTCTTGCGGGCATCCTCAAGACGGTCCAGATCGCGCTTGAGCTCCCAGGCCCAAGAGCCAAACTTCATGCCAAAGGTCATCGGCTCGGCATGGATGCCATGAGTGCGGCCGGCGCAGAGCGTGTTGCGCTCCTCGAAGGCGCGACGCTTGCAAATCTCGCCGAGCTTCTTGACGTCCTCGATGATCAGGTCGCAGGCCTGGGTGAGCTGGTAGCACAGGGCCGTGTCGCCCAGATCCGAGCTGGTCATGCCATAGTGAACCCAGCGGCTGGGCTTGGGGTCGCCCTCGGGAACATCGGCATCGATGTATTCCTTCATGTTGGTCAGGAAGGCAATGACGTCGTGGCGCGTGACTTCCTCGATCTCATCGACCTTCGCCTTCTCAAAGTTGGCATGGTCGCGGATCCACTGGGCCTCGTCTTTGGAAATACCGATCTTGCCGAGCTCCGCCTGGGCCTCGCAGGCCAGAACCTCGATTTCCTGCCAAATGGCGTACTTGTTCTCGAGGGAGAAGATGTGTCCCATCTCCGGGCGGGTATAGCGATCGATCATAGCGGCTCCTTTTTGGTTATTGGCACGTTGGTCGTAAC
Source organism: uncultured Collinsella sp. (assembly GCA_959018755.1). Taxonomy (GTDB): domain Bacteria; phylum Actinomycetota; class Coriobacteriia; order Coriobacteriales; family Coriobacteriaceae; genus Collinsella. The sequence goes on along the minus strand of CAUEMA010000021.1, from coordinate 31,667 downwards.
CCAACCATTGTACCGTGCGCAGGTGCAAGTATGGGCAGCAGGCATTAACCTAACATTTTGGAATTGGAGCGAGCATGGGGACGTCCGCGCATTTGCTTCGCAAATACGCACCGGCTGCGGTCGGCAGACCCGGTCCGCGCACACGCACGGGCACAGCGGGTTGGACCCGACGTTCCCGAGGTCCCCCGTACTCGATGGAGCGGGCAACGGGACATCCGCGTATTTGCTTCGCAAATACGCACCGGCTTCAGGCGCCTGTCGGCGCCTTCGCTTGCTCGCTACAAACGCTTCGCGTTTGCTTAACGCTCGCACCCTGGCGGGTTCGAGTCCCGGCGCTTGGTAGTAAAAAGCACGGCAACGTAACGCTGCCGTGCTTGTGCTTTTTACTGGAGCGGGCAACGGGACTCGAACCCGCGAGTGTCAGCTTGGGAAGCTGATGCCTTACCACTTGGCGATGCCCGCTTGTGTGTTGGCTAGTATAACGCGGTTGTCTTGTTCGATACAAGGGTGGCGATGCTTGTTTTAGCTGTGGAGATTCGTTTGAAAATCGCGTCAATTGTGGAGATGAGGACCTTTGACCTCCTGTTCTCCCTATCTTCTACCTGCGCTTTTGCTTGATTGTTGTATTTGAGCTCAATTTGTCAGGAATTGGGCAAGCTTTTGGTCAGGCTCCGGTACTTACCCGCATGAACCTCGGGGGTAGCCTCATCCTACGCGTCGCAGCCTCCCCATGCGGCGCACGAGGGATAAGGAGCAGCCATGTCCAACGCACCCACGCACTCTGTCCACAGCGCAATCGCAACAGGTCCGCTGCTCCTGCTCCTCTTCCTGCTTTTCGGCTGCCTGGCACCGAGAGCCGCATTTGCCGTCGATGGCTACGACCAACTCGGCTTCCGCACTATTAGCGATGATTGTGGGCCCTTCTTCATCGGCAAGTATGAAGCTCAAGACGCCTCGATTGCCTACTGCATGAACCAGGAGCGCCCCGGCCCCACCAAGCCGGGCGGCCCATGGCTCAACTTTGATCAAGGCTGGGTGTGGCTCGACGACGAGTTCGCGGCAATCGTTTGTCACGGATATCCTACCGCCACGTCGTTTGGCGGTTACCATCTTTCACCCGATCGCGCCCGCGCCGCAACCCAGCTTGCCGTATGGATGCTCAACGGCACTACCCATGTCGACGGTACCTATTCCTACACGACCGCTCAGGGCAAAACCAAGAGCGGGCACTTTACCGCCGACAATGAAGTCGTGGCGGCTGCGCGGTGGCTCCACGACAACGCAAAATCAGGAAGCATCAAAGCCGCTCCGCACCGCGCGCGGCGCTATCTAGGAGCCGTATCGGGCGGCAGCAAACGTCAAGACATGCTCTATGTACTGCCGGCGGTCTCTGTTTCCTTCAAAAAACAGTCTGCAAACGCCGCCATTACCAGCGGAAACAATACTTATCAGTTTGACGGGGCAACATTCGATATTTTTGAGAGCGCCAGCGGCGCGCATGTCGGCACCGTCCAGATGGACAGCAACGGTCGGGCGCAAGCAACACTTCTGCCCAACACGGCATACTACCTAGTTGAAACGAAGGCGCCGGCCGGCTATGTCCCCCGTCGTGATCGCATCGCCTTTACCACGGGGAATGACGGTGGACAGGTCGCCATTGATGAACAGCCCGGCACCATCAACCTGCGTATCGTAAAACTCGATGCCGCGACGAATGCCGGCCCCCAGGTGGGATCTTCACTCGCAGGAGCAGAGTTCACGTGTGTGTCGCAATCAACCCCTGGATGGGCGCAAATCCTCACGACCGACGAAAGCGGTCGGGCCACCCTCGCCGATGTCCCCTTAGGAACCTTTACCATCTACGAATCAAAAGCCCCCGAGGGCTACCTGCCATCCAACGACAGCTGGACCTATACCGTTGGAGCCGACCAGCTCGGCGATTCAGGCGTGGTCGAGATCGAATCTCGCATTTCCGATATCCCCATTGCTTTTGACCTTGAGATTTCCAAATTCAAGGATTACGGCAATAGCGACCAATCCGGCCTGGAGCACCCGGCGGGTGGTGTTGTCTTTGAGGTTGTCAGCAACAGCTCTCAGCAGGTTGTTGGCACACTGACCACAAACATCTATGGCTTTGCCTCCACCGAAGATCAGCCCGAAGCATGGTTCGGCACAGGCAAGCGACCCGCCGGTGTCCACGGAGCCGTCCCATACGACCGTGCCGGCTACACGGTTCGTGAGGTTCCGGAAACCGTCCCCGAGGGTTTTAAACGTGCAGGGGAATGGACCGTCGGGGCAAATCAGATTTCCGACGACGCCGAGCTTCAATATATCGTGGACAACCACGCTCTGTCGACGCATCTCCAGATTGTAAAACGCGATGCCCAAACAGGCGCTTCTGTTCCCCTAGCCGGATTCACCTTCCAACTCCTCGACAGCAATCACGAACCTGTCTCACAAACTTGCTGGTATCCAGCACATAACGTAATGGACACCTTTACGACTGACGCGACCGGGACCGTCACACTGCCAGAATCGCTCGTGCCGGGCACCTATTATGTACGCGAAACCTCGGCCAAAGAGCCCTATCTTGTCAGCGAAGAAATCGAGGTAAACATACCCGCCGACATGAACCTAACGCCCGTTGCAATCGCCTCGTATTATGACCGCGCCGCGACCGGAAATATCAGGATCGTTAAAACCGATGCCGTAGACGGCAGCAGCCTCGCGGGCGCCATCTTTGAGATCCGTGCCTCGGGTGATATCGTGCGCCCCGACGGTAGCATTGCCGCACTCGACGGTGAGACTGTCGCTACCGTCACGACGGATGAAACTGGAGAAGCACGCGCGGACAACCTCCCACTGGGATCTGGCACCGCACGCTACGAGGTTGTCGAGACTCAAGCGCCGGCAGGCTTCTTGCTCGATCAGACAACCCATATTGTCGACCTTACTTATGCCGACCAGAAAACACCCGTTGTAGAAGCACGGCTTAACGTATCCGACGATTACACCAAGGTTGATATCTCCAAGGTCGATGCAAGCGGTGAGCAGGAAGTAGAAGGCGCACGGCTCACCTTATATGGTCCCGATAAAACCGAAATAGACTCCTGGACCTCATCCGACAAGCCACACCGCGTCGAACATCTTGCACCCGGCACCTACTCGTTGCGCGAAATGATGTCTCCGCGGACCTATGACCTTGCCGAGGAGATAACGTTTGAAATAAAGGATACGGGAGAAGTCCAATCCGTCGCGATGAAGGATGCGCCCATCGAGATCAAGGGGCAGGTCGACAAGCGTCAGGAACTTGTCCAACCTATCGAAAAGGGCCTGTTGGCTAACGGCGATGGTAAAAACCGTGCCGCGATGCAAACCAATACGGATGGGCTTTTCTCCTATACCATCGACGCTCGAAACGATTCAACTACCTGGGTTGATGAGTTTACAATTACCGATGATCTTGAGTGTGCCGAGGACGATACGGCGAGATTCGTCTCAATCGAAACCCCCGTCGCCATCGGCGACCTCAACGGTCTGTGCAACGTGTGGTATCGCACGACGCCGTTGGACTCGACAGACGTCGATGAGCCGGCAAACGCGACACTTGACGATGGGCACGAAAATCCTTGGCTTGAGTCCGACGAAGTAAAGGAAAGTCTGGGTGAGGATTGCCGCCTCGTCGATTACGACGGCTGGCACCTCTGGAAGGCGGATGTCTCGACCACGGAATCCACCACACTCGAGGCGAAAGAACTCGACCTTGCGTCCAATACCGTCGTAACGGGCATTCGCATTGAATACGGTGCGGTAGCCGCCGGCTTTACGACTCGAAGCGATGCGGATTCTTGGACCCGCGATGATCTCAAAGATGAGCACGACGACCTTGACGATGCCAAAGCAATCCTTGGCACAGACGCTCGGGGCGCAATCGTGCACATGCAGGCGACGTCGGCTTATACGCCCCAAACCGCACTCACCAACAGCGCACGCGTCGATCTTTGCCGCAACGGCGGCGGCGATAAACTTGAGTCACATGACGAGGACCGTGTCATTCAACGCTGTACCCTACCGCAGGACCTACCGGCAACAGGATCAGTTCCCATCGCCGCTTGCATCACCGCGCTCCTGACCTCGGGTGCTGCAGCCCTATGGTTCGCTCGCCTTAGGTCGACCCCAAAGAAGCGCTAGCGCGATGAAAAAGCGGGCGAGCCAGTCCCCTGGCTCGCCCGCTTTCAATCATGTAAATCGCCGTATCTACTCTGCAGACGAAGATCCACCATCAACGATTGCCTGCTCGGACTCAGGAATCCCATCGGCACCCGTACTCTGTTCTTGCTCCACCTCTTCGCTGATTGCGGAGGCGGGGGTCGAGCCCTTTGCACCCACGATGTAGGCAGCCCCAAATCCTAACGCAATGGCAATCAAGGTCAAAATCACGTAGACAGGCCAATGGCGCTTAATATACGAAAACACGTTGACTCCTTAGAGCTCCGTCTACGAACGGCGGATAACCTCGGTCACGACCTCGGATACCGTGGCAATGTTCGTCGGGTTGACATTGTGGGGCAGGTCGTCCTCGGTACGAGCGCAAGCCAGACGCGTGCCGTCCACGCCGGCGATGGTGAGGGCTCGGCGGCTCGCCTCGAGCGCGGCATAGGCATCGGTCTTGGCATAGGGCATCTCGAGCGCGCCACAATCGACATGGAACGACTTGCACACCTTGCTGACCAGGTTCATGATGCGGCGATCGCCCTTGAGCAGCTGCTGTTCGCCCTCGACCGTCACCACCGAAAGCCTACCGGCGCCGACGGATTCAAGATTGATGAAGAATACGCCGCGGAGCTTATCGCGATGCGAAGCCAAGAAGGCCTTCATGCCGGCGCCATCACAATCCGAGGCGCCCGTTGCCACAAACCAGATATCGTGACCGAGCAGCTCATCATCGCCCATAGAGGCGACAGCCGAGAGCATATCTTCGGAAGAAGCGCCATCGGAAGACGTAGCGCCGCCCTTCCAGCCATCGTTATCGTCCTCGAAGTTATCCCACGAACCGATACCGCGACCGGACTTCTTGGCATCGTAATCGTCTTCGACGCCCAGCCAATCACTCATGCTGTCCTGCTCGTTTTTCCTTTTACGACCGAACAGGCCACCCAGGCCGCGTTTGCGAGACTTGGGTGCCGCCGGGGCGGGAGCCGAAATGGTCTCGATCGGCTGCGCGCCCGACGCAACGGGCATGGGAGGCACAACGGGTGCCGATGTGGGTTCGGGACCCTGGGCGGTAGCAAAGGGGTCGTTGACCTGCGCGGAGGGGTCGGGAAGGTCGAACAGCGACGTGCGAGACGCAACGTTTGCCTGCTTCATCGACGGTAGCGACGGATCGGGAACCGAAGCCAGCGGAGACGAGGAAGGTGCGGGCGACGGAGCCGACGCCGGATCGGGAACATTCATCTGCGGACGCGGTGATGCCTGGGAGGAAATCTGGGCCATAAGGGAATCGACCGTTTCGTCCTGGGTGGGAGCAGTATCGGCAACCGTGGCACCGGAACCACTCGGGGTCGGCATGGTGAAAATCTGCGTGGAGTAAGGCCTCGACTCATCCGTCTCGGGAGTCTCGGAAACCGCAGACACTTCCTCCTGCTCGACCTCGGTCGAATCATCTTGCTCGGCTGCCGCGTACTGCTCTTCGTCAGAGTTGGCCTCGACGGGCTCGTCCTCAGCAGCATCCTGAATTTCGGCAGCATCAATGGGCTCGTCATCGTCTGCCACGTCGTCCTGCTCATCGGAAGCAGGAAGGGGCTCGGCAATCGCGGTGCCTTGCTTTTCAAACGTTATCGTGGAATCGAACTGCGCGGCATCAAACGACATGGTGCTATCGACGTGCTGCTGGGCCTCGAAAGACGTTGTAGCTTCGGCAGCATCGACGGGCACGGACTGCATAGCCTCGTTCTGCTCGAACTCTTGCGCCGCGAGCTCACGTGCCGCCTCGGCTGCCTGCTGCTGAGCGATAGCCTCCTGCTCGGCAGCCTCGCGTGCGGCAGCGCGCTTCTCCTCGAAATCGTCGACAAATTTCTTGCCCTTTGCAAGCGCGCCCTTAAAGAAGTTGGAAGCGCTGGCGCCAATCGAAGAGAACGCGGATGCAATATCGGCATGGGGCGTTGCCGCGGGAATCTCGGCCGAGAAATCAGTATCGCTCTCGTAAGACACGCGCCTCGGCTGTTCAACGTAATCGTCGTCAGACTCGTCCGCAACGTCTTGCGCCGGCGCGGCGGGAGCCAAAATGTCCAGTCCTGCCGCGGGATCGATCGCGGACACCGCCTCGGGCTCGGCAACGGCAGAGGTAACCGCGGCAGACTCATCATCCGCAGCGACAACGGGCGCAGGCGCAGCCACGACGGGGGCAGGCTCGGGCTCAAACGTCGGCTCCTCGCCCTCCTCGTAATCGAGCGTGCAGGACTCGGGAAGCATTCCGAGCGCACGGATGGCATCCGAACCAAAGCGGATGTTGCCGGCGGCATTGCGATAGAGCTTGGGCTCGGGCTCAGCCGCGGCAGGCTCCTCCGCCGGCTCGGCAGCGGGAACCTCGTCATTGAACTCTTCGGCCTGGACAGCCTGATTCTGATCCTCGGGCACGATAGCGCCGATCAGCGTCTCGTCGGCAGATGCACCCTCAAAGCCCTCGATCTGCTCGTCGAAAGCCTCACCCTGTTCGGGCTCGGTCTGAGCGTCGGGAGCAATCGGCTGACCGAATTCGTCCTCGGCGTAGGTAGGCTCTTCATACTCGATGGTGTTGCCGTAGTCGTTTTGCTGCTGGGCCGCGGCATATTCCGCCGCTGCGCGCGCCATTTCCTCGGCACGACGCTTCTGCTCCCCAAAATAGGTATCGAACGGAACATCGTCGGGAAACTCGTTTTCGCCCTGGAAGGGAGCAACGTTGTCCATAACGCCGAGCATAGCGGCGACAGAAGACTTGTTGCACACCGCGCCAGACGTATAGGGAAGAATGTGGCGGTTAGAGATGATGTTTACCGCGTTGGCGAGTGCAACGAGGGAAGCGAGGATCGCGACAATCCACAGCAGAACCTTGAGCGCGCCGGGGAGCGGCAGAATACGCAGGATGGCAACGGCAGCGGGGGCAACCGTGGCAACGGGCAACAGCTTGGCGATGAGTGCACGATACGAAGCATAAGGCTCGCGGGCGAGCAGCTCAGCACGGGGAGAGTCGTAGTGTGCGACAACGACCACCGGGCGGTTACGCGGGGACGCGAGCGGGCCCGAGGCCTTGTGGTAGGCGATGACATTTTGGCTCACGCCCGTCTTGCCCAGGCGCGAAACCACGGGGTGGCCCGTGCGCTCGAGCACGTAAAGAACGGCGCCGACAATGGCCAGCAAGGTGCCGACCAAGCCGATACCGCCGCCGATGCCCATCAGCAGGGCGCCGGCAAACGCAAGAATACCGGTAACGGCAAATGCCAACCTACTGGGCGCCGGGGCATTGAACTCCTGAACCTCGGGGTCAAAGCCGTGGTTGCGGAAGATCTGAGCGATATCTTCGGCAGCCAAGCGCTCTTCTTCGCTGCATGCCGGCGTAATGCCGGTGTTCTGCAGCAGGTGGTTAATATAGTTCTGGGTGTTCGCCATGTGCGCTCCACATCCATAATCCGACAAATAGGCCCAATGCATGCACATTAGAACCGTATATAGTCGAAAGTATACCCCGAGCGAGCGCAAACGACCGAATTCGGGCCATCTTAACGCCCCGAGCGGACAAGGATATAGCCTAATCTCCATATCGGACTAAAATCATGGCAGCAAACCACCTTCTCATGCGAGGACTCTATGACGGCAAGCGACACGACCGAGACAATTAAAAAGGGAAATTCGGAGCCCAGTTTCGATAAAACGGCTCAGCGCATCCTCAATCTTTTCTTTGTACTCAATAGCTCCCCCGAACCGCTGACGACCGAGCAGATCGTCTTGGATTCTGACCTGGGATATGGCTCGGGCAATATCGACTCGGATAAGCGCAAGTTTCGACGCGATCGTGACAAGCTGCTCGAACGCGGCATCTTAATCAAGGAGGTTCGCCCCACCGGCGCGCAGGAGACCGAGGAAAGCTCGTGGACAATCGACCGCGAGCACACGTTTGCGGCAGGCGGCCTCATTACCGCAGACGACGCCGATATCCTGCTCAACGCCATCGACCAGACACTAGCGGCCGGCTCATCCACTTTTGCCGCACCGCTTGCCGATATTCGCTCCAAGATTGCCTATCTCACCGGCAGGACGACGGTAGACGAGGCGCCGATCAGCCGCTCTCCCACCGTCGATGCGGTTTGGAGCGCCTTTGCCGAGCGATGCGCGCTGCGATTTTTATATCAGAACGGACGCGGCGAGCAGAGAGAACGTACCGTCTGCGTCTACGGCATGTTCGAGCGCGAGGGCGTGGCTTACTTCTGCGGCCTCGACAACGTCACCGACGACATCAGGACATTCCGCTGCGACCGTATCGTTCGCGCTTGGCGTCCTTCGAAGGCCTACGTCATCCCCGCGGACTTCAACCTCAGCGACTACCTGTTCTTTGAATTCGATTTTGCCGACCGACCGCCCGTTGCAGCCACGTTCTCATTCGCCCCTCAGACGCAGATCGATATGATCAACGGTCTCACGCGTGGGCGAGGTGAGCTCGTACACACCGATGTGGGATGGACCTGGACCGTTGACGTGCGCGATCTTGAAGCCGGCGCCTCATTTTGCATGGCCCACGCCATGGACGGCATGAGGCCCGTGGCCCCCAAATCGCTCAAACAGGCGTGGAACCACCTCATTGAAAGGACGGTGCACGAGTATGCCCGTGCGTAAACTCACCAGCGAGCAGAGACTCTCGCGCGCCATCGACATCATGGAGGCCCTCTACGCCGCTGGCGAGAGCGGCATGACACGGACCGAGATTTGCAGTCGCTTTGACATCACGGGGGTATCGCTCGACGAGATTCTCGAGATCGTCTCGACGCTCGCGGACCGAGAATCGGGCGCGCGCATCATCTGCGAATGCCGCGGCGAGCGTGTGGTCCTCACCGGTGACGCCGGGCGTGTGCTACCGCTGCGCTTGAGTGCCGCCGAGGGCGCTGTGCTCAACCATGAACTTGAATCGTTGGGGATCGAGCCGCATACGGCAGCTCGGATTCGACATGCCCTTCTACCCGAAGAGCTCGGCTATAACCAGCGCGTCTTTGACACCGTCAACCACGGGTCGCACTGGCAGCAGCTGAGCTGCGCCATTCAGGACGGTGTTCGCTGCCGCATCTCGTATCGCTCGATGGACGATGCACGGCCACGCGAGCGTCTGGTCGACCCCTTGCGCATTACGGCAAACGGCGACCAAACATACCTGATTGCCTGGGACATCGCGGTCGATGAGCAGCGCACCTATCGCATGGATAAAATCGAGGGACTCGCCTTGACGGAAGACTCCGTCGTGCCTCATGCACCGGACGTCACATCCCTCCACGATTCCCTTGCTCGGACGCAGCGTAGCGCAAAGCTCTTGATGCCATTCGATATGGCGGAGCATCTGGACTGGGCCGGCATCACCCTAATCGAGCGCAGCGGGGCAGACATGGCAACGGTAACCGTGCATTATGGCTCCGAGCGTTGGCTACTGAGCCAGGTAATCGCAGCGGGCGGAGCCATCCGCATCTTGGATGACCCCGCCCTGTCAAAGCGTCTGTGCGATATGGCAAAAACCCTCGTCTGTCCGCTTTAGCGCCGCCGCTCGTGGCGTGCACGCCACAGTTGCAGATAGTGCCCAATCTGTGCCGATTCGATGCGCTGGTAGGAGCTCGTGGGCAGCGACGTTAAGAACTTCTTTCCGTAGCCCTTCGTCACCAGGCGCGGGTCGGCCAGAATCAGCACGCCGCAATCGGTCGACGAGCGGATAAGGCGGCCGGCCGCCTGCTTGACCTCGAGCACCGCCTCGGGCAGCGAATAGCGCGCCCAAGCGCGGTCTTCACGCAGGTTGCGCTCGCACGAGAGCGGGTCCGTGGGGCTCGAGAACGGCAGCTTGGGAATGATGACGCAGCGCAGCGTCTCGCCGCTGGCGTCGAATCCCTCCCAGAAGGCCTTAAGCGCAAAAAGCGATGAAGTCGGCTCGCTGATAAACCGGTCGCGCAGGCGACGAGGAGATGAGTTGCGCTGCTGGCAGTTGAGTTCCAGACCCGCACGGGCCATCTTGGGCTCAACGCGGGCGTACAGGTCTTCCATGTCGCGCCGATTGGTGAACAGTGTGAGCACCGATCCGCCCATGGCAAGATGGGCGTCGACCAGCACGCGCTCGAGCGCCGTAAGATAGCTCTCACGATCGCGCGGATCGGGGATATCACCCGCAACGACTACAGCCATGTTCGAATCGAAGTCGTAGCTCGAGTCCAAGTGCAACGATGAGGATGTTGAAGCACCGATGCGATCGAGGCCGACCGCGTGGTTAAAGTGTTCAAAGCTTTTGGACACCGTCATGGTCGCCGAGGCAAAGATAGCCGTGTGAACCTCGGGCAGCCACTCGGTTGCCAAGGCCTCGCCAATGTCGATGCGCTCTGCGGTCATTGACTCTCCGCCGGCACGCAACCTGCGATTGACCTGCAGCGAATACACGTAGTGTTCATCGGTGCCGTCAATGATGAGTTTGAGGTTCTCGGCCAGCTCGTGCAAGCGGCGCGAGATATCACCCAGGTCGACAACAACCTCGGGCTTGTCGGCGGCGACGGCTTGCACCAGCGCGTCGACGCTCTTGTCAGCCTGTTCCAACGCGTCGATGGCAGCGTAGGCCGACTGTAAGAAATCATGCCAGTCGTCAGATTCGCGCAGTTCGGGGCCAATCCATAGATTGGCATTGTCATAACCCCCACGGGCACGGCGGCCGAGCTCGCGAACGCCATCGAACACGTCGGCGATTGCCATGCTCGCGCGCGCAACCGTCGACGTCGCCTTGGCAGTAAGGCCCAGATAGAGCGTAGAGCCCTCGGAGGTTGCCAAATCACGGGAAACCTGGCTTAGCGCGCCGGTGCTCGAGCCACCCAGGCGCTCAAACAGAACGCGTGACTCGTCCGCCGACACCACGCGCGCCCACTGGCGGCGCGCCTCGCGCTCGATGGAATGGGCCTCGTCGATTACCCAATGACGAATCGGAGGCAAAATCCTGCCCTCGGCCGCAACGTTGCGGAACAGCAGGGAATGGTTGGTGACCACCACATCGGCATGCGCCGCACGACGGCGAGCGCCGTGGACCAAACATTTATCAGGGAAAAACGGGCAGAGGCGACGAGCACACTCGCGCGAGGCCGTCGTAAAGTCGGGGCGGTTGACGCTGCGCCACCGAATGCCAAGTGAGTCGAGGTCGCCATCGGCTGATTGGCAGACGTACGCCATAATGACCGCGACCGCCGTGAGCGTGTCCGCCGGATCGCGCTTGGTGGTAATCTCGGCCTGGCCGCGGCTCATGCGCTCAAGCTTGCGCAGGCACGGATAGTGGTCATACCCCTTGAGAGCGCAAAATGACAGACCACCGTCCAGTTGCTCGGCAAGTTTTGGCAGCTCATGGTACATGAGCTGGTCGGCGAGATTGTTCGATTTGGTCGCAATACCAACCGTGATGTTGTTACGGCGTGCTGCCTCGGCAAAAGGCACCAGATAGGCCATCGATTTGCCGACGCCCGTGCCCGCCTCAATTACACGATGAGTGCCCGTGACCAGCGCATCGCGGACCTCGAGCGCCATCGCAATCTGCTCATCACGCGGCTCGTAGGTGGGGTACATGCGATTGACCAGGCCACCTGGCGCATAGTCTGCCTCAATCTCCTCACGACTCGGCATCTTGAGGACCGGCAGTTCGTCGGCGTCCACCCGATCGTCGGCGCGATCGGCCTTGAGAACGTCAGCACGAGCGGCGCTGAGAGAGAAGATAGAACCAGGGTTCTGCCCTGCCAAGAATGAGAAGATAGGACGATAGGACCAAGGCACATCCGGATGCATGTCGGCTAGGCGCGCCATGAGGCCCTGGGGCAAGTCGGTGAGCGCCACGAGCAACACGCGCCATACGCCACACAGGGCGTCGACGTCGGCATTGGCACGGTGTGATACCGAGTCACAGCCAAACAGATCGGCCATAAAAGACAGCTTGTGCGAGGCCAGGCGCGGAAGCGCGATTCGCGACAGCGCCAGCGAATCGATCCAAATATCGCTCACGTTGACGCCGCCTTTGACCGACTCGATAAACGAGCGGTCGAACGTGGCGTTATGTGCGATCACCGGGCAACCACCGACAAAATCGGCGAGAGCGGCGACGGCCTCAACGGCCGACGGGGCATCTGCCACATCGGCATTTGTAATGCTCGTGAGCTCGGTAATCTCGGCGGGAATCAGCTGCTTGGGATGCACGAAGGTATCGAAACGGTCGACGATCTCGCGGCCCGAAAGACGGGCCGCCGAGATCTCGATCAGTTCATTGTCCTGCACCGAAAGACCTGTTGTCTCGGTATCGAGGACAATCACATCTTCCTCGATAAGACCAAAGGACTGCGTTTTGGCGCGTTCGGCAAGCGTGGCATAGGAGTCGATGACAAACTGCGGCGTTCCTGACGAAACCGCGTCCTCGATTAGCATGCAATGCCCGCTCGACGAAGGCCCATACGGATCAGGCTGTCACAGACCTGCGGGAACGTCATGTCGTCGGTGTGGCGGATCTCGTCCGGATACAGCGACGTATCGGTCATGCCGGGAATGGTATTGGTCTCGAGGATAACGGGGCCGTCCTCACTCACGATAAAGTCGCTGCGCGAGATACCCAGGCAACCGAGGGCCTTGTGAGCAGCACAGGCAAGCTCCTGGGCACGAGCGTAATTCTCGGGTGAAATCTGCGCCGGAATGCGATGGATGTCCGTAGGGTCGACATACTTCACGTCCAGATCGTAGAACTCACAGTCCTCGGGCTTACGAATCTCGACAATCGGCAGAGCGCGCACGTCATCTTCGCCGTATACGCCGACGGTGATCTCGGTACCCTCGATGCACTTCTCGACCAGTACTTTGTCGCCGTACTCAAACGCCTTGGCGATTGCCGCGGGCAGCTCGGAGGGCTCATGGACCAGGGAAATGCCATAGCTGGAACCGTTGACGGCCGGCTTCACAAAGCAGCGCTCGCCACAAACCTCGACGATATGATCGATATCGACTTCATCGCCCACCTCGAGCGCAAGGCCGGGGGCAATGGGAATGCCCGCCTTGGCGTACAGGAGCTTAGAGACCTCCTTGTCGGCACCGCAGGCGCTGGCAAGCACGCCCGAAGCCGTGTAGGGGATACCCAGGGTCTCCATGGCGCCTTGCATGGCGCCATCCTCGCCGCCGGCACCGTGCATGGCGATAAACGCCACGTCAAAGCCGCCGGTTGCCATGGTTACCATAAAGTCATCAGCGGCCGTATCGAGCAGCTCCACCGAGGTGTAGCCGGCTTCCTTCAGTGCCACCACAACGTTCTTTCCCGAATTAAGCGAGATCTCGCGCTCAGCGGAATGACCGCCCGCCAAGACCGCTACGTGCATGTTCTCTAGGCTTTTACCCGGCATGGGCAGACTCCTCCTCTATAATTTCTGCAGCTGATACCATATTGTAGCGATACCCTCTACGTTTCCCCAAAATCGAAAGGCTTCCATGAATCCCAGGACTAAATCTCAGGACATTCGCGACTTGAGCCAAAACGATATTCGCGAGCTCGTGGCCGAGCTTGGCCAGCCCGCCTTCCGCGCGAAGCAGCTCATCGAATGGGTCTTTGAGAAGAACGTTTGTTCGTTCGACGACATGACCAACCTTCCCAAGGCTTTCCGCGAGCAGCTTAAAGAGGCTTTTGCCTTTGATACGCCGACTGAACTCACCAAGCAGGTTTCCAAAGATGGCTCGCGCAAGTATCTGCTCGAGTACCACGACGGCATTTCCGTCGAAACTGTCGGTATGCCCCGTCGCAACAAGCTTTCCGTCTGCGTTTCCACCCAGGCAGGCTGCGGCATGGGCTGTGCCTTTTGCGCTACCGGCCTCAACGGCCTCAAGCGCTCTCTGACCGCTCAAGAGATCGTCGACCAGGTACTTCATGTATCCAACGACTTTGGCGAGCGCGTCACGAGCGTTGTCTTCATGGGCCAGGGCGAGCCGTTTGCCAACTACGACGAGGTTCTCAAGGCGTTGCGAATCCTCAACGACCCCGATGGCATCGGTATCGGTGCTCGTCACCTCACCGTCTCTACCAGCGGCGTTATTCCCGGTATTCGCAAATTTGCCGACATCCCCGAGCAGTTCACGCTTGCCGTTTCCCTGCATTCCGCCATCCAGTCGACACGCAATAAGCTAATGCCCGGTGTTAAGAAGTACACGCTACTTCGCCTTCACGAGGCGCTTCAACTCTACACCGAGAAGACTGGCCGCCGCCCGACCTATGAGTATGCCATGATCGAAGGCGTCAACGATACGAATCCCGAGATGCAGGCGCTCTGCGACTTCTGCGAGGGAACGTTGTGCCACGTTAACCTGATTCAGCTTAACGACATCGAGGGCAGCCCGCTCAAGCCGTCGCCGATTCATAAGGTTGAGGATCTTCAGCGTCGTCTTGAGTCCCGTGGCATCGAGACCACGATTCGTAACTCCCGTGGTAACGATATTGACGCCGCTTGCGGACAGCTGAAGCAGCGCTTCAAAGTTCAGAAGAACGCATAGGGGAGTCGCACCCCAAAACGTTTCATGTGAAACATCGAACGGCCCCGGTTACAGGAGATGCAACCGGGGCCGTTTTATTTATTGACCTTAATTTTGAATCAGCTTCTACCTGTCCCATTTTTTACGGCCAAAATAAGGGGTCCTTGCCTCGTGAATCAGACAAGGACCCCTCAAAATATGATAAGTAATTGTTAGGTACCTAATAGCCTACATTTTCCCATTGGTTACTAACCCAACCTTGATTAATCTTGGGATTCTTCGTTACCTGAGCCGTACGCATGGCAACATCTTCTGTCATAACATCCATTTTCTTCTTGGATGTATCGACAATATCTTGCGCACTACGAAGCAAACGACCTCGAAGTTCATCGTCTGTCGCGATCTTATAGCCAGCAAAGGCACCAGCCGCGACAGTCGTCGCCAATGCAATCGCAGTTAAAATCCTATTCCTCATCTTGGCCTCCTTGATCAAACTGAATCATTTCGCCAAGAATACGAGAGAGCTCTTCCTCGTCTTTAAACTCAATCTCAATCTTATTCTTTCCACGCGAGCTCTTAACACGCACGTTGGTATTAAAAACCTGACGAAGCACGCGGGCAGCCTTTTTAAAAGACTGAGGCGTTGCAGGCCTCGGCGTCTTAGGTGTCTCTCCGGCAGAAAACAACGGAGCAAGATTTTCTGTCGCTCTTACGGAAAGGCCCTCTGCAACAACCTTCTCTGCAAGTCGAATTCGAGCGTCCTCATAGGGAACTGCAAGAATCGCACGTGCATGACCAGCAGTAAGTTTGCCCTCAAAAATCATCTGCTGAACAACTTCAGGGAGATCGAGAAGGCGCAGCGAGTTTGTAATTGCAGAGCGTGACTTGCTGACTGCCTTCGACAATGCCTCCTGGGTCATACCGCTGGCATCGATAAGCTGGCGATAGCCCTTAGCCTCTTCGACGGGATTCAGATCAGAACGCTGAAGGTTTTCGATCAGAGCAAGAGCCAGCATCTCTTCATCATTAACATCTTTAATGATGACAGGCAGCTCCTCAAGACCAGCAAGCTTTGACGCTTGGTAACGACGCTCACCAGCGATGATCTCATAGCCGTTTCCATGCTTGCGAACCAAAAGCGGCTGCAAGACGCCATGTTCTTGGATTGATTCGCTCAACTCACGAAGTTCAGTTTCGTTAAAGTGAATTCGCGGCTGATTAGGGTTGGGAACGATATCCTCAATAGGTAGTTTTGTTTCAGATGCGGCATTCGAAGCCGATGCAGCCGAACCACCGGTCTCATACTCGGCCTCTGAGACCAAAGCATTGAGTCCACGTCCCAATCCGCCACGTTTCTTCACACTAGGCACGCTTGATCACCTCTTTTGCAAGGTTCATATATGCTTTTGCACCCTTATTTTGAGGTGCATAGGTAATTACCGGTTCCCCAAAAGACGGAGCTTCGGAGATTTTAACCGTACGGGGGATCAACGTCTTAAATGCCTTATCACCAAAGTACGATTGAACCTCCTCAACAACCTGATTCGATAGAGAAGTACGCGAGTCATACATGGTCATAAGCACACCGTAGGTGTCTAAGCCCTTGTTCAGACGAGATTTGACCATCTTCATTGACTCAAGCAGCTTCGTAACGCCCTCGAGTGCGTAATACTCGCACTGGATCGGAATCAAAACGCTGTCTGCTGCGGTCAAAGCGTTGATAGTAAGCAGGCCGAGCGAAGGAGGGCAGTCAATGAAAATAAAATCGAACTCGTCCTGAATCGGCTCAAGCAAATCTTTGAGACGGGTTTCACGAGCAATTGCGCTTACGAGTTCAATTTCCGCGCCTGCAAGCTGAATTGTAGCCGGAATTACGAATACCTTTTTGCAATTTGTATCAAGAACAAGCGATTCTGCCGGCACATCATTCAGCAATGCATCATAGATGCAGTGATCAAGGTCTTCTTTTTCAATTCCGAATCCACTGGTGCTGTTTCCCTGCGGATCAAAATCAACAATCAGTGTCTTACGACCCTGCTCACCCAGTGCTGCTGCAAGGTTTACAGCCGTCGTTGACTTACCGACGCCGCCTTTTTGATTGATGATTGCAATGATACGCGTGTCTTTTGCGCTCTTAGAACGCTTAAGGTCGCGAAATCCCACGGTCCCTCCTGGTGTGTATTAAAGCTGTCAAACGGAGGATGTTTCACGTGAAACATTCCGAATCGATAGCAACTGCTATGTTTCACGTGAAACACTGCAAGCTGTTAGTAACCATTATGTTTCACGTGAAACATCTAGGCAAGCGGATTCTTCTTTGCCATGCCATTTGCACGAGGCAATGAAACGGATGCTGAATGACTCTTCTTAAGAACAATGAACTCCCTGTGACCCAAGCCTTCAGGCAAATCAATTGCGTCATTCAGAAGCAAAGTGAAGCCGCAAATCTTAGCTGCTGACATGCCGGAAGCAAGCTCCTCATCCGAAGGATTGCCCTTGGTGATAACAAATAGCCCTCCATCCTTCAGGTACGGAGCCGCATACTCAACAAGAATCGGTAGAGGGGCCAGTGCGCGGGCGGTTACAACGGAGAACTGCTTCTTATGGCTTCGAGCATATTCTTCAAGACGATCATGAACCGCATGAGCATGTTTCAATCCAAGAGCATGGACAAAGGAATTAACCGCATCGACCTTCTTGCCAACAGAGTCAATATAAGTAGCTTTACGATGCGTGGTTATGGTTAATGGAATACCAGGGAAGCCCGCACCTGTTCCCATATCGAGCAAAGCTCCCTCAGGAGCCTTATTGATATAGGGGAGCAAAACAAGTGAGTCGAGGATATGAAGTACGGCAGCATCTTCTACGTTAAGAATACGGGTGAGATTGGTTGTCTTATTTGTTTCTAGAACCAAATCCAAATGCTGGATACATTTCCTCAGCTCAATATCAGTTACGCTCAAGGAATATTCTTTGCAATAGGAAGTTAGGCGACTCAACATCTCGTCAGCCTGCTGATCGGTAAGTACAAACAACAGAAGCTCCTTTCTGACAAAAATCAGCGTATCGAGAACTTTTGACAAAAAAGGGGACGTGGAAACCACGTCCCCCTAGCATAAGCTCGAGTAGATTATCGAGCAACAATCACCACATGGCGATCAGGGTCAGAACCCTCAGAATGAGTATCGACTGCATCGTTGCCACGAAGTGCAATGTGAACCAGTCGGCGCTCGTAGGCATTCATGGGCGGAAGCGAAACACTCTTATGAGTGCGGATGGCACGCTCGGCAGCAGACTGAGCCATGGAGGCGACCTTATCCTGACGGCGACTCTTGTATCCCTCGACGTCCACTACAACCGGATACCTAAAGCCAAGCTTGCGGCTCACCAGCAAAGAGAACATAACCTGAAGAGCATCAAGAGTGCGACCATGACGGCCAATGAGAACAGCAAGGTCGGGAGCCGTTACATCCAAAATCAGCTCACCCTCGTCGCCCTCATACTCATCGATAGGAGAGTTGGCGGCATCGAAGTGCGAAAGGATGGAACGCAGGATGGAAATCGCAACATCGGCAATGGTGTCGAGCTCCTCATCGGTCAGCTCTTCACCAGCCTTGTAGCGCTGTGCAATCTCGGGATAATCGCCCGCGACCTGCGGGGCAACCTCCTCAAGCATATCCTCGATGATCTCTTCAGACATAACGTACTCCAAAAGTTAGGTACCTAAATAAGATTGATATCCCACTACTTCTTCTTGTGCGGGCGCGGCTTCTTCTCGCGACGAGTGACCTCAACCTGCAGCGGAGCGTTCTTAAGACGCTCCTCCTCATCGGCCTTCGCCTTGTCGATGACCTTCTGCGTCACAAAAATCTGCTGGATAACCTGCCAAGCAGACGAGACGTCGTAGTACAGCAGAACACCAACGGGAAGGCTCCAGCCCATCCAAAGCATCATGACCGTCATGACAACGGCCATCATACGCATGCTCTGAGCCTGCTGGCCGGTCTGGTTGCGCGACATATAGAGCTGCGGAATCAGGGTCAGGACGGCAAACAGGATCAGGCAAACCAGCGCAGGCAGTGCAACCATAAAGCCATCGGCAAAGGAAGCGCTCGGCGTGGTGGTCAGGTCGGGCAGGATGTTGAAGAACGAGAACGTGCCGTTGTTAAAGTACTGCGGCAGGTTGCGCAGCAATGTAAACAGGGCGAACAGGATAGGCATCTGAATCAGCAGCGGCAGACAGCCAGCCATGGGGTTGAACTTGTTCTCGCTGTAGAACTTCTGCATCTCCTCGGCCTGACGCTGGGGATCGTCGGCATAGCGCTCCTGGATCTCGAGCATCTTGGGCTGCAGCACCTGCATGCGAGCCGTCGACTTGGTCGACTTGAGCATAAGCGGCGTCAGCAGCAGACGGATGATGACCACCAGGATGATGATGGACAGGCCCCAGTCAACCGCAAAGGTCTGGATGAGCTTGAGCAGCTCGAAAAGGATGTTAACGATCCAATCCCACATGTAAGTTTTCCTCCGATAGCGAGTGCCCGCTAGGGCACAGGGTCATAACCGCCGACGTGCAGGGGATTGCAGCGAGCGATGCGCCTCACGGCAAGCCAGCAGCCTCTCAAAACACCGTGCTTCTCAATCGCCTGGATGGCGTATTGCGAGCACGTTGGGTAATAAATGCAGGCGTCAGGCAATAAGGGCGAAATAACCTGTTTATATATGCGAATAGGAGCGATGGCAACACGTCGCAAAACGTGATTGCTCATCGCTCCTCCCCGGCAACGCCGGCGCGCTTCATAAGCGAACGCAACGCCTTGTCCATCTCCTGCGGCGAGGAAACCCTCGTCTTGGGAGTTGCAAACAAGATGATGTCATAACCCGCAACGGGAAATCCGCAGCTGCGGGCGGCCTCGCGCATCACACGCTTAGATCGGTTGCGCACGACGGCACAACCGAGTCGCTTAGCACCAACGAAGGCGACCCTTCCGGAGTCGCCTTCGCCAACCGATTCACATATGGTCATTCGAATCAGAGGGTGATTGAAACGACGCCCCTGACTGAACACATGCTCGAAATCTTGCCGAGACTTAATAGTCTTCATGCGAGATGTGTGTATCGCTGCTAGACAGTGAGACGCTTGCGGCCCTTGGCGCGACGACGGGCGAGCACGGCACGACCACCCTTAGTGGCCATACGGGCACGGAAGCCATGGGTCTTGGCACGCTTACGCTTATTAGGCTGATACGTACGCTTCATCTTAAGTTCCTCCTGCTGCATTTCGAGTGTCCGCGGGGACGCGGACGCAGATATAGACACGTGAGCTTGAAGATTGTAGGGAAATCAATGTTCAAATGTCAAGAAATCAAAGGTAAAAGGTTGCGCAGTTCACACGGTTCCCCCATAAGCCAAGCTCGATTTAGCGGTGCATGGCAACTTTTCACGATATTTCATCGAGTTTTCAACAGGTCATGTTGGCAATGTTGAGAACTTTTCGTCCGTTTTCCAAAGTTTTCAACAGGTTTTGAAAGTTTGTCGAAAGATGAGAAACATTGCACGGTGAGCTACTATTTGTTCGAAACCTTTTGGAAGATTGCGAGCGGCATGTCTGACGACTTTTACACCATGGTCGATTCCGGAGACCCGGCACCCGACAACGAGCACATCACCGGCGTGCGCGAAGAGCGTGACGAAGGTGAACAGACGACAACGCAGGCGCCAAAAGCCATGTACGCCGCGCGCATCGCCGTCTATGACGACATGCTGTCGACACCGCGTGTGATCGTCATCGATCCGCAAGATGTCCGCACGTATTTGGAAGAGACGACCAACACCGTCTACCAGTGCATGAAAGAACAAGGTGGCCATATCTCGCTCATGGTCATCCGCGAGATTGTCGAAAACTTTATCCACGCACACTTTGCAGAGCCCATCATCTCGATTCTGGACGGCGGAGACACCATCCGCTTTGCTGACCAAGGACCCGGCATCGACGACAAGGAACGCGCTTTCGACTTTGGCGTTACCAGCGCAAACAGCAAGATGAAGCGCTATATCCGTGGAACCGGAGCAGGGTTTCCCATGGTGCAGGAGTATTTGGAAAACGCCGGCGGTGCCGTATCCATCGAGGACAACATGGGCAACGGCACCGTGGTTACGGTAAGCCTGAACCCTAAACGCGTGCAGGAAATCGAGCGTGCCGGCGGACGCGGTGCTGCCGTGCGGCCCGAGACGGAGCAGCCCACATATCCCCTGCCGGGAGCTTTTGCGCAGCAGCCCATGGCAACGCAGCAGATGCAGCCCCCCGTGGGGCAGATGCAGCAGCCCGGAATGCTTCCCACACAAGAGCCCCAGGCGGCATCTATGTCGATGACGCCAAACATGCCAGAGGCCATGCCGCTGGCAGATCAGGATGCAGCAGCAATGCAGCAGGCGACGGGGGCACCGGGTGGCCAGCAAATGGGCTATCAGCCGTACCAACGGGGATATCCATATCAGCAGATGCCGCCACTGGGGTATGGCCAGCAGTTCCCGCAGCAGTACCAGCAGGGATATCAGCAGCCGTACCAGCAGATGCCGCAGCAGCAGTACAACCCCTGGGCCCAACAGATGCCTCCGCAGCCTTACCAACAGTGGCCTCAAAGTTTTCAACAGCAAATGCCGCCGATGCAGAGTTCTCAACAACCAGCAGCTCAAATGATGTATCCTAATGCAGCAAATCAGTATGCGCAGCCACAACCGGACGTGTTCGTAAGCGATCGCGGCAACGCCGCGCTGGGCTATCTGGCGCAAAATCAAGCGTGCGGTGCAACCGATCTGGCGAGGGCGTTTGGAAACTCGGCCCCCACTTGGTCACGCACGCTCAATGACTTGGCGCAGGCCGGCTTGGTCATCAAGCATGGCCAGAAATACCATCTGACCGAACTCGGCGCCGCTCGCGTGCGAGCTCAGAGCTAAAGAACGGGAGAGACAGTGGACGAGGAAGCAAGCATCATCCTGGGGGATGCCATCGCCTTTTGCCAGCGCGACGGCCAAGATGCACGCCTCATCAACATGCTGGGGCAATCGCGGGCCATAAGCCTGACCGAAGATACGCTCACGATCGAGGCCCCCTCGCGCTTTGCCATCGCGCAGCTCAAAAAGCATCAGCCGACTATTGAGGCCTATCTGGAAGAAATCGCCTTTGCACCGATCGCGCTCGACATCGTGGCACCGCAAGGCGCCGCAACGGAATCCGCTGCCGCGACGGCGCCCGCCACGGCTCCCGCTGCTTCCCCGGCGGTGCCGGCCTCCGCAGGCGACGCGTCGACGGTCGAGCACCAGCACAGCGATGTTTCCCGTGAAACCATGGCACCGTTGCCGACCGCGGCGGCGACGTCAACGAACGCACCCGTCACGCACATGCCTATCGCTCACGACGCAGCGGCGGGCGCGGATTCGGGCATTGCAATCAAGAACACGCTCTCGGCCGATGATTTTCGTCGCATGATGAACCAGATGAAGGGCGGAGCGCCGACTAAATCCACGCAAGCTGCGACCCCCGCTTCACCCATACCGGCGCCGACCGTGCCGGCCGAGCAGAATACGGATGGAGCCCCGCTCGCCGCGAACTCAAAATTTACCTTTGAGAACTTTGTCTACGGCCCCGAAAACAGCCATGCCTATCGCTCGGCACTCAAGTTTGCCGCCCTCGCGGACGAGCGCGGCACATGCACATCACTGTTCATCTACGGCAAATCGGGCCTGGGCAAGACGCACCTGCTGCTTGCCATCAAAAACGAGCTCGCCGAGAAGTCGCCCGAGATCAAGGTCAAGTATGCCAACTCCCAGGCATATCTGGACGACCTGATGACCGAGTTCGACCGCCAAAAGAAGAGCAACGCCCCCATCATGCAGGCGTACCACGGCGTGGACGTGCTCATCATCGATGACATCCAAAACATCATCGGCAAGCGCGCGAGCGTGGACTACTTTTTCCAGCTCATGGACGAGTTCATCCGCAACAACAAGAAGGTCGTCATCGCGGCAGACCGTGCCCCCAAGGACCTGAGCATGGACGAGCGTCTGACCAGCCGCTTCAACGCCGGCATGCTCTGCCTGGTCGCAGAGCCCAGCTACGAGATGAAATACAAGATCTTGCAGCGCTATTACGAGAACACCATCGTCGCCGCTCCCGAGGCAGGCGACGACTCGCTGCTGGCGGCCTATGGGGGCGACGGCGGACACCTGACCGACGAGCACTTTAAACACATGGCCGAGGTCTCGGGCACCAACATCCGCGAACTCGAGAGCTTTTGCGAGCGCTGCGCCGGCGAGGCGGGCGACCGCGAGCGCGAGGGCGGGGAGCTCACCTTTGACGATATCGACGCCATCGCCAGCCAGTACTTCGACACATCGGCCAAAAAGATCAACGTCCAGACGGTTCAGTCCGTCATCGAAGAGCAGTACGGCGTGACGCACGAGGAGCTCATCGGCCCGCGTCGCAACGCCAATATCGCCAAAGCACGCCATATCGCTATCTACCTGGCCATCGAGATGTGCGAGATGACGACCACGGCGGTGGGCGCCGAATTTGGCAACCGCAACCACTCGACCGTCAGCACGAGCTACAAAAAGGTCCAGAAGATGATCCAGGAAGACCGTACCGTCACCGAAGACCTCAAATCGCTGCGCGATAAAATTACACTGCGCTCGTAGGGAAATAGAGACACCTGTTGAAAACTTGTCGAAACCATGGGCATAAGGTGTCTAAAACCCAACCCGCGGTGGTGAAAAGTTTTGCGCAGGTTTTGAACGTGGAAAACCACCCCCGTTGCACACAGGTTGCTGTCGATTCTCTTTCTGGGTCTGACCTGCGTCTTTGGGAGTAATCAACAGTTTCATCAGTGCTATTACTATTATTAAGATATTTATATCTAAAGAAAGGTATTAAAAGATGAAGTTCACCGTCAGCCAGAGCTCGCTTACACAAGCCATCGGCGTCGTTATGAAGGGTGTCGCTTCGGCGTCCACCCTTCCCATCCTGTCGGGCGTGCTCGTCAAGGCGCAAGACGGCATCTTGGAATTCCAGACCTCTAACTACACCATCTCGATCCGTCATCGCATCGCGGCACATGTCGAAGAAGGGGGCGAGATGGTTATCCCTTGTAAGATGCTCTCCAATATCACCAAGACCCTCCCCGATGCCCCGGTCACCTTTGAGCTGTCCGAGCGCCAGGTGCTGATTGGTTGTGAGAAGAGCTCTTTCCGCCTGAACACGCTCGATGCCAATGACTTCCCCGAGTTTCCGGCCTATGCCATCGAGAGCGCCGTGGAACTGCCGACCGATATCTTGTCCGAAATGGTCGGCCGCGTGTGGCGCGTCACCTCGACTGACAAGGCCCGCCCCATCCTGGGTGGCGTGCACATGAAGGTCGAGAACAACACAGTGCGCCTGGTGGCGACCGATTCCTTCCGCTTGGCCGTGTGCGATACGCAGGTCGAGACCTCAACCCTCGAGGGCTCCTTTGAACTCAACGTTCCGGCCGACGCCTTTAACGACGCGCTGAACATCATGGCCAGCCAGGCGACCATCATGATCGGGGCTACCGACACCCAGGTCGTCTTTGAGGCCGGCAACACCACCTACGTGTCGCGCCGCATCGAGGGCGTGTACCCCAACTACAAGCAGCTCATCCCCGATTCGTGCGTGACGAGCGTCAAGATCGACGTCGCCGCCTTTAACGCCGCCCTCAAGCGCGTGGCCGTTATCGCGAGCGCCAACCCCGCCGTCAAGTTCGAGATCGATGTCGAGAACGGGCAGATGGGCCTGTCCTCCATTTCCAATGACCAGGACCTTGCGCAGGAGACGATCGATGTCGAGGCCGAGGGCGAGTCGGGCACCATCGCCTTCAACTACCACTACATCTTTGGCTGCCTCAATGCCCTGTCCAAGGAGAAGGAGATCACGCTGGAGCTCAAGAGCTACTCGCAGGCGGGCATCTTCAAGTCCTACGACAAGATCAACTACCTGTACCTGGTCATGCCGGTCCGCATCTAGCAACTGCCCTATGACCATGTTCGCCCGCGATCTTTCCGTCGCGCACTACCGCAGCTTCGATAGCTATCGCCTTGCCCTGGACGAGGGCGTGACGATACTTGCGGGACCCAACGCGGCGGGAAAGACCAATCTCATAGAGGCGCTGCAGCTGCTGACGAGCGGCGCCTCGTTTAGGCATCCGACCGCAGCCGAGCTCGTCCATGACGGCGTGGGCTCGTGCAAGGTCGAGCTGAGGCTCGAGGGCGACGGCCGCGTGCTTGATATGGGATTGAGCGCGGAGGACGGTAAACGCTCGTTTAGCCGCAACGGCAAGAGATGCTCTGCCGCCGGTGTGCGCGGGGTTCTGCCGAGCGTGCTGTTTTGCCCCGACCATCTGGACATGGTTAAGCGAGGCGCCAGTGTGCGCCGCGCCGCCCTCGACGACTTTGGCATGCAACTGAGCGCACGCTATGCCGATCTTGCGAGCACCTATGGTCGCTGCGTGACCCAGCGTAACGCCTTGCTCAAGGAGGCCTGGTGCTGCCGCGAGATGCTCGGCGCGTGGAACGATTCGATTGCCCGCGCGGGCGCGGCTCTGCTCGTGCACCGGTTGGCCCTGCTCGACCGGCTGGCGGGCCATGTGCGTACTGCCTACGGGCAAGTGGCGTCCGGTGAAGCCGCCAACGTGTCCTATGCGTCCACGCTGGGGGATTTGCCCCAGGTCGATGATCGCGAAGAGCTGAAGGGCTGGGCGTACGAGCGCATGCTGGCTGCCCTTGATGAGCACGCCGACGAGGAAATTCGCCGCGGCGTGACGTTGGTGGGACCGCATCGCGACGAGATTGAGTTTGCTGTGGCGGGTCGCTCCGCCCGTTCATTTGCCAGCCAAGGTCAGCAGCGAACGTTGGTTCTGGCCTGGAAGGTGGCGGAGGTGGCCGTGGCTCGCGATGTCCTGGGCACCGCCCCACTGCTGCTTTTGGACGACGTGATGAGCGAACTCGACGGCGAACGCCGCGGTGCTTTCCTGCAGCTGATCGGCGATGATATCCAGACGGTCATAACCACGACCAACCTGGGGTACTTTACCGATGACCTGCTTGATCGAGCCAAGGTGGTGAGCATGGGTGAGACGTGCTAATTACGAGCGCGAGAGCGAAACGGTCGCCTTCAGTGGCTTGTTGAACGCAGAGCGCCAGCGCATCCTGGCGGCTGCGACCCCTGAGCGCCGTGCGCAGATGGAGGCCGCCGAGGAGTCGCGCGCGGTCTATCGCGCGTGGAACGCGGTGTGCTCGGGCACGCGCGAGGGGCGGCATGCGACGGGCCTGCGCTACCTGCCCGAGTCCAATGAGCTGCTGGTATATCTCGACTCGCCCTCGTGGACGCAGGAAATGACGTTGTTGCGCGAGATCATCCGCGCGCGCATGGAGCGCGCCGGTGCGCATGTGGATGGCCTGGTGTTCAAAACCACCGCGCCCGGTCACACGCCGCCCGCCGCCAAGGAGCGCCTTCGCCCAGCGGCGACCGAGCGCCCGCCGGCCCCACACGCCGACCTCAGCGATGCCGAGCGCACCGAGATTGAGCGCCAAGTGGCGCCCATCGAAGACCAAAAACTGCGCGAGGCCCTCGAGAACGCCATGAGAGCCAGTGCCGAGTGGGCCAAGGGCGTGCAAAGCAAAAAAGAGCCTTAAATCGCATCTGGTGGCCTTGTAGAGCCAAATACCCTCGTTCCCGAGGGTATTTTTTTACGATAAACTAGTAAGGCTGTACACATTTTCTTGACTGAAGGAGGACGTGTGGCAAACGAAAACGATTACGATGGCGGCGAGATTAAGATTCTCGAAGGTCTCGAGGCCGTTCGTAAGCGCCCGGGCATGTATATCGGCTCGACGAGCGCCAGCGGTCTGCATCACCTGGTGTGGGAGATCGTTGACAACTCCGTCGACGAGGCCATGGCCGGTTTCTGCACCGAGATCCAGGTGACGGTCCACGCCGACAACTCCATCACGGTCGTCGACAACGGGCGCGGTATCCCCGTCGACGAGCACCCTGTTAAAAAGATCCCGACGCTCGAGGTCGTCATGACGATTTTGCACGCCGGCGGTAAGTTCGATAATTCGGCCTATAAGGTCTCGGGCGGCCTGCACGGCGTTGGCATCTCCGTCGTCAACGCACTGTCCAAGCGCGTGGTCGTTCAGGTTCGTCGCGACGGCAACACCTACGAGATGGAGTTCTCGCGCGGCAAGACCGTCAAGAAGATGGAGGTCGTGGGCACCTCGGATTCGACGGGCACCACCGTCACCTTCTGGCCCGACGACGAGATCTTCGAGACCTGCATTTACGATTTCGATACGCTGCACAACCGTCTGCAGGAGACGGCGTTCCTCAATAAGAACCTCAAAATCGTGCTGACTGACGAGCGCGAGTCTACTCCCCACGTGGAGGAGTTTTGCTACGAGGGCGGCATCATCGACTTCGTCAAGTTCCTTAACGAGGGCAAGGACGTCCCCGAGGCCTTTAAGGAGCCTATCTACATCGAGGGCAAATCGGACCCGGACGCACCTGTGGCCAAGATGGGCGAGGTTGAGGTTTCCCTGCAGTGGAATAGCGGCTACGGCGAGAACGTCATGTCGTTTGCCAACGACATCTACACCCCCGAGGGCGGCATGCACCTTGAGGGCTTCCGCACCGCACTCACCCGCGTGATCAACGACTATGCGCGCAAGCAGAACCTGCTCAAGGAAAAAGACGCCAATCTGACCGGCGACGATGTGCGCGAGGGCCTTTCGGCCGTTATCTCGGTCAAGCTGCCCGATCCGCAGTTTGAGGGACAGACCAAGGCCAAGCTCGGCAGTTCCTACATGCGCGCGCTCACGCTCAAGATCGTGACCGATGGACTGACCGATTATCTGGAGGAGCACCCCAAGCCCGCCCGCGAGATCGTCAAGAAGGCCCAGCAGGCCTGCAAGGCCCGCAACGCTGCCCGCAAGGCGCGCGAGGCGACCCGTCGCAAGAGTCTGCTCGAGACGGCTTCGCTGCCCGGCAAGCTCGCCGACTGCTCGGTGCGCGATGCCGAGCTGACCGAGCTCTTTATCGTAGAGGGTGACTCGGCAGGCGGTTCGGCCAAGGACGGCCGTCGCCGAGACATCCAGGCGATTCTGCCCCTGCGCGGCAAGATTTTGAACGTCGAGCGCGTGGGTGACCACCGCGCGTTCTCGAGCGACACCATCCAGTCGCTCATCACCGCGATCGGCTGCGGCGTCACGACGAGTGCCGGCGACGGCGGCGACTTCGATATCACCAAGGCGCGCTACCACAAAATCATCATCATGACCGATGCAGACGTTGACGGTGCGCATATCCGCATCCTGCTGCTGACGTTCTTCTACAAGTACATGCGCCCGCTGATCGATGCCGGCTATGTCTATGTCGCCTGCCCGCCCATCTTTGGCATTAAGGTGCGCAACAAGATCCATTACGTGTATCCCAACGGCCGCCAGCCCGAAGACGAGATTCTGCGCGACACCATTCAGAGCCTGGGCCTGAACCCCGACGACAACGACGAGGACGGCAAGGCCAAGGACGGCAAGATCACCAAGAAGCGCAAGGGCTATACCGTCCAGCGCTACAAGGGCCTGGGCGAGATGGACCCCAAGCAGCTTGCCTCGACGACGATGGACCCCAAGACCCGCATTTTGCAGCGCGTGTCGATCGAGGACGCCGTGGTGGCGGACCGTGCCGTGCGCGAGCTCATGGGTTCCGAGGTCGGCTATCGCCGCGAGTACATTGAAAAACATGCGCATGATGCACGCTTCTTAGATGCCTAACCTGTTCGGCTTTCCCAGCCACCGCACCTTCGCCCTCAATCGTCGGTCGCGTACCCAAGTACGCTTCCCTCCTCTTTCGAGCGAATCTGCGGCACCTGGAAAAGCCGTCTCCGTGGTAGGGAACTAATGGACCACGCAAACCATGAGGAGGTAACGTGGCAGACGATATCAACAACAACGAGGGTATGGACGAGGCCGGCGACGCCGGTATGCCCGATGATCTGAAGCGCCTGCTCGCCCGCGCTGAGCAGGACGAGGACGGCAATCCGGATTCCTATAACCCCGACGCCGAGGATGAAGAGGAAGAGGATGACGACGCCGAGCTCGAGGAGAGCTTCGGCGCGGTCGATCGTGGCGCCTCAGCCGGCGAGGATATCAACGGTGGCCAGCTCCAGATTTCGGAGTTCGGCCGCGAGATGAAGCAGTCGTTCATCGAGTACTCGATGTCGGTCATCACGGCGCGCGCCCTGCCGGACGTGCGCGACGGCCTAAAGCCGGTGCACCGCCGCATCCTGTACGCCATGAACGAGAGCGGCATCTACCCCAACCGCCCGCATAAGAAGTCGGCCTGGACGGTCGGCGAAGTTATCGGCAAGTACCATCCGCACGGTGACTTCGCAGTCTACGAGGCCATGGTTCGTCTGGCGCAGTGGTTCTCCATGCGCACACCGCTCATCGATGGCCACGGCAACTTCGGCAACATCGATGGCGACGGCGCGGCGGCCATGCGCTATACCGAGAGCCGTCTGGCAAAGCCTGCCATGGAGCTGCTGCGCGACTTGCAAAAGGATACCGTCGACTGGCAGCCCAACTACGACGAGTCGCTCGCCGAGCCCGTGGCACTGCCCGCGCGCTTCCCCAACCTGCTGGTCAACGGCAGCCAGGGCATCGCTGTCGGCATGGCCACCAATATCGCCCCGCATAACCTCACCGAGGCGATCGAGGCAACCTGCTACCTGATCGACAATCCCGATGCTACCGTCGACGAGCTTATGCAGATCATGCCCGGTCCGGACTTCCCCACCGGTGCCATCATCATGGGCAGCGCCGGCATTAGGCAGAGCTATGAGACCGGCCGCGGCTCCATTACCGTGCGTGCCAAGGCCCATGTGGAATCCACCAAGACCGGCCGCAGTCGTCTGGTCTTTACCGAGATTCCCTACATGGTCAACAAGGGCACCCTGCAGGAGAAGATCGCCCAGCTCGTAAACGACAAGCGCATCGAGGGCATCTCGGACATGCGCGACGAGTCCAACCAGAAGGGTATCCGTCTGGTCATCGAGCTCAAGAAGGGCGTCATTCCGCAGGTCGTGCTCAACAACCTGTATAAGTACACCTCACTGCAGACGACCTTTGGCGCCAACAACCTGGCGCTCGTCAACGGCGTTCCCAAATGCCTGAGCCTGCGCGAGATGCTGCAGCACTACATCGACCACCAGGTCGACGTCGTCACCCGCCGCACCCGCTTCGACCTTAAGAAGGCCCAGGCGCGCGCCCATATCCTCGAGGGCTACTTGATGGCTCTCGACCATATCGACGAGGTTATCAGCATTATCCGCTCCTCGCAGACCGACTCCGAGGCCAGCAGCCGCCTGATCGAGCGCTTTGGCTTTACGCCCGAGCAGACCACGGCCATCCTCGAGATGAAGCTGCGCCGCCTGACCGGCCTGGAGCGCGACAAGATCCAGGAAGAGCTGGACGGCCTGCGCCGCGCCATCGCCTACTACGAGGACCTGCTGGCGCATGAGGAGAAGATCCTGGGCGTCATCAAGGAGGAGATGCGCGAGATCTCGAAGAAGTTTGGCGACAAACGCCGCACCGAGATCAGCCATGTCGAGAAGGACCTGGATGTCGAGGACCTCATTGCCGACGAGGACATGGTTGTGACCATTACCCACACCGGCTACGTGAAGCGTATCCCGGTAGCTGCCTACCGTGCTCAGAAGCGCGGCGGCAAGGGCGTGTCGGGCGTCAACCTTAAAGAGGATGACGTCATCGACGAGATGTTTATCGCATCCACGCACGAGTACGTGCTGTTCTTCTCGAGCAAGGGCAAGGTCTACCGCCTCAAGGTGCACGAGCTGCCGGTCGGTACGCGCCAGGCGCGCGGTACCGCGATCGTCAACCTGCTGCCCTTTGAGGAAGGCGAGAAGATCGCGAGCGTCATCAGCTGTCGCGAGTTCCCCGCCGACGAGTACCTGATGTTTGCCACCAAGAGCGGCATGGTCAAGAAGACCGTGATGAGCGCCTACGACCGCAGCCGCCGTGATGGTCTGATCGCCATCAACCTGAGGGACGACGACGCGCTGCTCGCCGTGCGCCGTGTGCGCGAGGGCGACAAGATCATCCTGGCCACCACTGCGGGCAAGGCGATTATGTTCCCCGAGGACCAAGTTCGCGCCACGGGACGCGACACCAGCGGCGTTCGCGGTATTAGCATGAAAGACGGCGTGGGCGTTTTGGGTATGGAGGTTACCAACGGCAATGGTGACCTGTTTGTCATCACCGAGCGCGGCTACGGCAAGCGCACGCCGGTCGCGGATTACCCGGAGCAAAACCGCGGCGGTCAGGGCGTCTACACCATCCAGATGACCGAGCGCAAGGGAAACCTCGCGGCCATGAAGACGGTGGGTCCGCAGCACGAGCTGTTCATCGTGACGGAAGGCGCGACGGTCATTCGCGTCAAGACCGATGAGATTAGCCAGACCGGCCGAGCCACCCAGGGCGTCAAGATGATGACCGTCGACGACAGCGACCGCGTATGCGCTGTCGCCCGTATGACGGCAGCCAAGGAAAAGCCCGAAGGCGAAGGCACCGAGGACGAGGCAACGGTCGGCGCCGAAAAGTCCCCAGTCGACCTGGGCGACGGCGATGATATGCCAGAAGATCTCCTAGACGAGTAAGAGGCCCTAGCTGGTAAAAATCATCAGACCCCATATATCGGCGGTCGGCGCACTGCGCGCCGACCGCTTTTTTGACAGTCTTGGACCCCGTGCCCGCCGAGTGGGCGAGATGGGTTAGGTTTGCTGCTCGGGCAGTCCTGCGCAAGACGAAGGCCACATTAAGTGGCCTTCTTTGCGTGCGGAACT
>CAUEMA010000020.1 GCA_959018755.1 uncultured Collinsella sp. | reverse complement strand
ATGGCACCGTGGGGACACATGTATGTCAATCCTGGTCTAACAGAGCCTTAAAAAACCATCATGTACCGAATGATTTTTTAATCCCCGTCCCAGAAAAAATCATCGGGTGGCTCGGACGTTCGAAAAGTAGTCAAAACCGCTCCGTCCTAAAAAGACTGGTTATTGGGCGTTGACAGTTGGCGAGCCGTAGGTAAAATATCAACTTGTCCTGGGGACGTAGCTCAGTTGGGAGAGCGCTGCCGTCGCATGGCAGAGGCCGAGGGTTCGACTCCCTTCGTCTCCACCCTTGGATTTGATAAGCCGCTGACATTGTGTCGGCGGCTTTTTTTGAAAGGAAGGGCTGCACCATGGCCGAGCTTGAGTCCCAACCATTGTCCGACGAGGAGCGCGCCGAGTTGGAAGAGCTCCGCGCCGAGAAGGCCCGCCGCGAGGCTCAGGAAGAGGCCCGTCGCGAGCGTGAGGAGCTGGCTGCCCTTCGTGCCGAGCGCGCGAAGGCCGAGGAGGCCGCCGCGAAGGCCGCATCCGCACCGGCGCCCGTGCCCGCACCCAAACCCGCCGCCGCGAAGCCTGCGCCTGCCGCTCCCAAACCTCAGCCCAAAAGAGCCGCTCACCCCAAGCCCGTCGAGCCCAAACCGAGCCGTGACGAGATGACCTTTGCCCAGCGCATGGTCACCTCCAAGGAACCCACGGCCGAGGGCGAGATCCCCGGCATGGCCCCGGCTCAAAAGATCATCATCGCGCTCGCCTTGGTCGCGTTTGTCGTCTTTATGGGCTACACGATCTTGACCAGCATGGGCCTGCTCTAGCCGATTCGCGCCGGGCGCCATGCCTGAACAATCTGCCTTTGTCCAACTCTCAACTTCTGCACAACGCATCCGAAAGGTCGCCCCATGGCTTTGACCGACATCTCGCATCCCACCGACATTGCAATGCTCACCGATCTGTACGAGCTCACTATGGCCCAGGGCCTGTGGGAGAGCGGCAAGGCCAATGAGCAGGGTTGTTTTACCGCATTTTACCGCGACCATCCCTTTGGTAGCGCCTACGCCGTCATGTGCGGTACCGCCGAGCTGCCCGAGCTGGTCGAGAACCTGCGCTTTACGCCCGAGGACATCGACTACCTCGCCTCGCTCCAGGCCCCGGCCGGCGGTGCGATGTTCAAGCCTGGATTCCTCGACTACCTGCGCGATTTTCGTGCGCATGTAAACATCGACGCCGTCCCCGAGGGCGAGCTCGTCTTTCCGCGCGAGCCCATGGTGCGCGTCACCGGCCCCGCGCTGGAGTGCCAGCTGCTCGAGACAGCGCTGCTCAACATCGTCGGCTTCCAGACGCTTGTCGCTACCAAGACGGCGCGCGTGGTGCTGGCGGCGGACGGCCGCCCCGTGGCGGAGTTTGGCCTGCGCCGTGCCCAGGGTCCCGATGGCGGCCTGGCCGTCGCGCGCGCGAGCTACGTTGCCGGCTGTTCCTCTACGTCTAATGTGCTCGCCGGTCGCCGCTACGGTATTCCCGTCTTTGGCACGCATGCGCACAGCTGGGTGATGAGCTTCGATTCCGAGCTCGAGGCCTTCCGTGCCTTTGCCAAGTCGAGCCCCAAGAACTGTACGCTGCTCATCGACACCTACGATGTGCGCGAGGGCTGCGAGCATGCCATTACGGTCGCCAAGGAGATGGAGGCGGTGGGCGAGCGTCTGTCGGCTATCCGCATCGACTCGGGCGACCTCGCCAAGCTCTCCAAGTATGTCCGCGGCCGTTTTGATGCCGAGGGCCTGCCCTATGTGGAGATCTCGGTTTCCAACGATCTGGACGAGTACACGATTCAGTCGCTGCTCGACCAGGGCGCGCCCATCGATAGCTTTGGCGTGGGTACCAAGCTCGCGACCTGCTATGACCAGCCGGCGCTGGGCGGCGTGTACAAGCTTTCCGCCCGCCGTGCGAGCGAGACGGACCCGTGGACGCCGGTGGTCAAGCTCTCCGAGCAGCCCTACAAGCGCACGATCCCGGGCGTGCAGCGCGTGCGCCGTTATTATGACGGCTTTGGCGGCCCGATCTGCGACATGATCTATGACGAGGACCATCTGGCGGGGGAGGGCGCCGCGCGCGGCAATACCCTCGTGGCCGTGAACGATGCCGCTCTGGTGACCGACGTGTCCGAGCTCGAGTATCGCGAGCTGCTGGCGCCGATCGTGCGCGATGGTAGCGCCGTTGCCCCGCGCGAGGGCATTGAGGACGCACGCGAGCGTTGCACCTGGGCACTGGACCATCTTGATCCGGTCTACAAGCGTTTCCTGTACCCGCAGACCTATGTGGTGGGCATGGAGCAGGGCCTGGCACAGGTGCGCGACGAGCTCGTGCGCAAGAACATGGCAGCGGCTTCTGCCTTCCCCTGGGCAAAATGATCCGAAGGGGACGGAGGAAAACGGATCATTTTCTCGCCCGCCTGCTCAACATTCGATTGGTTTGACGTATGACGACTTCTTATAAAACGATGGTGGTAAAGATCGGTTCGTCCACGGTGGTGGGCGCCGACGGCAAGGTCAACCGCGCCTTTATCGGCGGGCTTGCCGATCAGGCCGCAGCCCTGCGCAAACTCGGCTGGCGCCTGGTCGTGGTGAGCTCGGGCGCTATCGCCTGCGGCTATCCCGTGCTGGGCTTCGACCGCAAGCCGGTTGGCGACCTGCCGAGCCTGCAGGCCTGCGCCTCGGCCGGTCAGTGCATCATCTCGTCGGCCTACGACGAGGAGTTTCATGCGCGCGACCTGCTCACCTCGCTCGTGCTGCTCACGCGCCACGATACGGCCCGCCGCACATCCTACCTGCATGCGCGCGACGCCCTACTGCGCTTGGTGGAGCTGGGCGTGGTGCCGGTCGTCAACGAGAACGATACCGTTACCGTCGACGAGATCAAGTTTGGCGACAACGACACGCTGGCGGCGCTTGTGAGCTGCCTGGTTTCTGCCGATCTGTGCGTGACGCTCTCGGACATCGATGGCCTCTACACCGCCAATCCGCACGAGGACCCAACGGCCGAGTTTGTTCCGGTCGTGCATAATATCGATGCCAAGATCATTGCCTCGGCAGGCGATTCTTCGACCTCGGTGGGCACGGGTGGCATGATCACCAAGATCCGCGCGAGCCGCATCCTGATGACGGCGGGCATTCAAAGCGTGATTTGCTCGGGCGAGGAGCCCGATGCGCTCGTGCGCCTCGCTCGCGGCGAGAGCGTGGGCACGCTGTTCGATCCGCCGGCGGAGCGTCTGGACATTGCGCCCCGCAAGCTGTGGATCGCACTGGGCGACAAGGCGCATGGCTCGGTGACGGTCGATGACGGCGCCGCGAAGGCGCTGGTCAGCCGCGGTTCTTCCTTGCTTGCGGTGGGTATTCGCGAGGTCGATGGCGCTTTTGCCGAGGGCGATGTGCTCGACGTGTGCGATTCGAGCGGTATGGTCGTCGCCCGCGGTATCGCCGAGGCCGATTCGGACGTGCTGGAGCTTGCGGCCGGACGTCGCCAGGACCAGATTGCCGGCAACCGTCTGCTGGCAGACCTGGCCGAGAAGCCCGCGATCCACCGAGATAACTTGATTGTCTTCGCCTAACGGGTCGACGCTGCGCGCCGCCCAGAGCGACAATTTGTCATTCAAAAGGCGAGGCATGACCATCAGGTCTATGCCTCGCCTTTTTCATGCCAACTTGTTCGCTCTGGGCGGCGCTCGCTTCTTTTGTTCGACCTACGATACAAAGCCACTCGCTTAGGGGCGTTTTTGCTTTCCGTCCTCTTTCTACAATGACTTCATTAACTTGGCACTTGGGGGCGTTCCTTTTGTGCCGGCAGGTGGGGACACTCTTTTGCTAGAAGATTCGGCGCAGGTCTCCGCGGTTGAGGGCTTCGTCGAAGAGGTGCTTGAACACCACGCTGCCGTGCAGGCCATCGTGCTCAAACTCGTTGGTCACCCAGGCATGCGAGTTGCCCACGCGGCTGAGCGTGTCGAGCTGTAGGCCCGAATCGACGTACATGTCGTCGAAATATACCGCAGCCTGGAGTGGTACTTCGTTGAAGGCCAGGCGTTGCGGGTCGTAGATCTTGTCCCAGCTGGTGTCTTCCATCAGCAGATCCATCGCAGGCTTAAACGGCTTAAGTTCGGGCATCTGCTCGAACATCCACGGGAACATGGCCTCGCCGGTAAACATGAGCGGGCGCGCGAGCGTGTCGAACTCGGCACGATGTGCCTTCTCTTCTGCCGCGGCCCAGCGAATGGGCATGGTGTTGCCGTCGGCGTAGATGAACTCCTGTAGCGTCCAGTACAGCGGGTTTGTACGCGTGTTGGTGCGCTCGAAGGCGCGCATCAAAAAACTGTCTGATACCGAGGTTCCGCAGTTCAGCGTGCCGTCGCCGTTAGCAAAAGCATGGTCGATAATCCAGTGCATGCGCTCAAAGCTCGGCTTCATGCCAAAGTCGCTGCCCATGAGCTGCAAGCGCTCGACCGTCATCGGCGAGCCGTCGGGTAGCACGGGCCTTTGCTCCTCGAGGGCATCTGCCAGGGCCGCCACGCGCTCGACGTCGGCGGGGTAGCGGTCGTAATACTGCTGAGTCTTGGCTGCCATGCGCGGGAAGGTGTGTGCATAGACCTCGTTGGCACTCGCCGGCACGTGCGGAATGCCGCCACAGGTAAAGCTTGCCGCCACGCCCTCGGGGAAGAGCGACAGATAGCTCAACGTCAAAAAGCCGCCGTAGCTCTGTCCGAGTGTGACCCAGGGCTTGCCGCCAAAGCCCACCAGGCGCAGGTACTCAAAATCGCGCACGATGGAGCTGGCGAGGTGGCGCTTGAGGAAATCCGCCTGCGAGCGGGCCGCATCGGAGCCTGTCGCCTCGGCGCGCTCGCCTAGTGCGGCAATCGTGCGCCCGTCAACACAGTTGCTGCGCCCGGTGCCGCGCTGGTCGGGCAGGACGACGCGGAAGTGCTTGACGGCCTCCTCGATCCAGCCATCGCTTGTGGGCGACAGCGGACGCGGGCTCTCGCCGCCGGGGCCGCCCTGCAAAAAGAGGAGGAGCGGCAGGTCGTCGTTGATGCGGTCGGGTGCGCAAACCACGCGGTAGAAGAGCTTGATGCTCTCGGGCGCGCCGGCGATGGGCGACGGCATGGCGCCGCGGCGCATGGTGCTGCCGACGGCCAAAAGCATGGGCTCAAGGCCGCGCCAGTCGAGAGGGACATCGATGCTGTGGTCCTCGACATGCAGGCCAGGGACATGGTACGAAGTGATGAGCGCCATCTGATGCTTCCATTCGTTGCGGTGTTTCGGGTTGACCAATTCTACCGCCGTCGGCGAGGATGCGCATAAATCGGCTACCATGGTGGGCAAACATCTAAGAGAAAGGGCCGTCTATGTCGGTCGATATAGCCACGTATGTCCACGATCTTGCCGTTGAGGCCAAGGCCGCTTCGGGCGCGCTTGCCACGGTGAGTGATGTCCAGCGTCAGGAGGCCGTGCGTGCCATGGCCGCGGCACTGCGCGATGGCGCCGATTCTATCGTTGCCGCCAACGAGCTCGATATGTCTGCCGCGCGCGATGCGGGGACATCGGCTGGCCTGCTCGATCGCCTGTTGCTGACGCCCGAGCGCGTCGAGGGCATGGCCGCCGGCCTGGAAAAGCTCGCTGAGCTGCCCGATCCCGTGGGTCGCGTGCTCGACCACCGCGTGCTTGCAAGTGGTGTGGACCTGACCCGCATGAGTGTGCCGTTGGGCCTGGTCGCCATGGTGTATGAGGCACGTCCCAACGTGACGGCCGATGCCGCGGGCATTTGCATCCGCACCGGCAACGCCTGCATTCTGCGCGGTGGTTCGCTGGCCTATCACTCGTGCGCCATGATTGCCGAACTGCTGGCCGATGCCCTCGAGGCGCAGGGTTTTCCGCGCGAGGCCGTCTCGATGATCGAGTCTACCGATCGCGAGGCCACCGGCGAGCTCATGAAGCTTCGTGGCATCGTCGATGTGCTCATTCCGCGTGGCGGTGCGGGCCTGATCCAGCGCTGCGTGCGCGAGTCACTCGTGCCGGTTATCGAGACGGGTACGGGCAACTGCCACATCTACGTGCATGAATCCGCCGACTTCGATAAAGCGCTCAATATTATCGTTAATGCCAAGACCCAGCGCGTGGGCGTGTGCAATGCCGCTGAGTCGCTGCTGGTCGACCGCGCCGTGGCAGATTCGTTTTTGCCTGCGGCCGTAGCCGTGTTGCACGACCACGGTGTGCTGATTCACGGTGACGACGCCACGTGCGCCGCATGCGCCGATGCCGGTCTTGCCGAGGGCGACGACTACGTGGCCGCAACCGAGGAGGACTGGGGCCGCGAGTATCTGGCGCTCGAGATGAGCGTGAAGGTCGTGGCGAACGAGGACGAGGCCATCGCGCACATCAACCGCTATGGCACCATGCATTCCGAGGCCATCATCGCCGAGGACGCGGACGCCTGCGAGCGATTCCTTGACGCAATCGATGCCTCGGCCGTGTACGCCAATGCCAGCACGCGCTTCACCGACGGTGGCGAGTTTGGCCTGGGCGCCGAGATCGGCATCTCGACCCAAAAGCTCCATGCCCGCGGCCCCTTTGCCGCCGAGGCCCTCACCACCTACAAATACAAGCTCCGCGGCACCGGCCAGGTCCGCCCCTAAACCTACCAAAAAGGGACAGGTTTATTTTGGCAGGTTTTATCTGCGGTTTTGCCGGGCGACACGTTCGCCCAGCTTTTTTCTCCGCATACCTTTTCTGCCTTTCGGCTTGAGCCGCGGCGATATACGATAATGACGCCGTGTTCTAGCGCCGACTCACCTGGAGGTATTGCCATGTCCCAGACGCTTTCCGCCGGAATCACCCGCGACCGTGCGTTCGAATTGCTCAACGAGCACAACAATGACCCGTTCCACATTACCCACGGCGAGACGGTCGAGGGCACCATGCGTTACTTTGCGCGCGAGTTCGACCCCGAGAACGAGGAGTTTTGGGGCATCGTCGGCCTGCTGCACGACTTGGATTGGGAGGAGCATGAGGACGACCCCATGAACCACACCATCTATGCGGCCGAGATTCTCGAGGGCGAGGGCGCATCGCCCGAGCTCATTCGCGCTATTCAGACGCACACGTCCGATTTCAACAGCTCGCTGCCCAAGCCCGAGCTACAGATGGAAAAGATCCTGTTTGCCTGCGACGAGCTCACCGGCCTGATCGGTGCTGCCGTGATCATGCGTCCGAGCAAGAGCGTCATGGACTTTACGACTAAGTCGCTCAAGAAAAAGTTCAAGGACAAGCGCTTTGCCGCCGGCTGCTCACGCGACGTGATTTCGCAGGGCGCCGAGATGCTGGGTTGGGAGCTCCCCGAGCTCTTCGACCGCACCATCGCGGCCATGCGGTCCTTCGCGCCCGATCGCGACACCTTCCAGGCCTAACCTGCCAAAAAGGGACAGGTTTATTTTGGTAGGTTTTATCTGGGAAAACGCTTCCGTTGGACGTTATTCAGTGGAAGCGTTTTCTGTTTGACCCGGTGACGTTGGCGAATGGCGGCGCCTCGCGGCAGGTAGCTGCGCTTCGCCGTACCCGTTACTCGGCAAACGCGACGCTAGGACGCGTTCTTAATAATCCATGTTCCCAGTCCGGTCAACAGTTGAACCTGCTTAACCGTTAGCCCTTCTTTTCGAAGCGCGAGAATCGCCTCATTGCGAAGTGGCTTGGAGACAGATTTGAGTTCCGTCAGAGCACATCCTGCGACACTCTGCACGATTGCCGTGCCAAATTCGCATAGATCTTCCTCGCGAACCTTGGCTGTTGCGCTTGGACGATAGGGAAGTGACGGTGTACTTTCCATGAGCTGAAGGTATAAACGAGGTGTTGGGAATAAAACACCGACAACGCTGCCGGTGACATGCGGCCGTGACCTGGCACTCATTAGATACTCGCGATGGCTGCTCCAGGGATATTCGTCGTATGCCGCCAGTCCTGCTTTTTGCGGATTCAGATGAATGTATCGAATTGCTTCGAGTAAATATACTTCCGACTTAATGGGCGAATCCCAAAACCGCTCCTGAAACACGTGGCCGATATGCCCCGTCCGCGCATTGTACCTGCCCGCATACGATACGGCTACCGCGTGCATCGCGTCGCTCTTACGGTCGTACGGGTCGTCGATGAGCAGATGAATATGGTTTCCCATAAGGCACCAAGCGATAAGCTCGATATTGTGTTTGGGGAGGATTGCATCGAGGATCTGAAACATGGCGATTCGGTCCTCGGCATCGTCAAACAGTAATTGCCCTCCGTTTCCACGCAACGTGACGTGGAAATAACCGGTTGGTGACTTTGAACGAGGTTTTCTCGGCATGGCCCCTCCTTTAGCTTGGATGGGCTGAAGATACCTCATTCGGGGGCTTCGGTTGTCGAGATTTAGTTCACCGACTATAGCTGCTACCTGCCGAAATGTTATTGCGTTTTCAAATTGATGCTTTTTAATGGTAATTGAGCAAGACGGGCACGCTTGCTGTGGATGCGGGCGTTGGTTGCGTCGATCTGGACGGCCCTCGCGTGATGTCATCGCAAATGGGCTTCACGCATTTCTACGGCGACAGAAAAAACGGCCGGGCGCTCAAAATAAAACGGAGCACCCGGCCATTTACTAATTGTTTGTTGACGTTTGGCCAGATAAAACCTGCCAAAATAAACCTGTCCCTTTTTGGCAGGTTAGTTGAGGGCGGCTTGGGCTAGGCGGGCTTCGGCGGCCTCTTCGGTGACGCCCAGGGCCACGGCGAACTCCTCGATGGAGCGGCGCTTGGCTTCCTTGAGCACGCGCATGTAGTAAGAGCTGGGCTTTTTATCTGCTTCCTCGGCCTGGCGAATACGGTGCATCATGGTTTTTGCCACGCGGACCGTCTCGGGCGCACCCAGCTTGAGCTGCTGCTTAAAGTGCGTCTCCTCGAGCGAGCTGTTGCGCTCGGTAAAGGTGTCACACTCCAGCTCGTCGTAGTGGCTCAGCAGGTGCTCTGCATCTTGCTGGGAGATGGCGGCGTGCAAACGATCGGCCTGCGCCACGGGGTACATGAGGATCGTCTGCGCATGTCCCTGCTTGGTCTCGAGCAACAGCATGGGCTGCGGTGTGTCGTCCCTAAAACCGACGACGGTGCAGACTCCCTGACCCGGATGAATGACGTGTTGACCGATTGAGAACATGCTACCTCCAACTTATACGAATTTACGTATGTTAAGGATACCACGCTGACGTGCGCAAACCATCATTTTATGCAGGAAAAGCACACAACTCTGATGGGTAAGAGTATTCGATAAACAGAACGGCTTATTCATACGTTTATGCATTTCCAGAACGTGTATAAACTGCAGGCAAACCGTCAACTTTGTACTGCCGCGCAAGAGCGGTAGTCATTTTTGTGCATATGCAATATCTATTAGCTTTACCCTGCGACAGTAGCTACCGCTTGTGATAGAGTGCTACAAACTCTGGCTTTTGCCCTACGAGTGACCAAGAGCTCGGGGGCTTTAACACAAGGAGGATCTATGCCCGAGAAGATTGAAGAGCTGGTACGCGCTGCGCTTGCTGCGGCCCAGGAGGCCGGCGACCTTTCCGCATTTGAACTTGACGATTGCGCTATCGAGCGACCGGCTGACACTTCTCATGGCGAGTGGACCTCCACCATGGCCCTGAAGTCCGCCAAGCTGGCCCACTGCGCCCCGCGCAAGATCGCCGAGGCCGTCGTTGCCCATATGCCCGAGGACCCCGCGATCGAGAAGGTCGAGATCGCCGGTCCTGGCTTCATCAACTTCTACCTCTCCGTTGCCGTCAAGAACGCCATCTTCGGCGAGGCCCGCGAGAAGGGTATGGACTTCGCTAAGTCCAACGTCGGTGGCGGCCTGAAGACCCAGGTCGAGTTCGTTTCCGCCAACCCCGTCGGCCCCATGCACATCGGTCACGGCCGCTGGGCCGCGCTGGGCGACTCCCTCTGCCGTGTTATGGACCACGCCGGTTACGACATCCAGCGTGAGTTTTACATCAACGACCACGGCTCTCAGATGAACACCTTCGGCAACTCCATCAGCACGCGCTATATGCAGCTTGCCGACATCATCGCCAAGCAGGGCGTGGATATCGACGAGGCTCACAAGCTGCTGATCGCCGACCGCGACGCCTTTGTTGCCGACGAGAACGATGAGCACCCCGAGACCCATCCGTATCAGGACAACTTTGCCGAGACTCTGGGCAAGGACTCCTACGGCGGCGACTACATCATCGACGAGGCTGCCGAGTTCTGGCGCACCGACGGCGATAAGTGGGTCAACGCCGATCCGCAGGAGCGCATGGAGAGCTTCCGCGAACGCGGCTATGTAAAGATGGTCGACAACATGCGCGACCTTTGCCACGCCGTTAACTGCGACTTCGATCGTTGGTTCTCCGAGCGCTCTCTGTACGTGAAGGACACCGAGGGCGAGACCGCCGGCACCTCCGCCGTCGACCGCGCTTTTGAGAAGCTCGACAAGATGGGCTACCTCTACACCAAGGACGGTGCTCTGTGGTTCCGCTCCACCGACCTGGGCGACGACAAGGACCGCGTCCTGATCAAGTCCGATGGCGAGTACACCTACTTCGCCTCCGACGTTGCCTATCACTGGGATAAGTTCCAGCGCGTCGACCACGTCATCGACATCTGGGGCGCCGACCACCACGGCTACATCGAGCGCGTCCGCTGCGTCTGCGACGCTCTTGGCTATCCCGGCAAGTTTGAGGTTCTGCTGGGCCAGCTCGTCAATCTGCTGCGCAACGGCAAGCCCGTCCGTATGTCCAAGCGCAAGGGCACCATGGTGACCCTGCAGGAGCTCGTCGACGAGGTCGGCTCCGACGCCGCTCGCTACACGCTCATCTCCAAGAGCTCCAACCAGATGGTCGACTTCGATATCGAGGCCGTCAAGAAGCGCGACAACTCCAACCCGGTGTACTACGTGCAGTACGCTCACGCTCGCGTGTGCTCCATCCTGCGTCGTGCCGCAGACGTTACCGCCGAGCAGGCCGCTGAGATGGGCATGAAGGCCGTCGCCGCCAAGGCCATCGGTGAGAACGTCGATTACTCTTTGCTGACCGACCCGACCGAGCTCGCCCTTTCGCGTAAGCTCAACGAGCTCACCGACCTCATCGCCAGCTGCGCTCGCGATCGTGCCCCGTTCCGCCTGACTCACTTTGCCGAGGAGCTCGCCGGCGACTTCCACAGCTTCTACGCCGCCTGCCAGGTTCTGCCGAGCGAGGGCCGTCCCGTCGACCCCGAGCTCTCGCGCGCCCGTCTGGCCGCCTGCGACGCTGTCCGCGTGACGCTCGCCCTGGTGCTCACCCTTGTTGGCGTGACTGCTCCCGAGCAGATGTAAGCGCTGGCCGTTTGACTGCGCGGGCTTGGTTTAACTGAGCCTTGAAAGCCCGATCTCCCATGCGGAGGTCGGGCTTCTTGCGTTTGGCGGTGCTTTTTGGTGTGTTGGGAAATGCTACCAAATCGCAACTATACCGGTTTACGGGGCTGAATCACCAACTGGCGACCATGGCGCCAATAGCGAAATTAAAACCGAAGGTAGATGGCTCATTGTTTCTTGAAAATGCAGGGTATGGTTGGCTTGTATCATTCTGGCCCCGTAAACCGTCATAGTTTTGAAAATGACCCCTTGGGGACGGAGGAAAATGGGTCATTTTTGTCTCGTGGAGGAACGGCGGAACACCCTCTGCCAAGAATCGGGGGCATCTACTACGTTTAAGTGCGTACCCCGAACCACGCCGAAAATCGCAATATTAAAACCGCAGGTAGCGGACTCGCTGTTTCTGAAAAAACAAGGGTATGGTCAGGGGTCCGGGGGTAAGCGTAGTAGATAGGCGCGTTTCGTGGCGCGGCGAATCCCGACGCCATGGATTTGCTCCCTAGTCGCATCATTTGAAGGCGCCTTAGGGCAAGAGTGTCCCTTTTGACTAGTCGTTTATGAACGTCTCCGATGACTAAGTTGCAGGTGGCAGCGGTTGTGTTACACTTACGCTGCGTATTTGACGCAATCATTTCGATACAGATCAATGGTGCCCGTCGCTTTTTGGACGGAGCTAGACTGTTTAGCCGCCCTGAAGGTATATGCAGGGAGCATGTGATCGCAGGGCTTGAAAAGAAAGTTGAGCAAACACTGTGTCTGATCAACAACAAGAAAACGAAATAACGACGACGCAAACGGCTCCCGCTGCACCGGTTACGTCGGACCAGGCCGTGGTGCCCGCGCCGGCGCAGGTCTCGGCTCCTGAGGCGCCTAAGGCCGCCGCGCCTGCCACGCCCGTTGCTAGCGAGGAGGCTGCACCCGCTAAGCCCAAGCGCACGCGTCGTGTGGCCAAGCCTGCTGTGGACGGCGAGGAGGCCGCAAAGCCTAAGCGTCGCACGACGCGCACCACGCGCGCGAAGCGGCCCGCTGCCGCCGATGCGTCGGCCCCCATTTCCGATGAGGTCGCGCAGGCCCGTGCGCTGGCACAGATCAGCGAGGCCCAGGTAGTGCGCGCCCGCCGTCGCGCTGCAGAGCGCGAGGCCGCGGCACTGACCGAGCTTGCCGTGCCGGGCGTACTCGAGGCTCCGGCGGCCAATGAGGCTCCTGCTGCCGAGCAGATGGCCGAGAAGCCGGCGCCGCGCACGCGTCGCCGTGCGGCAGCCAAGACGCAGCAGCCCGCTGAGCAGCCGACTCCTGAGGTCGCTGAAGCTCCGGCTCGTTCCGCGGCAGGGGAGGATGCTCCCTCCGCTGAGCCCGTCGTGCCCGCTGAGGCCAACGAGGTTCCCGCCGTTGACCCGGCTCTGCGTCCGCATCGTCGCGGCCGCAAGCCCAAGGCGTTTGTTGAGGCCGAGA
Source organism: uncultured Collinsella sp. (assembly GCA_959018755.1). Classification (GTDB taxonomy): domain Bacteria; phylum Actinomycetota; class Coriobacteriia; order Coriobacteriales; family Coriobacteriaceae; genus Collinsella. The sequence continues at coordinate 27,663 of CAUEMA010000020.1, read as the reverse complement.
AAGCCGCTGCCGCAGCAGCTGCTGCTCGGAGCGCAGCGGTGACGGCCGAGCCCGCGGCCACGGCCGACGCGTCGGTCCAGGACGCTCCGTCCACCGAGGCTCCCGCATCTGTCGATGCCGAGCCCGCCGATGTCCGCCCCGGCCGTAGCCGTCGCACCGCGGCAAAGCGTTCGACGAAGTCCAAGGCCAAGGCCGACGCCAAGCCCGTCGACGACAAGTCCTCCGAGGCAACCGCCGATGCCGCTTCCGAGGCCGAGAACTCCGATCAGCCGCCGACTGATAAGTCCAGGCGTACGCGCAGGAAGTCTGCAAAGGCCAAGGTTGCCGAGCAGCAGGGCGACGCCGAACCCAGCAACCATGCCAACACCGACACCAAGGCAGAGGGCGAGGCTCCGTCCGGTACCGATGCTGCTGCCACGGCTGCCGAAGGCGTCGAGACCGAAGAGGGCGCTCGCCCCAACCGCCGTCAGCACAAGCGCAACGACGAGCGCAACGACCGCAAGGACGATCGCAACAACGATCGCCGCGGCCGTCAGCGCGACCGCAAACAGCGCAACAAGGAGCGTAACGCCGCCCCCACCGAGCCCACGCTTTCGCGCGAGGAGCTTGCGGCCATGAAGGTCGCCGAGCTGCGCGAGAAGGCAAAAGAGTTCGAGATCGAGACGACCGGCAAGAAGAAGGCCGAGCTCGTCGAGGAGATCTACACGACTGCCGCGAAGGCCGAGGGCTTCCGCGATATTAAGGGCATCTTGCAGATTCGCCCGGACAGCTCCGGTATCATTCACGCCCACGGTTACATGAAGTCCAACGAGGACGCCTTCGTCCCCGCTTACCTCATCCGCTCCGCGCGTCTGCGCACGGGCGATGTCATCGAGGGCTCGCTGCGCCCCTCGCGCGGCGGCGACAAGCGCGCCGTCCTCGCCAAGATCACGACCGTTAATGGCATGGATCCCGAGCAGATCCGCAACCGCCCCAAGTTCGGCGACCTTACCCCGGTCTATCCCAACGAGCCGCTGCGCATGGAGCACGGCAAGGATTCCATTACCGGTCGCGCCATCGATATCGTGTCGCCGATCGGCAAGGGCCAGCGTGGCCTGATCGTGTCACCGCCCAAGGCCGGCAAGACAACGATCCTTAAGAAGATCTGCCAGTCCATCTCGATCAACAACCCCGAGGTGCACCTCATCTGCCTGCTCGTCGACGAGCGTCCTGAAGAGGTCACCGATATGCAGCGCTCCATTAAGGGCGAGGTCGTGGCCTCGACCTTCGATATGCCTGCCGACAACCACACCCGCGTGGCAGAGCTCGTCATCGAGCGCGCCAAGCGCATCGTGGAGCTGGGCGGCGATGTCGTGGTGGTGCTCGACTCCATCACGCGCCTTGCCCGTGCCTACAACCTGGCGGCACCCGCCTCGGGTCGTATCCTTTCGGGCGGCGTTGATTCGGCGGCCCTCTACCCGCCCAAGCGTTTCCTGGGTGCAGCCCGCAATATCGAAAACGGCGGATCGCTCACCATCCTCGCCTCCGCCCTCATCGACACCGGCTCCAAGATGGACGAGGTCATCTTTGAGGAGTTCAAGGGCACCGGCAACATGGAGCTCAAGCTCGACCGCGATCTTGCCGACCGCCGCATCTTCCCGGCCATCGATCCCGTTGCCTCCGGTACGCGCAACGAGGACCTGCTGGTCGACGAACAGATGCGCCCGTTTGTGTTTGGCCTGCGTCGCATTCTCGCCGGCATGAACAACACCGAGCGCGCGGCGGCGTCGTTCATTAAGGGCCTTAAGGGCACCAACACCAACCAGGAGTTCCTGGTGCGTTCGGCCAAAAAACACAGCGACTACGAGCAGACGTTTTAGACCATAAACTGCACGTTTTATCGCCATAAGAACGGGCAATCGGGCCGGGGGTTATGCCCCGGCCCTTTCTTTATGGCGCCACTCGGCAACATTTTCTGACCTTATGACCGACAAGCAGCAGTTTTCGAGCCACAATCCGGCCTCATCGCTTGCAATCGGAGGGTCGGTTTCGCATAATAACTTTTAAGCTTCGCGACGGAAAACGCAGATGAAACGAACCATATACCGTTGCTTTGGGACGCATGTCCCGCTTCATCTTCTCTCGCGCAGCCAACTAAATGATGCGATTTGGGTGCTGGAAGATGGGGAGAGCTCATGGCTTCTTCTGATGCAACACAACGAGCAGTCCTTGCCGGACTTTCCTGCGGGATCGGCCTTGCCGCCCCCGTGGTGATGTATGCTGCGACGTTGCCGTTCTCGTCGGTTAATGAGACGGTTGTCGCGGGCGCGGTTCCCTTTGCCGTTGGTGCGGTGGCGGGCGTGGGTATCTACGCCGCCTCGCTGGGCATCTCCGAGTATCGTGCCGAGCACGATGGCCGCCTGTTTGAGCCCGATGCTGTGGGCGGTGCCGCTCAGTTTGGCCGGACCCACAGCGAGTTCAAGACCGCCTCGATTCCCGCGCAGCAGCAGGGGGCGGCACCTCAGCCTGCGGTCCCGGCCGACCAGGCCAATGCCGCACAGCCCTCTTCCGCATTTCTCTCCGGCCTGACCGGTGCGTTCCAGCACCGCCACGCCGACGATGGCGTTCCCACCATCGCGCGCGCGGCCAACGCCATGGATGAGGCCGATGCGTGGTCTATGATCGACAGCATGCTCGATGACGATTCCCCGGTCAGCTGCGATCCCGCGCGCTCGCGTGATGTCTACCAGGTGGCGATCGACGAGCTCACCAACGGTGGAAAGACCGGTTCTTACAATCGCGATGACATCGCCGCTGCCGCACGCGCCGTCTCGGGCTCTCAAGCCGCCCCTGCGGGTAGCACCGCAGCCTTCGTGGCGCTTGTGGCCAACGCTGCCAACAATGCCGCCTATAACGGCGCGGCGTCAGCTGCGTACACCTCTGCCGCGGCGGCCGCTTCGACCGGCCAGCAGGGCGCGGCTCAGCCGGCTCCTGCTGCCGACCCCTTTGCCGATGAGCCCCTGGCTGTCGACGAGGAGACCGTCGCCGCTCGCCGTGCTGCCGAAAGCTCGCTTTGGGGGGCTTCGGCCCAAATGCAGGCCTCGGAGGCAGCGCCGTACAACGCCAAGCTCGCCAGCATGCCCATCATTACCGATGCCAAGGGTGTGGATCTTGCCGATCTGGACGAGCCTGCCGCCATCACTGCGTCTATCGACGCCCAGGATCGCGTGGATACCGACAGTCTCCCCGATGCCTCTCTTGAGGAAGATGTCCCCATGGCCGATTATTCGGGCCACGAGGACATGTGGGCCGCCGCCATGGCGATCATGGCCGAGGCTGCCGAGCCCGCCCCCGTGGCGGTGCCCACGCCTGCAGCCTCACCTGTCTCGGTTGCTCCCGTCTATGTCGGCCGCCACAGCTCCGTGCTTCCCGAGGGTACCGCGCGTATCTCGCGCGAGGGTATCGAGCGCGCCGAGGCTATCGCTGCCGGCGTTATGGAAAACCGTCGCCATGAGCGCGTCAATCAGATTCTCGAGGAAGAGATCAACCGTCTACAGTCTGCGGCCGTCAAGCGCACGGGCCGTGCCTATCTGAGCGTTATCGAGGGCGGTACCGCCAGCTTTACACCGCTGCGCGCGGAGGCATAATTGCCTCATGGTTAAGCTCGATCGAAAATGGGCGCTTGCCGCCTGCGCCATGGTGCTCGTCATTTGGGGCAATTCGCTGGTTCCCGGTACGGGGTCTGGTTCGTTGAGCTTGTCGATCATGGAATCCATTCGCGGCTTTTTGCAGGCCCTGGGGCTTCCATACGAGTGGGTGACCAACTTCGTCGTGCGCAAGTGCGCTCATTTTACCGAGTACATGGTGCTTGGCATCTTGGCGACGCGCGCCTTTGACCTCGAAGGCCGGCGTACGTTTGATGTGTTGCTGCCCACGGCGGTGTTCTTGCTGCTTGTCCCCTCTATCGACGAGACGATCCAGCTATTTGTGCCCGGTCGCGCCGGCATGATTACCGATGTGATGATCGACTGCTGCGGGGCGACGACAGGCGTCGTACTCCGATATCTCTTACGGTCGCTGATGTACACCAAAAAGGCCGCCTAGGACGTTTTGCTTGGTCCTAGGCGGCCTTGTGCGTTTGAGGGCCTCTGCGGGGCGTGACGGCGTTTTCCGGGCGTTTTGCGAGTTTGGCTACGCTGCGCCCCGCTGATGTGTCCTTTACTGGAGCGCCTGTGCGCCCAGGGCCAGGCAGCCCATGATGCCCTGCTTGCCCTCGAGGCTGTTGTTGACGATGTAGTTATCGATGTCGTTGACCTCGGGCGTGACGATATAGCCGTTGAGCATCTCGGCGCACTTTTTGCGTGCGAGCGGCACGATGGGGGTGTGGTCGGCCACGCCGCCGCCGATGATGATCTTTTGCGGCGCGTAGCACAGCGTGTAGGTCATGAGCGCCTGTGCCAGATAGCCGGCGAGCAGGTCCATGGCTTCCGGGTCATCGGCCATGTCTCCGGCGCTCTTGCCATCCCAGCGCTTTTTAACGCCGGGGCCGGCGATGAGGCCCTCTAGGCAGTTGTCGTGGAAGGGGCAGGCGCTATGCTCGCCGATGGTGTCGCGCGGGTCGCGCGTGACCAGGATGTGGCCGGCCTCGGGATGCATCATGCCGTGCACGAGCTTGCCGCCCGAGAGCACGCCGGCGCCCACGCCGGTGCCGATGGTCAGGTAGACCACATCGGTAAGGCCCTTGGCGCAACCAAACGTGACCTCGCCCAGGCAGGCGACGTTGACGTCGGTATCGTAGCCGCAGGGGATATTGAGCTCGTTTTGGATAGTGCCCAGCAGGTCAAAGTAGCGCCATGCCGTTTTGGGCGTCTCCAGGATCTTGCCGTATTGGGGCGAGGCGGGGTTGACTGCGGTAGGGCCAAAGGCGCCAATGCCCAGCGCGGCGATGCCCTTGTCGGCAAACCATGCGTTGACGGCCTCGACGGTTTCCTGCGGGGTCGTGGTCGCGATCTGCTCGCGCTCCAGGACCGTACCGTCTGCATAGCCCGTGGCGCAGACCATCTTGGTGCCGCCGGCCTCGAGCGCTCCGATAAGCTGCTGTTCTGCCATAGTATTCCTCTCTCTGGGACGAGTTGCTCCGTGACTAAAGTATAGAGCTCTAAACCATTTAAGAAAGCGCTATAGAAAGAAGCCTCGCAACGCGGTGGGCGGTGCGGGGCTTCTTTGGTTGCTCTAGTTGTCGGGCTGTCCTTACCCGCGCGGCTTGATTTTATCACGTAGCGACTTGAGGTTCTCCAATGCCGCGTTAAGCGTCTCGTCTCGCTTGGCAAAGTGGAAACGAATCAGGTGGTTGACGGGCTCGCGGAAGAAGCTCGAGCCGGGCACGGCGCCCACGCCCACCTTAGACGCGAGGTCCTCGCAGAATTCGAGGTCGCTGTCATAGCCAAACTCAGAGATGTCCATCATGACGTAGTAGGCGCCCTGTGGCACGTTATGCTCAAGACCGATGCTATCGAGCCCCTGACAGAACAGGTCGCGTTTGGCGGCATAGAGGTCAAGGACCTCATCGTAATAGCTGTCGTCGAAGTTGAGGGCGGTGACGACGGCTTCCTGCAGGGGAGCGGCGGCGCCCACGGTGAGGAAGTCGTGGACCTTTTTGATGCGCTCGGTGATTTCGGCAGGGGCGATAGTGTAGCCCAGACGCCAGCCGGTGATGGAGTAGGTCTTGGACAGCGAGCTGCAGCTGATGGTGCGCTCGAACATGCCAGGCAGCGTGGCCATGTAGACGTGCTCATGGGGTGCGTAGACGATGTGCTCGTATACCTCGTCGGTGATGCAATAGGCGTCGTACTTTTTGCAGAGGTCGGCGATAAAGGTGAGCTCCTCGCGCGTAAAGACCTTGCCGCAGGGGTTGGAAGGGTTGCACAGGACGATGGCCTTTGGGTCGTTGTCGCGGAAGGCCGCCTCGAGGACCTCGCGGTCGAAGTCAAAGGTGGGCGGGTTGAGCGGCACATAGATGGGCTCGGCTCCCGAGAGAATGGTGTCAGCGCCGTAGTTCTCGTAGAACGGCGAGAAGATGACGACCTTGTCGCCGGGGTTCGTGACCGTCATCATGGCGGCCATCATGGCCTCGGTGGAGCCGCAAGTGACTACGATATTCTCGTTGGGGTTCACCGGCATGCCCATAAAGTGCTCCTGTTTGGCGGCGAGCGCCTCGCGCATGGCCTGGGAGCCCCAGGTGATGGAGTACTGGTGGTAAAGCGGCTTGGGGTCGGTGGCGATGGTGCCCAGACTATTGAGCAGCTGCGCCGGGGGATCGAAGTCGGGGAAGCCCTGCGACAGGTTGACGGCGCCATACTTGTTGGAGATGCGCGTCATACGGCGGATGACCGAATCGGTAAACGTTGCCGTGCGGTTGGAGAGTTCTTTCATGCCGGTCCTTTCGAGCATTTGCAGTGGGGCAAGTTTACTCCTATGAAACCGGTGGGATTTGCTCGAAATGGATCCGAAAAACTCTTTTCAAAATTCTTGAAAATTGGGGCTTGCATCGCGTGGCGTTCCTTGCAATAATAGTCGAGCGCGAAGCGCACAGGACACGGTGGGTGTAGCTCAGTTGGCTAGAGCGACGGGTTGTGGTCCCGTAGGTCGAGGGTTCGAGTCCCTTTACCCACCCCAGTTCTTGCTTCGTGTTGATATCGGGTCGTTAGCTCAGTTGGTAGAGCAGGGGACTCTTAATCCCAAGGTCCAGGGTTCGACCCCCTGACGGCCCACCACACGATATCTCCTCTAAAGTCCGCCACAACGGACTTTAGCTTTGGGTCGTTAGCTCAGTTGGTAGAGCAGGGGACTCTTAATCCCAAGGTCCAGGGTTCGACCCCCTGACGGCCCACCCAAAGATTGTTAAAGCGACCGGCCCAGGCTGGTCGCTTTTTTGTTGACCTCGCATGGGGTCGAACCCGAAAGGGCGCGGCGCCGCGAAGTCTGCACCGTGATTCCCTTAGGGAAAACACGGCTAAAGCCCCGTAGGCGTGTTCTCCTTAGAGGAATCATGCTCACAGGGCTCGATGCATGTTGAAAAGTTGTGATCAAACTCAAAGTGAGAATCGATTTAGTCTGCTCGATAGTGCGACCCGAGACTTTCAGTTCGCTTGCGCATGGCTTTGACCATTTCCTGTGCTAGTCGAATCTGCGACTGTAGGCGGGCGAGGGCTGCGATCTCGCTGTCATCGGTATGCGGCTTGCTCAGCGCCATGGCCTTGTCTTGCAGGCTTTCAAGCTGTTGCAGGGCCTCGGATAGGCCTGTTTCGGTCCTGTTGATCATGCAAAAGGTGCTCATCGTGTGCCTAAGGCTGTGTGTCAGGCGTTCGGCATCTGTTGTGGCAATGCCGTACTGGGGGAGGGTGATATCCGCCTTCAGGGCCGCCTCAGGCTCTTTCTGCGCTGTGAGGGCTGCCGATGCGCCCGCGATACGTCCGAATACGATGCCGTTGGCGCTTGACAAGCCACCAATGCGGTCGGCGCCGTGCATGCCGCCTGTCGCCTCGCCGCAAGCGTAGAGGCCCTCAACGCCCGTGTGCGCGGTCTTATCGATCTTGATGCCGCCGTTAGCGGCGTGGGCATACATCGCAACGCGCATCTCGTCAGTCGGGGCGATGCCGTGCTCGTCTTGCAGCCAGGTGGCAAAGGTCTGCACAAACTCTGGGACATCCTCGCGGGGGAAGTCGTAGTGGAGTGCCAGGCCTTCGACACCTGCCTGATCGATGACGAGATCGATAGCGCGGGAGGCCAAGCGTGACGTGAAGGGACCATATCCAGAGCGCTGCTCGAGCAGGTCGTCCAGCTTGTCGTCGGCAATATCTGCCGGCTGGTCTACATGTACGTAGCGCCAGGTCTTCTCGTTAAAGACAAGGTTGCGCTTGGGCTCGATGAAGCCGGGCATCATCTGCATGAACTCTATATTAGTAAGCGATGCGCCGTGCGCCAGCGCGATGGCCTGTGATGAGCTGAGCACGTCGGCGGAAGTGAGGCTTCGCTCGAACAGGCCACCCGTGCCACCGGCTGCGATGATCGTGGCTTTGGTAGCAAAGGGCACGATTCGATCTTCGGTGAGGTTGTAGAGCACGGTTCCGGTGATTCTGCCGTTCGTGTCCTCAATAAGGTCGATAAGCTCATGGCGGGGGAGCAGGCGAATGCCGAGCGACTCGATCCGGGCTGTCAGAGCGTCCTCAAGGGGCTTGCGGGTGAGGCCGCGCCACATGCGCGTCTTGTGGTCAAAGCAGGGGATAAACTGCTTTTGCTGAGCGCTCTCAGCGTTTTGCGGACGCTTGAGCTCAACGCCCAGGTCTTGCTCGAGCCATTCAATTGCCTGGGGAATGCCGTGGACAAACGTCTGGACAAGCTCGGGGTCGGCGACACCGCCGCCGACGGTCTGGATGGTGTCGATGAGGTCTTGTTCGTCGTCTTCGTTAACGGGTCCGATAAGCCCTAGGCCCCAGGTTCCAGGGAAGAAGCTCGATCCACTCATGGTCTTGCCGGCGCTTGCCACAGCGACGGTTGCGCCCGTGCGTGCCGCTTCGATGGCGGCACAAAGGCCCGCAATGCCAGATCCAATTACCAGTACATCAGTCGATTCCATCGGATTCCTTTCTCGTCCGGCGCATTGTCGCACGGGTGATCGGCAATGGGGCCGCAAAGACCCGGCAAATCGGTAAAGGGCAAATATGGCAGGTGGGCGTCAGGTGGACTCGGCCACTTCGGTCGGCCCATTTGATAAGTTGCGGTGGAATACGGACTGTTTTGGCCTGTATGGATGCAATTCAGTCCGTATTTCACCACAACTGATACATCGGACCCTTTAATAAGAGTAACCAATTTGAGACGGGGCAAACAAAAAGAGCCGCTACCTCGAAAGGTAGCGGCTCCAAAGCTCAACTATATGAGCATCGCGCGGGCGCGATTAGGCCTTGAGGGCCTCCTCGACGGCGACAGCGCAGGCGACGGTGGCACCAACCATGGGGTTGTTGCCCATGCCGATGAGACCCATCATGTCGACGTGCGCAGGCACGGAGGAAGAACCGGCGAACTGGGCGTCGGAGTGCATACGGCCCATGGTGTCGGTCATGCCGTAAGAGGCAGGGCCGGCGCCCATGTTGTCCGGGTGCAGGGTGCGGCCAGTGCCGCCACCAGAAGCGACGGAGAAGTACTTCTTGCCAGCCTCGATGCGCTCCTTCTTGTAGGTGCCAGCGACGGGGTGCTGGAAGCGCGTGGGGTTGGTGGAGTTACCGGTGATCGAGATGTCGACGTTCTCGTGCCACATGATGGCAACGCCCTCGCGGACGTCGTCGGAGCCGTAGCAGTTGACGGCGGCGCGGGGACCATCGGAGTAGGGGATGGTCTCGACGACCTTGAGCTCGCCCGTGTAGTAGTCGAACTGGGTCTTCACATAGGTGAAGCCGTTGATGCGGGCGATGATCTGAGCGGCGTCCTTGCCCAGACCGTTGAGGATAACGCGCAGCGGCTTCTTGCGAGCCTTGTTGGCGTTCAGAGCCAGGCCGATAGCGCCCTCAGCGGCAGCGAAGGACTCGTGGCCGGCCAGGAAGGCGAAGCACTCGGTGTCGTCGGAGAGCAGCATAGCGCCCAGGTTGCCGTGGCCCAGACCAACCTTGCGGTCCTCGGCGACGGAGCCGGGAACGGTGAAGGCCTGGATGCCCTCGCCGATGATGGCGGCAGCCTCAGAAGCGGACTTGGCGCCACGCTTGACAGCGAGAGCGCAACCGAGGGTGTAGGCCCACTCGGCGTTCTGGAAGGCGATGGACTGGGTGTTGTTGACGATCTCACGCGGGTTGAAGCCCTTGTCGGTGCAGATCTGCAGAGCTTCCTCGAGGGAGGCGATGCCGTTGTCGGCGAGGCACTTGTTGATCTTGTCAGCGCGGCGCTCGTAACCTTCGAACGTAACAGTCATAGTTATTTCCCTCCCTTTCTACTCGTGAACCGGGAACACGCTGGCGACGGAGTGAGTCTCCTCGTCGGTGCGCGGGTCGATGTACTTGGCAGCGTTCTCCCACTGACCATAGTGGCCCATAGCGCCAGCGATGGCCTCCTCGGGGGTCTTGCCGGCCTTGACGGCGTCGGTGAACTTGCCGAGGTTCAGGAACTCGAATGCGATGATCTCGTTCTTGTCGTTGAGGGCCATGCGGGTGACGTAGCCCTGAGCGAGCTCGAGGTAACGAGCGCCCTTGGCCTTGGTGCCGAACATGGTGCCGACCTGAGAGCGAAGGCCCTTGCCGAGGTCGTCGAGGGAGGCGCCCACGGGCAGGCCGCCCTCGGAGAACGCGGTCTGGCTGCGGCCGTAAACGATTTGCAGGAAGATCTCGCGCATAGCAACGTTGATAGCGTCGCAGACGAGGTCGGTGTTGAGGGCCTCGAGGATGGTCTTACCGGGAAGGATCTCGGAAGCCATGGCGGCAGAGTGGGTCATGCCCGAGCAGCCGATGGTCTCAACGAGGGCCTCCTCGATGATGCCGTCCTTGACGTTCAGCGTGAGCTTGCAGGCGCCCTGCTGAGGTGCGCACCAACCCACACCGTGCGTAAGACCGGAGATGTCGGAAATCTCCTTAGCCTGGACCCACTTGCCCTCCTCGGGGATGGGTGCGGGGCCGTGGTATGCACCCTTGGCAACGGGGCACATGTTCTCCACTTCCTGTGAGTACTGCATGCCTCTCCTCTCTATCGTGTTGGCGTCCCGTCTGGGGGTCGTGGCTGGCGATTGCCGGGCGACCCTTCGAAAGGGACATGACATGCAGCCCCTATAATACCGCGAAATGCACGGAATATTCGGCGAACGGCTCAGTTTTCGTAGCGAGAAGCGCGGAACTTTCAATTGAAACGATTTAACCAGACTATTTGCGGTCAAGCGACATTTTGTAGGGTGTCAGTTTTTATCAAGGTTTTGATTAGCTTTTGGCAAGACAGCGTTGCCTGACCTGTGGCTATATTGCCGTTCGCCATCGGATTGCCGCCTTTTACCGTCGACGGGTGCCATTTTGCGTGAATGTTTTGATGGCACGTTTCAATCGTGATGTATTGGATGGTAAGCAGATCCCGGCGAAGGGAGCGCCATGCAGCGCGTTTGGAAAACGATCACCGGTTTTTACCATGTTTGTGCCCGCGGTATGGGCGGGCAGTTGATCTTTGAGAGCGACGAGGACCGGTGGGAGTTTTTGGAACTGATGAGCGACTGCTGCCGCGATGCCCAGGTGACGATTGTGGCCTGGTGTCTCATGATCGACTACGTGGATCTGGTGCTTTTGGATTACGAGGACGAAATGAGCGCTGCTATGCAGCGGCTGCTGTTGACGTATGCTCGTCGGTTCAATAAGCGCGCTGGGCGCGCGGGCTGCCTATTTCGTGAGCGTTTTGAGCGCCGCTCGCTCGATACCGACTGGCAGGTGATGGAGGCTATTCGCTCCGTACACGCCGATCCGCAGGAGGAGGGCATTAGCCTAATCGAGCGTTGTCCCTGGAGCAGCTTTGCGGAGCATCTGCGCGCTTACGACAGCGATGCGGCCGATGTCACGAGGGGATTTTCCGATCCTTCTTGTGTACTTGAACTTTTTGGTTCTGCCGAGGGCTTTATTGCCTATTCGCTAGCGATGCCCGACGGCGGCGAACCGGTGCTGTGCGATATGAAAGAGACGGAGTGGGAACGCCACGCCTTTGCCGACAGGTTGGCGAAGAGCCTCGGGGCTCCGCTCCACGGGGTTAAAGCCGCACCGCCGGCGCGGCGCGATGCCGTTATCGTTGGATTGCGCGATGCCGGATTTACGGTGCGTCAGATTGAGCACTATACCGGGATTGGCAAAAGTACGGTTTCTCGTATTGTGCGGACCCGCACGGGGACGGCGATGCGGGCTGGCGGAAACGTGATGTAGGGCTGCCTGTGCACCGCGGCTGGGGTCGTTCATGCGCCGCAACCTGCGTTCTAAATGCTTGGTACGCTGACTGCACTTCTTGATATGCATAGAACGATTGCCGTCTTGCATAAAAACACGGCTCAGTCCGGTTTTACCCGCGCCTACCCCCGTCCACACCGTGCAAAAAGCGGAGTTTTCAGCATCGTGGTGCTGTCGGCACCGCCGTAATCTTGAAATATATGGGTCCCGAAGCCATTTATGCCTGCCGATGTGCCTCCAAAGCGCATGCTTGTGACCCCTGAGACCACTATGCTTGTTCTAAAACGATATAAAAGGGTGCCTGGAGACGTTGATTAACGCTTTCAATGCGTATACACGCAACTTGGCGTACTGAAAACTCGCAAAAATGCACGCCGTACCCTATGGGACCCGTCTGTGGCGGGCGCGAAGCGAACCGGAGCCCAGCAGGACGGGGCATGGGGCGTTGCTTGGGGTGCCCGTGGCTCTGTCGCTAGCCGTTGGCACTGTGGAAAACGTCCGTGTTTGCGGCTGGCTGTTCGGTAAATGACAGGGCGAGCGCCGGACGCGCGAACTTTGTGTGTCCGAGGCGTTATGAAAAAGCCGAGCCGCCCGTATTGGGCGGCTCGGCAATCAAACCCTTTGATCTGGGGCATCCGCTTCTGGCTAGTTTACCCTTCGAGCATGCCGTCGAGGGTGCGCCAGGCTAACTCGGCGCATTTGACGCGGGCGGGCATGTGCGAGATGTCCTGGAGCTGGGCGGCCTCGTCCAGGTCTTCCAGGTCTTCCTCGGAGAGCTGCTCGCCACGGATCATGGCGAGGAAAAGCCCTGCCAGACGACGTGCTTCCTCGACCGTCTCGCCGGTGATGAGGTCGGCCATGATATCGGCGCTGGCCTGGCTGATGGCGCAGCCGTGACCGGTAAAGGAGGCCTCCTCGATCACGTTGTTCTCGACACGCAGCTGCAGAGTGAGCTCATCGCCGCAGCTGGGGTTGATGCCGTCGTGCTCGTGCGTGGGGGCATCCATCTCGTACTTGTAGTCGGGGTGCGAGTTGTGCTCCATAAACGTGGTAGAGGTGTACAGATTACCCATTGAACGTGCTCCAAACGTGATGCAGGCCGGCGATGAACTTGTCGATATCGGCCTTGTCGTTGTAGAAGGCCACGCTGGCGCGGCAGCAGGCAAGGTTCTCGACGCCCAGCCAGGTGAGCAGAGGCTGCGCGCAGTGGTGACCGGCGCGGATGCAAACGCCGTCCATGTCCATGATGCTCGCGACATCGTGCGGGTGGATGCCCTTGACGTTAAAGCTGACGACGCCGTGGTGGTTGTCCCAATAGATGGAGCCGATGATCTGGACAAAGTCGAGCTGCATGAGCTCGCCCATCAGGTAGTGGACGAGTGCCTTCTCACGGGTCTGGATGTTTTCGTAGCCTACCGTGTTGACCAGGTAGTCAAGCGCCGCGCCCGTGGCGAAGATGCCGGCGGCGTCCTGCGTGCCGGCCTCGAACTTCTCGGGGACGGGCGCCCAGACGGCGTCCTGCTCGGTGACCGAGTCGATCATCTCGCCGCCGGTGAGCATGGGCGGCATGGCGTTGAGCAGGTCCATCTTGCCCCACAGCACGCCGATGCCCATGGGGCCCATGGCCTTGTGCGCGCTAAAGGCAAAGAAGTCGGCGCCCAGATCGGCCACATCGACCGGCATGTGCGGCAGCGACTGCGCGCCGTCGACGACCAGATAGCCGCCGTACTTGTGCACGAGCTTGCCGAGATTCTTGACCGGGTTCTCGACGCCCAGGACGTTAGAGACCTGACCCACAGCCAAGATCTTGGTCTTGGGGCCCACCTTGGACAGAACCTCCTCGGTCGTGAGCTGACCGGTCTTGGTGGGGTAGAGGTAGACGAGCTTGGCGCCGGTCTCGCGGCAGACCTGCTGCCACGGGATCAGGTTGGAGTGGTGCTCCATGATGGTGATGACGACCTCGTCGCCCGGCTCCAGCACCGTGGGCGCAAAGCTCTTGGCGACCAGGTTGAGCGACTCGCTCGTGTTGCGGGTGAAGACGACCTCGTTGGCCTGGGGGGCGCCGATGACATCGGCGATCTGCTGGCGCACCTTCGCGATAGCCTCGGTGGCCTCGACGGACAGCGAGTACAGGCCGCGCAGGGGGTTGGCGTTCATGCGCTGGTAGAAGTCGCGCTCGGCGTCGAGCACGCAGGCGGGGCGCTGTGCGGTGGCGGCGCTATCGAGGAAGGCGATTTCGGGGTGCTGCTGGAACAGCGGGAACTGCGCCTTGTAGGGATTGGTCTCGATGTCGACGGTAGGCCAGCCGCGCGAGGCCTCGTCGCTGGCGTCGAGCTCCATGGGCTCGGGGGCAGTACAGGTATCGCATTTAACGTGCTCGGTGTCGATCATGCGAGCTCCTCCTCAAAGTTGTCGATTAGGTTGTTGCCCAAGCGAACGACGGCGGCGCGGGTGCGCTCGTCGATGGCGGAAAGCGCGGCGTCCTCCAGCTTGGCGCGGATGAACAGGTCCTCGGCGGCGTTTTGGTCAAGGCCGCGGCAGGCGAGGTAGAACAGCTGCTCGTCGCGGACGTGACCGATGGTGGCGCCGTGGTTGCCGGCGACGTCGTCCTCGTCGCAGAGGATGACGGGAACGGTCTTGTTGTCGACGCCCTTGTTGGCCAAGAGCACCGTCTCGCGCTCGGTGCCGACGGCACCCTTGCAGCCGTGCACGAGGTCGATGGTGCCGCGGTAGACCTTCTTTGACGTGCCAGTCAGCACGCCGTTGGCGTCGATCTCGCACTCGGTCTTGCGGCCGCGGTGGCGCAGCTCGTAGTTAAAGTCACGCACCTGTTCGCGGGCACCCAGGTAATCGGTATCGATGGTCACCTTGGCGGTGTCGCCCAGCAGGTCGCCGGCAAGGCCGGTGGCGCTGGCGCCGGCACCCAGAACGGTGTGCTGCACGTTGACGCGCGCGCCCTCGTCTAGGAACAGTCCGGTGTCGTCGAGCGCGATCCAGCTGTCATCGAGCGTCTGCGTGCAGGTTACGTTGACGGTGGCGTACTCGTGAGCGCACACGCGCAGCACGGAGCCCACGACGCCTTGGCCGTTGACGGGGGAGTCTAGGGCGATCTGCAGGTCGAGCGTTGCCTGCGGGCGGGCGACGACGTCGATGGCGGCAATCGCAACCGCTGCATCGACACCGCTCACGCGCACGGTAACCGTGGCGTGCTTGTATGCGGACACATCGATGACGATGCGCTTGGTGGCGTGGTCGGCCAGGTAGGTATAGGCAGCCTCGCCCATGCCGGTCTCGAAGGCCTCGGCAGGGGAGAGCTCCTCCTCGAGCTTGATGGCGCCGGCCTGGTAGACAGAGGTGGCGGGCACGTCGAGCTCGGTCTCGGGCGTGATGCGGGCACGATCGGCGGCGTCGCCGGGGGCGGAGGCGCGGCGCTCGGGGAAGCGCTCGGCCATGGCATCAATGGCGGCGTCGAAGGCGTCGGCCGAGCCGGCAAACTGCTCGTCCAGCCCCTCGATCTCAACGGCCTCGGCGGGAGCGGCGGCAAGCTCGTCCGAAAGCTCAAGCTTGGTCTGGTTCATTTTGAGCCAGCCCCAAGTTGCTGCCGGCATCGCATTAACCTGCTCGAGCGTGGTAGCAGCGGTGTTGGTTTCCTGTTTCATTATCCGATCGCTCCTTCCATCTCGAGCTTGATCAGGTTGTTCATCTCGACGGCGTACTCAAGCGGCAGCTCCTTGGAGACCGGGTTGGCAAAGCCGTTGACGATCATGGTACGGGCCTCTTCTTCCGAGATGCCGCGGCTCATCAGGTAGAACACCTTGTCGTCGCCGATGCGGCCGATGGTGGCCTCGTGGCCGATGTCGACGTTCTTGGCGCGGATGTCCATGGCGGGGATGGTATCGGAGCGGCTTTGGTCGTCGAGCATGAGCGACTGGCAGCTCACGGTTGCCTTGGAACCCTCGGCCTTAGGCGTGGCCACGATGGAGCTGCGGAAGGTCTGGATGCCGCCGCTCTTGGAGATGCCCTTGGTCTCGACGGTCGCCGAGGTCTCGGGCGCGTTGAGCACGACCTTGCAGCCGGTATCGAGGTTCTGGCCGGCGCCGGCAAAGGTGATGCCGGTAAAGCTCGAACGGGCGCCGCGGCCGTTGAGCACGCTCATGGGGTAGAGATAACCCACGTGGCTGCCGAAGGAGCCGCTGATCCACTCGATGTCGCCGTCCTCGTCCACGCGCGCACGCTTGGTGTTGAGGTTGTACATGTTCTTGGACCAGTTCTCGATGGTCGAGTAGCGCAGGTGTGCACGCTTGCCCACAAAGAGCTCCACAGCACCGGCGTGGAGGTTGGCCACGTTGTACTTGGGTGCGGAGCAGCCCTCGATAAAGTGTAGGTCGGCGTCGTCCTCGACGATGATGAGCGTGTGCTCAAACTGGCCGGCGCCCTTGGCGTTGAGGCGGAAGTAGCTCTGCAGCGGAAAATCGAGCTTGGTGCCCTTGGGCACGTAGACAAACGAGCCGCCCGACCACACGGCGCCGTGCAGGGCCGCAAACTTGTGGTCGGTGGGCGGGATGAGCGTCATAAACTTCTCGTGGATGAGCGGCTCCCACTGCGGATCGTGCAGGGCCTCCTCGATGCCGGAGTAGACGATGCCCATCTTGGACGCGGTGTCCTGCATGTTGTGGTAGACGAGTTCGGAGTCGTACTGCGCGCCGACGCCTGCCAGGTAGCTGCGCTCGGCCTCGGGGATACCCAGGCGCTCAAAGGTGTTCTTGATGTCGTCGGGCACCGACTCCCAGTCGTGCTTTTGGTCGGTGTTGGGCTTGACGTAGGTGACGATGTTGTCCATGTCCAGGCCCTCGATGGAGGGGCCCCACGTCGGATTGGGGAAGCGGTTAAAGATCTCGAGGGATTTGAGGCGCAGGTCGAGCATCCACTGCGGCTCGTCCTTCTTGGCGCTGATCTCGCGCACGATGTCGGGCGTGATGCCGGCGTCGAGGCGCTCGAATCCCTCCTCGCCATAGGTGAAGTCGTAGAGGCTGCGGTCGATGTCCGCGACCTCGGTGCGGTTCTTGGTCATTGCGTCGCCCCTTTACGCCTGCTGCTCGGCAGCGGCGGCTTCGGCCTTCGCGTGCTGCTCGGCGGCCTCGCGCTCGAAGGTCTCAAAACCGTTCTTGTCGATCCAGGGGATCAGCGAGGCGTCGTCCTCGCGCACGATTTGGCCCTTGACCATAACGTGGACGCGGTCGACATCCAGGTGCTCCAGGATGCGCGTGTTGTGCGTGATGATGAGCATGGAGCCTTCGCAGCTCTTGCGGTAGGCGTCCATGCCATGGCTGACGGTGGACAGGGCGTCGACGTCCAGGCCCGAGTCGGTTTCGTCCAGGATGGCGAGCTTAGGCTGCAGCAGCAGAAGCTGGAGCATCTCGACCTTCTTTTTCTCGCCGCCCGAGAAGCCCACGCCCAGCTCGCGGTTGAGGTAGGCGGTGTCCATGTTGAGCTCTGCCGCGAGCTCCTTGACGCGCCGGCGGAACTCCTTGCCCTTCATCTCCAGGCCGGGGCGGCCGGCGATGCTGGCACGCAAAAAGCTCGACAGCGGCACGCCCGGGATCTCGACCGGGGCCTGGAAGCTCAGGAACAGGCCGGCGCGCGAGCGCTTGTCGGTGGTGAGCTCGGTGATGTCCTGGCCGTCAAAGACGATGCGGCCGTCGTTGACGGTATAGACAGGGTCGCCCATGACCAGGTGGCCGAGGGTGGACTTGCCGGCGCCGTTGGGTCCCATCAGCACGTGGGTCTCGCCGGCGGCGACGCTGAGGTTGACGTTGTGGAGGATGGTCTTCTCGTCCACGGAGGCGGTCAGACCTTCGATGGAAAGCAGCGGATTTGCGCTCATGCTGTCCCTCTCTGTATATGGTGTACTCATAGGTGTACTAAACCCTAGGAATCTTCTCGGAATAAAGTTACTATGGGTTCGGCGTTAGTCAAGGGAAAACCCGACTAATCCACTCGACTTTTCAAATTCTGGGACAAAATAACCTGTTGTGTTTGTCCCATTTACTTAAGATTTGGGACAAACAAAGCTGGTTATGTTGTCCCAGATGCGATGGGAGGGTAGGTATGCTCATTTCTTCCAAGGGCCGCTATGCCCTCCGGCTGATGATCTATATCGCGGCGCTCGGTGATGCCGAGGGCAAGATTGCCTTGCGCGAGGTTGCCGACCGCGAGCATATCTCGCAAAAGTATTTGGAGCAGCTGGTTCGTCCGCTTATGAAGGCGGGCCTGCTTAAGAGCGTGCGCGGCAAGGGCGGCGGCTACATGATGGCCAAGGACCCGGCCGAGGTGCGTGCCGGCGACATCCTGCGCGCCGTCGAGGGCAGCACGGCTCCGGTGGCGTGCGACGGCATCGACAACAGCTGCACCCGCAGTGACCTGTGTTCCACCGTCAAGTTCTGGCGTGGTCTTGACGAGGTCATCGAGAACTATGTCGACGGCGTGACGTTGGCCGACCTGGCCGCCGTCCCCGAGATCAACTTTGACATTAAGCTGTAGGGCTGCAAATGGCATCTCTCGACAAGGTGTATAAGCAAATCGAAGTTTTTGCTCGGGAATGTGACGCCGAGAAGGTTGTGCTGTTTGGTTCTCGTGCTCGAGGCGACAACTTACCCAAGAGCGATATTGACATCGCCGTAGCAGGTTGTCGGGATTTCGGCCGTTTCTCATATTTGATCGAGGAGCGTCTTGATACTCTTTTAGATGTAGATGTCGTCAATCTCGACGAGTCCTTGTCGCAGCAATTGCTCGATGAAATTGCCAGGGATGGTGTGATTCTGTATGAAAAAATATGAGAACTTTGCCAGTGCCTTGGCGAATCTTGAGGATGCGCCCAATCAGGATCTCAACAATGATTTTGTTCAGAGTGGATTGATTAATAAGTTCAATCTTCAATTTGAACTGAGCTGGAAGCTCCTTAAGCGTCTGCTCGAGTATGAGGGCGCCACGCTTGCCGCGTCGGGGTCTCCTCGTGCCATCTTGAAGGAGTCCTACCGATTCTACGACTTTATTGATGAGGCGGCCTGGCTAGATATGCTCAGAGATCGCAATACGAACGTCCATATCTATGACAACAAGCTCGCTCAAGATTTGATTCGGCGCATCTTGAACGTCTATATCCCTGCTTTCTGCCAGTTGAGGGACGGGTTGATGGAGCGTTACGGCGAGCTTCTGTTGGCGCCCGACGACCAGTTTGTTTAATTCCTTAAGATTTCGTAATTCCTTAAGATTTCGCGGAGGGTTGTTGCCGTTTACCGAGGGGTTGTTGTGTAACAACGGGCGAGCTGCAATACTTATTTTTATCTTTGCAAACTGAACTTTAACTACACCAATGCAGGGAGGATTTTATGCAGCCCAAGCATTCCGCGATTGTCGCGGGCCTGACGCTGGCGCTTTCGTTTGGCGCCGTTGCCGCGCCTGTGACTGCTGTTGCCGAGGAGCCCACGCCGGGTGTTGCCTCGGATGCCACCGATATCGATAAGGGCCTTTACACCCAGCAGTCCTTCTCGGGCGTGCTGAGGTCGGTTCAGGGTGTTTCGTTTGTCAACGTGACCGCCGAGATGAAGTACTTCACCAAATATGAGAGCCACGGCAACTATAACCAGGGCTTTTCGTATGGCGACGGCTACAACGCGCTTGGTTATTACCAGTTCGACCGTCGTTGGTCGCTCGTTCCGTTTATGAAGCAGGTCTACAACTACGATTCTGTTAAGTACGGCATGCTTAAGGCTGCGATCGATCGCGGCAGCGAGATTTCCAACGTGAACAACCCCATGTATGCGAACGGCCAGCTCACCGAGCTGGGCCGTATTGCGCAGGAGGCCTTCCAGGGTGCTTATAACGCCGACCCTGCTGAGTTCTCGGCCCTGCAGGATGCCTATGCGTACAACTCGTACTATGCAGTGACCGAGGCATGGCTCAAGAGCGCTCTTGGCATTGACATCTCCGGCCGTGCCGACTGCGTCAAGGGTATGGTGTGGAGTATCACCAATATGTGCGGCACCGGTGGCTGCCAGGACTTTTTCCGCTGGGCAAACCTTTCTAACAGTATGACCGACCGCGAGTTTGTGACGGCGCTTTCCAACAGCGTGGTCAATAATGTGGCGACCAAGTATGCAAGCCAGCCCCAGTACCACGAGGGCTGGAAGAACCGCTACCGCAATGAGCTCAAGGATTGCCTCGTCTATATCGCCGAGGACGAGGCTTCCGCGGCAACGCCTGTGGAGCCCGTGCAGCCCGAGCCCACGCCGGCGCCTGGTCCGAGCATGGCGCCTGCTGCTCCCGCCGCACCGACGCCTGGTACCGATGACGGTGCGGGCGACGATAATGATACGGATGCGCCCTCGACCGATACTGACGGCGATGGCTCTGCTGGTGGCACTACCAACGACGGCTCTTCCTCGAGCGGCTCCGATTCGAACGGCTCTGCTGCGGGCGATTCGTCTTCAAGTTCTGCCGGCAATACGGGCAGTGCCGCCTCTGGTTCGACCGACGCTGGTTCCTCTGACTCTTCCACTGGCTCGAGCGATTCTTCCGCCGATACTGGTTCTAGCAATGACTCTAACTCTGACGCCGCTTCTGATTCCGGTGCTTCCAAGGACGACTCGAATAAGGCGCCGGACGCGCCGGTTATTTCGACGGACAAGAAGCCCTCTTTCGTTGTGCAGCTTGGCTACACGTTTGGTTCCTCGCTGATGGCTGGCGCAAGCAGCTTGTCTCCTGACAAGAACAATTCTGATCAGACTTCCACGGAAAAGGCCGAGGCCGCAAAGGGCGACTCCAAGGACGATGATTCCGAGAAGACCGAGTCCGATAAGAGTACTAGCTCTGAGGAAAAGGGCGAGAAGTCCGCTCAGAAGAAGGACGAGGAAAAGGGCAAGACCGACAACCAGAACCAGGAGCAAAATGGCTCTAAAACGGTGACCACCACGACCACGACCAAGTCTTCGGGCGGTAACATGCCCAAGACGGGCGACCTCATCGTTATGGCGAGCCTTGCCAGTGCAAGCTTGGCCACGCTGGGTGCCACGTCTATTGTGAGTGGCAAGCATAAGCTCGATCAGCAGAATAAGACTGCTGGTGAGGACGGTTCTGAGGAGTAGCCCCTCGGTTGTCAGATAGCTAAAGAGTTGGGACGGGGCCCGGTGCGAATGCATCGGGCCCCGTTTTGTTGTGCAACGATTAGTTATGCCCCCTCACACCCCATGTTGCTACCGTTGCCCGATATGTTTGTGTACCGACATCAGTACGTGCGAGGCGGTCATTACAATTGGCATCATGCTGCGATTTAAGGGGAACGTTGCGATGTCTGAACAGGCAAATAATGGTTGTGCTGCCGACTTTGGCGTGCGTCTAATCGGCTGTACCGACGATGTGGTTTTGCCCATCGGCATGTACGACTATGCGGAGGCTCTTGGTTGCTGCACGCTGGTCGACAAGACCATGTTTATTGCCGATATGCTGGATTGCGATGCGTCCGTTATGGTGTGCTGCCGACCTGAGGGTTTTGGCAAGAGCATGAACTTGTCGATGCTCAAGGCTTTTCTGGAGCGTCCCGCAGTCGGTCGCGCCGGTCGGAGCTCGTTTGTCGATACTCTGATTTGGGGTGCGGATGGCGGGCGCTATCGGAATGAGTATGCGTGCTATCCAGTGATATCGCTGGACTTTTCTGGCGCCGCGAGGCGCGGCGCCGCTGTTGCCGATGTTGTTCGCGATACTCTTTCGGACGAGTGCGCTCGCTTGTTGGCGCTCTTGGAGGCTCCGGATTTAGCACGAGATAAGGTGCGTCACATCGAACGTGTTGCGCGTGGCGTGGCGAGCGAGGCCGAGGTTGACTCGGCGCTTGGTGTGCTCATCGAGCTGTTGGAGATTGCCTGCGATGAGCAGGTTGTATTGCTCGTTGATGGGTACGACGCGGCGTGGTTGGGCCGTGCGGGCGCGAGGGACGCTTCCGGCGCCGATCCGGCGGAGCTGCTCGATCGCGTGCTGTTCGACGCCATTGCCACCACGGGCCATTCGCTACGGTTGACGTGTCTGATGGGGGAGCGTCCTAACCCTGCCGAGGCGGCGCTTTCTTCGCGCAGCTGCTCGTATCGTCTTTCGACGCCCCTTTCGACGTGGTGCGACCGTTGGTTCGGCTTTTCGGATGCCGAGGTTGAGGCCCTGTTGAGTCATGCTGGACGCGAGGAATACCTGGATGATGCGCGTGAATGGCTCGAGGGATATCGGTTTGGCAGGGCCTATTGCTTGAGTCCGACGCGTGTGATCGGTTTTCTGGACCGAGGCTGCACAGCGCCTGTGCGAGCCGATCTGTATGGGTATGCCGATTGCCTGAGTAGGGTAGTTGCCGGGTGGAATCTCGACCGCCTTTCGGTCTTGTTCGATTTGCTCGAGGCTCATGGATGCGTTGAGGTCTCGCTTGGTTTGGGCGCTGCGGGGCCAGAGGCCTCGCCTGATGATGGCCTGTGGACGGCGCTGTATCTGTCCGGTTTCCTGACGACGGATTTGATTGAGGAGCCGGAGCATGGTGGTCGTCTCCGTGCTCTGCGGTTGCCCAATAACGAGCTTCGCCAGGCCTTTCGTCTGGTGATTATTGATTGGTTTGAGCGTGCTGCCGAGGACGTTCGAGACGCCGATGCGTTTCGAGACGGGTTGTGCCGTGGGGACGAGGATGCGGTGAAGCGGGCGTTAGAACGCATCCTGGGAGATGCGGGAATCGGTGCGAACAACCCAGATGCGCAGCTGCCATATCACCTGCTCTTGCAGGGGCTCTGCTTTGGCTTGCCGGGCTATGCCAATCCTGCCTCGAGGCGAAAGCGTGGCGCGGATCGTTGGGACATCCAGGTATTTCCTACGGGCACCGTGTTTGACGTGGCAGACACGATCGGCATGCTCGACGAGCGCCCGCTGATAACGGTCAATATGATGTTTGACTCCGGTGTGGACGCGCTGGGCCTAGAGCTGCTGGCCGTTCAGGCGCTGCTCGACATAGAGCGCGACGGCATCGACAAGATTCGCGTACCGCGACCCGGTGTGGGCCGCATGCGCTGGGGATTCGGGTTTGACGGGTGTCATGTGGCAGCGGTGTGCCAGCGGCTGTAGGGGCAGGCGATAACCGGGCTGCATCTGTTTCCCATTCTGTTTGCTTCTCGCTACTATAGAACGGATCGCTAACGGTCTGGTCGTGCTGGCGACTGGGATAAATACTGGTATATCCAACGTTCTATGGGGGTGTCGATTGTCTACGAGCGATATGAGCGTTAGCGTTGTGGTTCCATGCTACAACGCCGAGAAGTTTCTCGATCAGTGTCTCAGCTCTATTGAAGCCGATCCGATGAAGGAGCTCGAGATCATCGTGCTCAACGATGGCTCGACGGATGGCTCGCTTGCCATTATGGAGGCCCATGCGACAGGGGACGCTCGCGTGCGAGTGATTGATAAAGCAAACCAAGGCTATGGCGCAACCGTTAACAGGGGTTTTAACGAGGCGCGGGGCGAATACGTTGCCGTTGTCGAGCCCGATGATTACCTTAAACCCGGCATGTTTTCCGCTTTGTATCAGCTGGCTTGCAAGCAGGATTATCCCGACGTGGTTAAATCCTCATACTGGCGTGTCTATATGGCGGACACTCCAAGGGAACATCTTTACCACTGCCATTACTACCATCGGGTTAAGCCGGGGCGCCAGCCTTTTGTTCTTGCCGATGCCCCCATCTTGATTCAAAAGCATCCTTCTATTTGGAGCGCACTCTATAAGAAGAGTTTCCTTGTTGGGCATGGCATCTGCTTTAAAGAAGTCCCAGGTGCTGGCTGGGTTGACAATCCCTTTCTTATCGAGACGCTTGCCCAGGCAAAGACCATCGCTTACACCGATGAGGCTTGGTATTGTTATCGTGAGGATTTGCCCACGGCATCGTCTGCCAGCGTTAACAGCGCCCTTGCCTTAACGCGTTGGAATGACATGGCCGACGTGCTCGAACGACTTGGCGTTACGGATAGGGGAATATGGCGCGCCCTTTACACGGTGGGATTTCGTCATGCTGGTCTTGCCCTTGCGAACGGTGGCCTCGAGCAGCGAGATGTCTGCGTGCTTCTTAAGAAGACATTCCGCCGTATGGATCCGGCAATAGTGCGTGCTATGGATACTGTGAGCCCGCATCTAAAGCAGGCGTTTTCGCAGCTGACTGGTGAATCCGTAGGCGGGTCTGGCGTTCTAGCTTACCGTATATCGCAAATCAGGGAATTTGGATATACCCTAAAGACCGCCGGCTTGGGTTTTGCGCTTTCTCGCGTTGGGCTATCCTTAAAACGACGCTCTGCTGAGCGTTCGTAGATTTTACATGCAAAGGAGCTGCATGCCTTCTAAGGGACACATTGCTATCTATACGCAAGATGCTAAGCTGGGACACGAGGTCAAAGGCGCAACGCGTTACGTCTACCTTGCCACGCTACTGTGTGAGCAGGGCTACGACGTTGATTTTATTACCAGTGGCTTTCAACATTGGGATAAGCAGCAGCGAGATATTATGCACCTCGATCTGAGCATGCATCCCTTTACTGTGCATTTTATTGAAGAGCCTGTCTACCCTAAGAACATGTGTCCCCAGCGTATTTGGGCCCACCATGTGGTTTCAAAACGTGTTGTTAAGTTTTTTGATGAACACCATGCGTACGATTTGGTCTACTGCCAGATTCCGCCTAACGATGTTGCGCGTGAGATCGGCAAATGTGCCCATAAGTACGGCATTCCATTTGTTGTCGATGTTAATGACCTGTGGCCCGAGGCTTTCCGCGTTGCTCTGGATGTTCCGGTCCTTTCGGACATCTTCTTTGCTCCGTTTTACAAGCAGGCTAAGGCGACGTATCAGCTGGCCGATGCCATTGTGGGTACGTCGCAGGAGTACCGCGACCGTGGTGTGCGCGATGCACGTTCGGGTATTCCCAATGAAGTCGTGTACGTCGGCAATCAGCTTGCCGAGTTTGATGCCGGTGTGGCCAAGAACGCCGTTTTGATTGATAAACCGGCGGGAGAGATCTGGGTCTCTTATGCCGGCACCTTGAGCGCTTGCTACGATCTGGAGACTCTTGTTAAAGCAATCGGGATGGTTCAGAAGACCCATCCCGAGGTCAAGCTTCAGATTCTGGGTGATGGAGCCGAACGTGACAACCTTAAGGCCGTCGTTCAATCGACGGGCGCTGGTGTGACCTTTCATGGGTACCTGCCCTATGACAAGATGGCTGCATGGCTCAGCAGGTCTGATATCACGGTAAACTCGCTGGTCGAAAAAGCCGCCCAGAGTATCGTCACCAAGATCGGCGACTATCTGGCGGCGGGCAAACCCATGGTCAACACCAGCATGAGTGCTGAGTTCCGCGCAAAGGTCGAGTCAGACGGGTTTGGCGTTAACGTGCGACCCGGAAGCCCCGACAAGCTTGCCGCTGCGGTTACCGCCCTCGTCGAAGACGAATGGCACCGCAAGCAGATGGGGGAGGCCGCTCGTAAAATCGCAGAGGAGCAGTTTGATCGCCCGCATTCGTATATGAAGACTGTAAAACTGATTGAAAGCTTGATAAGGTAGCCCTTTTAAGAGTTCACGCTAACGGGGAATATCCTGTATTCAATTCTAATGCCATGTTAAAAAAGCGGTTGTTGGGCGATTTTCTAGAGACCGCTATCGTAGATTTTGCGATTTGGCTCGCGATGAATTATTAGGCTGAATTTTGTCCCTATGACGCTGACTTCGATTTCTGGGTCGATACATTTAGCGCCTTTAGGTTCTTCGCTGGCCAGAATGGAATGGGGACTTGGCGCAAACAGCTTTCTTGGGTTTCGCCTGTAATATAATTTATGCGCATCATTTGAACTTGTATTTAATGGGGGTTGGCATGAAACGTCACCTGCAACTGCTTGTTGTATCCGTTGCAGCGTTAGTTATTGGACTTAATCCATTGATTGGGCCGGTTGCTACTGCTTATGCAATCAATGGTGAACCTGTACAGCAGGATTCAACTGCTGAAGTCGCGGATTCTGAGAGCAATTCAAACTCGACTAACGACCCCGCCTCCTCGCCCTCCAATAAGAATCAGGACGACTCTGACAATCTTGTCGCAGAAGAAAATGACCCTTCCGTTGTAGCGGATGGGAGCGGCGACGTTTTAACCGATTCGTATCAGTATCTCTATATCGCCTATCCGCAGCTTCCAGTCTGTGTGGACCAGGTGATTGCATTTGCCACCCCTAACGATTCTGATGCACTCACAGATGCGACTCTTAAATTGGAATCCACAACTGGGCACTCCCTTTCTGTTAGTGCGACGGCCGTCAGTGGCAATGCTGCTGCATTTCAGTTCGGTAAGGATTATGCCGAGTGCGGATATGATTTGATTTCGATCTCCTATCATCTGCAGGGCGATGCCACGGAGCACAGTGTCGATTTGATGCAATGTGGATATGCGTTCGACATTGATGCGAATGCCGCTGTGGACGATGGCCTAGCCGAAGGCAGTGCTAATTCGTCTGTTTATTATTCAGATGATTCTGGCAATGCGATTCAGGCTGCCACGATTGGCGACGCACTTACCGCCTCAAATGGGGAGCAATCTCTCTCTCTTGCCGATACTGCTGTGAACGGTTCGTATGTTATTGCTCTTGATCCTGGTCATGGCGGCGTTGATCCCGGCGCCCAAGGTAATGGGAAGAGCGAGGCGGATCTTACTTGGAAGATTGCTGTTGCCTGTAAGGCCAAGCTGGAGCGATATGGTTTTAAGGTCGTGATGTCTCGAGGGCAAAGTGGTTCTTATGGCAGCAACGATTTTCTGTATCGCGTTCAGCGATGCGTAAAGCAAGGTGCACAAGCTTTTGTGAGTTTTCATATTAACTCTGGTAGTTCTGCGGCGCATGGTGCTGAGGTTTACGCGCCTACGGCCAATGGCACGAGCTATACGAAAGCCTCCGTCGAGCTTGCCCAAAAAGTGATGAATAATTTGTCTGCGCTTGGCTTGACCTATCGTGGCGTGTTTCAGATGACGGTTGGTGACGAATTTGCCGTTGTTCGCTGTGCTCGCGAGCAGGGGATTCCTGGCATCTTGATCGAGCATGGCTTTATTTCTAACTCGGGTGACGTTTGGAAATACTTTAGCGATGCTGGCTGCAAGCGTCTGGGGGAAGCTGACGCCGATGCGATTATTGCTCAGTTCCCGCGTTCTAGTTGGATGGATTACTCCGCTGTATTTGATGCTGACTATTACCTAAAGAATAATCCTGATGTCGCTAAATGGGCCAACAACGATAAGGACAAGGCCCTCCAGCATTTTATTAACTATGGCATGGCGGAGGGCCGCCGAGGCAACGAGGCGTTCGACGTCCAGAGCTACTACAACGAGTATCCCGACCTGAGGGCCGCGTACGGGACTAATATTTCTAAATACTATATTCACTATATGAAGTGGGGTAAAAGCGAGGGAAGACATGGTACGGGAACTTCTTCGCTAAAAGAGGCTGTCGTCACTATTGCTGGTATCGATTATTCTCCTGTTTACGATTTCAAGTTCTATCTTGATCACAACAGCGATCTTAAGAAGGCCTTTATTAAAACGACTGGCGCGGGCGTAATCATGGTTGACGACAATGCGGCCTTGCGCCACTTCGTCAGGTATGGCATGGCCGAGGGCCGCCGCGGCAACGAGGCGTTCG
>CAUEMA010000019.1 GCA_959018755.1 uncultured Collinsella sp. | reverse complement strand
CGAACCCGTCGGACCTTACATCCGGCGGGTTCGAACATTTTAAAGTTGGTGCCCCGTTCGAACAACTTCTCGAACCGAGATCTGCTCGTTCGGGACGATCGTTCTACTTAGGATACCACGCGCTAGGCTTGCGGCATAATCGCCTGGTCACCGTGCTCGTCGAGGTACGGCATGAGGTACACGCCGCCCTCGTCTGTCGTGAGCAGAAGGTACTCGCGGTTGAGCTTATCGCACACGATTTCCTGATGCACGCCATCCGGCAAATCGTAAATCGGGCCATCGGTTCGCGCGGGCGATACCGTCATGTCCTGCGCCCCCATGGCCTGCCTGGCGCACGAGGCGGCGGCAAACACGATGAGCAGCAGAATCACCGCCGCCACAAGCGGGCCGCACCCGCCGTTGCGGTCTTCGTCGGCAGGGCTTGGGTACGGCATCGCCTACACCTTCTCTGCGTACTTCTCGCCGGAGGCGGTTTCCACGGCGATCCAGCGCTTGTAGCCGGAACCGCCCGTATAGCGGCCCCAAACATAGCCGTCGGCTGATGCGAACATGCCGTCGAGCGTCACGGTCTCCCCACGATGGTAGGTTGCGACGGTCGAGTAGCCGATACCCGCGCCGGAGCGCACGTTCAGGGCATTGACGCAGATGCGGTACGTGCCGGCCGAGTGACCCGCCTGTGCCCGCGCCGTGCCATCACGCACGAGGAAGTCGTTCGGGTCGTATCCGCCTGTGGGCTTGCCCACGGCGATGTAGCGCGTATGGCCGCTGTTGCTGGTGTAGCGTCCCCAGACGTAGCCGTCTGCGATGCAGTACCAGTCGTCGAGGTTGACCGTCTCGCCCTTGCCGTAGGAGGCGACTACGGAGCCTGAAAGCGACGGCGCGTCGCGCACGTTGAGGCAATCGACCGCGCAGCGGTAAGTGCCGTTGAACCCCGTGCCCTCCTTGCCGTCGGCATTCGGTTGCGATGCGGGGGCCGACGGCGCGACGGTCGGGGCGCTGCCTCCGTCGAGGATCGTGTTCACCTCGGATGCGAGCTGGCCCATGCGGGCATGTAGCCACGCGCCTGGGCAGTCCGTCGAGGAAAACATGCGGTGCTCGGTGAGCGTCGCGTTGCGCGTGCCGTCATATGCGAGGCGGAAGCCGTAGCGGCGACAGATGTCGGCGCACAGGCTGACGAGCGCCGCCCACGTGGCGTCGGTGAGCGAGGAATCGGCGTTGTTGGCGCACTCGATGGTGATGGCGCGGTCGTCGTTCCACTTGCTGGCCGAAGTCCAGGCTCGGTCGTCCTCGTCTACGCTCATCGCGATGTCGCCGTCGTAGCCGATACAGTAGTTCGAGCTTGCCTGGCGGGCGGTGGCGGCGAAGTAGTCGGCGCACTGCCTGCCTGTCCAATGCGCCGCCATGTAGTGCGGCGTGATCTTGCAAACGCGGTTGCCCGAGCGCCCGCTGTTTCGGTTGCCTGTGATGTTGGCGTAGGTGCAGAGATTACTCTTGGTCATCGTCGCCCCTCCCGTCGTTAAGCTCCTCGAAGGTATCGTCGTCCATGGCTAGCCCTCCTTCTTCACGTCGCCGAGCGCCAGAAGGGAGTCGAGCCACTTCGACGTGACGCCCACGGCCTTGAAGGCGGCGTAGGCCACCTGCACGCCGCCGACGCAGGCGAAGATGGAAGTCACCCATGCGCTGGGGTCGGTCGGGATGCCGTTCGCCATCGCGGTCAGCGCGCCGCACAGGGCGGAAACCGCGATTGCGACCCATCGGGCGGCGTTGCCGCTCATGGCCTTGGTCTTGATCGCCTGCACGAGGTACGGAACCACTAGAACCGTCACCACGGTCAGGGCTGCTTGGATTGCGCTCATTTCGTTTCCTTCCTAGTCGATAACTGGCTGATTCATCGCGTCCGTGTAGAGGCGCGTTCCCGTGCCGTTGCCGCCCAGCCTGTGGTAGGCGGCGTAGACGCCTTCGAGGTGCTTTCGGTCGGCGACCGTGAGGCCGTGCTGCTTGACGGCCTGCTCGTGGATGTTCTTCAGCTCACGCCAAAGAAGCGCCCGCATGCCCATCTTCACGGCCTCGTCGGTGGCCCGTTCTTCCTCGGAACGCTCGACGGCCTTCTTGCCTTGCGACTTCAGCGCGGCCACGAGGCCCGAGACGATAGCGCCGACGAGGCCCGAAACGAAAGCCGTGAGGGCTACCGCCTCGATGTCCATTACTCGGCCTCCGCGTACTCTTTCCCGGTGATTTCCCTGTACTCGTCGGCGGTGATCCACTTGCACTCGACAGCCTTGTAGACGCGCGCCTTGCTCCAAAGGCCTCGGTCGTAGTACTTCTTGACCTTCGCGAAGTGCTTGGAATGCTCAACGGTTTTCTTCGTAGCCATTACTGGTCACCTCCCACGGTCATCATCAAGTAGTCGATGTTCGCCGTGTTGGTCTCGGTCTGCGTCGGCTGGGACGCCTGCTCGCGCATCTGTTCGAGCAGCGCCGGGAGGTCGGGCACCTCGCCGTTGGCGTAGGCGGCGAGCGCGGAGGTGTAGGCGAGCTTTCGCGCCTTCCGCTCCACGTACTCGTCATCGTCGATAACGCCCGCGTCGTGCGCCGCGTCGGGGTCGCCGATCTGCGACAGCAGGTCGCGCAGGGCGTTGACCTCGGCCACGGTGCCGTCTTGAAGCTCGTCGGGGCGCGGCATGTCTTCCTCAGTGTCCATGCGGACTCCTTCCTTATCGGGGAATGTGCCGCCATCGTATTAGCGCCGTGAGATTGCCTGGCCGTTTGGGCGGGCGCGAAGAAAGAAGGCGCGCCGCAGCACGCCTTCGCTGTCTTGGTTATTGCGTTTTCGACCCGTCTAGGCCGCCGTTTTGAGTTGCCGCCCTTCCGCTATGGCGAGGGCGTTCCGCCCGAATCGTCTCTCGGGCTTGGCTGCATTGAGCAACCCCCCCGCGAGATTTTCGAACAGGCTGCGGTACAGCGCGTCCATGGCCAGCACGCTGCGGTGCGCGTCCAAGTGAGCCATGCCGCCGCGCCAGCTCTGGTAGCTCTGCTGCACCTGCTCGGGCGTCATGACCCCCTCGGCCACCATGCGGGCCATCTTCTTCAGCTTGCGTCGCTCGCGCGTGATGGAGTCGCGGCACGGCTTCATGACGATGCGGCCCGTCTCGGTGTAGAAGACGCGCTTCTTCAGCCACGTGAAGCCGCGCGTCAGCTTCACCACGTGGGTCTTGCGCTGGTTCAGCGCGATGCCGAGCTTCGCGCACTCGCGCTCTATCAGCAGCAGGCACACCTGGAGGTATTCCTTGCTCTCGTGGATCAGGTAGAAGTCGTCCATGTAGCGCCCGTAGGCCTCGGGGCGCAGCATCTCGGCCACGTAGTGGTCGATGCGGTTGGGGTGCGCCACCGCGCATATCTGGTTCGGCTCGCTGCCCAGCCCCAGGCCCACCTCGCCCTGCGCGTCTATCAGGCGGTGCTCAAGGGCGACCACGCGCGGGTCGAGCAGCGCGTCGGCCACCTGCCGCTTGACCGGCTCGTGGGCAATGCGCGCGAAGTAGTCGGAGAAGTCGCCCAGCAGTATGTAGCCCTCGCGCCCATGCCGCCGCCAGTGGTCGGCCAGGTGGCGCTTGAGCAGCTTAAGGGCGTAGTCGGTGCCGCGCCCCTTGATGTTGGCGGAGTTCGCGGATATGAGCGTGGGGACTATCGCGGGCACGAGGGCGTTCTGGGACAGCGACTTCTGCACCACGCGCTCGGGGAAGTGCACTGCACTGATGTGGCGCAGCTTGCCGCGCTCCCACAGGTCGAAGCGGATGAAACCCCGGCATATGTCGCGGCCCTCCAAAAGGTCTTGGCGCGATTTCACGGCGTTTCGCAGGTAGTCCTTCATGTACCGCTGCGTCGAGGCCTTCCACATGACGCCACGCGCGGCCTGCTTGGAAGCCTTGCACAGGCTGTTGAGGTCGGCCACCGTCTCAAGGGTGCACGCCTTGACGCGCTCGGCCTTGGCCCTGGCGCGCTTCTCCTCGCGGCGCTTCCGGCGTGCGGCCCGCCTTTGCTCCGAGTTCATAGAAGGCACCCCGCACGGCTTGCAATGTGGCTCTGACAGCCGCTTGAGGTATGGCCATGAAACGCGGCGAAGCCACGGAGCGCCGCGCCATGCAAGCAGCGTCCGGCCACCCTCGCGGGGTGCGTATTTACGGGCTCGCGCCCGATGGTCGCGCCTTCCTTCCTCTCCGCGCTCTGCTTTCGGCCCGCTGGCCTACTCGGTCTGGCAGTAAGGGAATCCGGGGCGTGGGCGAACCCAGGTGTTCGTCGCCGAATTGTAGTTGGCATTGCCGTTGTTGTTGACGTAGCACACGTTGGACGAGGAGCCACCCATGACGGAACGCAGCCACCAATTGTACCGATATACAAGGCGGGACCGCCGCCCATTATAACGAACGCAGGCGCTCTAGCTCGGCCTCGGCCTCGGCTATGCGCTCGTCGGTCGTCTTCTTGCCGGTGACGCGTACGTTCTTGCGCGCGCCCTTGAGCAGTTTGATCTCCTCCTCGACCATGCCCGCCAGCGCCTCGAAGCGGTTGGCGTTCACGGGCAGGCCGATGTCCATGAGGCACTGCATGTCGAGCATCAGCTGCTCGCAGTCGGCTATCGCCAGCGTCAGGTAACGCTTGCGCTCAAGTGCGTTGAACGAACTGTTGGGGTAGAAGCAGTCGGCGCGGTTGACGTTGTACACGATGCTGCGCGCGGTCTCCACCGTGGGGACTGCGTTCAGCAGCCTGTAGGCTTTCGGCACGACCGACGAGGAGGCCATGAGCTTGTTGACCTCCACGCGGATGGCGATGGCCTGCGTGAAGAACTTGTACTCGGACACCTCGCGGTTTCGCTGGTAGACGCCGCTCATGGCACCTCCCGGAAATAGCGGCGAAAAAAACGGCCCGCTGCGCGGGCAGGGATGCGACCGCGCAAGGCGGTCGCATCGAAAGAGAAGTATAGAGCACTCGGCTAGCTAGCCGACGAGGAAGCCGGGGCGCGGGCGAACCCAGGTGGCCGTCGCCGAATTGTAGCCGGCATAGCCGCCGTAGTAGACGCAGCACACGTAGGACGAGGAGCCACCCATGACGGAACGCAGCCACCAACCGTACCGAGTTCCGTTGATTCGGTGCGCGGTGTCCCTGAACAGGTCCCACTGGCAGTCGAAGCCCACGCTGTAGCCCTTGGTGCCCCACACCGGGCAGCCGTACACCTCCATCTCGGAGGGCGACCACACCTTGCCGATGTCCTGCCAGCTCCAGCTGTTGGAGTCGCTGAGCGCGCCGCTCGCGCTGTAACGCTCCTCAAGCAGCACGCGCTGGGTGAGCAGGTACTTGGTCAGCCCCTCGGGCAGGCACGCCTCGAACAGCTTCTCCCACGCCTTGAGGTTGCTGTTCAGGTACGGGTTCTTCACGTCTGCGGTGCCCTGGTTGGTGTTCGCAGTGTTCCACATCAAGTAGCTGTCGTTGGCCACGCCGGTGACGGTCTTGGCCACGGCGACGGGCGCGGACGCGATGAACGCGATGTGGTGGCCCTTGGCGCTGTTGCCGCACTGGTAGTACGGGTCGAAGTGCGCAAGCAGGAAGCGCACGGACTGCTGGGCCGCCACGTTTGACGCGCTCACGAGCGGCACGTCGATGTAGTCGCCGACGCGCAGCCCAGCGAAGTTGCCGGCCGCCGCTCGCTTGTGCAGCGCATCGTACACGCTGCCGCTGCCGATCTCCCCGGCAAGGATGGTGGCGATGTTCTGCCCGTCGTACTTGCCGATGAGGCTCTGGCGGTTGTACTCCGCGTTGTTGAGCGCCAGCTGGGCGTTCTCTCGGGCCGTGCCGTCGATGAGCGTGTAGGTTTGCCCGTCAATGCCGAAGCGCTCTGCGTTCACTGTTGCCATTTGAGTTTCCTTTCTATGCGAGCACGATGGTCGTGCCTGATACCGAGCAGGTGGAGCCGAGCGTGACGGTTCCGTTGCTTATTGACGCCTTCGCCGACGGGGCGTAGACGGTGCCGCCCATGAAGAAGAACTTGCCCGTGGCGTTCGCGAGCATCGAGGCCAGCTTCTCGTTCTGGCCTCGAAGGTCTGCGATGTCGGAATCGCCGGCGCTGCCCTGGGCGATCGAGTTGGCGATCTGTAGGGCCTGGTTTGCCGCCGCGTCGGCGCGCGAGGCCGCGCCACTGGCGGCAGCTGCGGCGTTCGACGAGGCTTGTTGGTCTGCGATGTGCTCGTCATGGCGTTTCGACTCGGCCGTCTTTCTGGCGGCCTCGTTGCTTTCGCGCGTCGATTCGGCAGACTTGCGGGCGCTCTCGGCGCTTGCTCGCGAGGACTCGGCCGTTTTGCGGGCGTTCTCGCTGTTGACGCGGGCCACTTCGTTATTGGCGCGGTTCACCTCTGCGCTGAGGCGCGACGTCTCGTTCGAAGACCTCGTCTTCTCGGCCGAAACCCGCTTTTCCTCGGCGGCGTTGGCGTTGTCCATGGCCGTCTTGCAGTTCGCTGCGGCCTCTTGCGCCGCTTCCGCCGAATCCATGGCGATGGTCGATGCAATGTAGTAGATCTTGCCGTCGGTCGTGCGCACCCTATCGACGTTCCCGTTGGCGTCGAGCATCAGGGCGGCGTATTGTGTCGTTTCTGCCATCAATACCTCCCTTACTTGGCTATTAGGCCCGTGACGATAGCCTGCGGGCCAATGGTCTCGACGATGCAACGGTCGCCCGCCTTGGCCGCCGAGCATGCCGTGGTCATCGGAAGCCCCGAGAGCGTCGTGCCGGATATTGCGACCGCGAGCGTCGCGCCCGAGACGGACTTCACGGTGCCGAAGCCCACGGAGTGCCCCGAGCCGCCTTGCGGCGAGAACAGGGCGGCGAGCTGTTCGCCCGCGTCGGCTATGGTGCTAGCGTTCAAATCGCCTCATCTCCAATTCCATCGGGCATCCTCCCACGAGGGTGAGAGTCTGCTTACGTATCGCGAAGTTCCCGAAGATGCCGGCGCTCGGCCAGCGAACCTCGATGGCGTCGGAAACGCCCACGGGCGCGTAGACGTGCGTCACCTTCAGGCGGTGGATCGCGGATTGCTGGGTGCGCAGGAGGGTCGCCGCCTCGGCGTTGGCGTTGGCCTGCCGTTCAGCCGCCGTGGAGCCTGCCGGAAGCTCGCTCTTCGTGTACTTGGCCGACTTGCGCCAACCGCGCGTGACGGTCGAGTACTGGCTGTTGGGGTCGGAGTCGATTGCCGTGCCCCTTATGCTTTCGTCGGATGTCGAGTAATCGACGTGCACGACGTTCGCCACGCCCGATTTGTCCAGCTCCTCGGTGCCGCCGTCCTCGAAACGCGCCCACTTGCCCTCTTCCATGACCATCGCTGGCGCGCGCTTGTCAGGCTCGACGTAGCGGCGCAGCAGCACGCGCCCCATCGGGTCGCACGACGCCGAGCTGAAGCCCGCCGCATCGAGAAGGGCGTTTACGGCCTTCAGGCGGGTGGCGTAGTTGCTCTCCCCGTTGCCGATTGCCCCGATAACCCACGTGGTCGTTAGCGTGAAGTCGGACGGGTCGGCGATAACCTCAAGGCCGACCTCGCGCAGGAGCTTCGCCGCCTCGCCGACGGCGTTGCTGCCAGCCGCAAGCGAGCGCGGGGCGTCGAACTCGTCTTCCGCAACCTCGGACAAGCGGCCTGATAGGTCTGCTTCAGATGAGTTGTAGCCAGTTGAACGCTTTGGCGTCGATACGACGAACGTACCAAGCGGCTCCGACACCGTTGTGTCGTCCGGGAACGTGGCATCGAGGTAGATGCGCAGGAGGTCACTACCGAGGTCGAGCGTTCCGAGGTAGTCGATCTTGCCCGTCTCGTAGCTGGTGTCCTGGTTTCGCTCGATGCTCCCGCCGTTTCGGATGTTGCGCAGTCGCTCGACATCGAGGCCGGTCTTTCGGTCAACGCGTGTAAAGCGGTACGAGGCCGCGAATCGCTTTTTCCAATCAGGCATTGCTCGGCTCCTCGAACACATCGTGCTCGACCTCCGCCGATGCCGACCAAAGCCCCGCAGATTTAAGCGACTCGTTGAACGTCATCGCGCCGAACGCACGCTCACCGGCGAGGCCGCGCCACCAGCCCTGCCACTGTGTGCGCATGATCTTGCGGAACAGGTCGTGCCCGTCTCGCTCAAGCAGGCAAGAGGCCGATGTCGCAAGGTCTGCCTCATCGAGCGCATACGACTGCGGAAGCCCACCGTTTTCCCCGCCGTCGGCGAAATGGAAGCTGTTGAAGCTTCGCGCCGCAGATGTCGAGTATTTGGCGTCAAGCTCCATCTTGAGCAGCGTCGAGGCATCCTGGCCGAAGTTGAGCGTCATGCACTCAGCGTGCAGGTTCGCCTTGGCCTCGGCGTAGGAAGACGTTCCGTTCGCCGCAGTGCCAGTTGCGCGGTACTTGAAGTCGGCGTTGAGCGGCGGCACGCGGTCGATGGTTTCCTGGGCATCGAGCAGGCTCGACGTGAGAAGGTGGTCGCCCTCGTCCAGCACGCGCTCGACCACGAAGCCGACGCATTTCGACGCGTCGCCAAGCACCAGTTCGTCGCCGTCGCACGTGATCGTGCCGAGCATGGGTATCTCGCCCGTGTCCTCGTCGTAGGCCATCGGGCCTATGATCGTCGTCTCCTCGACGTTGTAGGCGGAAACGCCGTTCTCCACCTTCACGTGGCACGTGAGGTCATCGCCGTACGTCACGGTGATTACGGGGGTTGCCGGCTCCGCCCAGTGCGTCTTGAACCGGCGCGTGGCCGTTTTCGACAGGCCCGAGCCGCCCGTCACCGTCAAGGTGAGCAGGTAGTCGATTCCGTTCTTGATGGTCGTGTAGCTGCCAAGCTCAACGGGCTTCATGCTCGTCACGTCGGCCGTGGCTATCGTCGCTCCGCCGACCTCGGAAAGCGTCAGCGTGGCATTGGCTATCCCTGTCTCGTCGGAGGTCGATACCTGAACGGTCAGCGGCACGGAGTCGATGAGCACGCCGTCGGTCGCAGGCGAGGCAACCCAGCACGACGGGTAATCGGCGACCACGAACGGCACGTAGTCAGACCACGCGCCCCAATCGGCGTGCAGGCCCTTGGTGCGAACGCGCACCCTCCAGCTGCCCTTGGCGAGCGACTTCTTAATGCTCTTCGCCGTGGTGACGCTTTCGGTGATCGCGCTCGGGCCGCTGAACTCGACCTGCGCGGCGGTCTGCTGCGAGCCGTCCGGATGGTTCGGAACCCACGACACCGCCGCCTGGCTTCCGGTGGCCACCACGGTCGGCGCGGTGACCTTCGGGGCGAGCGGCGGCGTGATGGTGGTTATCGAGTTCGACTTCACCCACGCCGAGGCGAGCGAGCCGCGCTTCGCCTGAACGCGGTAGACGACCGTTCCGGCTGGCGCGGCCTTGTCGTGCAGGTCGAGCCATGCGGGGTCTTCGCCCTCGGTGGTCGTCGTTATGTCCGCCCACGTCGAGCCGCCGTCGACAGATCGCTGGACGCCCCACGCGTTTGCGTACGCCGCGGCGCCGTACACGCGCAGGGTCACCTCGGTAGCGCCGGCCTTCACGGCCTCAACGCGCGACGGCGCGTTGGGCGTGGTGTAGGTCGTGCCAACCGACGCGTGAACGGAGTTGCCGCCGGGGCCGTGCGCGCACAGGCGGTACTCGTACTTGTGCCCGGCCTTGGTCGAGTTGTCCGTGTAGTTCTGGACGTCCCACGAAACGTCGGCGATGTTCACCCATGAGCCATCGTCGGTGCGGCGGTCAACGTAGACGCCCGCCCACGGGTAGGCACCGTCCATTCCCGTGTAATCGACGTCCCAGGTTATCTTCTGCGACGTGTCGGACACGCGCTGCAGCTTGCAGTTCTTGGGCGGATGCGGCTGCGAGTAGCCGCGCTGCGGCACCCATGCGTACACGGTCGCCCACGCGTCGCCGCCGGCAGAGCCGTAGTAGTTGTTGTACGTCTTGCCGTAGACGTGCACCTGTACCGGGCAGTTCCAGCCGCTCGCGCCGCGCGGCACGTCCACGTCAAATGTCACCGCGTCGCGCGTCGCCCAGTTGCCGTAGTTGTTCAGCACGACGTCGCGCGAGCTGCGCACCGAGCCGTTCACCACGACGTCGTAGTGTGTTCCGTACCCGGCGGCGTACTTGTCGTCGATCGCTGCGGTGACTCGCAGGCGAGTCGTGGTGTCGTTGACGTTCCACTGGCTGTCAACGGAGATATAGCCGCGATACCAGCGGTTGCGGCCCGCGATCTGTATCTCCCTTGTGTGCTCTCCCACGGGCTACCTCCTCGCTGTGGATGAGCGGCGGGCTGCGGCAACCAAGGTGTCGATGGCGTCGGCCACCGCCACGTCTGCGTTCGCCGTAGCTCCGTCGATTGACAGGTAATAGGTGTCGCCACCGGAAACCGAGCCGACGGCTGCCGCCGCCCCGGTCTCGTAGGTGACGCTGTTTCCGCCGAACGACATGCTCAGGTCGTCGGCGAAGCCCGATACGGTGGCCTTCACGCCCTCGAAGCGCTTCTTCAGGCCCGCTTCGAGGGATTGCATGATCCAGCCGCCGTTCGGGATGAGCAGGCGCAAGTCCTTGCGCTTCGGGCCTTTGAGGCTGGCGATCTTGCCCGCGATGCCGGAAACGAAGTCGTACACGCCGCCGATGCTCGACTTGATGCCGTTGAGCAGGCCGCTGACGATGGAGCTGCCGGCGCTGTAGAGCAGGGAGCCGAGGTTCCCCAGCGCGCTCACGATTCGCCCGGGAATCGACGACACGAAGCTCACCACGGAGTTAATGCCGTTCGACACGCCGTTGCGGATGTTGCTCCACGCGTTGTTCAGGATGTTGCCGACCGCGTTCCATGCTGACGACCAGATGGATTGCACCGTGGACAGGCCGCCCGATATGAACGACTTCACGTTGTTGATGCCGCCTTGCACGGCAGTCTTGATGCTGTTCCACGTGCTGGTCACCCAGTTGCCGATAGCGCCCCAAATCGAGTCCCACACGCTCTGGATGAGCGCGAGGCCGTTCTGTATGACCGCCTGGATGAGCGCAACGCCGCCGCTGATGACGTTCTGGATGATGCTCCACACGTTCGCTGCCAGCGATTGGATGGCGCTCCAAACGGAACCCCAGTCGCCGTTGATGACGCCCAAGACAATCGTGATGATATCCTGGATCGCCTGCATGGCGGACGTCACGATGACCGAGATGTACGGCCAAACGGCGTCGATAACGCCCTGAATAGCGGTCATCGTCGATGTGATTATCTCGACCAAAACGGGAAGCACCGTGGAGACGACCGTCTGGATAAGCGTGCATGCGTCAGATATGACCTGCTGGATCAGCGGCATGTTGGCCGTTATGAGGTCGGTCACCTGCTGGATGATTGGGCAAACCGTCGTCGTGATGGCTAGTGCCACCTGGCCTACCGCGTCGATGATCGTTCCGATTACGGGAACGAGGCCCGATACGATCGAGGCGATGACCGGCGCGATTGCCGCAACCAGCCCGCCGATGGCGAGCGAGAAGCTGTTCACGACGATTACGGCGGCGGCGAAAAGCCCCTGAAGGGGTTCGGCCAAAGCCGTGAGGCTCTGGAACGCCGGGGTGAGCGATGACGCGATGCTCGAAGCGATGCCGACCATGGAGTTGCGGAACCCCTCGTTGGTTGCCATGCTGTAGGCGAAGATTGCCGCGAAGGCGGTGATTGCCGCGACAGCGACCGCAACAGGCGCGGAAAGCGCCAGAAACCCAGTGGCAACGCCCTTCAGAGCCGGAACGATGCCGCCCGTAAGCGAGTTGGCAAGCGCGCCGAGCACGGGAATCTGCCCGATGAGGCCGCCAAGCGACACGGCGGCTAGGCCGGCCAAAGCGGCGGCGGCCACCTTTCCGCCCGTACTGAGCTGCGAGAGGTCTACGCCCTGGATCTTTTCGGCCAGGCTATCGAGGAACCCGCACACCTTCTCGACCGCGCCGCCGGTGCGCGTCAGGTTGCCCTGCGCGTCGTAGGTGACGCCCAGGAACTCGCCGAAGGCCACGGTGAGCGGCTTCAGCGCCGCACGACACGAGTTCAGTACGCCTCGTATGGAGTTGAACACAGGGATGGCGGAGTCCTTGAGCGGAGTCATCCAATCCTGGCCGATTTTCGAGAGCGCGGCCTTCATGTTCGCCATGGAGCCGGTGAAGGTCTCGTTCGCCGCCTTTGCCGAATCGCCGAACGCGGAATACATGGCGTCGGAGAAGGTTTGGAAGTCGATCTTGCCAGCCGTGACCATCTTGGAAACCTCGTCGGAGGACTTGCCCAAGTAGGTCGACAGCGTGGAAATCGCGTTGATGCCTCGGTCGGTGAACTGCGCGACCTGCTCGCCGGAGAGCTTGCCGTTCGCGGCCACCTTGGCCCAAATCGAGGAGAGGTCGCCCAAGTCCTGGCCGAACGTGGCGGCTGTGCCCACGCAGCCGTTCAGAGCCTTTTCCATGTCGTTGCCGGCGGCGACGCCAGATGCGGCGAGCTGGGCGCACGCCTGTGCGGCGGTGTCGAAGCCGAACGCCGTTCCGTCAACTGATTGCTGGATTGTGCTGCAGAAGTCGCTCCATTCGAGCTTCATGCCCTTGAACATCGTCTGGGCCTTCTCGATGTTCAAGGCGCGGCTCATGCCGCCGGTGGCGGCGAGCGTGGTAACGCCTGCGGTAACCGTTCCGATGGCGTTGCCAATTGACTTCGCAACGCTGCCGAAGCTGTTCGCGAAGTATCCCGCCACCTGCGAGCCGACGCCCTTGGCCGTCTCGGTGAGGCCCTTGAGCTTCGATGCGGAGCCATCGACGCCCGAGTCGAAGTTCGAGCCGTCGTAGGTTCCCTTGGCGGAGAGAACGTAATCAGCCATTCAGCTTGCCTCCTCCCCAAGGCGTCCATGGCGGGTTCTTTCGGTGCTGCTCCTTCAGCGCGTCGATCTCCTCGTAGGTGAAGGAGTCCTCGCGGAAGGAGCCGTTGCGCTTTTTCCAGAGCTTGTGGCGCTTCTTGGACAGGCAGTTGGCAACCGCCACCTGTACGGCGTCCTTGAAGAGGTTCGATTGGTCGACGGTCACGGTCTCAAGCTCTTTGCGCACGAACGCGAGCTGCACGGGCGTGTGCTGCGCGTACTGCTCGTAGTCCCAACCGAGCCTGGCGGCGAAGAACGCGAAGTCGGCCTCCCTGCGGAACAGGGCGGCGTCTTGCGCGGCTTCGCCGCTTTTCGGCTTGGCGGTGAAGTAGTCGAAGCCGGTGAGGCGCGTTAGGGCTAGTTCCCTGCGCCCTTGAATAAAAAAGCGCAGTCGCGCTGAAGCGCCATCATCACGGCCTGGAACACGACGGGGTAGCCGTTCGTGTCGATGAGCTTGTTCACGATTTCCTCGGCCTTCTGCGGCAGGAAGTAGCCGCCGCCCTGTACCTTCAGGCCGTAGCCCGCGATGGCCGCAAGCTCCTTGAAGGTGAACATGCCGTCGTTCTTATAGAACGAGGCGATGATCGGCGTGTGGCGCTCCTCGTAGAGGTCGATGCGCTTGCGCGAGAATCGAATCTCGCAGACGTGGCCGCGTACGGTGAAGGTCTGCGGCTCCATGCTCTCGGGGTCTTGCTCAAGCTCGTTCACGATGTCTTCGGCTTCCGTGGCGTCTGCGGCGGAATCCTCAAGGAATGCGTCGAGTTCGGTGTCTTCTGCCATTGGTCAGGCTCCTTAGCTGTTGGAAACGGTGATGGTGGCTGCGGTGATCTGCTCCTCGGATGCGGTCTCGTAGAGCCACGGCTTGCCCGTGCCCTGGAACTCCATGGAGTAGGTGGCGTTGTCGTCGTTCGGCGCCTCGAAGCTGTCGGAGGACACGAGCGCGAGGCCCATGCGCAGCGGAACGTACTTGGTGTTCGCGCTCGTGCGGATGCGCTTGCAGACCTTCAGGCACAGGTACTCGCCCTCGGCAAGCGCCTTGGCGACGGTCTTCGTGGCGGAGTCGTCGGGCGAGTACAGGCCGTCGATGGATGCGTCCCAGCTCTTGGAGCTGGCGAACTTGAGCGTCCAGCCGCCGATGGCGTCGTCCTTGGTCGCGGCCTCCGTGTTGTCCTGGCTCATGTTGAATTTGAGTCCCTGCTGGCCGCTCACGGCGAGCAGGTCGGTGCCGGTCTTGTCGGTAACGAGGGCAACGATGTCGTTGCCGCTGAGGGCCTTGGCGGTTGCTGCGTCGAAGTCGCAGTCGATGAGGTTGGTGTCCTGCTGAGCAGTAGACATCTCGGTTCCTTTCTAGTTCTTGACGCGGAAGCCGTAGCAGACGCGGAACGTGAACTCCGCGATGGCGTGGCCCTCGTCGGTCTCGTCTTTCTTGACGGTCTGCACGCCGTTGCAGGTCGTGCGGTAGAGGCTGGACGGCGCGGGAAGCTCGAAGCCCTCCATAAGCGCCTGCTCAAGCCGCTGAACCATGCCGAGCACCTTCGCGTTGCTGTATGGGCGCACGGGCTCGCTGATGCAGTGCACCCACACGGTGATGGCGTCGATGTACATGGTCTTGGTGTTCTCGGGCTGCGTAGATTGCAGCTCTACGCTATAAAGCGGCGACTTGCGGTTCTCGGGGCTGTCGTAGCACGCGGTGCCGGTGCCCGCCTCGATGGCCTCGATGAGGCATCCGAGGAACACCGCGAGGCTTAATCGTTGGATCATCGCGCCCTCCCTAGAGCTTCCGTAGTTGGTCGATTAGGTCTTGTCTGAATATCGGCTCTTGCGCCTTGACGTTGCGCTGCAGGAATCGCTGCCCCTCCACATATCCGCCGTTCACCGTGCGGTGGCCGTACTCGACGTGAGGCGCGTAGTCCTTCGCGTATCCGACGGTGTCGCCGGACTGCCCCAACGACATGCGCAGCTCGCCATGTGGCCCACCAGGCCTGGTCTTCTCGGTAGATACGGGCGTTCCGCCGTCCGCTTTGCCACGGTTGTAGATTTGGGCCATGTTCTTCATGATCACGGCCTCGAACCTTACGTGCGAAAGGCGGTTGAGCTTTCCGGCAAGACCGTTCACGTCGCGTATCACGAGGCCCATGGCTTGCACCTCTTGACGCTCACGACGGTTGCGTCGCCGTCGGCCATGACGTTCTCGACCTCGTAAGAAGCCCCTTTGACCTCGACGCCGCAGACGTCGGCGAAGTCGGTTGCCGGGCGCTTGGTGAGCAAAGAGCGCGAAACGCTGTCGAAGGCGTTTCCCGTCTCGGCGCTGCGAGCCTTGTGGCTCGGGCCGAAGCGCACGAAGAAGTCGAACGCCTCGACGGTCGAGCAGACGGGGTTGTGCAGCTCGTCGGTGCCCGTCTGCTCGCGCCTGAACGCCCTGGCCCTGTACCACTTCATCGGCGCGCCCCCATGAACTTGATGCCCTTGGGGCGGCACGCGTCGCGCAGGGCCTCGATGTCGCCCGAATAGGCGGACAGCACGTCGTCGATGAACGAGTTCGACATGCTGCCGCCGTCGGACGCCGACTCGGAGGTGCTGCCCTCGTAGCCGCGCAGGCGCAGGGCCTTCACCGCCGCATCGACGGCGATTGACTCGGCCAGGCGCGGAAGCCGCTCGACCTTGAGGCGGATGAGCAAACGGTCGGTGACCGTCTGGATCATCTCCTCGATGGCGGGGTCGTCGGGCATGGCCTCGTCTGGGAGGTATCGCGCCTTAACGCGGTCTACGAGCGCGGCCATGGGCTAGCCCTCCACGTGGTCGGAGGCCTCAAGGGCCTGCGTGGATGTCGTGTCGATGGTCGCGATGATGTGGCCGTAGACATTGGGCAGCACGGGGATGAACACGCCGGAGGCCTTCGTCCACGTGGCCACGGGGTCGGGGGTGTCCCAGCGGGTGCAGGTGACGAACTGCATCTGGCGCTTCTCGTCGAAAGCGCCGCCCTGCTCAAGCTCCTCGGGGGTGACGCCCCAAAGGCCCGTGCCCACCGAGCCGTCGTAGCCCACGGAGCACATGACGAACTTGTCCTCGGGGAAGAAGCGGCCCTGGGACACGCTGCCGCCCTCGGCCCCGATGATGCCGTAGCGCTCCTCGTCAACGGTCAGCGTGAGGCCATTGAACTGCTGCGCGAGCAGGTTGTTCACCTGCGCCAGGCTGGGCAGGATGCCCGCGCCGTTGACGCCGAAGATGGCCTTCTGCACGGCGGCGTTGCGCTGGATAAGGGAGAACACCTTCTTGGAGGTGACGGCCACGGTCGGGGTCTGGCCTTTGCCCTGCGCGATGGCCACCCAGCCGTCGATGTCTCCCAGGATGTCGGCTTCGGCAACCGCCCACTTGGCCGTGACCTTCTGGTCTTCGGGCACGCCGAAGTCGATTTCCATGGACACGTTGTTCTCGGCGATGATCATCTTGCCCGTGGTCAGGGCCTCAATTTTGGCCTTCTCGGCGCGCGTGACGACAGACTCGGCGGTTCGGGCGACGTCATCGAAGACGTAGCGGCGCACGGAGTCCATCTGCATGTCGAGGCCGCGAGTGATGCGGCGCAGGCGCTCGGAGAGGTTGATC
Organism: uncultured Collinsella sp.; assembly: GCA_959018755.1. GTDB lineage: Bacteria > Actinomycetota > Coriobacteriia > Coriobacteriales > Coriobacteriaceae > Collinsella. The sequence continues at coordinate 25,021 of CAUEMA010000019.1, read as the reverse complement.
TTCTCCTTGATGAGCAGGGACTCGGTGGTGACGCGCTCGAACGGCACGCGGGAACCGATATGCGCCTCGGTGTCGAAGCCGTGGATCATGGCAACGGTGGGCAGGTTGCCGTTCTCGGCCAGGCGCGTGTACTCGGCCTCGATGTACTGCGTCTTGCGGTCGGGGAACAGGCGGGAGCCTGTGTAGCTGCGCTGGACGTTGAAGCCCTGCGAGAAGTCGAGCATGTCGCGCTCGGTGATGAGTTCAGAGATGAGACGCATGTTGCGCTGCTCCTTTCGTTAAACCAGGTAGAGGCCTGCGGCGGCGAGGTCTGCCTTCTTCGCCTTGGCCTCGGTGGATACCTTGTCGGCCTTGAGTCGGCCCTGGAAGATGACCGCAGCCGGGCACTTGTCGGTGTCGGTCATGTCGTAGTCCTCAAGGAACACGCCGAACTCGGACGTGCCCGTGAAGAGTGCGCCCGCCTTGATGAGCTTGCGACCATCGACCTCCTTGGCCATGGCCTGCGTGGCGGTGCGGGTCTTCGCGACGATGCCCACCTCGGAATCGAGGATGCTTTGGGACTCGCCGTAGGTGAACGCCTTATTGAGCGCCATCTTTCTTTCCTCCGTTCATTCGGTTGCTGTAATCGGATGCGAACTTCGATGCGAAGGACTGGCTGGGCTTGGCGCCCGCGCCGTCCTTCGGGGGCTGGCGCTTCAGCGCCTCCTGCACGGCGGCGTTTACCGCCTTGGGGAACAGCTCCTTGATCTTGGAGATGGCGGCGTTGGTGTCGTCGGCCTTCTCCGTAACGAACATGGACAGCAGCTCGTCGCCGAGGTCGATGCCTGCGGCCTTCAGCTCGGAGCGCGCGACGCCCATCTGCTCGGCGAGGTTGATGCGACGCTCAAGCTCGGCCTTCTCGCCCTGGGCCTTCTTCAGCTCGTACTGCGCGCGCTGCAGGTCGTTCATGCCCGCCAGCTTCTCGGCCTCGGAGCGCTTGTCGTCGGCCTGCTGCGCAAGCTCCTCGCGGATGCGCTTTTCGAGCTTCTTGCCCTCGCGCGCGAGCTTCTGCTGCACGATGGCGTTCACCTCGTCGTCGGTGTACGTCTTGCCCGAGGGCTTGGGGTCGGTGCCGTTGCCCTCGTTGCCGCTAGGCTCGGGGTCTGGGTCGGTGCCCTCATTGCCTTCTGTACCATCGCTTGCGGGGTTGGCACTTCCGCCCTGCGGCGGCGTGAGGTTTCCGCCCGCTACGCCAGCGAACTTCTGTCGGTTTCCGTCTTTTGCCATGTTTCGCACCCTCCATAAGGTTTCTCGTGGCTCATGCCTGCACGTTTCGCCGTAGCTTTTAGCGGGTTCCACGCCTGCCCGATGCCGTGGCTTTTAGCGACTTCAACGCTCGGTCGGTCTTTGACCAAGCCAGTGTCCCGCGTGCGTGAGATTCGCCCGCTACGAGGGGTCTAGGATGTCTTCAAGGCGTTCTAGCGTCGGCAGATCGACAAGGCGCATGACCTCCGCGCCTTCGTCGGTTATCACCACCATGGGGATGCGCGTTATGCGCTCGGAGTTGTTCAGCCGCTCCATGAGGCCGTCCCATGCCCAGTGCTCGCGCACCTGGTCTGGGTATTCGGCTGCAAGCGGCTCTATGACCGCCTTCCTGTAGGCTTCGCACGCGGGGCAGCCCCGGCGTGTGATGTACTCGGCCCTGATCACGTCTCCTCCAATCGGCAAAAGAAAAGCCCCCATGTCGGGGGCTTCGTTCTACCGTGGAGGTGAGAAGGGTGTTCGGTTTTAGCGGTGGAGTTCCTTGTTGCGCTTGCGGATGATAGCCTCGGCCTGCTCTTGGCTTATCTCGTCAAGCCAAAGCTCGCCTACCAGCACGGCCCACAGGTCGTTGTCGTCGCGCCATCTCCCGAGCGTGAAGTTGTAGGTCTCTGCGGTTCCTGCCTCAAGGTCGATGCGAGACACGCGCTTCACGGAATCGTCGGTGTAGTAAATCATTTGCGCACCTCCTCGATGTTGGGCGGGGTTGAAAGCCCGTCGGACAGCTCTATCATGCGGCGCACAAGCTCGGCACGCCGTTTCGGGTCGGTCTCGGGAAGCCGCTGCTCCTCGTAGAGCTTGTGAAGCTCGTTCTCCTTCAGAGCAAGCGACTCGGGCGTGTGGAACTGAAGCTCGAACTTGAAGCCGTCGGGCGTCTCGAACTGGCAGTTGACGCCACGATAAGTCACGCCCGTGCTCTGCAGCGTGTTCTTGACCTTGACCAGAGTATAGCCAGCCTTCTCAAGCTCGGCGCGGATGCGGGCGAACTCGTCGGCGAAGCTGGCCGTTTGAAGCTGGAAGGTGTACCGCAGCACGTCGTGGATGGAGTCGGCCGCTTCCTGCTCGCTCATGGTCTTGTCGTACGAGTCGGTGCGAATCTTGCGCGCGAGCGACTGCTGGCCCTTGAGCCTGAAATCAAGCCCCGCGAGCGTCGAGCCTACGCGCTGAAGCGATTGCAGGAACGACGTGGTTCCAGGCTCTCGCACCATGGCGTCGGAGCGCAAGCGCGTGGCTTGGGTGCCCGAATCGCCTCCGCGCTTCTGCACATACTCGTCTATCCACTTATCCCAATCGGCCACCTCAAGGGTGTATGAGCAGCGGCACCACGGGTGCATGGGCGGGAAGTTCGTGCCTGGCATGCGCTCGGACAACTTGGCGGGGTGCTGCTTCTGGTAGGCCTCAAGCTCGCGGCACACCTCGCAGGCCTTGCCGTCGTGTATGCAGCTTATGGCGTAGCTTTCGAACTCGGACTCGTGAACGCGGGCCTGCGCCTCGTTGAAGAGGTACGTGCCCTCGGTGTACACGAGGCGCATAGCCGTTCGGGTGCCGCTGTGGTTCAGCCTCGCCCGAAGCTCGCGCGAGATCTCGTCATAGGAGACGCCGCGCGCTATGAGCTTCGAGAAGTCGTCGTTGAGGTAGCTCGCCAGCTTCTCGCGGTTTGCCCAGATGCGCGCCGAGAAGTCTTCACCGGCGGCCCATGCCGCCCCCACGGTGGCCTTGACCACCTCGGAGTCGTAGCGGTAGAAGTCCTTGCCGAAGCCCAGCTCCTCGGCGGCCATGTTGGCCGCGCGGCGCGCCTGCTCGGAGAAGTGGCGCTGAAGCTCTGCCTGCTCGATGGCCCCTATCTCGTACTGCTGGATGCGTATCTGAAGCTGGATGGCCTCAAGCTCGTTCAGCCGGTAGATGGACTCGCGGACGGGCATGAGGTCGGCGTACTGCGGGTACTTCTTGGCAAAGTCGTCCATGCGCTCCATGAGCAGGGTGTGGTCTTCCGCGCTGATGGATTGCAGCAGGCGGCGGTACTCGATCACCTTGTCCTCGCCGTACTGGGCGTAGTAGGCGGCTATGAGGCGGTCGAGCTTGGCCGCCTCGCTGGCGTACACCTTCTCAAGGCGCTTGCGCAAGGCGGCCTCGTCCTTCTCAAGCTGCGCAAGGAACTCGTCTCGGCGCTCGCGCCAGTACTCGTCGCTAGGCTTACTCATCGCTGCCCATAAGAAGCTCGATGATCTGCGCCTTGGTGGCGTTCTTCGGAAGGGCCACGCCGCTTCCCTTGGCAAGCTCGCGCAGCTCGTTGATCTTCATGGCCATCAGGCCGACGTTGTCGTCCGCCTCGGGCTGCTCTTCGGCAGGCTCGGGTTCGGCCTCTTGCGCAGGCGCTTCCTGCTGCTGTTCCGCCTCGGGCTGCGGCGCACCGCTCGGCTGCTCCTTGATCGCGTACGTTGTCGTATCTACCAGGGAGCCGACCGTCACGAGGTCTTCGCGGATGTAGCCGCCCATGGTCAGCTCAAGCCAGCCGGGCGCGGCATCCTCGACGTGCGCGGCGCAACCGCTGCCCATCGTTCCGATAATTGGCGCCTCTGCGCTCGGCTGCTCGCGGATGGCAAGGCGCTTGCCTCGGCTATAGATCGCTACCTTCATCATTGGTTCCTTCCTCTTCGGTGTCATCTGCCTGGGCCGTCCTGTTGGTGGGCATGCCGCCGCTTATGGCGTCCGCCTTCTCTTCCTGCTCGTCGCGCTTGCGCTGCATCTCTGCCTTCGGGTCGCTCACGCACGAGAGCACGGAAAGCTGGGTCTCCTCGGACACGATGCCAGAGAGCTGTCCGGCCACGCTTGCCTCGGATTGCAGGTCGTCGGGCATGTTGCGGTGCATGGTCACTTCCACGGCCTGCCAGTCGTCGCCCGCGAAATCGGCGTTGGGGTAGGCGGCCAGAAGGCGCATGCGCTCCTGCACGCCGCGCCTGAACTTCAGCTCCTTGTTTCGCGCCAGGTTGCTCATGGGCATCATGCGCATCTTGAGCGCTATGCCGGAGGCCGTGGCGAAGTTGTCGTCGGTGATGTCGGGCACCATGGCGGTCTTGTAGATGAGCGTTTCCAGGCGGTTGATGAGGTTTTCCTGCACGCCGTCGGCGTTGGGCTTCACGAGGAATATCACGTCGAGGCCCTCGGTCGATTCGCCGAACAGGTTGATGATCTTGTTCTCGCGGATGTTCTCTATTTCGGACTCGTCAAGCTCCTTGCCCTTCACAACCATGTAGCAATCGCTGAAATACTCGACGTCGTTGGCCTTCTCGGATAGCACGGCGTTGTACTGCTCGATGAGGGAAAGCACGCCCTCGTACAGGCCGCGCCCCTCGGTGTTCTGGCGGAAGTCGACTGCCGGCACGCTCCCGAACGCATGCGCGCTAGGCTCGCCGAATGCGAAGCCCTCATTCGTGCGGGCGAAATCGACAACCTGCGCGGCATCCGACCAGCTGCCCTTGATGGCCCCGTCGTCGCCGTAGAACCAGCGCACGAAGAACAGGGGGCGCTTCAGCACGGAGTCGTCGTACACCATGAAGGCGGTGAGCGGCGCGACCGCGATGGAACGCGGCATGCCGTCCTCGTCTTGGTAGAGCATCTCGTAGGCGTGGCCGAACTTCGAGGCCATCTTCGAAAGCTCAGCGTCCACGTCCTCCTGAAGGTTTCTCGCCGTGAACTCGGCGATGAACGCCTCCACGGAGCTTTTCCGCGAATCGGGCATCCCCTCGGCGTTTTTGACCGAAAGCGTCATCGGAACGCCGATGAAGTAGCCCTCGAAGGTCTGCGTGATGGTGTAGGCGAAGTCCGCCGCCATGCGGTTGTCGGGCTTGTAGTCGGGCTTCCTGCGCCAGGCGCGGTCGAAGATGGCGTAATGGCCTCTGTAGGCCGCGTCAAGGTACTCGTAGCGCGGCTTGTGGGACTGCTCGAACTCATCGATGAGCCGCTGCAGAAGCTCCGGCGTCATCTCCGTGCCCGCCGGCACGCGGAAGTCCTCGGTCTCGGGCTCGCGCTGCATCTGGTCGTAGTAGAAGGAATGGAACTCGTGCGCCACTTATATGCCTCCCTTGAAGAACTTCACGCCCGGCTTGCTCTGCCACTGCCTTATCGCGCTTGCGAGCGAATCCGGCATGTCGTCGTGCGCTGCGTTCTCGCTGTAGTCGAGCACCTGGTTCAATGCGTCCGCGTCGAGCGGGTACTGGTCGCAGTCGAGGAACCTCACGTTGGCCCACTGGCTGCGCAGGTGCGTGCTTATCTTGATGTACTTGTTCTCCGCCTCCTGGTAGGAGCAGCACGGGTGCCCCCTGCGGATGATGGACTTGCGCAGATAGCCCTTGTCGGCGTTCGACTCGCAGAAGACAGTGCCGATGCGCAGGGCCTTGCACTCCTTCAGGATCTCGTCGAGGCAGTCGTCCACGTGCCTATGCCACATGCGGATGTGCGCGTACCAGATGCCGCTCCTCTCCCTAACGCAGGTGAAGGCCGTGTAGTCAGCGCCGCCGTAGCTCGCGTCTATGTGGCCTATGCCGTCCGCCAAAAGCTGCGGCTCCTTGAAGAACTGCGCGTTGGTGAACATGGCGTCCTTGTCGGCGATGTGCTTCAGCTCGTAGTTGGCAGCGAACAGGGACGGAGACATGCTGGCCCTCACGCGCTCTATGTCCTCGCGGCTCATGAGGCCCGTCTCGAAGCAGCTCCACCGGCGGATGTTGGGCATCAGCTGGAAGGCGTCGTCCTTGTGCCATGGCGTGCCCGTGTTGAAGATGCGCCCGCCACGGTTGCGGATGTTCTGCAGCTCCATGTACAGCAGCTTGATGCGCTCGCGCTCGGCTGCAGACACCCTGTCCTTCACGTTCACGATGTCGTCGGTGAACACCTTGTCGGCGTGCTTGCCCGTGAGCGAGCCGCCGCATCCAAGCCCCAACAGCTGGGGAGCGCCCGACACACCCTGCTTGAGGTTCGTCGACACCGACGACTGCGTGGCCTTGGTTATCACGAGGTCGGTGCCGTAGAGCATGCGCCCGAGAGCCTGGAACCACTCGGATTGAAGCACGTTGGCCGTGGCCGTCATGACCTCCGCCACGTCGTCGTCGGTCTTGCGCAGGAATATGACGCGCTCGCCGGGGAACAGCACGAGGATGAAGGCGAACGAGATGTGCAGGCACGTGGTCTTGAAGGAGCCTCGGTGCGCCTGGATCGTCTCGTCCTCGGTGCCGAACACCATGTCCTTGATCCACTTGTTGTGCAGGTCGGTGAGCTTGTCGTATCCGAGCTTCACGGCGATGTCGGCGGGGCAGTCGTACACCAGGTCGATGAGGTCAGCCCTTGTCGGCATGGCGCTTCGCCTCTATCAGCTTGCCGATCTCCTCGGCCGCGTGCGACACGTCCGCTGCCACCTCGACCTTCTCGACGGGCTTCTCGCCTGCGGTGTCGCGAAGGAACTGAAGCGCGGCTATGTCGCCCTTCATGGCCTTCCTGGCGACCTTGAGCACGCTTATCTCGGAAACCGTGAGCTTGCGGTCGGGGTAGTCCTCGAAGGACATCCCCTCCAGCTCGTCCAGCTCGGCGTCGGTGCCCTCGAACGGCATGTGCAGCACGGTCTTGGCAATCTCCTGCAGTTGCTTCTTCTCGCGGCGCTTCTTGGCGGCGGCCTTGCCGGCCTTCGAGGCGGCGGCCCGGCGCTGCTCGGGCGTCTGGTCACGCTTCGGCTTGATGAGGTTCTGGTCGTTCATGGCTAGTCCTCGAACGTGAGGCCCATGAAGCGCAGGCGCTTGTCAAGCTCGGCGAGCGCGCCGAAGTCGTTGGAGCCGTACACGAGGGCGTGGACGATGGCGGTGTCCATGACGTACTGCCACTGGCGCTCGTCCCAGCGGTCGCTGCAACGGTCGTCGCGCCACGCGTTGAACCATGTGACGGTCTCGGCGGGCCAGTCTGTGTCGGTGGAAAGTGTGGGCTTCTCTCGCTTGGCTGCCATGCGTTCACTCCTCTCTGTTTTGCTTTGACGATGGAAAGGGCCAGCGCCTTATGATCGCGCTGGCCCTGGGTTCCCCCTTAGTAGGAGGAGCGGCCGGAAGAGCTGCCGCGACCGCGATTGAACGCGGAGCGCACTCGGTTGGCGATGTTTCCCGCTGCGCGGCGAATACGACCGAACATGCCTGCCTCCTCTCGTTTTCGGGAACAAAAAAGGCGTCCCGAAGGACGCCTTGATTTTCCTATGCGCGTGAGATTGGCCTTAGGCCTCAAGGGCCTCAAGGATCTTCGACCCGTCCATGTACAGGTCGCCGTACTTCGCCAGGGCATACTCCCTGATGAAGCTTTCGAGGTCGTCGGAGTCGCGGAACACGCACACGACGTAGTAGGCGCTGCTCCAAACGTTGTCGTAGTAGGGCTTAACCTCAAGCGACTCGAACGCCTTGAGTATGGCATCGGCCTCGGCGAAGCTGTCGCCTTCGAGGCTGTCGGTCGTCTCCACCGAGTCGAGCGGGTTTGGCATCGGCGTGCCCTTCGGCTCCTTCGGCTTGAACTGCCGCTTGTTCTGAAGGCCTATGCGCTCCTCGAACACGGGGCGTATGACATCTCCGAACGTCCAGCCCTCGGCATCCGCCTTTACCAAATCGGCGAAGCGCCCGCGCTCGTCTGCGTCATGGAAGCAGAAGCCGATCCAGAACCCGGAATCGACGGCCATCTGAAAGCGCTTCTCCTCGCGCTTCTCGCGGTCGCGGTAGCTCTTCTGGTGGTCGGTCAGCTGCGCCTCCTCGGCGGCTTTCGCCTCATTGCGCGCATTCTGCGGCCTCTCGAACTTAAAGCCCATAGTGCTCCCACCTCTTCTCGTCGGCCTCGATGAACGGGTACCACTTCTTGACCACGGCGAAGTCGTCGGGGCGCTTCTCGCGCAGGGGCTTCATGAAGCGCATGTCAAGCCCGTCGAAGCTGCGCCCGAACAGCTCGTAGTCCGGAGGCAGGCCGATGCCCCTGCGGGCAATCGCGTCCATGACCTCGGCTTTCGTCCAGTCGGCTACGACAGACGCCTTGTGCGTGGACTGCTTCATGAGGCCGTGCTTGGTGAGGCTGGCGCGGCGGTACGGGTTGTCGCAGGCGCGCACGCCGTCGCAGAACCACGTGTCGTCGGGCAATCCGAGGTCTTCGAGGATGTAGGGGCGCATGTCGTCGTAGCTGTACACGGGCATGTTCGCCGCCTCGATCACGTCGCAGTGCGCCGGGCTTTGAAACACGCAGTTGTTGAGCGTCCTCGACCACCTGGGGTGCGGGTACTGGTGGATCTTCACGCCGAAAACCTTCTCGATGGTGCGCACATTCTGCTCGACCATCGGAAGGCCGGGGATAGACCAGTAGTAGATCGGTACGACCTCGATACCCTCGTCCTCAAGCGCCACCCATGCGGCCAGCGAGTCCTTGCCGAGCGAGCAGGAAAGCACAACGGGGCGGCCTTCCGCCTTGAGCCGCTTGCGGATCTCGGCGCTAGTCGGCTGGCCCTTGATTATCGTCGGCATCTTCGCTCCTCTCCGCTATCTCGATGGGTTCACCCATTCCGTTCAACGTCAGCTTAAATCCCATGTGAGAAGCCATGAGCGCGAGGTTTCCCGCGCCAAGGTCGGAACCTTGTTTGATCGTGTTCTGAACGTAGTTCCTGCTCTTGCCCATGGCCTTTGAAAGCGCGTACATGCTCATGCCGGAACGGTCGAGCATTTCTTTAAGCGCCTCAGTCGGTGTCATGCAACCTCCCTCCATGCCTTGATCTGATCCCCTGATGATACAGCAATAGCAATAGGGATACAACAATAGGAATTATGCAGGTATTGTGTAGAACAATAGCTATTGTGCATTATGCCTATAGCACACTAATTATTGTGCAATAATTCAGTTGTCAGCAATGAGGGCCACAAAGCCCACAGAGCTAGCAAGCAGCTTTAGAACCGAATAAGGAGGCTACAGAGATGGCAGAGCAGCAGAGTTTAGATCTGATGGTAAGTGGTCAGCTGGTGAGCAATCACACGATCCTAGCCATAGTGGAGGGCATGAGAGCACGAGGCTACTTCAGGAAAGGCCCCCAGGGCCGAAAGGATGGCCTAGAGCTTGCAACAGCCTTGAAGCTTGTAAACGAGTACATGGCATACCCCGAGCTTGGCAGGTACACAGTAGAGGCCACGAAGCACAGGCCAATTAACGAGATCCCCCGAGCCGATTACGAGCAAGTGGAGATCATGAGGGCTTGCGATAACTACCTTGCACAGGTAACCGAGGCATTCAAGGCCAACAGCGACGAAGAAGCCATTATTTACATGGTGAAAGACCTTCGAAAGCAGGTCATAGCCGATGGCATCGAGTCCGGGGCCTTGAAGGTTCGAAAGTACTTCGGCAAGCATGGCTTTTACTACATGGACGATCAGGGCAAGTGGCAGAACGCCAAGGCCATTGATTGGAACATCGGCGAAACGAACCCCATCAGACCAGCAGAGCAAGCAGCCTAAAGCAAGCAGGAGGCCCCGAGAAGGGGCCTCCCACAACAACACACAGGAGATCATACCATGCAGAAGCTACTCACGAAAGAGCTTCAGAAGAAGCTCCCGCCGCTCTACTCGCAAGACGGCAAGAAGGCCGCGACCGTGGTTTACGGCCACTGGTTCAGCTGCTTCAACGGCTGGGACTTCTACGCCACCGAGTACGACGAGGAGACCGGCGACATGTTCGGGTTCGTCTTCGGGGCAGTCCCCGAGATGGGCTACTTCAACCTGGCAGAGCTTGAGGAGATCAACCGCAAATACGGCCTGAACTACTTCGAGCGCGAGACGCACTTCACACCCAAGAAGGTAACCGAGGTTCCCAGGATAGCCGAGGCATTCGGCTACCTCTGGGAAAAGTAACAGATCACTACCGGGAGGGGCCTAGCCCTCCCATAAAGGAGGTTTTCACCATGGAACGAGAAAAGATCATCGAGAAGATCAAGAAGCTTCGCGAGCACAGCGTGGAGAACGGCTGCAACGAGGCCGAGGCCATCCAGTTCGCACTCAAGGCCCAGAAGCTCATCGCGGACAACGACGTTGAGGAATGGGAGCTTGCCGGCGAGGTCAGGCAGGTGACCGAGACCACCACCGGGTGGACGGCCAAAGCCTGGGCGCCGAGCCTGGCGCAGACCATCGCCGACAACTTCAGGTGCAAGGTGTACCAACGCAGGGTGACGGCCCGCAAGTACGAGTTCGTGTTCGTCGGCTACAAGGCGGACAGCGAGGCGGCGGAGATCGTCTACGCGAACCTGCTCGAAACCTGCCACAGGCTGGCAAACGAGTATCAGGACTTCGCGTACACCGACCCCGACGCCTACTCGAACTTCGTCATCGGCTTCATCGCCGGGGTGCGCGCCGAGCTTGAGAAGCAGTGCTTCGAGCTGATGATCGTTTGCCCCAAGGAGGTTGAGGACTACTTCGAGGGCCTGGGGCTTGGGCAATCCCACAGGCGAGGCCTCAAGGCATCCAACAACGACAGCATAAGCCGAGGCATGCAACAGGGCCGCGACGCGGTGCGCAGCCGGCGTATGGAGGCCCCGAGGGGCAACCTCCTCCCGGCATAGCAGGAACGACACAGGGGCAGGGCCTCAGGCCTTGCCCCGATCTTTAGAAAGGGGCGAACCATGCAGGTAAAGGCAGGCGACATTTTCGAATGCGAGGGCAGTTTCTACCAGGCCATCAAGGCCACAGCGAAAACAGCCACGATCAGGCCCATAGAAAGCACCTTCGAGGGTTTGGCCGACGCCTACGGGTGGGAGCGCAAGTACATGCCCTTGCCGAACTGCTTCACCTACGACCCGATCATGAGCCGCGAGGCGAGCGACAACGGGAAGCGCCTCAAGGTCAGGGACTACAGCAGGGCGAAGAACAGCCCCGAACTCGAATTATGCGGGTACCGGCTCACCCTATGGGACGGCACCCCGAGCATCTGCGACACATACAACTAGAAAGGCAAACCATGAAAGACCGAGAGCCGAAGCAGTGGCACGAGCTTTTGCAGATCATCAGCGAGGCCAAACGAGACCTAGAGAAGGCTATAGCAGCCGAGAAGGCCACAGGGCAGAGCAGATAGCAGCAGGCAGCAGAAAGCCCCCTAGATTCGATTCTAGGGGGCTTCTTCATGCCTTCAGGGGCTACACAAGCCCCCATATACTGGCAACCCAGCGAGCCAGCAGGGAACAAACCCCGATCATTGCGAGCGACACAGCCACGAGGCTACCGGCATACACCACGGCGGCTATGACCTTCTGCGCGCGGTTCACTTCAGGCCCCCAATCTTGGCCTTGATCTTGCCCAGCACCCCATAGGGGCGAGGAATTGGCACGAACACGAAGCGCTTGCAGCCCTCGCGCCCGCAGGCCTTGGGATAGGGCTTCGAGCCGGTGATGCGCCCGCGTTTGCGGTTTCTGTCCTCGCAGTCCATGAGGTGCAGGCGCATGTCGTCGCAGCCGCAGGCTTTCACCAGGTTGGCGGTAGCCTGCACGACGTCGGCGCACTCCTCCATGAGGGACTGGCCGCACCAGTCCTTGGCCTCGGCGTCGCGGCACTCGTACCACGCCTGCCAGGCGTTGTACGCCTCGGAAGCCTCCTCAAGCACCTTCAGGGCTTGGGCCTTGTCGGGCGCAACGCCGTCGAACGTGGCGACGCTGCCCATAATCACGCAATCTTGCATATCAAACTCCAATCATCCAGCGCGCGAGCGATGAAGCCGCCCACACGGCAAAAGCATCAATAATCAGGGCCACGGCGAGGAACGCCAGGTAGCCCCAGTTCACGTTTCACAACGCGCCCCCCTGACCGCAGGCGAGCAGGGCCAGCAGCACCAGCCCCGCCGCCAGCATCCGTATCGCCCAGGCCTCAATGGCCAGGACTCCCAGCAGCAAAGCCATGGCGGCGGTCGCTAGCCATCCCATCGGTCGCACACGTCCTCCTGCTCATCCTTGTAGTGCTCAACGATCCAATCGCGCGCCCAGAGCGCAGCCTTCCACGGCGTGGTCTTCACCTCGTGGTCGGCCTCGTCGAACGCATCCTCGAACTCAAGCCCGCATATCCCGAAATCGCAGCAGCCTTCCAGGCAGTGCGAGCAGTTCCCGCAGGTCTTCGGCTCTTCCTGGTTCCACGGCGCGCGTGGGTCGGACTCGAAGCATCCCGGCGGCAGGTTCCATCCGCTAGGCGGCTCGAAGTCAACCATTTCATCACGTCCTCTCGAACCGGTTCTGGTCAAGCCACCAGCTCGGACAGGGCTTCAGGCCTTGCCAAAAGCGGTAGTACGTCCAATCCTTCTGGCGGTCGGCATGGCTGCAGCCGTAGAACTTCCCGTAAAGGCATGTCGAGCAGTTTTCCGGCACCTCCTGCGTCGCGATCACTCTCGCCATCGTCAGTCACCATCCCAAACGCCGTCTGGGCGCATGCGGGCCATCGCCGCCAGCTGCAACAGCGGGCGCTTGGCGTTGCCCTCGGTGGCCTCCCAGTAGTCGTCCGAAACCTCGTCGGACAGCTTGGCCGCTGCCGCTTCGAGCACGGGGATGGACTCCGCGCCCGTCATGCCGTAGATGGTGCGGATGCCCTTGTCGCCGAGCACGCGGTAGTAGTGCTTGCCGTAGTTGTAGGTGACGTTCAGCCAGAGGCCGGTAGTGCCGCCCATGGCGTAGGTGCCGCCACGCATGTTGTGAGGCACGTCGGTTTGCAGCGCCTCGTGCGTCACGGGGTCGCACAGGCGTACGTCGTAGCTCATCGCGCCTCCTCCCAGTAGTCGCAGTGGTTGTTGTCGCCCGTGACGAAGTGTTTGCCGCCGTGATTGCAATAGCAGCGCGTGCCGGTAGTGCTGCCGACCTCGTTGCCGTCCACGTCGAAATGAGCGATCGGCACAACGTCGTGCTCGTGGTGGGCGCAGTTCTCGCAGCGGTGCGCAGGCGGCTTCCACTCGTCGTGTATGTCGGGGTTGAATACGTATTGGTCGGTCATTTATCCTCCTCGTCGGCTCGTTTCCAGTAATGGCCTCCGGCCTTGCATCCCGTTCTGACAGCCCTCACGATGTTCGGGCTGCCGCAATACCCGTATGTCGCGAGCGCCGCCGCGCCAGCCGACTCGAATCGCACGCCATCGTCACGGACAACGGCGCCCACCGGGCCAGCCATCTGGGCAACGGGGATCTTCTGACGCTCTTTGGCGGTCAATAAAGCCCGCTTCATTCGCTGCCTTGGAATCTTGATCCCTGCCTTCTTGGCACAGCCCGCGTGATAGCCGGTTTTCGAGAGTGTGTACCCGCCACACAGAGGGCAGACGGTCGCATGGCCGCAGCGGGCGCGGGATTCCCACCATTGGCGGTTTCGCCTCTCGCGCAGCTCGCTTTCGGTAAACCGCTTCGTCCTGCCTCTAGCCATTCTTGGCGACCTTCGCGCCGCAATCTGGGCAATACGTCGCGCTGCTCATGCATAGGTAGTCGCATCCGCATTTTGCGCAACACGTGCGGCCGTATTCATCGAGGACAAGGTGCGTGGTCGCGCGGTCGATAAGTCCGGTCAACTTGCCTATGCGCTCAATAGCTTGCTCTGGCGTGTGGCCGTCCCACTCTGGCGCTCGGTCAAGCTCCTTGCAGCGGAACATGCCCCAGTACGGCTCGATGTCGTAGTGATAGGTGGCCTGGCCGTCTGGCGTGTCGATGCCGACGATGAACATACCGCCATACATGGTGCCGTCGCTGTGCGCCTTCGCTTTCCAAGCCTTGTCAGGAAAGGCCGCAACGATAACGGAGAAGAGGACGGCGCGGTGATGGTAAAGCTCATTGAAAGTGTGGTAGCCGTCAGACGTGCTGCCGTCGATGGGGTTTGGCTCAATAAGCCCGGCAAGTCTCATGAAAAGGGAGCGCGGATCGGGAAAGTCGTCGCAGTCACATGCGACCGACTGAAGGCGCGTCCACCATTCGCCAAGCGTTGAACCGTCGCGGTAAACGGCGTCGTGCTCCAACTGCTTAGCAACGTCGTGACGAGTTGCGTCGTCAATCATTACCGGCACCTCCCAACGCTCTTCAAATACAGGTTGTTGCGGCGCGACCGAGCAATGGCGCGTCGATTTCGACGCTGCCATTTCGGGTCAAGCTGCTTCGCCAGCTTTCGGAAACACCGGATGACCTTGCGCAAGATTTCCGTGAAAGCATCCGCGATGGAGGCGATTGCGTCTTTTAAGGCCGAGACTACGCGGGACAATTCGTCGGGCGTCAAACTAGTCTCCATAAAGCACCTCCAACCCGTAGGCCTCGGCGGCTTCATGCTCGATCTTGCAGCCTCGGGCGTCCTCCCAGCCCTTGCAGAAGTAGGCCGCGTGGCACAGGCTCATGTTCTCAAGCGACTTCGCAAGGAAGCACAGCGGAACCTGCACCACGCCGCGCTCCTTCATGGCCTCGTCGCTGTACCACTCGTCGGTGAATAGGGTGTTCACGACCTCGTAGCCCATCTGGCGCAGCTTCGCCACGGCGAGGTCGCGCGTGGCCACGATCTCCTCGTCTGTCTTGCCGGCCATCGGCTGCGAGATCATGGCCTTCTTCACGGTTGCGGCTTCCTTGGCGGTCTCGGTTTTCTTCTCGTCGGTCATCAGATTTCCTTTCCTATCAGCTTCCACAGGTCGAGGAGCGTTCTCCTGCACCTGCGTATGTCGTTCTGTATCTGGGTCTTGCCCTGCCCGTCTTCCAGGCCATAGCTGAGGCTTCCGTAGGTGTGCAGGCACGACTCGCTAGCCTCTCGGGCCTCGATGTTGTCGCACAACTCGTCAACCATCAGGCGCAGCAGTTGCGCTTTCCGCAACACCTTGGCGTTAGCCATCGCTGCGGCCCTCGCAGGCGATGATGATTCCCGCCGTGATGGACTGCACCATGTAGGCCAGCTCCTCGGCGGCGGGCGTGTCCTCCCCGATGCTGGCAAGCATGTCGCACGCCGCATGCGTCGCCTCGTGGGCGGCGAGCGCGTACAGGTCCGGGGCCTTCACCTTGCGGCTGATCCAGATCACGCACCCCTTGCCCGGGATGCAGCTGGTGAGGCCGTCCTTGCCCTTGGCGTCTCCCGGCTCTTCGCCCATCCTGCGCACGGCCTCGCGGTACTCTTGCTTGCTGGTGGTGACCCAAAGCGGGTCGAACGGCATAATCAGCGGCTCAATCTCGGTTGCCATCGCGTTCCTCCTCACAGCCCAACTCCACGCAACCGGGGAACCGGCCCCGCAGGTCGAGCACGGTTCCGTCTTCCAGCAGTGCGAAGCACTGGTAGCTGTCGTCGGTCAGGGCCTCGACGATGGAAAGCGCCTCTTCCTCGGTGCCGGTGCTTGCTACCACGATTCCCTGGCGATAGGCGCTTGCGTAGCTCTGGCAAAGCGAGCGCTCGTAAACGCGTATCATTCGCGCGCCTCGGCAGCCTGCTTGTCGTACTTCGCGCGAAGCTCAAGCTCGAACTCCTTGATGAACGCAAGCACGCTGACGCCCTCGGGCAGGTAGTACTTGCGCACATTCTCAAGGCACCAGTCCTCGAACGTCTCGCCGTCGGTCACCTCGCACGCGTATCCCGTGCAGTGGCTCATGAGCGCATCGCGCCCGGCCTTGCGGATGGCCTGCTGCATCGCGGAGCCGTGCGCCGCCTCGATGGCATCAATCTGCCCGGTCAGCTCGTCGATGCGCTCGTCGCGGTGCTTCAGCTCGCGGTTGAGCATGTCGTTCTCGTCCTGCTGGTCGAACAGCTGTGCGAGCACGTACTGCTCGCAAGTCTTGATTTCCATGGTCATTTCCCTTCTCGGATCATTTCGTTTCCGTGTTCGTCGGTTATCGCCCAATAGCCGTACTCGTACATCCCCGGGTGGTGCGGCTCGTAGACTTCCAGCAGTTGGCCCGTCCACCAGGCCTCCTCGTACACCTTGGAGCGCCAGCGCCACTCGGCCTTGAGGCCCGCGCCGCCGTGGAACTGGTTGTGGCACCCGGTCGTGCCGCTGCCGCACAGGGCGAACAGCGGGCTTCGCAGGCTCCACGTGCCGTTCGGCGTGAGAAGCTCGAACTCAAGCCCCCAGCTTCGGTGCGCCACGTGGTGGCAGCTCTGTGCGCGCCTGCCGCAGACGCAGCAGCGGTCTTGCAGAAGCTCGTAGCTGCGCTTGCCCGTGTAGCGCGCCCCGAGGTGTGGCTTTCCGTAAAGCTCGGCGCGCTCCTTCGGCCAGCCGCGCAGCTGGCTTGCCTGCAGGATCATACGAGCCTCCCGTCCGGGCCGTCGAACTCGACCACCCTTGCCCCGTGGCGCAGCCGCGACACGATGGCCTTGGCCGTGTCGGCGTCGCCCTGCTCGGCGAGCCTGCGCACGAGGTCGCTTGGCCTGTACTGCGTGGTGACCAGCGTGGGGCGCATCGCGGAGTAGCGCCGGTCGATGAGCTGGAACAGGCTGTCGAGCACGAAGCCCGTGGGCCTGCGCTTGCCCAAGTCGTCGATGAGCAGGTAGCCCGCTTCGGCATAGCGCTTCAAGGGGTCACCGCCGTCGTGGAAGCTGCGCTGAATCTCGTCGAGCACGCGGTACATCGGCACCATGAGCGGCGACTTGCCCCGGTCGTGCAGGCGCATGGCCACGGCTGCGGCGCAGGTCGTCTTGCGGGTGCCGACGTCGCCCCACAGGTAGAGCCATTGGCCGCCCTCCATGGCAAGCGCAAGCTCGTCGGCCATGGGGTGGCCAAGCCCCAGGTAGCGCTCGGGCACGCCGCAGCGCACAAGCGAGCGCCTGCGCTTCTCGGCGACGGCCTTCTCGGCCTCGGCCTGCTCTTGCGCCGCTATGGCAGCGCGCTCGGCGACGGCCCCTTCGCAGCCGCACGACTCGTAGCCGCAGAACAGGCGCTTGAGGCCCAGCTGGGCGTACCGCGCGTTGAGCACGGCCCCGCAATGCGGGCACTCAGTCGTACTGGGAAAAGTCGTCACCGCCGGTCACCTCACGTTTCGTTTCATGCCTCGGCTTCGAGGTGCGCACCCAGTTGCGCACCGAGGCCTTCCAGTCCTTCATCCGCGATTTGCCGACCATCCAGCCCTTTTGGGCGTAGAAGTCGACGAACCGCTCGGGGTCGAAGTCGGTCGAGGCGAGGTCAATGCCCTTCGACGCCGCGTAGGCGCTGGCGTATTCGGCCACTTCCTCGGGAGAGGGGGCGCGGAAACGCGCCGCACCCGCTTTTCCCTCTTCCTTAATTCCTCTTCCTACTTCCTCTTCCTCTTCGCTTGGCCGTTTGCTTTCGGCCTTGCTTGCATCGCTGCTTGATGATTTGCTTGGCGTTTTGCTTACGCTTTTGCTTGCGGGTTTGCTTACCGTTTTGCTTGTCCGTTTGCTTTCGGCCTTGCTTGCATCGCTGCTTGATGATTTGCCGCCGTTGCCTCCCGCCACGATGCGCGAGCGGGAGGTTTCCATGACGGGCCGTATCGCCGTCAGCACGGCTTCCTGGGTGTCCGTGCGCGGCTCTGGCTCCTCGCCCGTGCGCAGGTAGCGGACGATCATGCCGATAAGCTCGTCGCCCTCCCTGCGGTTGCGAAGCCTCAGCGGCCCGTCTATGAGCGAGTCCAGGACTTGCACGCCGCCGTCACCCCTAAAAGGGGATGTCCTCGTCGTACACGTCCATCGACTGCTGCACGGGCTGCTGGGGCGCTTGCTGCAGGGCCTGCGGCGCCTGCTGGGGCGCGTAGGCCTGCGGCGCGGGCGCTGGTGCCTGCTGGCGCGGCTGCGGGGCTGCGGGCGGGTTCTGGTACGCCTGCTGGGCGTTCCACTGCTGGGGCGCTTGCTGCGGGGCGGGCTGCGGCTGGTAGGCCTGCTGGGGCGCATAGGCCTGCGGCTGGTAGCCCTGCGGCGCGTACTGCTGCGGCTGCTGGGCGTTGGCGTTCTGGCTCAGCAGCTCCACCTCGTCGGGGATGATCTCGATTTTCGAGCGTCTGCCGCAGCCGTTCTTGTCTTCCCATGAGCTGTAGCGCAGCTTGCCCTCGATGGCCACCTTCATGCCCTTGCGCAGGATGCGGCTCAGGGCCTCGGCGCGGTTGCCGAACATCGTGCAGTCCACGAAGTTCGGGTAGTCCTCCCACTGGCCCGTCTGCTGGTTCTTGCGGCGGTCGTTGACCGCAACGCCGAAACCGAGGACGGCCATGCCGCCCGCCGTGCTGCGAAGCTCGGGGTCTCGCGTCAGGTTGCCCGTGATGTTCACTCGGTTGATGTTCACAAAAAGCTCCCTTCTCCGGTGCCGCCGCTCGTCCACGTCCTCTGGATGTCGGCGTCAACGGTCTTGATCCTCAACTTGATTGCCATGATTGCCTCGCTCGAGGCCTTGTAGAGCGCTTCGGCGCAGTCGCGCAGCTGCTTCTTCTCGGCTATGTCGGGGCGTCCCCGGCACAGGTCGCTTATCACGGTGACCGGCGTGCCCTTGGAACGCTCTTCCAAGATGGCTATGCGCAGCGCCTTGCGGTACTCGGCCTCGTTCTCGGCGTACTGCTGGCCAGTCCTGCGCAGGGCCTCAAGCTCCTGCATGAGCTGGTCGAAAAGCTGCTCGCGCTCTCCGTACAGGTCTTGCATGGCCTACAAGACCGTCCACGTCGGGGTCGCGCAGCAACCGGGGTTCTGGATGAACTGCTCGTACTGCTCGCGGCTGTTGAAGCGGTAGGCGGTGCCGCAGGCCTTGCACTTGGCGTCGAACGGCCCTTGCACGGGCGGCTCCTTCTCGGGCTTTTCCACGCCGTTCAGGGAGTCCGGGTCGCTCGTGCCGTCGATGTCGAACATGCCGCAGAGCGCGTACTTGCGCGCGTAGCTCGACGCCGATCCGGTGAGCTGCGTCTCGCTCATGCCCTTCTGGGCGAGCGGCTCGCGGGCGTAGGCGCAAATGACGATCTCGCCGGGCGTGCCGTCCTCGAACTTCACGAGGCAGGTGGCCTTCACGTAGAAGCGGTCGCCCACCTGCTCGATGGAGTCGTTGAGGGTGAAGAACACGCCCGCGTCACGGCAAGGCTCCTTGAGCGCGGCAACGATGTCCTCCATCGAGCGGTAGTAGTAGTTGCCGTGCGCGTTGTACCGCGCCTTCGGCACGACCACGGAGCGCTGAACCTGCGCCACCGCCTGGTCGATTGCCATGTGCTTGTCGTCTGCCATTCGATGCTCCTAACGGATCGTGCGCTCGTAGACCTGCTGCAGGGTGCCGCGCTTGAACACGCCGCTCACGCCGATGCTCCCGCAGAAGCGCCCGATGGCCTGCATCTGGTCGGTCGTGGCATGGTCGATGAGCATCACGCAGGGGGTTGCGGGGCCACTCGACACGGGCGCCGGTGAGGCAACTGGTGCGGGCGCGGGCGCCGGTGCGGCAATGGGTGCGGGGCCGATAGGCTCGTCGCCGATCTCCTGCATGGGGCTTCCGCCCGGATACCAGTTGCCGGCGGGTTCGGGCGCGGTCTCCGGCTCTGGTTCAGGTTCCATGGCGGCTTTCAGCTCGGCAATGCGCGCGGCCTCTTCTGCCGCCTTGCGGGCCGCTGTGAGCGCTGCGCCCAGGTCGAGGGTCGCGAACAGCTCGCGCTCGGCCTCGGCATAGAAAGGCTCGCCCTCGAACTGCGACTTGAGCGTTTCCCAGTCGCCCGCCAGCTTGGAGACCTTCGCCTCAAGCGCCTCGTAAGCCTTGATCTCGCCGAAGGTCTTGTTGAGCCACTGCGGCTCGTGGAAGCGCTCATAGGGCACGACGGGGGCCAGAAGCCCGGCGAACTCCTCGTAGTGCTCCTGCAGCTTGGCGTAGGCGCGGGCCTTGCGCTCTTCCTCGGCCTGGTCGAGCTGCGCCTTGATGTTGCCGGCGGCTTCGTCGATGATGGCTGTGATCTGCTTGCAGCGCTTCTCGAAGGCGTCGAGCGGCTTGCTGTACTCGCGCTTCACGGCCTTGCGGCGCTCGTCGATCTCCTTCTTGAGGCCGTTGAGGTAGCTGCGGTCGTGCTTGGCCTCTGCGATGTTCTCCTTCTTGGTGAGGTCGTAGGTAGCGCCATCGTAGGCCTCGACGGTCTTGCGCACGTGGGCTTCGAGCGCGTCGAAGTTCGCCTCGATGACGGACGGCTTGTAGGCCACGGTCAGGCTCGATGCGTCCTGCTCCTCGATGACCTCGGCCACAACGTTCTCGGCTTCGTTACTCATCCCAGACCTCCCCGGTCTCGTCGTCGAAGTCCATGGCCTGCTGGGTGTCCTCGGCGGTCAGGATCACGTACTTGCCGTTCTTCCTCATCATGGGGAAGGCGTTCGCGTCCTCCATAAGTACCTCGAACTGCAAGGTGGCCGTGCCGCCCTTGATGGTGGCCTGCTTGAAGAAGGCGCGGATGCTCACTGCGGATGCCATGGCTAGTCCTCCTTCTTCACGCCGAAGATGATGCTCATGACGTGCTTGGCGGCCTGCTCGGCCTCTTTGCGGCGCGCCTGCTCCACAAGCTCCCGGTTGGTGTTCTCGTTGACGACCTGGTAGCCCTTGGCGCGCGCGTCCTCGGGGTAGCTTTCAAGCGCGGCCTCGGCCAGGGCGATCATGGCCCACCAAGCGCCCGCGTCCTTCTCGTCGGCCTCGGCCTCGCCGCCCGCCACCATGAGGGCGTTCACGGCGATGCAGCTGGTGAGGGCGATAAGCGTCTCGATGCTGTCGGTGCGGCTCATGCCGTCGTTCACGTTGTTCTCGAAGTGCTTCATTTCTTCTCCTTCACGTACTCCTCGACGAAGTACTCGATGTAGATGCTGATAAACGGTTGCGTCCCGTGGCAGGGCCTCGGGCGCTTGTCCACGGTGCAGGTGATCACCTGCTGGTCGTCCTTGAAGGCAAGGCCGTTGAGCGAGTCGCAGACGAGCTTGCCCACGTTGTCCCAGTCGGGCTTTCCCATGTCGGAGCGCCCTTCCCAATACTTGGGATTGCTCTTAGCGAGCGGTCGGTAGGTGGATATGCGCATCCTCACGGGGCCGTCGTGCCCGGCGAAGGTCTCGCCGTATTCGGCCCGCCACGCGTCGCGCACCTCCTTCTCGGCCTTCAGGGTCTTGGTGGGGGTGTAGGTGCGGTGGTTGCGGTAATCGGCGCGGGGGCGCTGCTTGCCTACGACCTCGCGAACCGGAACCACGACCCGCGCCGTCGCCGCCAGCGTTTGAACCCAGCTCATTCGCTGAAACCGTCCGACTGGCTGCGGTGCTTGTTGAAAGCGCCCTTCAGCTGCGGGTAGCGGGCCTCCATGATGCGGGCCAGGCTCGGGGCGATGCCGTTCTTGCAGGCCACGTGCAGCTCGTTGCGCACCATGTTCACCAGGTAGTTGACCGACACGTAGCCCTTGCGGTTGAGCCTCACGGCGTTCTCCACCATGAAGTTCCAAGCGCCTGGGTTGTCCTCGATCCACTTGCGGGCCTCTTGGAAGTCCTGCTCGCCCGCGGAGCCGAGGCCGAATATCTCAAGCTGGTTGCTCTGCGGCTTGGGGCTGTAGCGCTCGTCGTTACGCATGGACGACACCCGCCGTGGTCTCGTATGCCTGCTGGGCCGTTGCCACAGCGCCGTCCATCGTGGGGATTACCCACGCCCAAAGGACGATGAGGAAGATGATCGTGGCGGCTAGGAAGCCGACCAAAACGCCAGCCTTGAACTGGGAGGCGTCCTGCATCTCCTTCGCGGTGGGACGGGGCTTGCATTCGAATGGTATGATGGTCGAAGCATCGTTCTCGATGCGGTTCATGCGGGCGCTCGGAGTGTGGTAGCTGGGGGCGCTCGCTTTCTTTTTGCTTTGCATTTCGTGCTCCTTTCTGATGTTTCCGCTGGTCATAGCACGTGTGGCTTTTGGTGTGCCTATTTTTGCTTTTTCTTGGCGCGGCTCTTTGCGCTGTAGTAGCGCTGTCGCTCCTGGTTGTTCCTCTTCTCCCTAACCGCCTCCTCTCGCATGGCGTTGGCCTGCTCGACTAGGTCGGACATGTGAAGTTCCTTCGTGCACTCGATGCACCAGCCGTTGATCCGGTTCAGGGGACGGAATGTCCATCTGCCGCAGTTTGGGCACTGGCTCCGCTTGCGGAGTGAGAGTCCGCAGTGTTGCGCTTGCCACTTAACCGAGTCTTCCGAACGTCCCAGCGCCTTGGCTATCGCTTTAGCGCCTTCGCCCGCGTGCTCTTCGAGGTACTTGAGTTCACGTGTCGACCACTGCCTCATCGCGCCTGCTTCTCGCCTTTCTGCTCGCTTTCCCGGTACGCCTTGACCAGCACGTCGCACATGTGGTCGAATGCCAGTTCGCGCGGCGTTTTGGGCTTTTCTGCCTGCTGCTTGGTGGGCGTCTGCTGTTCGGCCATTTAGGCCACCGTCCTGTTCTCCGTAAGTCCAAGCAGGTAGTCTGCGGAGCAATGGAAAAGCTTCGTCATGGCTACGAGCTTCGAGCCGGGGATTTCACCGCCACTTTCGTAACTAGCAACAGTGGCGCGGCTTTTGAGTCCGAGCTTCGTTGCCAAATCTTCTTGGCTAAGACCGATTCGAACTCGCTCGCTTGCGATCGGGTTCATATGCACCTCCATTTCACTATTTGTGAACTTCACAATTAGTGAATATAGAAGAACTTCTGACCTTTTGCAAGTAAGGAATTCACTATTTGTAAATTTTTTTGTACAATGTGCCTATAGAAGCAAGGAGGGCACAGTGGGCACGCAATTCCGTCTCAAGGAAACAAGACTCAAGTATGGGAAGAAGCAGCCCGAAGTGGCCGCTGTTCTCGGTATAGGTGTTCCCGCTTACTCGATGATGGAAAGCGGGCAACGCGAAATCAATGGATCAAAGCTCATAAAGCTTGCAAGGTATTACGAATGCTCCGTTGACGAACTATTGGGTACGGGGCCTTGGGATACTGGCGAACGGAAGGAATAACACATGGGAATGTTCAACAAAAGCGCCGCTAAGAAGATGGCTAGCGATGCGGACGAGTTCATCGTGAGCGACGGGAAGGTTCACACCCTCGTGTTCCAGGTCGCGGGCAAGGCCATGTATTCGACCGCCACGCAGCTTGAGGACAAGGTTACCGAGCGCATCGACGGAACGTTGTCGCGCATCCAGGACAAAGGTTGTCAAGTCGTCGATGTCAAGATGGCCGTCAGCGCCAACACGCGCGACAGCGACATGATGCTGTACTCGTTTACCGTCTTATATAGGTAAAGAAAAAAAGAAGCCCACGGGGTCACAGCGTTGCAGCGCTACCCGTGGGGCTTTCCACAGAACCTCTGAAAGGAGGCCGCTTCTTATTATGCCAAAAACAGCGGTGATATACGCCCGCTTTTCATGCAACAAGCAGCGCGAGGCCTCGATAGACGACCAGCTGCGCGTGTGCCGCGACTGGTGCAAACGCGAGGGCTATGCCATCGCCGCCGAGTACTGCGACTACGCCATATCGGGCCGCACCGACGACCGCCCCGAGTTCCAGCGCATGATAGCCAACGCGGGCGAATCCGACATAGTGCTTGTGTACATGATGGATCGCTTCTCCCGTGGGGAGTACGACGCGCCCATATACAAGCGCGAGCTTGCCAAGAAGGGCGTGAAGCTCGTGTCGGCGCTTGAGGCCATACCGGACTCGCCCGAGGGAATCATTTACGAGAAGCTGCTGGAAGGCCTTGCCGCCTGCGAGTCGAAGAAGACCGCCATACGCACCAAGCGCGGAATGGAGGGCAACGCGCTCCGTTGCAAGACCAACGGCGTGCGCGTGTTCGGCTACCGCAAGTCGGAGGACGACGAGTACGAGATAGACGAGCATGACGCCGCGTTCGTGCGCGAGGCCTTCAAGCGGCGCATCAACCGCGAGACCGTGAACTCGATAGCGCGCGACTTCGCCCAGCGAGGCGTGAAGACCTCCAACGGCAACCCGTGCGGCTACTCGATGGTTTACCAGATGCTCCACAACAGGCGCTACACGGGGCGCTACGAGTGGGGAGGCATAGTCAAGGAGGGCGGAATGCCCGAGATCGTAGACGAGGTGACTTTCATGGACGCTCAGCAGGTGCAGGGAACCAAGAAGCGCTCTTCGGAGGACTGGGGCGACTTCGCTCTGGCGGGCAAGGCCATATGCGCCGGCTGCGGGCGAAACCTGCAGGGCGTGAGTGGGCGCGGGCGGCACAACGTCAAATACGAGTACTACAGCTGCGTTGACGGCTGCATGCGCAACGTAAGGCGCGAGGAGCTTGAGGGCGCTATCGTGGGCGCGCTGCGCGAGTTGCTTTCAGACCGCGAGGAGGCCCTGCGGATAGCCCTTATGGTCGCGGACAGGGCGGACGGTGCGGAGATCGCCGCAAGGCGCAAGCAGGCCGCTGGATCGCTCTCTGCGGCAGAGCGCGGCCTAAAGAACATACTGAACGCAATCGAGCAGGGCATCATAGCCCCGGGCGTGAAGGAGCGCATAGCCGAGCTTGAGGAGCAGAAGGCGCGCGCGAATTACGACTTGCAGGCCATCCAAGACCAGAAGATAGACCCGGAGCGGTTCGCGGACTTCCTGCAATGCGGCGCGAGGCTCGACGACGCGACGCTTTTGAAGGCGTTCGTGTGGCAGGTGAGCGTTTCCGACGACGAGGTGCTTGTGACGCTCAACTACGACACGGAAAGCAACGAACCCGCCAGATTGGACATCCAGCGGGTTCGAGGAAAATTAGAATGGTGCCCCCAGCGGGATTCGAACCCGCGATATCCACCTTGAAAGGGTGGCGTCC
>CAUEMA010000018.1 GCA_959018755.1 uncultured Collinsella sp. | reverse complement strand
GTCAACGATATGGCACCGTGGGGACACATGTATGTCAATCCTGGTCTAACAGAGCTTTTTTTAATCCCCGTCCCAGAAAAATCATCCCAAAAAGACTACCTTGCGAAAAAGCGCACGCCAAAGGACGTGTCCTCGCAGGCGACAATGCGGCGGTCGCGCAGAATGGTCCGCACGTAATACCAATCGCCCACGCAGCCCGACAAATGCAAGCCGGCCGCCAGGTAGCACAGCAGCGGATAGCACGAGAACGCAAACCCCAGGGCAAACGCCGCAGTCACAGCAACCGTCGGCGCTAGGCAAACCGCCATGTACCGCAAACGCGAATACACCACGCCCTCGGCGCAGGCGTAAATCATGCAGGTTTCGCGATTCGCCCCAAAGGTCACCTGCGCGCCCGCAGGCGCCAGCAGCTTAAAAAACACACCGTGAACCAGCTCGTGCACGGCAAATGACGCCGCCGAAACCGCAGCCAAGCCGACTAGCCAGCCCAAGACGGCCGTCCAACCGCCCGCGTCAGCCGCATCCAAGTCCGCGGGCCCGCCCATCAGCATAAACACCGGCACCAGGCACACGGCAAATGCGCCAAGCACTGCCATCCCCCACACAAAGCAGGCGTGCAGAAAATCCTCGTCCTCAAACGCATGTATGTTGGAAATCTCATTCATAGCATCTTAGGATAGCGCCCCTGCCACGTACCCGTCCGCATGTGCGATAATGTCGAACGATATGCACGAATTGACCACCGCGTCGCCAGGCCTTGCGCCCGGCCGCGCTCTCACCATATGCGAAGGAGTCCCATGGCATCCAAATACTCCATGAACGACCGTCCCAGCTGGCCTCGCCGCGCCATCGTTACCGCCGGCGAGCCCTACGGCAACAAGGGCCTTCACTTTGGCCACGTCGGTGGCGTCTTTGTCCCGGCCGACTTCTTCGCCCGCTTCCTGCGCGACCGTCTGGGCCGCGAGAACGTCATCTTCACCTCGGGCACCGACTGCTACGGCTCGCCCATCATGGAGAGCTACCGCAAGCTCAAGGAGAACGAAGACTACGACAAGTCCATCGGCGAGTATGTCGAGTCCAATCACTCCCGCCAGGCCGCGACCCTCAACAACTACAACATCAGCTGTGATATCTACGGCGGCTCGGGCCTAGAGCCGGCTGCGCAGATTCACAACGAGGTTACCGCCGAGATTATCAAGCGCCTGCACGAGCAGGGCACCATCTCCAAGCGCTCCACGCTGCAGTTCTACGATGCCAAGGCCGGCACGTTCCTCAACGGCCGCCAGGTGATCGGTCGCTGCCCCATCCAGGGCTGCAAGTCCGAGAAAGCCTACGCCGACGAGTGCGACCTGGGTCACCAGTTTGAGCCCGAGGAGCTCATCGCGCCCAAGAGCCAGCTCACCGGCGAGGTGCCCGAGCTGCGCCCGGTCGACAACCTCTACTTCGACCTGCCGGCCTACCTCGACTTTATGAAGACTTACACCGCCAAGCTCGCCCAGAACCCGCAGGTCCGCTCCGTGGTCTCCAAGACCATGGAAGAGTGGCTGCTGCCGGCACAGCTCTATATTCAGAACAAGTTCCGCGAGGCCTTCGACGCCGTCGAGGATCAACTGCCCGAGCACACCGTGCTGGAGCCCGAGGGCAACAAGAGCAGCTTTACCGTCACCTTCCCCAGCTGGAAGGAGCGCGACGACGCCCACGCGGTGCTCGCCAACGGCGGCGTGCGCTTCCGCAGCGGCAAGGCGCTCGTACCCTTCCGCATCACCGGTAACATCGACTGGGGCGTTCCGGTGCCCGAGGTCGACGGCGTGACCGACGTCACCTGCTGGTGCTGGCCCGAGAGCCTGTGGGCGCCCATCAGCTATACGCGTACCGTGCTCGCGCGCGATGCCAAGGCAGCCGGCGTGACCGAGGGTATCGCTGCCCAGGACGCCGCCCTCATGGGCGAGCCCGCCGCCGATTCCACGCAGGTCCCCGCGCCCACCTACCAGCACAGCTCGCTCGACTGGCGCGACTGGTGGTGCTCGGACGACGCACAGATCTACCAGTTCATCGGCCAGGACAACATCTACTTCTACTGCATCGCGCAGACCGCCATGTGGGAGGCCCTGGGCTGGGACCTTACGCAGAGCACCGTCAGCGCCTGCTACCACCTGCTCTACATGGGCAAAAAGGCCAGCTCGTCCTCGCAGACGCCTCCCCCGCCGGCAGACGACCTGCTCAACCACTACACCTGCGAGCAGATGCGCGCGCACTGGCTGTCGCTCGGCCTGTCCGAGAAGCCGGTGAGCTTTAGCCCCAAGGCATACGACACACGCGTGACCGGCAAGGACAAGGACGGCAACGAGGTGCGCGCCTGCGACGACAAGCGCGTTATCGATCCGGCCCTTAAGGAGAGCGCCCTTTTGACCGGCGTGTTCAACCGCCTGGCCCGCAGCTGCTTCTACGGCGTCGCCGTCAAGGAGGGCGACGAGAGCCCCTATCGCAACGGTTGCATTCCGGCCGGTGCCGCCTCTACCGCCGTGGTCGAGGCTGCCGAGCAGGCCGCCCTTGCCTTTGAGCAGGCCATGTACAAGTTCGAGACGCACCGCGCGCTCGCCGTGTGCGACGACTACCTGCGCGCCGCCAACAAGCGCTGGAGCGACGCCTCCAAGGCCGCCAACAAGCTCGAGGGCGAGCCGGCCAACGCCGCCATGAAGCAGGCCCTGGTCGACGCCTTCACCGAGCTGCGTGTGGCGACCGTCCTGATGCACGGCATCGTCCCGGCCGGCTGCGAGCTCATCTGCGAGTACTTCGACGTCGACCCGGTCGCCTTCTTTAGCTGGGACAACATCTTTGCCTCCACGGACGAGTTTGTGGAGAGCCTGGGCGAGAAGCCCGGCGAGCACCGCGTGAAGCCGCTGCCCCCGCGCTTCGACTTCTTTAGCAAGCACGAGAGTCAGTACTAAAGCACGGCAGCAGCAGCGTGCCCGGAAAGTAACCAATTTGGGACGGGAAGGAAAGACGGATGTCCAAGCCGCGTCGTCGTAAGCAGAAAAAGCAGGTTAAGCCCGAGCTCAAGCTTAGGCAGTTTGCCGCTACCGAGCTTTCCGACCAGCTTGCCGCCCAACACTCCGCCGCCGACCTGCCGCGCTTTATGGTCGACACGGTTGCCGGCGCCTACACGTCTGCCGATGCCGAGCTCATGATCGAGGGCTTTGGCGCCGCAGTCACGCGCCCGGTCACGCTGCGAGCCAACACGCTCAAGGCGACCGACGAAGACATTGCCGCCGCGCTCGACACAGCCGGCATCGCCCACCGCCCCGTCGCATGGTACCCGGACGCGTTCATCCTGCCCGAGGCCCAGGTTTCCGACCTGTGGGGCCTCGACATCTACCGTGACGGCAAGATCTACCTGCAGAGCCTGTCGTCCATGATGCCGCCGTTGGTCCTGGGCGCCCAGCCCGGCGAGGACATCCTGGACATGTGCGCGGCCCCCGGCGGCAAGACGACGCAGATCGCCGCCCTCACCCAGGGACAGGCGCACCTCACCGCCTGCGAGATGAGCATTCCCCGTGCCGAAAAGCTCGAGGCCAACTTGGGCCGCCAGGGCGCCAAAAACGTGCCCGTCATGCGTATTGACGCACGCGAGCTTGACGAGTTCTTCCGCTTTGACCGTATCCTGCTCGACGCCCCCTGCACCGGTACGGGCACCGTCATCAGCGGCAACGAAAAGAGCTTGCGCGGCCTCACCGAGCAGCTGCTCGTCAAGTGCGCCCGCTCGCAGCGCGCGCTTCTGGACCGCGCCATGGGGGCCCTCAAACCGGGCGGCACGCTCGTCTATTCGACATGTTCGATCTTGCCGCAGGAAAACGAGGATGCCCTGCAAGAGGCCCTCGACAAGCATATGGACTGCGAGCTCATCCCCCTCGACGGCACGCCGAGTGAAAGCGAAGCGCGCCGCGCTCGCGAAGCCGGTGAGGAACCGCGCATCGAGTGCAACGCCCTTACCGAGGCCATCGCCGCCGGCCACGTCTCGGCCATTGCCAACGGCATGCCCGGCACGCTGACCATTCCGCCCAGTCGCGACTTTGAGGGCTTCTATATCGCCCTGGTCCGAAAACGCAGCTAGCGCACGGATTCAAAACTCAACAAGCTATCGCCGTGCGCGCCTGTCCTGCTGGTCACGGCACTGCTTAAGTGCCTCGCGCTCCTTGCGCTCGGCCTTTTTGCCCTTAATGGCCGTGACCGCAAAGTAGATGACCGCGGCGGCAACGATTGCGCCCACGCATAGGCCAATCGAGCCCAACATTGCCGAGAATTCCATACCGCGTCACCTCTCTTTTGTATACGGGACATTCAAGATAGCACCTCGATTCCCGCCACCACAGCTCCTTCACGTTCGCCGGCCCTTCAGTCTAACGGATGGCGCAGCGGGGAAAAATCAACTCGTCAAACGATTTAGCACTCGCAACGCCAGTCGTACACTGCCGACCGCACAACATAGAAACGGACCGCCATGGATTCTCTCAACGATTTGAACGAGCGCGTCGACGCCTTTGTCGGCACCAGCTCCTTCGAGACGCCTGCCGCAACTAACGACCAAGTCCCCATCGATGTTCCCGCCGAGGTTCACGAGGACATCGTCGCCTCGGTCGACTTCTCCGAGGTAGAGCTTGCAGACGAATTTACCGAGCCCCAGGTGGCCGTAACTCCCAACGGCCTTTTGCCCATGGAGCCGCTGCCCATCGACGGGCGCCTGCGCAAGGCGGCCCTCCGCATGCCCGATGAGATTGAGGAGGCCAGCGGTTTTACGCTCTTTGGCCGCCGCATCAAATCGCTCATCTACACCACCGACGTGGCGGTCATCCGCAATTCCAATGCCGACGCTGTGTTTGCCGTCTACCCCTTCACGCCGCAGCCCGCCATTACGCAGGCGCTGCTGACTGTTGCCGAGTGCCCGGTCTTTGTGGGCGTTGGCGGCGGCACCACCACCGGTAAGCGTTCCGTGCAGATGGCGGCCGTCTCCGAGATGCAGGGCGCGGCGGGCTGCGTGGTCAACTCCCCCGCTACTGCCGAGATGGTCGAGCACATCACCAACATCGCCGACATCCCCGTCATCGCCACGGTCGTTCGCTGCGACGACGATGCGCATGCCAAAGTGCGCGCCGGAGCAAAGATCCTCAACATCGCGGCCGGCAAGAACACGCCCCAGGTCCTACGTGAGCTGCGCGAGCACTATCCCAACCTGCCGCTCATCGCGCCGGGCGGTAAGACGCCCGAGAGCATCCGCGAGACCATCGCCGCCGGCGCCAACGCCATCATCTGGACACCGCCTTCGGCCCAACAGCTGCAGACCGACATGATGCAGCGATACCGCAAGATGAAGGAAGACGCCACGCCCGTCATCTCGCGCGACGATGTGCCCATTATCGACCAGGTCGCCGCCGCCGAGGTTAGCCAGGTCGAGAACATGAATCCCGATGTGCCGATCCCCGACGAAGTCATCGAACGCGTCGCTTCGATCCACGATCATATCGAGGAGCGTCGCGCCAACCGCGGACTCAAGCCCTCGCTGCACGGTTTCTTCTTCCGCGGAAAGAAACGCTAGCAAAACATCTTGGCCCGCCCCGCAAACAACGGGACGGGCCTTTTTCTGTTATCGAATGTCAGGAGGGACAGGCGCAGCGGTTAAAACCGTCAGCCAGCCCACGGACGTTAGTCCACGCGCTTATCGCCCATAAAGAAGACGGCTACCGTGCCGGGGCCGGTATGCGAGCCAATCAGAGCACCGATGCTATTGATCTCAATCTTGCCTTTGAGCTGCGGAACCTGTTCCTCTATCAGCGCCGCAACAGCCTCGGCATCCTCGCGGCACGCCGATTGCGACATGATGCACTTGCCCGAATAGTTCGCGCCGTCCTGCACATGTGCCATCACGGTCTTGGCCATCTCGGAGATCGCGCGCTTCTTGGTGCGGATCTTCTCACGTGGCGACAGCCTGCCTTCGCAATCGACCGTCATGAGTGGGCAAATCTTGAGCGCCGTGCCGATGATCGCGCTCGCGGCCGAAATGCGACCGCCGCGCAGGTAGCTCGACAGATCGGTCGAGAAAAACCAGTGGTGAAGGTTGAGTTTATGCTTCTCAATCCATGCGGCCGTCTCGTCGAGCGAAGCGCCGCTATCGCGAATGTCGGCGGCACATTCCGCCAGCAGGCCAAAGCCCGAAGACGCCGCCAGCGAATCGATGACGCGCACCTTGCCGCCCTGGGGATAGCGATCCGCGAGCATCTGCCGCAACGCAGGCCGATCCATACGTGCCCGAAATACCCGACGACAACGCCAGGTGCAGCACGTCTTTACCCTCGGCAACAAACGGCTCCCAAAACTCCTCGTACTCACCAACACTCACCTGAGACGTCTTGGGCATGGCGCCCGCGGAAATCTGGGCAAAAAACTCGTCCGGCGCAATCGACTGATACAGATCGTCCGTATAGACAACATCGTCGATCTCGTAATGAAAACACACGACAGGGATATTGCGCGACGCAAAGAACTCACGGGTTCGATCGGCGGCGGATTCACAGGTCAGGACAAAATCACTCATATGAGGCTCCTTACTCATTGCTGCGCAAATTATCACACAGCAAGCGTGAATACGGTACAAATGTCCACTATTTACCAAATTGAAGCAAAGGTAGTGAACATCTTTACCGTCATCATCTCTATCGATCCCGGAGGCATGCGTCTGCAAAAACGACCCTGCGTCTCCACTCAACCGCCATATCTACCTCAACTAAATCGATTTACCAAACCGTTCGGCAAACAATTCGACCTCTCATCTCCAATCGAAACAAAAGCGGCGCATACTGATAAACGTTTGACGATGCTTTATCAGTTTTACCAACCACATCGGAAGGTGCTTCATGGCCGCATTCGATCACAATCCGCACGACTTCAAGTATCTGCGCCTGCTGTCGAGACAGTTCCCCACCGAGCAATCCGCATTCACCGAGATTATCAATCTCTCGGCCATCCTCAACCTGCCCAAGGGCACCGAGCATTTTATGAGCGATGTGCATGGCGAGTACGAAGCCTTTATGCACATCCTCAATAACTGCTCGGGCGTCGTGCGCGAACATGTCGACGAAATCTTTGGCGACACGCTCTCCTTTGGCGAAAAGGGCGAGCTGTGCACGCTCATCTACTATCCGCGCGAGAAGATCGATCTTGTCCGCAGCCGGCGCGAGGACTCGCCCACCTGGTACAAGACCATGCTCGACCAGCTCATCGTGGTTGCCCGCTCGCTTTCGAGCCGCTATACCCGCTCTAAGGTACGTAAGGCCATCCCGCGCGATTACGCCTACATCATCGACGAGTTGCTGCACACGCATCCAGACGAGAACAACTACCGCGTGCGTTATCACGAGCGCATTATCGAATCCATCTTAGAGACCGCCAGCGCCGACGACTTTATCGAGTCGCTCGCCTCGCTCATCAAGCGCCTCGCCGTCGACCACCTGCACTTGGTGGGCGACATCTTCGATCGCGGTGGCGGCGCGGCCAAGATTATGGACTGTCTGCTCACCTATCATTCGCTCGATATTCAGTGGGGCAACCACGACCTGCTGTGGATGGGTGCCGCTGCCGGCGAGCCCGCCTGCATCGCCACGGTACTGCGCAACAACCTGCGCTACGACAACTACGAGATTCTCGAGAACGACTATGGCATCTCGCTGCGCGAGCTTGTCGCCTTCGCCGACGCCACCTATACCGCCGGCGAGTCCATCAGCCCGCTGATCAAAGCCATCAACGTCCTGCTCTTTAAGCTCGAGGGCCAGATTATCCAGCGCCACCCCGAGTTCGACATGGCAGACCGCCTGCTGCTCGACAAGATCGATCACGACGCCGGCACGGTCGCCCTCGCCGACGGCAGCGTATGGCCGCTCACGACCAACGACTTCCCCACCGTCGATCCGGCGGACCCATACACGCTCACGCCCCAGGAGCAACACATCATCGACAAGCTCGTGTCCGAGTTTGTCACCGCCGATCACCTGCATCGCCATATCGATTTCCTCTACACCCACGGCTCGATGTACAAGGTCACCAACGGCAACCTGCTGTTCCACGGCTGCGTGCCGCTCAACGAAGACGGCACCTTTAGCAGCATGAACTGCCTGGGCACCTGGCATGCTGGCCGCGATTACTTCGATTTTTGCGACCACATCGCCCGCCGCGCCTGGCGCGTCGGCGACCGCGATGCCCTCGACTGGATGTGGTACCTGTGGATTGGCTTTAGCTCACCCGCCAGCGGACGCGTGGTGCGCACGTTCGAGCGCGCCTACATCGCCGACAAGAGCACGTGGGTCGAGCCGATGGACCCGTACTATACGCTCACCACGTCCTCGTCCGTTTGCGACGACATCATGCGTGAGTTTGGCGTCGCCCCCATGGCCTGCTCGCCGACGGGCCACATCATCAACGGCCATACCCCGGTCAAAACCACCAAGGGCGAGCAGCCCATCCGCGCCAACGGCAAGTTGCTGGTCATCGACGGCGGTTTCTGTCGCGCCTACCATCCCAAAACGGGCATCGCCGGCTACACGCTCATCTCAAGCTCGCGCGGATGCCGCCTCAAGTCGCACCAGGCCTTTACCACCGTTGCCGAAGCGCTCACCCGCAACATCGACATCGAAAGCGAGACCAACCGCTTTGACGAGGCCGACCGGCGCCGCATGGTGAGTGACACCGATACCGGTGCCAAGATTCGCAGCCAGATCCAGGACCTGCGCCAGCTGCTCGATGCATATAGAAACGGTGCTATCGAGGAGCGTGCCTAGCCCCGCCCACGGGGATTGGCTAAACTTTCTGGGTTTGTCATCCCCACGGCGCCCCGGCGCCACCCTAAGGCAGGTACCATGCAAAAGCTCCTTGCACAGATCATGAAATTCGGCGTCGTCGGCGTCATTGCCACTGTCATCGACTTTGGCATCATGAATCTGCTCCACTACGGTCTGGGTCTCAACATCCTAATCGCCAACACCAGCGGCTTTATCGTCTCACTCATCTTTAACTACGTCGCGAGCATGAAGTACGTGTTTGCGCACAAGGAGGGCATGAGCCGCCGCCGCGAGTTCATCATCTTTGTCGTGCTGTCCGTTATTGGCCTGGCGCTCAACGATGGCATCGTGCTGGCCCTCAACGCCGGCCTGGGCCTCGAGGCCAATATCGCCAAGATTTGCGCTACCGCGCTGGTCATGGTCTACAACTTTGTAACGCGCAAGATCTTCCTGGAGGGCGAGCAGACCAAGTAGCCCGGCCTCCCCGTTGCACTACGGGGCCCACGGACGACGCGCGTCGAGCGCTGCGTTGTTCGTGGGCCTTGCTCGTTTACGGCAAGATTTGCAACGTTTGCGGATTGCCTCTTGAATATTTGGCGAGTTCGTATAGTTCTTGCCAAAGACCTTACGTTTCCCACGCAAAAGCTCTAAAGTATCTCGTTGCTCGATTCGTCAACGCATTGGATGTGATTACGTGCGCAAGGCACTGGCACAACCTCATACCAAGCAATTCCTCAAGTTCGCTGTCGTGGGTCTTATCTCCTTTGGCATCGACTGGGGTATGCTCATTGCGCTCGTCGAGCTGTTCCACCTCGACTTTTTGATGAGCACCACGATCTCGTTTACCACGTCCGTCGTGGTTAACTACTGGCTCAGCATGAAGTACGTGTTCGACCATCGCGAGGGCATGAGCCGCAAGCGCGAGTTCACGATCTTCACCATCCTGTCGGTGATTGGCTTGGGCCTCAACGACCTGTACATGTTTGTAGGCGTCACGTTTTTGAGCATCGGCTACCAGGCCATGAAGGCCATCGCCACGTTCTTGATCACCTGGTACAACTACTTTAGCCGTCGCCTTTTCCTCGAGGGCGCGCAGTCGTAGTTTGTTTGACATTTGCTTGAAGGTATAACCGGTTGGAATTCTCGTTCCAACCGGTTTTTTGTTTGCCGAGCCTGCCAAGGAAGGCGTACGAGGCGGGCTACAACGCCGAAATGGGCCGCAGTTTCCCTAGGGGCACCGTTCCGGAAGCTGCATCCCAGATTGCGCCCTCAGAGTGGGACGCAGTTTCCGCAACGCCGTCCTAGCGGAAAGTGTGTCCCGGAATCAGTCGGCAGAACGGGACGCAGTTTCCGGATGAGCCCCCATGCGGAAAATCCATCCCGGAATGAGCCCCCAGAGCGGGACGCAGTTTCCCGCGGACGCCGAAACGGAAAGCGTATCCCGTTATCGATGTCTAGAACGGGATGCGCTTTCCCAATGGATGCTGATGCGGAAACTGTATCCCGGAATTCGCCTTCAGAGTGGATGGAATTTCCGGTTGAGCCTCGATTGGGAAACGGCGTCCCATTCGCATAAAAACGGGCGGCTCGGATGTTTGTCCGAACCGCCCGCTTGGCGCGCTATGTTGAGGCATTTAGCCCGTTACGTAATACCAGACGACTCTATCGCCGTTGGATAGGACGTAGTTGCTGCACGCCGTGTTGGGCGTCACACCGTTGACGGAATACATCCAGCCGCTCGTGCCGCCGTGCTCCTTCTCGGCCAAACCGCCAATGGCGGCGACATACGTGCCGTACGACGAACCATGCGCATTCACGGAAAGGCCCAGGGCGCACAGGGCATCGTAGGCCGTGGCACCCTTGTTAAAGGTGAAGGTGCCGCCAGAGGACACAGGATTGCCCACAGCGCCCGATGTGACCGAAACCGTCACCGTGACGTAGCCAGGCTGCTGCGAGCCGCCCTGATTGCCAGCAGAGGCGCTGCCGCTGTTGGATGCCGGCCCACCGCCGGACGTCGAGCCGCCGCCCGAAGAAGAGCTCGATCCACCGGCGGATTCGGAGCCCTGTCCGGCAGACGTGTTGCTGGACTTCTTGCCGCCCTTGCCTTCGGACTTCTTCTCCTTCGAATCCTTTTTTGAGTCCTTGTCCGGAGATTCGGAATCGTCCTTGGAATCCGATTCATCCGAGTCCTTCGACCCGTCCTTCGCATTGTCCGAAGATTTGGAGTCCTTGGGCGCAGTCTTACCCGAAGCGATAGTCGAGCCGGAAACCGACGCATCCTTGGCGACGACGCTCTCCCCCGTCACGGTCTCGACAATCCAGTCGATGGACCAAGCACCGCTGACGGAAGGGTGAATAAAGCCCAGCGAGACGACAATCAGCGCAATGCAGACGGCCGTCAGAGCGCCAAGCAGCGCCCTGCGCCGAGGGGCGGACGCCGCCGAAGCGGCGCCCTTTTGCTTTGCATCGTCGAGTTGAATGAACGACGACTCGGATTGCTTGGAGTCGGCGTCCTGAGGTTTGTTGGACACAGCCCTCACCTACCGACGTTTGGTGAGCACGAACACGCCGATGACGGCGAGACCGATCACGCCGGCCGCCACGCCAGCGATGGCGAGCGGATTGAAGCCAGACTGCTGTGCCGGAGCCTCAGCGGACTTCTTATCAGACTTCTTGCTGTCCTTCTTGTCGGACTTGTCGGAATCCTTCTTGGAATCCTTGCCGTCCTTGGTTTTGGTCTTGGTCGTGGTCGACGACACAGGCTTCTGCCCAGGCGAAACAGCGCCGCCGCTCTGCTGGCCGTCTGTGCCGTTACCGGGGCCAGAACCAGCACCGGCATTACCCGAGCCGCCATTGGAGCCACCGTTGCCGCCAGGGTTAGCGGCATTCTTGATCCACTTGGCGTAGAGCGTCATATCGGCCGTCACGACGTCCTTGGCGAAGTCCCACTTCTCGCCTTCGGCAGTGTACCAGCCGAGGAACGTATATCCGTCGCGGGTAGGGGCGGCCGGCTCGGAAACCATCTTGTTCTTGGCAACATAACGCGGTGCAACGTACGAACCGCCCTGTGCATCGAACGCAACTCTCCAGGACTCGGCACCCGCTAGCTTAAAGAGGCGTCCCGAGTCATTGGCGTAGTACAGGTTGCCCTTCTCATCACAGATGATAGAAGCGGTGCAGTATTCACGATACTTTGCGTCGGGCGTGAATATCATTTGCGCCGCATCGTCGCCCAGTTTATAAGCGTAAACGCCACCGGGCAGAGCGTTGCAGGTGAAGTACACGTACGTGTCGTTACCTTGAACCGAGACGAGCGGGGTACTCTTGGACTCGCCCTTGTCTGCGCGGATGCTCTTTTTAACGCTCATAGTGCTCAGATCGATGACAGAGAGCGTTCCGTAACCCTCGATGTCCATGCCGCAGACATACGCCAGGCCGTTGCTCACTGCCGGCGTAGAGGTGGAGATGGCCGCGAAGGCAACGGGTTTGCCCTCGAGGGTCAGCTTGTCCCCGCTGCGACGAATCTTGTAGAGCGTTCCGTTATCGCGGGAGACCGCGAGATACGTGCCGTCGCCGTTCTCGCCAACCTCGACGGCAATGATGCCGGAGCGAACGGGCGTGCCTACGCTTACGCTCGAGAGCTCTTTGCCGTTGGAGCCATCAATGAGGGCAACCTTACCGGACTCGTTACCGATGATGATGTCGTCACCGGAGGCCGCAGCGCCCGCCCAGTAGTAGCCCTCGTTCTCGTTGGTCTCGGACTTCTTTTTGTCTGTTGTCCAGTCCACTTTGCCGGAAGCCAGGTCAACGCACACGAGCGCACCTTCTGAACCGTCGACAACAGTGAAGCCTGCGTAGGCCTTGCCGTCGGAGATGGTAACGGACGTGAGAGCTTGGGTATCTTTGATCCCGAGCGAAGGGGTCTTGTATCGACAGGCTATCGAGTACTGCCCATCCTTCTTGTCCAGAACAAAAATGCCAAGCGAGCCGTCCTCAAAAGGAACAACCAGATAGCCGTCTTTATAGGCGGGACGGCAGAAGTAGCCAATGTTCGCGCCAATAGAGCAGCTCGCAAGCTCCTTCTTTCCGGTTTCAGAATCTATGAGCACAATGCGGTTGCCCTTAACCGCGCAAATATTACCGTCGATAATGAGCAAGTCCGAAACGCCTTTTGCATCGCCCTTGATATCCGCGGGCTCATCCCACGCAGATTCAGCCGCACCAGACGGAGTCGGCACTTCGGCAACCGAGCCATTGACTTTGCCGCCGGCAAACGCAGGCCAGGCAGAGTCGAAGTTAGACTTAGGCGCGTTGGGGTCGGTCGTGAGGGCATCGGGGTCAGGCAGCTTGTCGCCAGCCGTATAGACCCAGGCGATAGACTTCGCGTCCTTCAGCTGGACGCCGCCCGCGCCCAAATCGGAAGGCTTGCCATCGATAAAGAGCTTCCAGTAAGCCCCAGTCGTGGAGTCCCAAGCGAGCGTTCGCCCATCAAACGGCGATGTAATTGAGTTGAGGAACCAGCCCCATGCACCCGTACCATAATCCGCAGAGATGCCACTCTGCTTGAAGGCAAGTTCAGTCGCATCAGCCACGGTCGCGGTATCAACCATGGTGTAGTCAGCTGCAGGCGCCCACGTCTGAACATTACCGCCGCTGTCAACACCGATAATCTGCAGGGAAGCCTTTGCCTGCCCAGGCATAGTACCGTCAGAGCCGTAGACCCAGGAAACCTTGTCACCGGCCTTGAGCGTGTAGTTACCGGCGCCGACATTGGCCTTCTTGCCGTTGACAAAGAACTGCCAGAATTTCCAAGTGGAAGCGTCAACCTGTTCGGTCGAGAGCTTTACGTCCTCATCAAACGGAGAGGTGAGCGAGTTGAGGAACCAGCCGTAGGAGCCCGTCCCAGTGTTGGCGCCAATGCCAGCCTGCTTGAACACCTGCTCAGAGAGCTCCGCCGCGGTCGAGCCCTCCTTCACTTGGATAGTCGTGGGCTGAGCCCAGGTCTGCTGGCTACCGTCCTTAGCCTGGCCAACAACCTCGCAGCTCACGGAAAGCTGGTCGGTGGGCGCCGGGTCGCCGTACTTGGAGTAGTACCAGACGACCGAGTCGCCGGCCTCGAGCACGTAGCCGCCCGCACCAACCGATGCGGCCGTGCCGTTGATGAAGAGCTGCCAGTACGCTCCGGTCTGCGAATCATAGCCAAGCGTTTGGCCCGCGTCGACGGGCGAGGTGATGGAATTGAGGTACCAGCCCCAGGTTCCCATGCCGTAATCGGCGGTGAGGCCGTGCTTCTTGAAGAGCGCCTCAGAGAGGTCGGCGGCGGTAGACCCCGTTTTTAACGTATACGGTTCGGCGGCGGTCCAGGTCTGCTGGTTGCTATCGGCATCGATGCCGATAACCGAGCATGTTGCTGTAACCTCGGGGCTATCTTGACCACTCGTGCCCAGAACCGTGATTTTTGCCGACACGTCCTGGTTGGCAAGCTTGGCATACGTGGCATTGTCGGGATAGCGCTCGGCATAGCGAGCGTACTTCTCGCTCGTCAGGCGCGAGGAAACGACAACCTTCGTGTTGTACTGCGGCTGCGTGACCTTGAGATTCTCTGCGGAGACAATAGGGCTGTTGCTCGACTTAAACAGACGCCAATCCTGCCCGGACATCGCGTCATAGCCAGGCAGATCCACCGGAACAATACCAAGGGACGTCGAATCGGTCGTCGCCTTGTCGTAGCTCCACGCGAGCTTACCGTCGGCATCGAGATACGCCTTCTGGAACGCGTGCATGTCACCGGTGACAGCAGCGGCATCCTGACCGTTAAGGATGGCAGCAGCGTAGCCAGCCTTGGCCTGCTCCATAAGAGAAAGCTCGGCATCGAGCTCGTCCTGGTCCTGCGGGGCAATCGCGAAGTCGAGGGTCTTGCTTGCCGTGACCTCGGCGTTGGACTTATCGGTCACCGTAAGGGTGACCTTGGTCTTCGCTGCCTCGGTGCCAGGCAGCGGCTGGTAAACCGTGCCCTTGTAGCCGTTAATCGTGATGTCATCGGTGCTGGCAGAGTACTTGACCTCGTAGTACTTGCCGTCGATATTGAGCGTGCTCGTGCGCGGCATCTGCAGGTCGGCGGTCAGGCCATCCTTGTTGGCAACCGTTTCGGTGCCGGAGTATTTAATGTTGTCGTAGGTAAAGGCCGCATCGACCTTTTCCTGCAGTGCCTTCTTGTCGGCGGCGACCTTCTCGGGATCGCCCTTGACGGTCACCGTGAAGTCGTGCGCGCCCTTAACGTCAGACGGGCCACCGCTCACAAACGAAACGGTCGCGGTCAGCGTTACGGCGCGATCGCTCGAAACGCGCGTCACCTTGCCGGTGTAGTCGTCCCAGCCATAACCGGAAGGCCAAATGACATCGCCGTCGGAACTCTTCCATTCAACCTCGAACTTGCTCTTGGAGCCCGCGCGGTACGGAAGTGTGAGATTCGACGTGACGGACTCGGCCGAATCGCCCGAAGCGTAGCCTATGGCAATTTGCTCGGCAGCATCGTCGAGCATCTGCTGCACACGAGCCTCGTCCCAAGCAACCTGCACTGTCTTGCTGGGCTGATAGTATTCGGTTTCGTCGCCGCGCGACAGCTCAAACACCACATCGGCGCTACGCAGACCGTCGATGTTGTAACCGGTGTAGTCGTTGGGGTCGATGTAGAAGAACGTCACATCGCCGTTGGTCTTATCCTGAGCGTCGGAGATGCCGACCGTGGCCTTGGCATCCTCTGCATTAAAGGCAACGCCGCCCTCGGAGACCTTGACGTCAATATCGGTAAATCCCAGATCGGCAAGCTGCGCCTTCAGCGCGTCATTGACGTTGCCGCCCTTAGCGCTGTAATCAACGGCAATCTGTTTATTGGCATCGTTGAGCTTTTGGACTGCGGCCTCAAGAGAGCCTGCGGCGATCACGGGATTGGCAGAGACAAGCTCGACCGTCGAGCTGCCGCTCTTGGCGACAGCCTTCAGATACTTGCCCGCGGCAGAAGCCGAAACCGTTGCCGTGGCGCCCGACATATCGGACAGAAGCGTCCAGTCGGCCGCTGGAGCCTTCGCATCGTCCGCCGCATACCAGGCAACAGTCGCCTGGCCGGTAACGTCGATGCCGTTGGTGGTCGAACCGTCGGCGCGCTTGGCCTGCGCCGTCGCCTTAACGCTATCGCCCGAGACGAGATGGGTCGAATCGCTATTGATCTGCGGCGTAGTTGTCACGCGCAGCAGGTTATACTCCCCCGCCGCGGTGACGCTATCGGGCGAAACCCACTCAACGGTGTTGTCGAGGGCGTTCGCCGTAACTTTGATGCGCTTGCCAACAAGCGCATCCGAAATGGTCAGGCTACCATCGGTCGTATCGATGCCGTCGGTAAGCTCGGTCCAGTCGGCATCGCCCTCGCCCTTGGCGTACCACGCCATGGTGAGGTCGGCATCATCGGGCACGTCCTTGGTCGAGCCCGACCAGCTTCCCGGCACTTGCACGCTCGGCGTGATCTTTGAACCCACGCTCAGCGTAACGTTCTTTTCGGCAAGCTCGATGCCCGCCAGCTTGTATTGGCCCTTAAGCGTTACGGGACCAAGCGGAGCAATAGACTGCGTGCCGCTGTACGAGCTCTTCTTCTGCGTGCTGAAAACGGTATTTTCGCTTGTCACCTTCACGCGCAGATACTTGCCGGCATAGGCGGCGTCAACGGTATAGGTGGCCTCGGTGGCACCGGGGATATCGGTATAAGCGGAGTCATAGCTCGAGCTGGTATTTGCATACTGCCACTGATAGGTCACATTATCGGTACGTTCGATATAGTGATAGTTGGAGCCGTCCTTTTTGCGCACCTTGGTCTTGAGCGTATCGCCCACGTGCACGCCGTTGGTGGCAGGAGAGCCCTCAAACTGCACGTCGTACAGCTCAACTTGGCCAGCGACGGAGACAGGACCCGCCGCATAGTACGGCTTCTGCTCGCCGTAACCGCCGTTGGCCTTGGCCACGACGTAGTAGCCCTTAAGGGCGGCGGTCACCGTCAGGGTGCTACCGGTCTCACCCTCGATAGGCGTGTTGCACGAGCTCGCGTAGTTCGAGGTGCCC
Source organism: uncultured Collinsella sp. (assembly GCA_959018755.1). GTDB lineage: Bacteria > Actinomycetota > Coriobacteriia > Coriobacteriales > Coriobacteriaceae > Collinsella. The sequence goes on along the minus strand of CAUEMA010000018.1, from coordinate 26,857 downwards.
TTATACCACTGCCACGTGACATGCGAATCGGCGGTAACGTCGGTGGAGCCCGCCTTGGCGGTCGCCGTAATCGTGGAACCAACCTCGACTTTGCCCGAAGTCGGGCTCATAGTAACGCTCGTGACATTAATTGAACCGGTAGCCGCAACGAGAGCGCCCGTCGAGTTGGTCGAGCTCGAAGAGCCGATCTTCGAAGACACCTTGCACTTGAGGTACTTGCCGCCCAAAGCGACGGTTAGCTCGAGGGTCTCCCCCGTGGCACCCGCAATGTCGGTATACGTGCCACTCTTGGTGTTAGAGCTCTGCCACTGATAGTTGAGCTTGCTCGCGTCGACGAACGCGCCGTACGCGCCGCCCTTCTCCTTGGCGCGGGCCTTAGCGGTATCCCCCACCGCAAAGACGCTCGTGTTGTCCTTGGTGTTAACGATGGACACGGCTGAAATCTCGACCGCACCGGCCTGTTTGACCTTGCTGGAAGTGGTCTTGTTCACCGTGTTGACGCCAGCGTTGGCCTCGACCCTGATGTACTTGCCCTCAAGGTCGTCGCCCACCACGAGCGTAGCGCCCGTCTCGCCCTCGATCTTGGTAAAACCCGAGTACTGCGAGGTGGATGCGGACCACGTGTAGGTAACCTTGGCGTCGGCGGGGGCTTGCTGATAATAGCTTATGTACGGAGTCGCCGTCAGGGTATCGCCTATGCTCGGCGTGTCGCTATTTAGCTTGACACTGTTAAGCTCCATCTGCCCGGCACCCAGCACGGGACCGGGGATGTTGTTGGCATTGATACCCGAGCCGTACGAAACCGAGGGGCCGAAGTAATCCTTGCCATCAACCGTTACCTTGCAGATGAAGTATTTGCCTTCCATCGCGTCAGTGATGGTGAGCGACTGCTCGTGGCCTACGACCTCGGTGTAATCGGCGGCGTCACTGCTGGCCTTGACCGTGCCGGCGAGCCAGGTATAGGTCCAGGCGCCGGGGTTAGCGACCGATTTGGTCTCGGTCGTAGGGTCGCCCCAGTAGTCCTCGGTCTCGACCTCATCGTACATATTGGCCCAGAGCGTATCACCCACATTGAGCGCGCCGGACTTCGTGGAATACGAGTTGTCTTTATCCTTGGCGTCCTGAATGAAGACCTTTGCCTCACCGGAAAGCGTTGTGGCGGATGCGGCGGCAACGGCGTTCTTCTGCTCCGAAGCAGCAGGCGCCGCCGCAGAGTTCTCGGACTCAGTTGCGTTGTCTGCGGCGGTGTCAGCACCATTCGCGGCACTCGCAGTTGCGCCCTGACCTGCGTCGGCGCCATCGGCAGCAGCGTCACTGGCACCCGCGCCGTCCTCCGCAGCAGCACCGTTCGCACCGGCATCGGCGGCAGCAGCGCTATCGTCGGCTGCCGCGCCCTCGCCGCCCGTCGTAGCCTGAGCCACGGCCTCGGCAATGCCCTCGGCGCCCTCGGCCCAAAGTTGCGCCGGCGTGGTGCCAAAAGCCATGGCAAAAGCCAGGAACGCCACCAGACCGCGCTTGGCTACGCCACGGGCAATCGCTCCATGACGACGCCACGAGGCGCGCTGGCACTCGTCCTCAAACATATCCATTTGTCTCCTACTGTCTGCACTGGGAGCATTGCCCAGCGGCTGCCCCACATCATCGCGCATATTGCGCTTGAGTACCCCCATCGGGGTCCCCCTTCCCTCCAGAGCCCAACGCGTACCGGCGGCATGCGCCGCGCCCGCGTGCAAGATGGGAGGCGATCCGACTTAACCTTACCGACCCGGGCGCGTCGTCCGATCTGCGACGCGAACATCCCGGGCCAAGAGGAATTACGGTTACTGGTACAGCCGGGGACTTGCACCCCGATTCTCCCAAACGCGCAGGAAAACCGCGCATTCGTGCGTCTCCGCACCACCATCTAGGCCATCGATTATTACTGTCGATATGGTAGCACGCAAAAGGGCCCCGCACACAGGCGAAGCCCAAGGTAAAAGCTATGGTTTGCGATAGAAAAGGGTGAGGATGGAATGCCGAGCAAAAGGATCCGTCTTCCTCTGATCCCGCGAAATCGTTACCGCTTGCCGCCGTGACTGTTGCGCCAAATCTCGCGGCCCAGCATCAGCGCCAGCACCAGCGCGCTCACGTAGCCCATAAAGCCAATGACCGGGATACCGAACACAACCGGCTCGATGCGCGCGTAGTACACCACCGACGAGCCGATAAACAGGCCGGCAATCACAATTGCCATCGACATGCGGTCGATAATTCCACCCAGCTGTCGCAGCGCCTTATCGCTGCTCATGATCTGCGTGTTTACCTTAAGCTGACCGCGCGTGAGCATACGCGACGCCAAGCCCAGATACTCGGCCGCCTCGAGCGAGCCTTTTGCCGCGCGATAGCTGCTCGCCGCAAAGTCGCGCCCCATTTCGCGGACGCGCGCATAGGCGCTCTTCTCGTTTTTGATGTGCGCTTGGATGATCTGGATCATGTTGACGTTGGGCATGTACTCGGTCAGCAGACCCTCGAGCGTCACCATGCCGCGGGCGAACATCGTCACCACGCTCGGCAGCTCAACGTCGTTTTTGCGCGCCAGGTTTAGCAACGAGGTCAAAAACTCGCCGATATCCAGGTCCTTAAGATCGAGTCCTGCAAAGTCGGCTACGATAAAGTCCAAATCGGACAAAAAGGCCGAATGATCGAGCTCGGCCGAATCACCGCGCGTCACGGCAAAACGCATGAGCGAATCCTTGAGCTTGGGCACATCGCCCTCGGCCACGGCGAAAATCATATCCTTGACGATACCGCGGTCGTGGCTCGACATGCGCCCGACCATGCCCAGGTCAATAAAGTAGACAATGCCGTCTTTGAGGATGATGTTTCCCGCATGCGGGTCGGCATGGAAAAAGCCGTCGTCGAGCACCTGCGTCGAATAGTCCTCGACGATCGCCGAGCCGATCTTTTCCAGGTCATAGCCCTCGGCCACCAGGCGCTCGGGATCGGCAATGGAGATGCCGTCGATGTAGTCCATGACCACGACGTGTTCGGTGCAAAGGTCCAGGTAGGATTTGGGACACGAAACGCCGTGCACGCTTTTGTGGAAGTCATAGAAATCGTTGAGGTTTTTGGCCTCGGCCAAAAAGTTGGTCTCCTCGCGAAACGAGGTCCACAGCTCTTCGACCACACCGTGCAGGTCCACAAACTGGTCGGTGTTGACGAACTTGGAAACGATACGCACCACCGAGCGGATGATGTCGATGTCCTGCGCCATCACCTGCTGCGCACCGGGGCGCTGCACCTTAACGGCCACGTCCTCGCCGGTCACCAGGCGGGCGCGGTGCACCTGCGCGAGCGACGCGCTACCGAGCGGGTTGGGGTCGATCGCGTCGAACATCTGCCCCAGGCGCTGGCCGTACTCCTCTTCTAGACAGCGGAGCACTACCTCATACGGCACCGGCTCTACGTCAGAGCGCAGGCGGCGCAGCTCATCGCAAAACCGCTGCGGCAAAATCTCGGAGCGGTTGGCCAGAATCTGCCCCATCTTGACGAACATGGGGCCGAGTTCTTCGAGCAGGCGACGCAGGCGCACCGGCGTAAGGTTATCCCACACGCGGTACTTTTTGATCAGGCGAACGATCTGACCGATGCGTTCGCGGCGACCTGCCGGCGTGAGCTGGTATTCCTCGTCCGGCGCCATCGCGTCGGGCTCTTCGGGGACCATATCGACAGCGCGCGGCTTCTTGCGAGCGCCCGAGACGGCGGCATCGACCTCATCGACAACCGCTGCCTCGTCACCCAAGGGATCTTGATTGTTGTAATCGGTAGTGGAATCTGCCATCTGCGCTGCTACTCGGCCTCTTCGGTGTCCTCTGCGTCGTCGGGCTCAACGGACTCGACGGGTACCGAGGTCACGTTGTCCTCGACCGAATCGACGATGTCGCGCACATGGGCCAAAAAGGCCGTACGCTCGGGGGCGGTCATAATGCGGACGCGGGCCAGGATGAGCTCGTCGAGCACGCGCTGCGCCGCAGTCTCGCCCTGCATGCCCAGGCGCTCGGTGAGGTCGGAGATGGTGCCGCCGGCCTGCTCGAACATGTCGGATACGCTGCGGGCGATATCGGGGGTGCCGGCGTCCTTGCGCACCTGCTCGCCTTTGGTATTGAGGTCGTCGAGAACCTTCTTGCCGCCCTCGACGGCAACGGCAGCGGCGCCGAAGCCCACGTTGATGGCACCGTTAACAAGCTGATCGAATTTCATAACCATGGTTGGCTCCAATCGTGAACAACTACAATGGCCTTCTTGTACCCAAGATTGGGCGAACGACACAAAATCGTTTGTCGCCGGGATAGAAATCGAGCAGGGCAAAGCCTTTGACGGCGTTTGTCCCGCTCGCTCGTTGCAAGGTTATCTTTACCTTACGTTGTCGTTCATCGCGAAGGAGTTTTTCATGGCACAGCTCGTGGTGTAGAGCACCTTGCCCAACAGAGCATCGGTCTCCACGCGCACAAGCTCGGCAAAGGCCTCGTTGGCGCGGGCGAGCTCGGCGGGCACCTCGGCCTCGGGCAGGGCGGCAACGGCAGCGTCAACGTCGTGAATCTGCTTGTGACCCATGCCGCCGACCTTCTCCTGATAATCCTCGACCGCGCGACCGCACTCGTGGAAGCGAACATCGGCCAAGGCACCGATCAGGCGATTTGCCCAATAGAAATTCTCGGACGTCACGCGGGCCTGCGTGTCGGCATAGTACTCGGGCATGGTCTCGACATTGGCGTACAGCGGCACGAGCGCGTTAAACGAGTTGGAGCCAAACGCCATCCACTGCACGGCGCGATACGCCGGCTGTGCATAGGGGCGCAGCTGCAGCACGGCGAGTTGACTGTTGCGGTTGATGCCGATGGGACGATAGGCGCCGCGCGTGGCGGGCGTACCCTTGCTGCCGTAGCAGTCGTACTCCGTGCCCTGGTAGTGGCTCGAAAGCACGTACTTGATATCCTCGATGGTCACCTTGCGCTCGGGCACGCGGCTCCAGGGGATGTCATCGCTCTCGGGCGTGTAGTCGGCCTCGGGACCGTCCCACACATCGCTGGGGTTGAAGCAGCGCTGCATGTACCAGGCGCGCGGCGTGTTGTAGACATGGTCGCTGTCGCTGTGCGAGCCAAAGGCCTCGCGCGGGTTAAAGACCGCGGCGGGACCGTCGCCCTTAACGCCCAGTGTCAGGTCCAGATGCCACTCGGCCATCCAGGAGCGCAGGTCGGCGGAGCACATGTGGTCGACCTGAGCGCCCTCGGCGTCATCCAGGTCAAAGCTATCGATACCCAGCTGGTTGGGCATGGTCACATAGGCGTCATCGGGCACGCGCTTGGCGATCCAGTGGTGGCCGCCGATAGTCTCGAGCCACCAGATCTCGTCCACGTCACTAAAGGCAATGCCATTGTTCTCGTAGGTGCCGTAGCGCTCGAGCAGGTCGCCCAGGATACGCACGCCATCGCGGGCAGACTTGGCATACGGCAGCACCAGGGTCACCATATCCTCCTCGCCCAGACCGCCGGGCTGCGCCGGCACATAGCCGTCCTCGCCCTCGCTGCCCTTGGCGGGCACATAGTCCACGAGCGGATCGGCGCCACGGACGCGCTCGTTGGTGGTAAGCGTCTCGGTTGCGGACATGCCAACATTGAGCTCGTTGAAACCGGCCTCGGCCCAAATACCATGACCAGGAACAACGTCGGGGACGCTTGTGTAACGCATGGGATTGTCGGGCAGCTCAACGGTCAGGTGGCTCAGGACGCTCGTGTAGACGCGCGGCTGCTCGTCGGGATGCACCACGCGCATACGCTTGGGCTCAAATACCCCGTTGGACGAGTCCTCATTGCGGGCAACCAGCGTCGACCCGTCGTAGCTCGCGTTCTTACCAACCAAAATCGTTGTGCACGGCATGCGCATCCTCCTTGAGCGAAGAAATCAAACGGCAACAGTGTATCGCTTCGGCGCAAAAAGGGCGAAACCGCAACCCTTCGAGACCCCCTCGGGACCCCTGTGGTCAAAAAACGCCTATTTCGATGCGCGCTCCGCCGCCTCAATCACGTGCTTGGCGAGAATCGCGGTAGTCACAGCCCCCACGCCGCCCGGCACGGGAGTAATTGCGCCAACGATCGGCTCCGCAGCATCAAAATCCACGTCCCCGACCAGCTTGCCGGCGGCCTCGTCCCAGTTAATGCCCACATCGATGATCGCCTGGTCCTCGCGAACCGCATCCGCGCCAATCGTGCGCGCGCGTCCAACCGCGGCAACAACAATGTCGGCAGAACGGCACTCGGCAGCCAAGTCGCGCGTATGCGTATGGCACGTCGTCACGGTGGCATTGCGAGCCGTAAGCATGGCGGCAACGGGACGACCAATCACCAGCGACCGACCGACGACCGCGACCTTGGCCCCATCCAGCTCAACGCCGTAATGGTCTAGCAACGCCAACACGGCCTCGGCCGTGCAAGGAGCAAAGCCCTCGCCACGACCCGAAAGCGTGGTAAGCAGCGAGGCCGGTGTCATGGAGTCGACGTCCTTGGCGGGATCGAGTGCCGCGGCAACCGAATCCTCATCAAGCCCAGCGGGCAGCGGGCGAAACATCAGGCAGCCGTGAACAGCTGAATCGGTATTAACGCCCTCGATAGCCGCCAGCAACTCATCCTGCGAAACATCGGAGGGAAGCAAAACGCGGCGAGCCTCAATGCCAACCTTTTCGCAGCGCTTGAGGGCGCCACGCTCGTAGGACAGGTCGTCCTCGCGCTCGCCCACGCGCACGATGGCCAGCGTCGGCACGATGCCCTGTTCGCGCAGGGCGACGCAACGAGCGGCGAGCTCCTCGGTCAAAGCGCGGGCGACGGGAGCGCCCTTCAACAGCTCGGCCATGGTTATCCCCTCTTCCTTGCAGCGTCGGCAGCACGGCGCGCCAGCGCATCGGCGCGCGGCAGCCATGTATCCAGCAGCTCATCGCACGCCGCCTCGAGCTCCTCGGCGCGCGCCCGGTCTTTCATAGATGTGGTGTTGGCAAAGAGCGTCAGGCTTGCGCCCTGCATGGCAGCGCGGCAGAATACGGCGCCGCATGCCACGTCGGACAGCAGCTGGCGCGAGCCCTTGTCTGCCATGTCCTCGAGCAGCGCCAGCGCACGCCCACAAGCGTCCATAATGCGGTACGGAGGCATGGCCGCCACGCGCAACGCGTCCTGAATCGCCACGGGTCGAGTCGGGTCATCACGAGCAATACCGTACGCAGCGGACACCTGGCCGTACGCACGAACATCCTCGGCAACTAGACCTACAAGTTCCTGCGCCAACTCGTCTGCCTGGGCAAATGCGCGCGTCAAATCGTCTGCGCGATCGGCAAGCGCGGGATTGGTTGCCCCGTAGCGCGCGACCATCCCGCAAAGCGAGGCGCCCAGCGCGCCCACAAAGGCGCTCGCGCTACCGCCGCCGGGAACCGGCTCGCGCGCGGCAAGCGCCTGGGCAAACTCGCGACAGGTTTTATCCATCATCTCTTGGCTCATACGCATGCACCTTCAAGTCATATAGATCGGTCGGGCGACAACCACCGGCCAACCGCATCAAACACGTAATGATGCTAAGTCTAGCCCATAAGCACATGAGCGTCAGCGCACCTGGCCATCGCGGATTTCTATGACGCACGATAGGCGGCAGCAACGCAAACATGGGACACATGGCCCACCTTTCGAGACTCCCGAATGGCACAAACTGGGGCATATCTATAAGTAAGGAACCCGTTGGGGCACGGCCGAGCGACGGCCTCAAACAACGAACGGAGGCATCGCCGAACCACACACAACGACATCCGCCACGCTTGCGAATAGCAACATACACCAACGGCTCCAAAAACCCGCGGCGCCGTGATGTCACCGACAGACAAGGAGGACGCCACTATGAAGAAAAAGGCCCTATCGATCCTCTTCCTGTGCATCGCCCTCTTTGCCGCGCTCGCCCTCGTGGGCTGCGGCGGAGGCGCGTCGAGCGGAGGCGGCAGTGACGCCGCCACGAACAGCAAGGAAAAGGCCCCCGCAGCCGCAAAGACCGACTTTATCTGGTTTAAGGTCACGATGCCCGAGGGCGTTGGCGTAAGCGACTCCGCCGGCAAGAATGCCGACAGGGTCCAGCTCACTTTCCCCGAAGACGAGAACGGCTCGGCCGATCGCTTTATCCCCGTTTGGAAAAAGGCGCTGACAGCTGAGGAGTCCCACGCCGACCAGGCAGAAAAGAAAGGCGATACGTTCCAGTGGAAGGATGGCGGGTCCGTCGAGTATAACGGCAGGACGTGGCTCATCGGAACGTACGAGGACAACAGTGGCGTCTCAACACTCTTCTTTACCGACGTTGAGCCGGGAAGTGTCTACGTCCTCATCTCGAACTTCGATCTGCATAAGAAAGAAGCCGAGGCGCTCCTCAACTCCATCGAGTTCCCCGACGACATGACGGAAGCGGTTTCCGAGGCACGCGAAGTCGAGATTTCGAGCATCGAGATCAAGTAGCCGAATCCCGCACACGCCCGCGTACACGCGCCCCAATAAAACAACGGGCACCTCACCCCGGGGAGAGCCGGTAGCTCCGTCTCTCCCCTCTTTTGCGCCCGGACATATTGCCACTTGTCGGCGCAAATCCGGCCCCCAGAATGGGACACATGGCCCACCCGAACGAGCCGCTCGCGCGTACAGTAAAGGCAGGTAATCCATGGGCGGTTACAGATCGAGGAGGACACGACCATGAAAAAGAAGGCCTTTGCGATTCTCACCCTCTGCATGAGTCTCTTTGCCGCAGTTGCCCTGGTGGGCTGTGGCGGAAGCGGTGGAGCTACCGGCAGCGGTGGCGGCGCGGAAAAGCCAGCCGTGGATACGAGGACCGACTTCATTTGGTTTAAGGTCGAGGTCCCCGAGGGCGTCGAGGTCACCGACGTCGCAGGCGATACCGCCGACAGGGCCCAGTTTAAGTTCACCGAGAGCGAGCACGCCAGCGATCGCTTCATCCCCGTCTTCGATCCTGACAAGAACGCCGACGAGCTGTTCGACTACGAGGCAAAGTGGAATGCCAGCTTTGAGTGGACCGAGAATGACCCCGTCAAGTACAACGGCAAGACTTGGCGCAACGCTTCCTATACACACTCGGGCGGCGTGACGACTGAGTACTTCACCGAAGCAGGCGGCGGCAGCGTCTACGTGCGCATCGACAACGTCGAGGAGCACAAGGATGCCGTCGAGACCATGATGAAGTCTCTGGAATTTGCCGATGACATCGCTAAGGCTAAGACCGAGGCCATGGACGTCAAGCTCGACGATATCGAGATTAAAAGCTAAAGCTCCAACGGCATGCAGCAGCGCCGTTTTAGCTCGGCCGGGATGCAAGGTGCGACTCCTTGCATCCCGGTTTTTTGTGTTCGAAAGCGCCCGGTCACATCACCATATTGAGCACGTTGACGAATTCCTGGGCCTTCGCGTGACTGCTGGGGCTGAAGGTGCAGACGGTCAACAGCCAGTTACTGCACCTCTGTTGTCTCTAGCATTTCATTCTAGTAGCCACGAGACCCTTTCGCGAAGACCTCCGACGACGTCGCAGTTTCTGTCCCCGCCAGGTTTTATGATAATCGCCATTAGCCAGCCATTAGCTATTAAACAGCATCCCTCAAGAGGAAAGTGGGAGATACGGATGGGCACACCAAAACCGTCTTTGCGCAACTGCATCTATGGGCTTGCCGTCGGCGACGCGCTGGGCGTTCCTTACGAGTTCAGGCCCCGCGGCACGTTCGAATGCACGGACATGATCGGCTATGGCACGCATGGGCAGCCCGCCGGCACCTGGAGCGACGACACATCCATGACGCTTGCTACCTGTGACTCGATTAGGGAGCTCGGGCATATCGACACCACAGACATGCGCGACAAGTTCGTAAGCTGGATTGCCCGTGGCGAGTATACGATCGACGGCGTTTTCGATTACGGCGGCACGACCGCCCGCGCCTTGCGCACCGGCAAAGGAGGCTCAGGCGAGCGCGACAACGGCAACGGATCGCTCATGCGCATCGCACCCCTGGCGTTCACCGATGCGACAAACGAAGAGGTCAGCAAAGTCTCCGCGATTACGCACGCCCACAGAACGTCGACCGACGCATGCATCATATTTGTCGAGCTGATGAGGAGCGTGATGAACGGTGCACTTCCTTCATGGGTGCTCCAGCTGAAAGACGAGCCCGAGCACGAAATCAGATCCGGCGGCTTCGTGCGCGACACGCTTAAGGCAGCCACCTGGTGCTTTGTGAACACCAACAGCTACGAAGATTGCGTGCTTACCGCCGTCAACCTGGGCGACGACACCGACACCACCGCAGCCGTCGCAGGCGCCCTCGCCGGCACGGCATACGGCATCGACGCAATTCCACGGGAGTGGATCGACACCCTGCGCGGCAAAGAGCTGATAGAACGGTGTTTGTTTTAGGACACGCCTTCAACGAAGACAACGTCAGTCAACGCAAATGATTAAGGGTCCGCATAAATGATGATTACAGAATGCGCCGTTCGTCTGATGAAGCCTCATTGGCTACCGCAGAAAAGGGCCGGCTGCAGCCGTCCCACCGTTTATTTAGATCTGCCACGACGGACAGCTCGCACTACTGCGCACTGTCCCGTACCACTCCCCTACTTCCCAAATAGCGCACCCAGTAGGCCGCGGCGCTTGGGCTTCTCCTCTCGGTAGGAACCCTCGGCCGCCGCTGCCACCTGACGTGGCTGCTCGCGGCCTCCCTTACGTACAATCTGGTACAGGAACGGCGACTTAACGTATTTGACCTCGACGGGCGTGGCGTGCACGGTGCTCTCGCCGGACAGATGCAGGCTCGGGTTGAGCGGCGCCACGATATGCGTCTCACGTTTGTCGCTAAACACCACCGCGGCCGCACGACCCGTCTGGCCGTTTACGGCAATGCGCACCTGCTCGCCATCGCGGCTGTCCGTCGCCGGGCGATCGACAAAGTAGACCGGTACCATCACCAGGCCGTCCTTGTGCTTACGGGCCTTGCGCGCCCAGGTGCGGATGCTCTTTTTATTGAGCCCCAGCACCGCCTCGGCATCGTTGCCTGCAACGTCGAGCGCCAGCTTATCAATGACCACCTGGTCCTTGGTGGACGCATCGACGGAGACAACACGGAAGTCGCCCTCCTGCATGGCCGGGTCAAACGGCCCAACCTTGGCAAAGTCCCACGGCTCCAAAATGCCCATAAGGCGAACGTCCAGGTAGTTTGCCCGCGGATACGCCCAGTCGAGCACCTCATAGTACACCATGGTCTCCTTGCTCAGACCCCTGCCCGGGAAGGACGCCATCATGCGCAGGTCCGCGAGCGCCATGGGGAAGTAGAAGAGCATCATGTCGTTTTGGATCGCGTCTTCCACATCGTGCCCGGCAAAGGCCTCCGGGTACTGGCGCACCAGCTGCAGCGCGTTGGCACGCGCCTGCTGCGGCGAGATTTCGCAGGGAATGCCCTGCTCAGGCACGTACTCAGCACCAACGCCCAAGGTCAAGCGTTTGCTAAACGTACCGGGTTTGAGCAGGTCAGCAACGCCAATCTTATTGCCGCAGGACGGGCACTCAAACACGCGCTGAGTGGACTCGCCTTCAAAGGATGCGCCGCAGAAAGGGCAGGGAATGCTCACGTGCGCTGCCTCTTGAAACTCCTGCGCCGTGCCGCGGTCCTCCCACAGCAGATGCTCCAGAACCGACTGGTTGCGCCAGTACGCATTAAAGAAATACCAGTCGGGGTCCACCGGGCGCTCAAGCTGCGACACGTGGGTGAGCTTAAGCAGCCCATCGACAACCGTCAGCGACGCATGGCGAATGCCCAGCGCGCTCTTGGGCTCCCCCGCATCGGCCTGCCACGGGATGACCGTGCCGCAATAGGCACACTCAAAGCTGCGTTTAGCCTGGTGCGAGTACATGGGGCCGCCGCAATTTTGGCATTTAATGGCAAACATCTCGTCCATGGATACGTCCTCCTTTGCACAGGGGCTGTCGACATTAAGTATGTCGGGCAGGCAGGCACATGCCCATACCCATGTGGCCCAAAATGGAACACCCGGTCGGACAAGAAGCCCTGCACGTTAGCTCCAGCAGCCCATTGCTGCAATTTCTGAGCATCGGTGCACGGTGCGCCCATGCGGGCCACACTGTCCCCTTAAACGAGGATGCGAGAAGATACGCCATGCTATTTGTAAATCGGCTGGTACATACGCTTGTTCCCGGCAGTGAGGGCAAGTCGGTCGATACAACTTGTCGCACCAACCGATAAAGTCCCAAGCCGTTTTGGCGGCCGGACCTTATTCGCTACTTACGGGTATCTCCAACGTAGCGCTTAAACTTGCGAATCTGGTTCATGTTTGTGACCCATCCCCAGAACCTGTGCTCAAGCGTGTCCGCTTTACACAGAACGGGCGACTCATCCGCCTTGTCCGAAAGCGCATAGTCCTTATCGGCACAAGAAGCGGCATAGCGCTTGATGACGGCATCGGGAACCATCTTGAACGTAAATGCGCGCGACGCATGGGAGGGCTCACCCTGGGTACCATACGTTGCCGTCGGCTCCGTGCCAAGGCATGCGGGGGCAATCCAGTGATCGACCATAACGCGCGGCAGATCGATACCCGCGAGCGAAAGGTACCACGAGTTGCGCCCCAGGCGGGCATTGACCTCAAGGAAACGATACGAGCCGTCACGAGAGTCGTACATAACGTCAAAGTTGGCAAATCCCGTATAGTTGACCTTCTCGAGGAAGCGCTTCGCATCGTTCAGAAGATTGACCTTCCATGCGGGCATCTCCGTATCGCCCACGATCACGACCGGGTTGCCGATGGCAGAAGGCGCGTGGTCCTGCAGCAGCACGTGACCCAAGACAGAGAACTCAACCTTGCCCTTCCAGGCAAAACAGGTAATGGAATAGAGCGACTCATCGAATCCGGGAATCATATCCTGAACCAGCAGGTCTTTGTCGTAGCACGAGGGGCGAAGCGCCGAGTAGACGCGGGCGAGTTCCTCCGCGGAGTCAACCGTCATGACCTTTGCCTTGCCGTCAAACTCAACATAATGCCAGGCAGCAGAATTCGAAGGTTTGGCAATGACCGGGAAGCTAAATGGGCAGGCATACGGGTCAACGGCCTCGACCGATTCGTCGCAAGGCATGGCATAGGTGCCGGGATGGGCGATGCCCAGCTCGTCGCAAATACCCTGGAAGATGCCTTTTTGCGTAATGGAGTCAAACGTGTCGTAGTCGCAGTACGGCGTGGTAAAGCCCCAGGAGCGCAGCAGCTCCGCATTGCGAGCAAACGTGCGGGCATACCAGTCGCCCGTACCCAAAACATGAAGCATCGGGTCACAGGGCGCAACGGCATCCGAGACGGCCTTGAGGGCGCCGAGCAGCGTGGGCTCATCATCGGTACCGCGAACATACATAATCTCGGCGAATTTGGTCGTCGTCACGATCTTGACGTTCTCCGCGATTAGAACAAGCGGCCTCACGCCATAGGACTCAAAAAACATGCGACTCATCGAGTAGATAAACAGGTCGCCGCCAACAAGTACGGGAGCAAGCGGACGCGTGAACGTCTCACCCGTCGCGGACGACGCCGCTCCCGCGTTGCCCTTGCACCAGCTGCGGAGCTTGCCAACCTGATCATCGGTCAGCTCGTATCCGTTGATTTCAGGCGTAACGCTCGTCGCCATAGCTCCCCTTCCAATTAATCCGCGGCGCACGGTTTGCACATGCGACACGGCTGCAGTCATAACTAGTGCAAATGGTAGCGCAGAAACACGTCCCGCCTATCGTCGAGTCGGGGAAACCATACTCGCCGGGCGATACGCCCTGCTCACCCCTCGTCGCCCGTTAACGTGGGCAGACCATTGCTGCATTTTCTGAGCATCGGCACACGGCGCGTCCATGCGAGCTACACTATCCCCTTAACCATGATTGTGAGGACGATTGCCATGCTATTTGTAAATCGGCTGGTACATACACTTGTTCCCGGCAGTGAGGACGAGCCGGTCGATACAACTTGTCGCACCAACGCGGGCTTTGCCGCAAGCCTCATCTGCATTGGCCTCAACATTGCCCTGTGCCTAGCCAAGGGCATCGCGGGCCTGCTCGCCGGCTCCGTCTCGCTCATCGCCGACGCCTTCAACAACCTCTCCGACGCCTCGAGCAACATCGTGAGCCTGCTCGGATTCCGCCTTGCCAGTCGCCCGGCGGACGAAGGTCACCCCTATGGACACGGCCGCTACGAATACCTCGCCGGTCTGGTTGTCGCCGTCCTCGTTTGTGCTGTCGGCATCAACCTGATCCTGGAGTCGGTTACCAAGATCATCAAGCCCTCCCCCACCGCCTACACGCTCGTTTCCCTTGCGGCACTGGCTACATCCATGCTCGTTAAGCTCTGGATGGCCGCGTTCAACCGCACGCTGGGCAACCGCATCGACTCGGAGACGCTCATCGCCACGGCGCAGGACTCCAAAAACGATGTCATCACCTCGGGCTCGGTCTTGGCGGCGGCGCTTATTTCGCAAACGACAGGCTTTGATCTCGACGGCTGGGCGGGCCTGGGCGTGGGCATCTTCATTTGCATCAGCGGCATGGGCCTGGTGCGCAACGCCATCAGCCCGCTGCTGGGGCAAGCGCCCGACCCCAAGCTCGTTCAAGCGATTCGCGACAGGATTATGTCGTACCCCCAGGTCTTGGGCACACACGACCTGATGGTGCACGACTACGGCCCCGGCCGCCAGTTTGCCAGCGCACACGTGGAAATGCCCGGCGAGGGCGATGCCTTTGAGCACCACGAGATCCTGGACACCATCGAACACGACATCAAACGCCAGATGGGCATCGACATTACACTGCACTGCGACCCCATCGCAACGACCGGTGACGACCTGCGCGGCTGGGTCAAACGCGGCGTGGCGCAGATTGATCCAGCACTCTCCATCCACGACCTGCACGAGCACGATGGCTTTGTGTCATTTGACCTGGTGCGTCCTGACGGCTTTGACATTTCCGACGAGAAGCTGCTGGAACTCGTCACGCGCATCGTGCACAAGCGCCGGCCCGATGCATCATGCGTCGTTACGTTTGACTCGGGCTTTAGCTCGCCCGAGCGTCCGGCAGAGCAGCTGTAATCGACAGCAAAACGGGGCACAAGACCGCCGACCAACGCACATATGCGCCCGGTCATGCGATCCTGCGCCCCGTTTTTGTTTGCACTGTTAAGGCCCCAGCCGCTCGTCCGCTAGTTTCCCTGTGCGCCCGAAATGCCGTTTTGCAGCGCGTCCCAGGCATTGGTAGCCATATCGCCCAGATTTTGAGCAGTATCGCCGAGGTTCTGAGCCGTGTCGCCCAATTGCTGAGCCTTATCTCCCAACTCCTGGGCCTTATTGCTCAAGTCCTCCAGCGTATTGGAGCTCGAGCTGTCGGTACCGCTTTGGCCGCCGGACGAGTTGCCATAGCTGTTCTTGTGCGTGAGCTGAACCTCCAGGTTGCCGTTGTCGTTATAGTAGGCATTCGTAACAACCCAGTTGGAATCGATGACGGGCGTTGAGCCATCGTCGGTCAGGATCACGGCGTTCGAAAGGTCGGCTCCGCGCGACTTGAGGAGCTTCTTGGCGTTGGACCAGTACTGCCCCGGAATATCGCTCAGGTCGACAGTGCTAGACGAGGTGGACTCGGTTTGCTCGGCTGTGGTATCGGCCGTTGAATTCCCTCGCTTGTTGAGCATGCCCGACACGATGGCAAACACGACCGACAAGGCAAAGAAGATCGCCAGCACAATCAGGATCTTCTTGATCACGCTCGACGAACGCGACGGTGCCTTCTCCTCGTCCTCACCATACTGCGGAATCGATTTGGGATACTCGCGATACGGCTGGCACGCATGCGGATCGCGCGACTCATAACGAGACTGGACCTGCGCCGTACGCGGCATATACGTCGTCTGCTGAGGCTGCGGAATGGGATTATGCGGCAGGTTGTTATAAGCATCTGTCGCCGCATTGCCATACGGGTCCGGCGCCGCATTGTCATACGGGTCCTGCGGTGCATAATCAAACGGATCCCGTGGTGTATCGCCATAGCCCATAACCCGTGTGGGTTCGGCAGACGCCTGCGTCGCATCGGGAGCAGCATTGCCGGGGTTCGGCACGATACGGGTCGCATCGGCGCTGCCGCCAGCCTGTGCGGAGCCATATCCGCCCATCACGGTCGTCTTGTCCTGGTCCATGCAACGTTTCCTTTCCGTCGCCTGTAAGCATCAAGTTATCCATGCATTCTACCCGCGCAAAAGCCTATGATGGGCAAAGGCCATCGGTATCTATAAGACATGCGCGTGCCCAAGGATCAAAAAGCCCCGCCGGGCCTTGGTGGGCGCGGCGGGGCGGGCAAGCGGCTATGAGCAGCAGGCTTAGAACAGGCCGGTGATGTTGCCGTCGTTGTCGACGTCGATATTTTCGGCGGCGGGAACCTTGGGCAGGCCCGGCATAGTCAGGACGCTGCCAGTCAGCGCGACCACAAAGTGGGCACCGGCGGAAACCTTGAGCTCGCGCACGGTGATGCGGAAGTTCTCGGGCGCGCCCAGAGCCTTGGCGTTGTCGCTAAAGCTGTACTGCGTCTTGGCCACGCACACCGGCAGGTTGCCAAAGCCGTTTTCGCGCAGCTCGGCGAGCTGACGCTTGGCAGCCGGCGTAAAGTCGACGCCATCGGCGCGGTAGACCTTGGTGGCAACGGCCTCGAGGGCATCGGCGACATCGGCACCGTCCTCGTAGGCAAACTCGAGCTCACTCGGCTGCTCAATCAGGCGCATGACCTCGTCGGCCAGGTCGAGCGCACCCTCGCCGCCCTTGGCCCAGACCTCGGAAAGCTTAACGTTGACGCCGAGCTTCTGGCACTCGGATTCGATGAGGGCGAGTTCAGCCTCGGTATCGGTCGGGAAGCGGTTGATGGCGACCACACAGGGAAGACCATAGACGCTCTGGCTATTGTCGACGTGGCGCAGCAGGTTGGGCATGCCGGCCTTGAGGGCATCGAGGTTCTCGTCGTTAAGGTCGGCCTTGGCAACGCCGCCGTTGTACTTAAGCGCTCGGGCGGTGGCGACAATCACGACGGCGCTGGGGCGAACGCCCGTCATGCGGCACTTGATGTCGAGGAACTTCTCGGCACCCAGATCGGCGCCAAAGCCTGCCTCGGTAATGGCGACATCGCCAAAGCGCATGGCCATACGCGTGGCCATGATGGAGTTACAACCGTGGGCGATGTTGGCGAAGGGACCGCCGTGGACAAACGCGGGCGTACCCTCGAGCGTCTGCACCAAATTGGGCTTGAGCGCATCCTTAAGCAGCGCAGCCATGGCACCCTGAGCCTTGAGGTCGCGAGCGCGAACAGGCTCGCCGGCAAAGCTGTAGCCGACAACGATCTCGCCCAGGCGCTCCTTGAGGTCGCTGATGCTCGTGGACAGGCACAGGATCGCCATGACCTCGGAGGCAACGGTGATGTCGAAGCCATCCTCGCGCGGCACGCCCTGGGCCTTGCCGCCAATGCCGTCGATGACATGGCGCAGCTGGCGGTCGTTCATGTCGACGACGCGCTTCCAGGTGATGCGCTTGACGTCGATACCGAGTTGGTTGCCCTGCTGAATATGGTTGTCGAGCATGGCGGCCAGCAGGTTATTGGCGGCACCGATAGCGTGGAAGTCGCCGGTAAAGTGCAGGTTGATATCCTCCATGGGGATGACCTGCGCCCAGCCGCCGCCGGCGGCACCGCCCTTGACGCCAAAGACGGGACCGAGCGAAGGCTCGCGCAGGGCCACAGCGCTCTTGACGCCGCGACGGCGCAGACCATCGGCCAGACCGATGGTCGTGGTGGTCTTGCCCTCGCCGGCGGGCGTGGGGTTGATGGCGGTCACGAGGACGAGCTTGGCCTGGTGATCGGTCGGCTCGTTGAGCAGTGAATAGTCGACCTTAGCCTTGTCGAAGCCGTACGGAATCAGGTGCTTTACGTCGACGCCGGCGTTCTTAGCCACCTCGGTAATGGGCAGCGGCGTGACGGAACGTGCGATTTCGATGTCAGTAGGCATGGACGGTCCTTTCGTTACCGGATGAGAAAAAGACCAATTCAGCATAGCACGGGCGCGCAATGGTAAAACACCCGTAACCGATGAATGGCGATATGTTTATCCAATGCTCAGCGATAGCCTACAGACCAGCCAAAACAAACCCGTCTCTAAACGGCTGGCTCGATGCCCAAGTGTTCAAAGGTACGCAAGGTTGCCTGGCGGCCCTGGGGCGTGCGAATCATCAAGCCGCACTGCAGCAGATAGGGCTCATAGACATCCTCGAGCGTACCCGGGTCCTCGCCCACCGCGCTGGCAAGGGTCGTCAGGCCCACGGCACGGCCGGAGAACGTCTTGGCGAGCGTCTCCAAGATGCGAATATCCATCCAGTCCAGACCGAGCTCATCAATCTCGAAGAACTCGAGCGCCTGACGGCAAATATCAAGCTCAATAGGACCGTTACCGCGCACCTGCGCATAGTCGCGCACGCGCTTGAGCAGACGGTTGGCCAGGCGCGGCGTGCCACGCGAGCGCGAGCCAATCTCGAGCGCGCTCGGATGGTCTATCGTCACGCCCAAGATGGTCGCCGAGCGCGTCACGATCTGAGCAAGCTCCTCGACCGTGTAGTAGTCCAGGCGATACGAAATGCCAAAGCGGTCGCGCAGCGGTCCGGTCAGCATACCCGAACGGGTCGTTGCCGCCACCAGCGTAAACTTGGGAATATCTAGGCGAATCGAGCGAGCGGCCGGGCCTTTACCGATCACGATGTCGAGCGCAAAGTCCTCCATAGCGGGATACAGGACTTCCTCGACCGAACGGTTAAGACGGTGGATCTCGTCGATAAACAGCACGTCACCCGGCTGCAGGTTAGTCAGGATGGCTGCCAGGTCACCGGTACGCGCGATAGCCGGACCACTCGTCGTCTTGATCTGAGCGCCCAGCTCGTTGGCGATAACGGTAGCCAGCGTGGTCTTGCCCAGGCCCGGAGGACCCGAGAAGATCACGTGGTCGAGCGTCTCGCCACGGCTCTGCGCCGCCTCGATCAGCACGCGCAGGCTCTGTTTGATATGCTCCTGACCGCAGTAGTCGTCTAGGCGCTGGGGACGCAGGGTACGGTCGACATCGAGGTCTTCGGGTGTCAGTTCCGAGCCCACCATGCGCTCACCGTGCGCCATGGATGCCGCCGGCGAGTTGCCGGGCGGCGCCCACAGGTCCTGAGAGTCATCGGCTTCCCACATCACGCATCCATTCCGAGTCGCTTAAGCGCCGCGCCGAGCAGGTCCTCGACACGCATATCCTGCCCATCATACCCGCTCAGGGCAACCTCGGTCTCCTGCGGGCTAAAGCCCATGGAAAGGAGCGCCGCGCGGGCATCATCGATCGCCGAGGGAGTGGCGGCGGGGACCGGCATCGCAACCTGACCGGGGATTACGTCGACCGGAACAAAGCCCTTGTCCTTGGCAAAGGTACTCTTGAGCTCCAAGATGAGGCGCTGGGCGGTCTTTTTGCCTACACCGGGCACCTTGGCCATGCCCTTGTCGTCCTCGGCCATCACCAGTGAATACAGCTGTCCCACGGTATAGGTGGAAAGCACGGCAAGCGCCAGACGCGGGCCGACGCCCGAGACGGAAACGAGTCGATCGAACATCGTGCGCTCGTCCTTGGAAGCAAAGCCAAAAAGCGTCATGGCGTCCTCGCGCACCTGCATACGGGTATAGAGGCGAACCTCGCCGCCGGGCGTAGGCAGCGTGGCGGCAGTGCTGCCCGAAATACCGAGCTCAAAGCCCACGCCCGATACATCGACGACGGCCGAGCTCATCGTGACCTCGACAAGCGTTCCATGGAGCTGGGAGATCATCAGTATCCGGTTCCTCTCTGTTGATAGAACTCGCCGCCGGTAAGCGCCCGGGTACGGCTTAGGTTAACGTGACAGATGGCGCAAGCCAGGGCATCGGCGGCATGGTCTGGGTGTGGGTCGTGATCAAGCTGAGTGAGCGTGCGCACCATGTAGGCAACCTGCCGCTTGTCTGCGGCACCCGTGCCCACCACGGCCTGCTTAATCTGCATGGGCGTGTATTCGCCAATCTCGAGCGCGCACTCCGAAAGCGCCACGAGCGCGGCACCGCGGGCATGCGCCGTGGGGATGGCCGAGCGGACGTTAGCGCCAAAGTAAATGCTCTCGATAGCCGCGGTATCGGGACGGTAGCGTTCGACGACGCCCTTGAGGTCGTGGGCGATATGCGACAGGCGCACCGCGAGCGGGCTGCCCGCGCTGGTCTCGATACAACCGTAGGCACGGCAGCGAACCTCGCCACGTCGCTCCTCGATAATCCCCCAGCCCGTATGGGCCAAACCGGGGTCGATACCCAAAATGACCAAGCCGACCTCCCCTCGTCTTTTGCCAAGCGTAAGGCAAGGCCCCGCGCATCATTCACGAACGTCTGTTCTAGAATAACACAACGTCAGCCCTATAAGTCAGCCGAGATTGAATTGTAGGTTGAGCACACGCAAGCGAGAGCCCGCCAGAGCGAGCAAGGTGGCGTGAAAGAGGAGGGCATAGGCCTTATGGCCATGCCCGACGATTGAACGCCAGATTGCCGCTCTGGTGGGCGCGCAGCGACCTAGTTCTGTGAGAAGAACGGGAATTGCCTCGGATCCACCGGCGGATGCGGCATCGGCGTGCCCTGGGGCCCACCCTGCGGTCCGCCCTGGCCGCCCATCATCTTGTCGATGGCGTCCTGGACCTCGCCCTCAAACCGCTTCATGCCCTCATGCAAACGACGCTGACCGTCCTCGGAGCGCAGCTCTTCCATCTGCTCGGGCGAAATACCCAACAGCTCGCCCAATATGCCCATCATCTCGCCGCGCATACGGTCACTCGTGTCGTCGTCGGCAAAGCGGCGCACCTCGGCGCGCGCCAGCGAATCGACCGTCATGCGCTCTTTACCGCTCAGCCCCAGGTCGGACCACGCGAGCATATACGGCCAGGCACGCTCGGCAAACGAACGGGCCGAAACGATCGGCACCGTCGGCAGCATGCGACGAGCAGCCTCGCCCTGGCGCACAAGCATCAGCAGCAGCGAGCAGGCCTCGGGCTTGCCGGCGGCCATCGGGATGTCGTCGAAAGGTTGATTGCGGTCTACGTGCGACTCAAGCGCACCATCGACCTCGCCCGGCTCAAGCCCGCCAAGCAGCTGCGCCGCGCGATCGAGCATATCAACCGGACCGGCGAGCGTCGAGAGTGCCTGCGCCAGCACGCGATCCATGCAATCCTCCACCGCGTTGAGCGTCACGAGCTCTTGGGGCACCACGGCCGAGGCACGGTTGCGCACGCGTGCCACAAACTCGAGCGTCGATAGATACACGTCGCCAAAGGGCGCAAAGTCGCCCTGGTAGCCGCCGAACAGCGCGGGCGCCGCCAGTGCGTACTCAGTCTTGGAAAGCGGACTCAACGCCATAGCGCCCAGCTCGAGCGCCGTATCCTCGAGCATCAGGCCCAGCGTACGCGAACGCAGGCGTTCGGCATCGCCCGCCGAAACGTCGCGGTCGAGCACGCGCGCCGCATCCGGCGCATCACGCTCAACGGTGCGAATATGCAGGCGCTCGGCGATTGAGCGCACAGCAGAACAACGGGCGGCCTCTGCCTCCTCCTGCGCCGGCGTAAAGATGCGATTGCGCCCCAGCACCAGGCCAATCACATTACGCGGACCCAATGCATCAACAGCCAGCGCCGCCAACAGGGACGACGGCAGATCGCCCTCGAGCGCCACCACGGCACGCGAAGCGCCGCGAGCGCGGGCATTGTCGCGCACGGCAAGCACCAGCGCCTGCCACAGCCACTCCTCGGAGCGAAACTGGGGCAGTTCATGGTCCTCCAGGGCATCGAGCATCACGCCGCGTTGAATCTCCTGAACCAGCAGGCTCTCCTCAAAGCACGGCGCCTGGGCCACCACGCGACCGCAATCGTCGAGCACAAACGACCCGCCGGTATACACCGACTCGTCATAGGCGCCGACCGGCGCCATGCAGGCAAACCACACGCTGCGCTTGGAGGCGATTTTGCGGTAGGCACCGCTGCGAACGGCGGCAATGGCGGCCGTCTCGCGGTCGGTCATGTCAAACGCGTTGAACTGGAAATAAGCAATGAGGTCGACGCCGGTCGGCAGCATCTCGAGCTCGCGATCCAGGTCGAAGATCACAGCGATACGCACGCCGTCCACGTCAAATACCGGCGGTGCCCAACGGGCATCGCTGTTCCCACCGCGCTGCAGGGCGATGCTTGTGCGCGCGGGCACCACGCGACCATCCTTAAGCATCATATAGTCAAGCAGGGGCTGGCCCTCAAACGAAACCGCAGCGGGCACGATGCAGATCATATCGAGCTCTTGGATGCGCTCGGCAACGCCCGTCAGGCCCGTCAGCATATCGTGCTCAAAATCGGCAGCGCCCACCAGGCTGCCCGGCATGGCACCCATAAAGAGCGGGGCCGGAACGCACAGCACGCGCGCGCCGCGCTCATGAGCCAGGCGAGCCTGGTCCTCGATGCGGCCGCAAATGCCCTCGATGTCACCCAGGCGCATATCGATCTGTGCAAGTGCGAGCTTCATGGCCCAGCCCTTTCCGTCGTAAATCGTCGTTGTCGCAGTAAAAGCGCCGGCCGCATAATGCAGCCGGCGCTCGCATGTGCATATGCTAGCTATGATACCCCGAGCGGGGGCGCACTCCTAGAACGTCGCGGACCACAGCCCATGCAGGTTGCAGTAGGCATAGACGGTACCGGTCTTGGAGCCGCCAGCGAAAAACGTCGTGGGCTTCATGCCAGGCTCAAGGTAATGGACCTCCAGGCGGCCCTCGGCCTCAAGCGCGATCCACTCGATGTAGTGCTCGGGCAGGCTGGGATGCTCCGTCGAGCCCACGCGTGCGCGGATCACGTGGCCGTCGCGCTCAATCTCGACAACAGGCACATGCTTCTCGTGCGCCGCATCCTCGGTGTTCGCCGTCAGCTCCGTGCAGCCGGCAGGGGTTGCAACGCCGTCGCCAAGGGCGGCAACGAGCTTGCCGTCGGAGTCCTTAAAGAATTTCGCCATGATGTTCTCCTTTGCTGATGTGCCATTATTCCTGATGCTTCTTATGCCCAAAGGCAGGCGAACCATCCCCGGCATGGCAAATGAACACATAACGAGCGAGGCTAGCGACCGTCGCCGCCCAGCAGCGCCAGAACATCTTCGCGCGTAAACAGTGCCGACGAGATACCATCGCCGCCGAGCACGCTGTTGACCAGATCGCGCTTGGACTCCTGCATCTGCATAATGCGTTCCTCGATCGTGTCCTTGGCGATGAGTTTGTACACGGTCACGGTGTGCTGCTGGCCAATGCGGTGGGCGCGATCGGTCGCCTGGTCCTGCGCGGCCACGTTCCACCACGGGTCGTAGTGAATGACCACGTCGGCAGCCGTCAAATTAAGGCCCACGCCGCCCGCCTTGAGCGAAATCAAGAACACCGGCACCTCGCCCGCCTGGAACTGCGCAACCATCTTGGCGCGACTCTCTTTAGACGATGCGCCCGTAAGCTTAAGAAAGGCGATATCCTCCTTGGCCAGGCTCTTGCCGATGATATCGAGCATGCCCGTAAACTGGCTGAACAGCAAGATGCGGTGACCGCCGTCGAGTGCTCCGTGGACGAGCTCCATGCACGTATCGAGTTTGGCGCTTCCCGCCTTGTAGTCCGCATAGTGCAGATGCGGGTCGCAGCAGATCTGACGCAGCTTGGTGAGCTCGGCAAGCACCTTGAGTTTATCTTTCTTAAACTCCCCGGCCTCGCGGTGCTGCACCTGCTGGGCAATGCGGTCCTGGTTGGCCAGGTAGAGCTTGCGCTGCTCTCCGGTAAGCTGCGCCATCACCGTATCCTCGATCTTCTCGGGCAGGTCGGCCACCACATCTTCCTTAACGCGACGCAGCACAAACGGCGACACGAGCACCTGCAGACGAGCGGCGCTGTCACCCTCGGCGTGCTCGACCGGGCTTTCGAAGCGCTTGGCAAACGACTCGCGCGTACCCAGAAGGCCCGGCATCAAAAAGTCGAAGATGCTCCAGAGCTCGGACAGGCGGTTTTCGATGGGCGTGCCCGTCAGGGCAAAGCGCACGCCGGCCGGCAGGCGCTTGGCGGCGCGCGCCACCTGGGTGAGCGGGTTTTTAATGTACTGGGCCTCATCGAGCACCACGCGGGCAAAATCCCGCTCGACGTACTCGTCGATATCGCGCCGCATAAGGTCATACGACGTTACAGCCACGTTATGCTCGGACACGCCGGCGATCTGCACGCGACGCTGCGCCTTGGCGCCCACGATGGCGCACACATCAAGCGAGGGGGCAAAGCGCTCCAGCTCGGCGGTCCAGTTGTACACAAGCGACGCGGGACATACCACGAGCGTGGGCTTGGTGTCCCCCGCCTCCACGCGCGCCAGAATGTGCGCGATCATCTGCAGTGTTTTACCCAGGCCCATATCGTCGGCCAAGATGCCACCGAGGCCCAGGTGCTCGAGCGAGCCGAGCCACTGGTAGCCGTCGACCTGATAGCCACGCAGCGTGGCCTTGAGCGAGACCGGCACCGTAAAGTCCATCTTGCCGAGCGTATCCAAGCGCTCGACGGTGCGCCGGAATGCGGCGTCGCGATCGGCTTCGAGCGCGGGCGTACGCGCGAGCATACTATCGACAAAAAGGGTGCTCGACGCGGGAAGCGACACGCCGTCGAGCAGGTCAACGGCGTCGACGCCCAAGTCCCCTGCAAGGCCAAACGCGGCACGAGCGCCCTCGTCCAGGCGCACGATATCGCCGGACGTAAGTCGCGCGAACGTCTGGTGGCGCCTATACGAATCGAGATAGATGGCAAGGTCGGCCGCCGAAAGCCCGCTCGCACCCAACTCGACGTCGAGCAGGTTGCTCTTGACGGTGGCGCGCACCGAGAGCTTGGGCGCAGGGCGCACCGAGATCTGGCGCAGGCGATCGCCGAGCATGACATCGCCAAGCTCGGACAGGGCAGACAGGCCCTCGGTCAGCAAGTGGAACAGGCTCTCGTCATCGCGTTCCTCAAACGCTAGGCCGCCCTCGTGGAAATCGAAGTACAGGGCCGCCGTGTCCATAACGCGAAACTCCGCCACCGTATCGCGGGGCGGAACGCCGGGGCGTTGCTCTTCAAAAGGACTGCCCGGAGCACCAAGACTAAAGAGATCCGCCGACCAATCGCCGTAGGTCACCGTAATCTTGCAGGTCACGAGTCCATCGTCGACGCCAATCGCCATGGCAAAGCTCGGCTCGGGCGCCACGGCATCGAGCGCAGCGGGCGCGGTCAGGTCGGTGTAGTCGCGCAAGATAGGCAACGCCATGCGGCAGAACTCGCCCACCTGGTCGGCGGCAATATGGACCGGCGTGCGGCAGGGCAACAAGTGCGACAGGAACGGCGCCGCATGTTGGGCAAACGCCATGTCGGTACGGCGCGCGCGGCGCGTATCGACCAGATAGGCTGCGTCGCCAGCGACAAAGCAGTACGTATCGGCCGGCAGGCGCAAGTCGTAGCTGCCACCCGCCGCCGGTGCAATCTTGGCGGCAAGGAGCGGCGGGCGCTTGGCCGGGACTTCGCCCTCCCCCTGCGGCGACGGCTCGACCGCCACCTCGTAGGCGCGATGCGTCGTCGTCCCCCGCGACCAAGCAGGCTCAAAGGACATGGACCTGCCGCGCAGCAGGTCCAGCACGGACACGATGGAATGCTCGGATACCGGCAACTGACGCTCGGCGACAAAGCCGCTGCGGGCAAAGTCGTACGATGCCGAGCGCGAACTCGTGATGTCGCTCAGGTAGGCGACCGTCATTGCGACAAAGTCGAGCAGCTTTGTCGACACGTCATCGAAAGCCTCGGGCACATGGGCAAACGCAAGCTTCTTGCCATAGGAGAACGTACCGCCGCGCACATAGGCATCGGCCATGCCGTCGATATCCTTAACCACGTAGGACACCGAACCGCAGCGAATGCGAAACTCGAGCGCCCAGTTAAAGCGATCGGCAAACAGCGGATTGTAGTACGGCACCAGCGAGGGCTCCAGCACCGCTTTGGGCGCATCGGGGTCAATGGTGCCGGCGAGTTTGCGGCGCATGGCCGCGAGCTCGTCCATGCGCGCGTCCGAAAGATCGGAAAGCGCCGCTACAAGGCTCGGGCTCGTGGGGACGGGCGCCGGGAAGGGAAAGTTGGGGTTGACCGAAGATGCGCTAGGCGCGGGGCGTGCGGACTGTTTGGATTGTGCGGGCGGTGCCGTAAACGTGCGAACCGGCGTGCGCAGGCCCTCGACAGGCTCGGCGCCACTGGCATCCAGATACGCCAGCGCCGTGGCGATGGCGTGCTTGCACATGCCGGAATAGCGGAAGGCGGCGGGGCAATCGCAGTCGTAGTCGACAACCTCGTGCTCGTCCATGTCGAGCGCCACGTGCGTCTTGTACAGGTCGCCGCGCGAGCCGCGCACCGAGCCCTCGATGTTCACGTTTTTGGAGAAGCGCGAGCCGGAGTCCTCAAACGACAGCACGGCGCCGTTGAGCATGAGCGAGCGCCCCTTCATAAAGGTACTGCTGAGCGCCGCCTCTTTCCGGAGCGCCTGCGCAAACGTCCCCTGTGCCATCACTTCCTCCAATCCACCCACCGGATGATTTTTCTGGGACGGGGATTAAAAAAGGCTCTGTTAGACCAGGATTGACATTCCGCCCCGTCATCTT
>CAUEMA010000017.1 GCA_959018755.1 uncultured Collinsella sp. | reverse complement strand
CGAGTTCCGCACGAGCCGGAGAGCACTTAATGTGCTCTCCGTGCGAGCAGGACTGCCCGAGCAGGCGATGTTGCCCCATACGCCCGCCCAGGTCCGCCGGGATTATGACAGCTTGACGATCGGAGCGAATCCCTTCATGAGCTTTTTGGTCTGGCCGGTCTTTTCGAACTGGACCTCGATCATGTCTCCAGCGACCGAGATCACGGTACCCGTGCCAAAGGTCTTGTGGCTCACGGTATCGCCTGCGGCAAAGTCCTGCGACGCGCTGGCACGATCGACCTTGCGCTCCACCGTCGGAGACACCTTGGACGACGGCTTTTTGGCTCGCGGCGCACCCGAACCAAAGGTCGAGGCAACACGGCCGGCGTCGGACGAGACCCCACGATGGCGCTCGGTCCCGTAGCTGCTACCGCCAAAGAAATCGTCAAAGCTCGATCCGCCGCGCGAACCGGAACCGCCGGTCGAGCGCGTATGCGAACCAAACACCTTGCCGCCATACATATCCGAGCCCATGCCCGAGCCAAAGGTGCCGCGACGGTCGCCGCGCTTCTCCCAGCCCGTTCCCTCAAAACCGGCAGAACCGATACCGCTAAACTCGATATCCTCAAACGGAATCTCGTTGAGGAAGCGCGAGCGCGGGTTGGCAGAGGTCGAGCCGTAGGTGCGACGCGTGGCCGCATAGGTCAAGAACAGGCGCTTACGGGCGCGCGTGATGGCGACGTAGGCCAGGCGACGCTCCTCCTCGAGCTTACCCGGGTCATCGCTGCCGCCAAAGTCGTGCACGTGCGGGAAGATGCCCTCCTCCATGCCGGCCACGAACACCGCCGGGAACTCCAGGCCCTTGGCGGAGTGGATGGTCATCATGGTGATGGCATGCGTCTCGCCGGCCAGGGAATCCAAGTCGGAGCGCAGGGCCAGCCACTCCATGAGTGCCGGCAGCGCCTTACAGGTGAGCGGACCGTAGGTGCGCTCAATCTCGTCGGCATGCACGGCACCCGCCGGCATCTCCGTCGGCGCGGCATACGCGTTGCCCGCGATGGCGGCGGCCAGGGCATCCTGCGGTGAGAGCGCCGGGGCGGCTAGTCTATCGAGCGGATTGGAACCTGCAGCATCGCGCGCGCCGACGAGTGCCTCAAACGAGGATGCCGGGGCAGATGGCCCCGGTTCGGGCGCGGGCGCGCTCACCACGACGGACTCGGGCTCGGCGCCGGCAGGCACGTCGGCAACACCGGCTGCGCGCAGCTCTTCCAAGCTCTCGAGCGTACCCTCGATGTCCTCGTGCGTCTCCTCAAATTCGGCAGCGACGCCCAGGAATTCCTGGATGTTCTCGGCGCGGCTCTCGGACTCCATGGTGCCCTCGGCGCGAAACGCCTGCAGCAAGCCCGTCTTATCGACAATCATCTCGACGACGTCCTTGAGCTCGCCGTCCATGCGGCGGCCCTCGCGCACCAGCGACACAAAGCTCGACAGGCCGTTGCGCACCTTGGCGCTAAACATGCCGGTCTCGGCGCACGCGATCTCGCAAGCCTGGAAGAACGAGCAGCGGTTGTCGCGTGCCAGCTGCTCGATCTTTTGGATCGAGGTGGAACCGATGCCGCGGCGAGGTGTGTTGATGACGCGCTTGACGCTCATCTCGTCGGCCGGGTTCACGATCATCTTGAGGTAGGCCATGACGTCGCGGATCTCAGCACGGTCGAAGAATCGCGTGCCGCCCACGATCTTGTAGGGCACGCCCGCGCGCAGAAACATATCTTCGAGAATACGCGACTGGGCGTTGGTGCGGTAGAACACGGCGATGTCGTCGTAACTCGTGCCTTTGGCATGCAGCTTTTCGATCTCGCCGGCAATCCAGCGGCCCTCGTCGCGCTCGTCGCTCGCCTGGAAGGCCTGGATCTTCTCGCCATCGCCCTCGGCCGTAAACAGGCGCTTGTCCTTGCGCTGCGAGTTGTGGCGTACCACGGCGTTGGCGGCGTTCAGGATATGACCCGTGGAACGATAGTTCTGCTCCAGCTTGACGGTCTTGCAGTTTTTAAAGTCCTTCTCAAAGTCCAGGATGTTGGTGATGTCGGCGCCGCGCCAGCTATAAATGGACTGGTCATCGTCGCCCACGACCATGAGGTTTTGGTACTTGGCGGCCAGCAGGTTGGCGATTTCGTACTGGACGTGGTTGGTGTCCTGATACTCGTCGACGCTAATGTAGCGGAAGCGCTCTTGGTACTTATCGAGCACCTCGGGGCGGGTGCGCAGCAGCTCAAGCGCGCGCACGAGCAGGTCGTCGAAGTCCATCGCATTGGCGGCGCGCAGGCGGCGCTCCAGCTCCAGGTAGACTTGCGCGGCCTTTTTGTCGTTGGGGCTATCGGCGCTCTTGAGCATGTCCTCGGGGCCGATCATGGCGTTTTTGGCCGAGCTGATCTTGCTGCGGATCATGTTGATGGGGAACTGCTTTTGCTCGATGCCGAGCGCCTGCATAATGTCACGCACCATGCGCTTTGAGTCATCATCATCGTAGATGGTGAACTGACCGGTATAGCCCAGCAAGTCGGCGTCCTCACGCAGCATGCGCACGCACATGGCATGGAAGGTGCACACCCACATGCCGCGGGTGCCGCTGGGAATGAGCGCCGCCAGACGCTCGCGCATCTCGGCCGCGGCCTTGTTGGTAAACGTGATGGCAAGAACCTGCCAAGGCTTAACGCCCAGATCGCCGAGCATATGTGCGATGCGGAAGGTCAAGACGCGGGTCTTGCCCGAGCCGGCGCCGGCGAGCACCAGCAACGGACCCTCGGTGGACAGGACCGCCTCGCGCTGGGCGGGATTAAGGCTGTCAATGTCGACGAGCGGCTTGGCGGGCTTGGGCGCCGGCGCGGGGGCGTCGTAGATGTCGAGCGGGACGAGCTCGGGCTCCGGCGCTGCAGGGGCGGTGTATGCATCGAGCGGCACGGGTTCCGGCGCGGGCGGCACGGGTACCGCGGCGTTCTTTTCCCAGGGCAGGGGCTGGGTCATGGGCGACTCCTCATCTGACGGACGGCGCGCCTGCGGGCAGCGCCATAGTTTGAGCCGTACCAGTATACCGAGCCGCGCGGACACCGGCGCAAATCACACCACGACTCCGTGCGCCACCGTCAGACCCGCCCCAGCGGATTTGGCGCAATGGGGTCAGGTTGCTTTGCACCAATCTATTGACAATCACGGAACCGCCGATGTCATGGCCACGGTAGCGAGCGGCGGCCAGGGCGAACAAATTGGCATGAAAAGAGGGCAGCATAGACCTTTTATGCCGCCCTCTTTGAATGACAAGTTGTCGCCCTGGCCGCCGTGCGGCATCGACCGAGTTACAAACCGAGCATCGGCTCCAGGACAAAGAAGTACGCGAGAACCACGATGCCCAGGATGATGCGGTAGACGCCGAAGCACCTGAAGTCGTGACGGCGCACGAAACCCATAAGCCACTTGATGGCGATAAGCGAAACCACAAAGGCCACGATGCAGCCCACGCCCAGGATGGCGATCTCGTTGGTGCCGAAAGTACCGCCCTTAATAAAGTACTTGACCAGCTTGAGCGCGCTCGCGCCAAACATGACGGGAATGGCCAGGAAGAACGTGAACTTAGACGCCACCGAGCGTGTGCAGCCAAGCAGCAGGCCGCCGATGATGGTGGAGCCGGAGCGCGATGTGCCCGGAATCAGCGAAAGCACCTGGAAGCAACCGATACCCAGCGCGGTCTTCCAGCTCAGGTCCTCGAGCGTAGTGATGGAGCCAAAGTCTAGGCTATCGTCATCGTCTGCAGCGGCAGTCGCAGTGGACGTGGCAAAATGCGCACCAGCGGGGCGTCCGCCCGTCACCACGGCACGCGAACCAAACGAACCGGCAAGAGCGGCCTGGTCGCGCTTGTTCGCGCGCCAGTTCTCGATCACGATAAACAGCACGCCGTACACAATGAGCGCCAGCGCCACGACGGGAGCATTATAGAAATGCTCCTCCATCCAGTCGTTAAGCGGCAGACCGATCGCCGCGGCGGGAATGCAGCCAAGCACAATCTTGCCCCACAACACCCAGGTGTCACGACGGCCCTCCTTGCCCTTGCTGGGAGAAAACGGATTAAGGTCGTAGAAGAACAGGACGCAGACGGCCAAAATGGCGCCAAGCTGAATCACGACCAGAAACATATTCCAGAACGTCTCGCTCACGTTCATCTTGACGAACTCGTCCACCAAGATCATGTGACCGGTCGACGAAACAGGCAGCCATTCGGTGATGCCCTCGACCAGGCCCATGAAGGCAGATTTTAGAAGCTCGATGATATCCAAAGGGACCCCCTCGTTAGACACCCGCCGATATTGTTCTGCGGACGGTGCGGGCGATGTCCCATTATCAACCGTTGACGGCGCGCCTGCGCCTACCCTTACCAAAAAACTCGCCCGTTCACAGAATTGCGAGCGGTCAAACCCAAATCCTTGGGTATAACTGCAACAAGATAAAGTGTCCGGCGGCCACGCATCCGCGCCCGCCCGATGCACGAGCCCCACGCCCGTGCGATAGACCAAGGAGGAAACCATGAACGAGGGCTACACCAAGGTATTTGTTTCACTCGACGGTACTGAGCAGCAGGATTTTGTGCTCGCACGCGCCATCAAGGTCGCCGCGAACAACGGCGCCAAGCTGATTATCGGCCACGTTATCGATTCCACGGCACTCGAGAGCGCCGGTTCATATCCAGTCGATCTGGTCAACGGCCTAGAGGAGGCATTTAAGAACTCCATCGCCAAGCAGCTCGAAGAGGCCAAGGCCAATCCCGACATTCCCGAGGTCGAGGTCATGATTCGCGCCGGCCGCATTCGCGAGACGCTCAAAGACGAGATGCTCGACGTGGTCAAGCCCGACCTGGTGCTCTGCGGCGCTCGTGGCCTGTCCTCGATCAAGTATGCACTCCTGGGTTCAATTTCGACGTTCCTGCTGCGCAACACCGACTGCGACATCTTGGTCGTGAAATAGGTTCCTTCCCGCCGGCGCAAGGCCTGCGGGGTTATCACGCCGACGTCCTCGCCGCTTCGCGGCTGCGGGATGTCGGCTTTGATAACCCCTTCCGGCCTTGCGCCTTCGTCACCGTACTTCAGTGAGTTATCTGAATAGAGGAATGGCGTGCCGCCCCGTTTGGGGCGGCACGTTTTGTTTGGGCGGCACGTTTTTGTTATAAGGCGATCCTGCTTAAACGAGCTTGCACTTCTGGAATGATCTTCTCGAACATTACCTCCGCCTCGGGAAAACCCTCTTCTTTGAGACCGCGCGCCGCGTCTCTTAGCGCGTCTGGAACCTCATTGCAGGTATCAGCAATCATTCCGGCGACAATTCCCCCGGGCAAACCCGCCTCAATCATTTGGCTCATCACCGACCCACGCGTTACGTCGTCAATCTTGCGGCTCCCACCAAACGAGACGCCCATCTCACGAACGAGACTGGGGTAAACCGTTGTGGACAGCACGTCATAGAGCGGCGCCAACCTCACCTGCTTCCAACTTTCGTCCCATACGAGCGACCAGTTCTTTAGATGGTTATCACAGTTACCTACGGCATAGTCGAACAGCTGGTTATAGCCGACAAGGAACCTGTCCTCCATTTGATTCGTCGACGCCCTTCGCACCGCATCGACGATAAGCCCCAGGTAATTGACGCCCGTCGGCTCATATTTAAGCTCACGCGAGATGCCCTTGGCCTGACAAACATCTTCCTGGTGCAAACGGTATGGAATTGGCAATCCGTCAACCGAGCGTCCGGTATCAGGCGTTACTCGGTCAAATCGTTTCACGGCGATAATTGGCTCGGCATCCTCAACTCGGATAAGAAAGCACTCTTCGGCCGATAGGTCCATCAGAGAGGCGGCTCTCACGCACATCGCTTCGCACACTGTCTCGCCCGGGAACGTTTTCGACCCTGCCTTGAGAATGTGTGTGGATGGGGCCGCTCCATGAGGCAGGTACCATCCACCACATGGGTCATCACCCGTATGGTAGAGACCGACCTTCGCCTGAGCACCTGCAAGGGAGATTCGACTCTCTAGCGTTAAATCAAAAGCAATCTCCGCCGGTGCGTATGCCAGTCCGCTTAGCTGTTCCGCATCTATCTCTTCATAGCCCATTTCGAGACCGTCGGCCGAAGGCTCTCGCGTCAAAACCAGAGCGCCGACAGGTTCGTCGCGGACCAAATCGAGCACCTTAAAGTAATCTCCGCGTTCCGCTCGCGCCCTTTTCTCAAGGTCCCTGTTGAGCTGCCCCTCCGGAATGATGCCGGAGAAAAAGGAACCCGTTGCGTCCGGACTAAATGTCTCGGCCGACAACGGCAGCGAGATCGAAATCGGCGCCGCATCACCGCTCTCGAGATATTTGGGGCTATAGGTGAATATCGGAAACCCCGCATTTTCCTCCAATATGCCAACCGGCTGGTAAGA
This sequence comes from uncultured Collinsella sp., assembly GCA_959018755.1. Classification (GTDB taxonomy): domain Bacteria; phylum Actinomycetota; class Coriobacteriia; order Coriobacteriales; family Coriobacteriaceae; genus Collinsella. Next base: position 38,251 of record CAUEMA010000017.1, on the reverse strand, counting down.
CCCATTAAACTCACGGTGAACGAACAGCGTGCCATCCATTACTTCCCCCTCACCTTCAGAATAAAATCAACATCCACGATGGAGGCGTAATCGAAAATGACACCAATTTCGACCGTTGTCCGCCCCCGTTCGATATCACCAATCACACGAAGGCTGCGACCCGTCATAGTCGCGACGTCACGTTGAGTCAAGCCGAGTTCACGCCTTCTGAGCCTAAGGGCCTTCCCCATCTCGGCGGGATCGAAAACCGTGCGCTCCGAGAAAGCGACTTCCGACGGTTTGAGCTTGATGCGCCCATCCAGCTTTTTAATCGTTGTCACCGTTCTCATGACGCCTCCAGCTATATTCCTGTCCGTGAACTTAGTATAAAACTGTAGCACTATGTTCATGTACGGGAATATAGTGTTGACTACATTAGCAATGTTCCCGTTCAGGAATATAGCTGCTGAAAAGCCTGATTTCTTCTTACATGGGAAGATCCTGAACGGCTACGCCATACGGGCTGACTACTCAAAGTATTGGAACTTGTTGGTTGAGAAGGCAAACGTGACGACGAAGCCTTCGCCGGGCTCGGATGCCGCGGTGACGTCAATGCCCATCTTGGAGCACAGGCGTGCCACCAGGTAGAGGCCGATGCCCGTTGCGCGCTTGGTGGCGCGGCCGTTGTCGCCGGTAAAGCCCTTCTCGAACACGCGCGGCAGGTCTGCCGCGCTCACGCCGCAGCCGTTGTCCGCAACGGTAAGCTCGATGCGCTCGCTTGCCAGGCCCTCGTCCAGCAACGCGCCCGAAAACACGATCTTCGCGCCGTCCTCGCGCGCGTATTTAATGCTGTTCTGGATGAGCTGCCCCAGAATAAACTCGAGCCACTTCTCGTCGGTAAAGACCTCAAAGTCAAGGTTCCCGCACACCGGCGCCACGTGCGCCGCGATGAGCTCACGCGCGTTGGCTTTAATCGCGCCCGTCACCAAGGTCTTGAGACCCCAGCGGCGAATCAGGTAGTCGCGCTCCACGACTTCCGAGCGCGCGTAGTACAGCGCCTGGTCGATATAGCGCTCCACGCGAGCCAGCTCGCGGCCCAGGTCATCCACACGCGACAGGTCGTCTTCGCTGCCATCAAGGTTTTCCAAAATCAGGTGAGCCGCCGCCAGAGGCAGCTTGGCCTCGTGGACCCAGCTCTCGATATAGTCGCGATAGTCATCGGTCTGACGCCGGCCTTCGGCAACCTCGTCGCAGGCGGCTTTGCCCACCCGGCGCAAGACCTCGTACTCGAGCTCGCCCTCGGCATAGGTCGGGCATTGCACCATCTCCTGCACCCATGCGGGACTCTCGAGCTCCTCTGCCGCACGCTCCAGCTGGCGCAGAAAACGACGACGGCGCGCGTACTCGATCACGATGCCGAGCATACCAAAGATAAAGGACACGCCGACCGCCACGACCACGATAGATGTCGAAGCACCAGCGACCGTCAGCACAAAGCAGCTCAGCAGCACGCCGCACGTCCACACGGCGACGGGGAGCAGCGCGTCTTTAAAGAACTTGGCAAACGACATAGCCGTCCCCTAGACCAAATAGCCCTGGCCGCGGTGCGTCGTCAAATACCCCTTGATGCCGATTTTTTCGAGCGTGGTGCGCAGGCGGTTGATGTTGACGGTGAGCGTGTTGTCGTCCACGAAGGCATCGGAGTCCCACAGGTCCTGCATGATGGCCGAGCGCGAAACGATCTTGCCCGCGCGGCTCAGAAGCAGCGAGAGGATACGCAGTTCGTTTTTGGTGAGCTCGGTGCTGGTACCGGTTTGCGTATTGGTGACCATGGAGCGGGCGAGGTCGAGCTCCAGCCCCTTGTGGACAAGTGTGCTGCGCTCGCCTGCCGCCGCGGTGCGACGCAGCAGGGCATTGATGCGGGCCACGAGCACGCGCGCGCTGTAGGGCTTGGGAACAAAGTCATCTGCGCCGAGCGTCATGGCCATGACCTCGTCGATCTCGGTCGTGCGCGACGTGAGAACGATGATGGGGACCTCGGATTCGCGACGGACCTCATGGCAGATGTGCTGGCCGTCTTTGACGGGGAGCGTGAGGTCGAGCAGCACCAGGTCGGGCGCGGCGGCGAGAATATCGCGCGAGACGTGCTCAAACGATTCGCAGACCTCGACCTCAAAACCGGCACGGGCAAGGATATCGACAAGCTCACGACGAATGGGCTCGTCGTCCTCAACGACATAAATCAGCGCCATGGATTTCGCTCCCCTCTTGGTTGTCTTGCCACCATTATGGCTGCGAAACTGCAGGTGCGCACCGCGCGCGGTGCCAAGGTGACAGAACTGTTCGCGAGCGGGGGCGTTTTGTCCGCCTCGCACTCGCAGCGGCGGCGGGGACCAAAATGATTCTTTAATCCCCGTCCCAGAAAAATCATTTAGCGGCGGGCACGGAGCTTTTCGTAGCCTTCGGCGAAGAAGGCAACCGTGGCGGCGTCGGCCTCGGCGGCGTTCGTCTCGGTCGCGGGGACCACGCCGTGCTCGTCGCTCACTAGGAACAGCGCGCCCTTGAGCTGCGCGGGAATGTCTACGCGCGTGACCGGGATTCCCTTGGTCTGGGCCAGCTGCTCGATGAGCGTCGCCGTGCCGCACAGGCACTCGTCCGCCGGCGCCACAAAGGCAAGCTCGCCATTGTTGACGGCGGCGAGCAGCTCGGGCGCCACGCCGGTCTCGTCGGCCTCGGAGCGGGCCTCGGCGGAACGGGCACGCAGCGCCTTGGCCGACGTATCGGCGAGCGGCTCGTACTCCCCCACCGTCATGGCGGCGTTGCCATTGATGTCGATCACCAGCATGAGCACGCCGTCGCGTGCGGTGTAATCGCCCTCGGCAAGCGACCACTCAACGTGCTGTTTGGCCCAGCTGAGCATGTTATGGGTGAGTGGCTCGCCCTGCACCAGGCGCTCAGACAGCGCGCGGATGTGACGGTTGAGCATGGGTACCTTTTTGTTGGACATGCGCCAACGGCAGACAAGCGCGGGCTTGTCGAGCGTAAACTTCTCGACCGCCTCCTGATTGGCGCAAAAGTCCTCGTACGCACGCTGATCCTCGGCATTGCCAAACAGCTCGGCATCATCAATCTGGGGCATGGTCATACCTTTCGTGTTAGTCATTCCGTCCTCTTATACCAAAAAGACGGCCCTCCAAACGGAGCGACCGTCTTTTGCAGAGATTATTTTGTTCCGGGGCAAAACTTAGTGCCTAAAGTGGCGGGCGCCGGTAAAGACCATCGCGATGCCATGCTCGTTGCAGGCCTGGACGCTCTCGTCGTCGCGCTTGGAGCCGCCGGGCTGGATGATGCAGGTCACGCCGTGCGCGGCAAGCACGTCGACGTTGTCGCGGAACGGGAAGAACGCGTCGCTTGCACAGGCAAAGCCGCCCTTCTCCACGCCCTCGCGCTCGCAGAAGTCCTCGGCGCGCTCGCAGGCAAGCAGTGCAGAGTCAACGCGGTTGGGCTGACCCGGGCCCATGCCAATGCCGGCCTTACCCTTGGAGACCAGGATGGCGTTGGACTTGACGCCCTTGCAGACCTTCCAGGCAAACTCGAGCTCGGCCATCTCGGCGTCGGTGGGCTTGCGGTCGGTGGGGAACGTAAAGGTCGCAGGATCCTCGGTCACGTGGTCGACCTCCTGCACCAGCATGCCGCCGTCGACGGAGCGCAGCTCCACCTGGGCGCCGTGGTCCACGCCGCCGGTGGCCAGCACGCGCAGGTTGGGGCGCTTGGCCATGCGCTCGAGCGCCTCGGCAGTGTAGCTCGGAGCGATGATAACCTCGACGAACTGCTTGTTCTGATCGGCAAAGTGCTCAACCAGCTCATAGGGAACCTCGCGGTTGCAGGCGATGATGCCGCCGAAGGCGCTCTTGGGATCGCAGGCGAAGGCGCGGTCGTAGGCGGCCGTGATGTCCTCGGCCACGGCGGAGCCGCAGGGGTTCTGATGCTTGAGGATCACGCAGGCCGGCTCGTCGAACTCGCGGACCAGGTTCCAAGCGGCGTCGGCATCCAGATAGTTGTTGTAGCTGAGCGGCTTGCCCTGGATCTGCTCGGAGCCCACGAGCGGGAACTGCGAGCTCGCGGTATTCTCGCAGCCCTCGGCAAAGCGATAGACCGTGGCCTTTTGCTGCGGGTTCTCGCCATAGCGCAGGTCGTCGACCTTCTCCAGCGAGATCTCGAGCTTGGCAGAGGTGTCCGCCACGTCGCTTGCCTGGGCGGCAAGCCAACGGGAGATAGCCGTGTCGTAGGCGGCGGTGGTCTGGTAGACCTTCACCTGCAGGCGACGACGGGTGGAAAGCGTGGTGCAGCCACCGGTCTCGCGCATCTCGGCCAGGACGGCGTCATAGTCAGCCGGGTCGGAAATGACGGTAACGCTCGCGGCGTTCTTGGCAGCAGAGCGCAGCATGGAGGGGCCACCGATATCGATGTGCTCGATGGCATCCGCGAAGGTGACCTCGGGGTTGGCGACGGTCTTCTCGAACTCGTACAGGTTGACGACGACCAGGTCGATCAGCTTAATGCCGTGCTGAGCGGCCTCCTGCATGTGCTGCTCGGAATCGCGGCGGGCAAGCAGTGCGCCGTGAACCTTGGGGTGCAGCGTCTTGACGCGGCCGTCCATCATCTCGGGATAGCCCGTGAACTCCTCGATGGGGGTTACGGGAACGCCCGCGTCCTCGATGGCACGAGCCGTGCCGCCCGTAGAGATGATCTCGACGCCAAAGTCGTCAACCAGCGTCCGTGCGAAATCGACGACGCCCGTCTTATCGGTAACCGAGATCAACGCGCGTGCGATCTTCACATCAGATCCCATGCAGTCCTCCTGTCTGGTACGCCGCCGTGCTCTGTGAGTCGGTGATACGTCGATCTGCAGCGCTCGCGCAGCGGCATTGAAAATACTGATTTAATGTAGCGCATCGAGCGCGACGTTGCACCCCGCAACGCACGGCTGTGCAGAAAAAGCTTGCGAGCGGGGGTTGCAGAAGCGCCACTGGGCACGGTGAGTTCATGGAACACAGGGGCACCATAATTAGATGCCAATGGCGTGGTAGAACTGTGCTCGATATGCATCCGCAATAGAAAGAGGCACCATGGTCTCGCGGGTTCTCTACCGACCGTTTGATACCGAAGATTTCGACGCCATTGCGCTGATCTTGCAGCAGCTTTGGCACAACAACTCGGATAACGATGAGTACAACCGCCTTGAGGCCGCGTGCGATCTTGCCTACTGCCTTTCTTCCTCGACGTTTTCGCAGGTTGCCGTAATCGACGGTCAGGCGCGTGGCATTGCGCTCGCGCGCGCGGGACAGAGTTCCGGCGCCACCGTCAACGAGCGCTGGATGGATACCGAGCGCGCGCTGCTGTCGCAAATGCGCGAGCTGGAACCCGATGCGTGCGCCGAGTACCTGTCGTTTGTGCGCGCCACCATTCGAACCAACAACCGCCTACTCGAATGCAGCCCGCTGCCGCACGACAACGAGGTCACGCTGCTTGCCGTGGATCGCGATGTCCACGGCCTGGGCGTTGGCTCGGTTTTGCTCGATGCCGCGGTCTCGCACCTGTCCTCACTTGGAGCGACGAGGGCGCACCTGTACACCGACTCCAACTGCTCGTGGAAGTTCTACGAGTTGCACGGCTTTAAGCGCACCGCCACGCACCGTGCCAACCGCGAGGAACGCCGCCACGCCATGCCGCGCGAAAGCTTCCTCTACGAACTCGACCTAACAGTCTAAACCCGGCACTTAGGGACGTTCCTAAACTGCCGGCATAAAAGGAACGTCCCTAAGTGCCGTCCGGTTCGTTTTCGATGCCGATCCAAGAGTCCGTGGGCAAAAAACGTCAAATATGAGTACTGTTACCTTTTTAGTAGCAGCGATTTGGGGCATTTTTGAGGCTTTTAGACATGGCGGTCAGCCGGACGAGCTGACGTATCTCCCCAAATGTTCAATAAAACTGGCTCCTAACGAGAGTTATTCTCATTAGGAGGCTATTATTATGCGCAAATATATGTGACCAACGCAGCAGCAGTACTCATATTTGGCATTTTTTGCCCACTACCCCTCCTGACAGAGTAGAAATCGGAAGAATCGGCCCCTGCCGACACATAAAAATGGGATGGGCTTTCCCCGACAGCTGCCAGAGAAGGCCCATCCCAGATTTTGCGACCGCTAGAACGTTCCGCCGCCGCCTCCGCCGACGCCGCCGCCCCCGCCGCCCGAGAAGCCACCGCCTCCGCCGCCGCCCGAGCTATCGGAGCTCGACGCCAGCTCACGGATGCTCTCGTGATACACATCGTTAAACGAATCGAGCGGCGAATCGATGCCGTAATGATGGTAGTACCACCAGTAGCAGGGATAATTGTCATAGAAGCCGTCGGCCTCGCGCACCTCGGGCGGCACGGCCTCGGCAAGCTGACGCAGCACTTCCTTGGAAACACCCAGCGCCACGCCCATCACCAGCAGCTTGTTCCACAGCACCAGATCGCCCGGGACGGCTTCCTTTAGACGAGTGAAGTCCTCGAGCCAATGCTTAAGTGCCTTGCAGCGAGCCGCCACCTCGGCGCCCTCCGGCGTAAAGCGGCGGAACGTAAGGCCCACGCCAATACCCACCAGCACAATCGGCACCGAGATAACCGCGGCGGTAATGTTCGCCTGTGCGCCATCGGTAAAGAAGATGGATCCCACGGGAACAAAGGCAATCAGGATACCAAGAACCAGGCAAAACACCATTGCAACAATGCCGTCCGAGGCAACGTACTCGCTATCGGCCAGCTTGCCCTTAACGGTGTTCTGATAGTCCTCGAGCTTGTCGCCCACGGGTGTAGCGTGCTGCTTGACGTAGTGCTGCAGCTCGTCAAACGTGCGCGAGCGATCGCCGTTCTCGTCAGGCTTAGCACCGGCAAAGAAGACCTTGAGCACCATGTGGTCAATGCCCTTGGCCGACTTCCAGCCCGCATCACTCACCGTCACGCGATACGTCTGCTCTTCTTTTTCACGCCCCAACAGACCCTTCTTGGCCTTGGTCACGGTCGCCTGCTCCAGCTTGATCACACGGTCGTCAGTGAGCTTCATGAGCGTGGCGATATATGCCTGATCGGGCACCTCGTTCCAGCTCATGAGGGCCGAAAGCACGGCGGGATGGTCGGACGAAGGCACATCGCGGAAATATTCGTCCTGGAAAAGCGGCTTGGGCTTGCGCTTGCGCAGCTTGAGCATAACGATTGTGCCGGTAAAGGCCACCGCCGCAACAACACTTAGCACGACAAGTGCATTGGCAATCATGCGAGCGTGAGCGCGGCGGGCGTTAGCTTCGTCGGCCCATTCCTTCTCTTCGCTCAGGATCGTTGACATGCGCTCTTCGCCCGAGGCGGCAAGCTGCGGCACCCAGTCGCTGGGGAAGGCGATGCGTGCCTCGGCGAATTCGCCCTGATGCACGCAGGGAATGGTATAGGTGACCATGGGTTCGTCCGCATCGAGCGATACATCGCCCGTCAGCGGGCCGTGGCCCCATGCGCGGAAGTTATCGCCCTTGACGGCCGCCGTCCCGGCAGCGGCATTTGCGAAGTACACTTCCATCTCGACATCGTCGGAGTCCGCGGACCAGCCGTCGCCCACAAACTTCCAGTAGAGCTCGGCGGTATCGGCCCAGTTCATAACCGCACCGGTCATGGTATAGCTCACGTAATAGGTCGCGCTGTCGCCGCTCTCGTGAGGACTGAATACCTTAATCCTTACGCCGTCACCGGTCTGCTCGACCGTGTAGACGCCAGAGTCGCCCTTGTTCGCGCTATCGACTTTGTTAAACGCGGTGTCCTCTTCCTCGACACTCAGCACGTCGACGCCCGCCGTGCCGCCCTGCTGGTTGGTGCCCGTATTGATCTCCCAAAACACGCCGTTGATGTCGTCGTCGAAATCAAACTGGCGTCCCTCGACAACGGTTAGCGAGCCGTCGGCCTCGACCGTGGCACCGATATAGGTTTGGGTCATGGAATAACCGTCGGCGTGTGCGGCGGCGGGCAGTAGCAGCAATGCAAGCGCGACGAGTGCGCAGACGGAAGCAAATCGCGCAAACAGGCGGCGCTGCCGACAGGTTTTGGCAACGGGGTCGTTCATAGGCACATCCTTTGTCTGTGATACCAGTAGCGTCATTGTCCCACGTTTGCGGGTACGCATGACAAACATCTAGGCGACCGGAGCGCCAAACGGGATGAAAGTCACACCCGCACCCCGGCAGCTAGTCATTGGGTGTTCCTATAGTTTTGTCAACCGTCGGGGCTACTCCCGGTAGGGCACCCGGTCGCGCATCACGGCGTATATCGCCCTGAGCCGCTTCCTCGCGACGGCCTTGAGCGCCCGCCCGTGCCCCATGCCCCGCGCCCTGCAGGCCCGGTAGTACTCGCCGTAGCGCCCCGAGGACCTCACCAGGCTGTTGCACGAGAAGATCAGCAGGGACTTGAGCCTCGCGTCGCCGCGCCTGGACGCCCTGACCGACCTCACCGACGTGCCGGAGCTCCTCACCCTCGGGGCTATGCCGCAGTACGAGGCCAGGTGGTCGTGGTCCGGGAACCTCCCGATGTCGACCGACACCGCGAGCTGCGCCGCGGTCCTCGGGCCGATGCCGGGCACGGTGAGCAGGCACGCGTAGGTCTCGTCGCCCTCGAGCAGCGCCGCCGTCTCGGCCTCGAGGGCCCCGGCCTCGTCGAGGGCCTCCGATATCCGGGCGGCCAGGAACCTGACCTGCCTGTTCTCGGCCTCGACGAGCGCCGGCGGGGGCGCGGTGGAGGCGGCCGCGGCCTCCCCGGCGGCCTCGGCCCGCGGGCCCTCGGCCCCGGAGCGGGCGATCCCCCACGCCCCGCCGAACCCGGCGAGCAGCTCCAGCCACCGCCGGTCCGACAGGTCGACCGCGGCCTCGAGGGCCGGGCAGGACTCGAGCAGCACCGCGCGCAGGCGGTTCTTGTCCCTGGTCGCGCAGGCGACGACGTGGTCGCGCTGCGACGAGAGGGCGCGAGCGGCCTCGAGGGCCTCGCCGCGGCCCGGGACCCCCGACAGGGAGTCCGGCACGCCCAGGGCGGTCCGCGCGATCACCGCGGCGTCGCGCTCGTCGGTCTTGGCCTCGCCGGCGAACAGGCCCGCGGCGCGGCTGGCGGCGAGGCCGGGCAGGTAGGCGACCCCGAGCCCCGCGGCGCGGGCCCGCCTCACGGCGAGGGACCCTATGTTGCGGAACTGGTCGACGACGACGAGCGTGCCGGCGGGCGCGGAGGCGAACAGCGCGTCGAGCTCGGCCTCCCTGTTGCGGACGGGGGCGCTGTCCAGCACCTCCCCGTCGCGGTCGATCAGGCAGGCCCAGTGCGATGACTTGCCGACGTCCAGGCCGAGCACGGCCGCGGGTCTGGTGGATGGCGCTTTCACGGTGGTATCCTTCCGGTAGTCGTTCGACCGGATGGCCTCCCCCTCGGCACTCACATTACCAGCCGCGGCACCTGCCCGGCACTTTCCTATCAGCCGTCGGGGGCGGCGCGCCCCGCGCCGGCAGCACCCAACGGGCCCTCTCGGGGCAGGGACGTTCGGCCGTGCGCGGGCGCCCGGTCGGCGGCCCGTTCTGGGCGCGCCTCAATCGTAGCCCGAGACGGTCCCGGGCTGACAATTTCGACTGTAATGGACGTTCTTAAATGACTAGTCATTAGGGACACCCTTGGCATAGCCCGCCCCGGCAATAGATACCACTTCACAGCTCCGTCACAGGTGTAGCGGCTTTGTGTGGGCGCAGCACGCGCTGATTGAGCCGCCAGCTGAGGGGCATAAAGCAGTTGAGCGAAAACGGTTTGCCCCTTTGCCGTTCGCTCGAGGATCATGTCCCCCTTTTCCGCGGAAACCCCGGCAGTTGCGAAGAGCTGCCGGGGTTTCTGTCGTTTGAGGGGTTGGGCTGGCGGGCGGCGATCGAGCTGTCGAGCCGGTGGTCCGGCACGCGCAACGCGCGGCCTCGGCAACTTGCAGGCCACGGCAGCGTCTCCCCCACCGCGCCCCGCGCTATACTCGTCCGCATGGATATCAACGCACGCAACATAGCAACACACGCCGCGGACGCACCAGCAACGGCAGTGCCCACCCCCGTCGTGGGCCGTTTCGCCCCGTCGCCCTCGGGCCGCATGCACCTGGGCAACGTGTTCAGCTGCCTGTGCTCGTGGCTTTCGGCCCGCAGCCAGGGCGGCAGCATCGTGCTGCGCATCGAGGACCTGGACGATCGCTGCAAGCGCCCGGAACTTGCCGCTCAACTGATTGACGATCTGACCTGGCTGGGGCTCGAGTGGGACGAAGGCCCCTACTACCAGCACGATCGCCTGGATCTGTACGAGGACGCCCTGCGCCAGCTGCAAGACGCCGGCCTCACCTATCCCTGTTTTTGCACGCGTGCCGAACTCCACGCCGCGAGCGCACCGCACGCCAGCGACGGCACGCCCATCTACCGCGGCGCCTGCAGAGGTCTTTCTGCTGATGAAATCACCCGCCGCAGTGCCCTGCGTGCTCCGGCCACGCGCCTGCGCGTGCCCACCGTCGACGACCTCGCCAGCGACGTGATCGAATTCGTGGACCGCACGTACGGAGCCCAATGCGAAGCACTCGCCACCGAGTGCGGTGACTTTTTGGTGCGCCGCAGCGACGGCGTGTTTGCCTATCAGCTGGCCGTGGCGGTCGACGACGCTGCCATGGGCGTCACCGAGATCGTACGCGGATGCGACCTGCTTGGTTCCACGCCGCGCCAGATCTATCTGCAACATCTGCTGGGACTGCCCACGCCGCACTACGCGCACATTCCGCTGCTCATGTCACCGGACGGCCGCCGCCTTTCCAAGCGCGATCGCGATCTGGACCTGGGCGAGCTCCGCACCCGCTTTGGCACACCCGAGGCACTGTTGGGATGGCTCGCCGGGCAAACAGGCATCGCGCCGGACACCACGCCGCGTACCGCCGAGCAGCTGGTCGAGCACTTTAGCTGGGACGTCATCCGCGCGCATCGGGAGAACATCACTGTAACGGTCGAGTAGCCAGCCACCCCGCCTCTACGCAACATCCCAGGGCTGGAGTTCGTCGCCCAAGCGAACGATGCAGTCGTAGAGCACGGTGTGACGCTCGGCCGGGTTGGCGTCACGATGAAAATGCCCGTAGTACCAGCGCTTGTAGTCCAGGTGGTCCTCCAGCTCGTCGAAAAACGTGGTGAGTCGATCGACATCGGGATAATTCCAGCCAGGTGCCGGGTAAAGCGTGGGCGAAAGCATGCGCGTGGAGCAGGTATGGGTGATCGCATAGTCGACCTTCCAACCCACGCTGTCGAGCTTTGCCCGCGCCTCCTCAAAGTTGCGCTCGTCCGGCAGCTCCTGCGGCCACCAGCTGGAATACGGAATGCGGTATTCCTTATCCACGCTCGTGGCGCCGCCCATGGTAGAGATCGTTGGGCCGTCGAGCTCAAAAACCTCACCGCGCGTCAGGCGTCGGATGGGCGAGGTGTCCGACAGGCGCTGCGTCAGGCCGCCGTGCCACAGCTCCATGGGGCGCTCCGACCAGTGATCGAAACGCTCGTGGTTGCCGTCGACAAACAGCACGGTATAGGGGCGCGACTCCAGCCAGGCGATGTCGGCACATTCCTCGGCAGAGAAATCCCACGGAAAGCCAAAGTCGCCCGCGATGATGAGATAGTCGTCACTTGTCAAACCATCCCCAAGATCCCAGTCGCGAAGCTTTTGCATGTCGACGCCGCCGTGAATATCGCCCGTCACATAGACCGTCATCGGATCACCACTTCCCTGTAAGTCGCTAGCCCACATTCTGCACGATCACTAAGTCAACCGTTCCAGCCCTTCCATCCTTTGGGACCTACCCTCGCTCTTCCATCCAAACGGGTCAAACACCCAAAAGATCAAATCGAGCACGCCGCCGGTCATCATGGCGCCGGCAAGAGCCATGCAAGCATGCAGAAAGCTGGCACTTCGGAGCACGTCGAACGGCCCCAGAACAGCCAGCAGCGCGACCGCTGCGCCGGCTACGCACAGCGCGAGGCACGGCCCCGCGTCCTTAACGCACTTCTTTGCGAGATGCTTTGCGTTGTCACTCATCGGTATCGAACTCCTTAGAGGGTCGTTGTTCAGACGCATGCCGCCGCGGCAGAGCGGGGCGGCAGGGTAAGTGTCACATGCTGTGCGGACATCAATGGAGAAACCGCCTGCTCGACCAACCTTTGACGCCGTTTTGCACCGACACCACATCCCCCGCTATCGAGGTCTAATACTTTTCCCACCGCTACCCAAAAACTCATCCAACATTAATCTTGGCTCAAGAATCGCTTAATCTATAACCTGCACTATAGAGTTCGACCAAGGGCGGGGCGGCGCCGCGCAACGCAGGCCGCCGAACGCAACGCTCGCGCCCGGGCAGATCGCCTGGCGTCGCGCCCATCGAACGAAAGGACAGGTCATGGACGACCTCGAAAAAGTTGAAACCATCCGCACCAAGTGCAACGTGAGCTACACCGATGCCAAGGCAGCGCTCGACGCCGCCGACGGCAACGTCCTTGATGCCATCATTTGGCTCGAGTCGCAGGGCAAGACCCAGACCACGTCAGCGCACGCCGTCACCGAATCCACGCCGGTCGACGAGCCCTCGGCCGAGATGGTCGCCGCACAGGCCGCCTACGAGAAGTCGAGCGAAAAGACCGATTTCTCCAAGAAGATGGACAGCGTGTGGGAGTACCTCAAAAAGCTCTTCCGCCTGAGCCTGGACACCAAGTTTATCGCCACGCGCCGCGATGCGATCATCCTCAACATTCCCATCCTGATTCCCATCGTCGCGCTGTTTGCCTGGGGCGCCACGATATGGCTGATGCTGCTTGGCCTGTTCTTTGGCATGCGCTACCGCATCGATAGCGACGGTGACGTACCTGGCAGCATCAACAACCTGATGGAACACGCCGCCGATGCCGCGGACGACATCAAGCAAAATCTGAACGACGACAAGTAATCACAGACGGGGGCACGTATGGCACGAATCCTGATCGTAGAGGACGAGGAGAAAATCGCCCGCTTTGTGACACTCGAGCTGGAGCACGAGGGCTACCAGGTGGAGCACGCCGCCGACGGCCGCACCGCCGTGGACCTGGCGCTGGAGCGCAACTACGATCTGATTCTGCTCGATGTATTGCTGCCGCAGCTCAACGGTATGGAGGTGCTGCGGCGCGTCCGCAAGCACAAAGATGTGCCGGTGATTATGGTCACCGCGCGCGATGCCGTGATGGACAAGGTGGCAGGGCTCGATGCCGGCGCCGACGATTACCTGACCAAGCCGTTTGCCATTGAGGAGCTGTTCGCACGGATCCGTGTGGCGCTGAAGCGCTCGGAGGCCGTGCGGGCGGCTTCGGGCGTTGGCGGCGTCGGTGCCGGGGCGAACGTAGTGGGCGGCGCGGGCGCCGGTACCGTTGCGATGCCCCTGGCCGGCGGCTCGGCCCAGGCATCCGCCGCGCCCTCCCCCGCCGCGCTCACCGTGGGTTCAGTCGCGCTCGACCCCGACCGCCGCGAAGTCACGGTCGGCGGCTCGCCCATCGCGCTCACGGCTCGCGAGTTCGACGTCCTCGCCCTGCTTATGACGCACGCCGGCACCGTGCTCACGCGCGAGCGCATCGCGCACGAGGCGCTGGGCTACGAATACGTAGGAGACACCAACAACGTCGACGTGCACATCGCGCACCTGCGTGCCAAGATCGAGGACGCCGGCGGTGCCCGCATCATCCAGACCGTGCGCGGGGTGGGCTATGTCTGCCGCGCGTAACGCCGAGGCCAAGCGCGTCACCTCCATCGCCCGCGCCATCAACTGGAGCTACATGTGGCGCCGCTTGGTGAGCTACGTCTGGCTGGACCTGTTACTGCTGCTTGCTGCGGCGGCGATCCTCGTCTATGGATACAACCAGACGTTGCCCGACGGCGCGTCTACCGCGGGGTGGATCCCCAGCGCCGCCGTTCACGGCATGTCGCTGACGCCTGCGCGTGGCTGGGACCTGACAACGCTCACCTATACCGTCGAGCTTGCGCGTACCACCAAGACCTTTCCCCTCGCGCAGGACCTCGCCGCGCTGTGGCCCCTCTATATCGTTGTTGTAGGCTGGCAGGTCATCAGCGTGTTCAACATGCTCGGCGGCGCCCGCCGCGTGCGCCGCACCATGGCACCGCTCAACGACTTGGCCCTGCGCGTGGACGAGCTCGGCCGCATGCAGCTCGCCGGCGGCAAGATGGAAACGCTGGAGCAGGCTATCGAGCGCGCAAGCGTCGACTCGCCGAGCGTCACCACCGGCGACGCCGATCTGGCGAGTATCGAGGTCGCACTCAACCGCCTGCTGCGCCAGATGCAAGAGGCAAAGCTGCAGCAGATGCGCTTTGTCAACGACGCGAGCCACGAGCTGCGCACGCCCATCGCGGTGATTCAGGGCTACGTAAACATGCTCGATCGTTGGGGCAAAGACGACCCGGACGTGCTAGCAGAGTCCATCGCCTCGCTCAAGACCGAAAGCGAGCATATGCAGGAGCTCGTGGAGCAGCTGCTGTTTTTGGCGCGCGGCGATGCCGGCCGCACCGTGCTGCGGCGCGCGAATACCAACCTGGCCGCACTGGTCGGCGAGGTTTGCGAAGAATCGCAGATGATTGATGCCACGCACGCGTATCGGCTGGTCTTTGACGCTGCGCTCGCCAGCGACCCGCGCTGCGACGCGCCCGTTGACGTGGCGCTTGTGAAGCAGGCTCTGCGCGTGATCGTGCAAAACGCCGCCAAGTATTCGGACGCGGGCACGACCGTCACGTTTGCCATAACGCCCGATGCGGGCACGGGCGCGATTGACATAAGCATTGAGGACGAGGGCATCGGCATGAACCAGGAATCCGCAGCTCACGCGTTCGAGCGGTTCTACCGTGCCGACAACGCGCGCGATGTCGGCGCACAGGGTTCGGGCCTGGGGCTCGCCATTGCCAAGTGGATTGTCGACAGCCACGGCGGCGTCATCGGTGTGACCTCGGTCGAAGGGGTCGGCAGCCGCTTTACGATTCGCCTGCCACGGTAGGAAACCCCTCGTGAATCGAGGTCTAATACTTTTCCGCGAAGTGAACGTCTGTTTTTGGACCCCTGAAGCATCCACATTTTTCGTCGGCAAAATCGCAGGATTCTAGTATCGAAACCGCAGGAAACGACGCCCTTTAAGTGTCGATGCTTCGGGGATCCGATTTGTCTCGTTCACTTCTCAGAAAAGTATTAGACTTCGGTTTTTTGACCGTTGCAAAAGTCAACCCCTCGGCATAAATAAAGGGATAAGGCCATGCGGCCCTATCCCTTTTTGCTAACTAAAGCAGCTTGCGCGCTACTCGCGGCACAGATGCACGGCGAAGCCGGCGAACTCGCGCTTAAAGTACACGAGCTTGGTGCCGCCGTCGGGCAGCAGCGCGCGCGACTCTTCGTTGACCTCGAGCCCGCGCTCGGCAAACCACTTCTCGGCCGCATCGATGTCGTTGACGGCAAAGCCAATGTGGCCCTTGGTGCCACGACCGTTCTGCTTCATGACCTCGACCAGCGAATCGTTAAAGTACGAAACCGGGGTCTCGATAACGGGCAGGCCCATCATCGTCGAGAACAGCTCCGCAATCTCCAAGGCGTCTGCCGGGTCGGCGGCGTTAATGCCCACATGGGCAACGCGCATACCAAAGAGCTCTACCGGATTGGCGTTCTGCTCACTCATGAAGTCAGCGCCTACTGTGCCATGACGTCGAGAACGGCCTTCTCGGCAGCGACGCGGTTCATGCCGGTCATGAAGGGTACGCCGCTCACGTACGGGCAGGTGAGGCCCTCGGGGGCAACGGTGGTGGCGATCAGCAGGTCGGCGCCCTCGTCGCAAACGTCCTTGGCCTCGGAGATGGCGCACTGCACGATCTCGTACTTGTCGGCGTAACCGTTGGCGTCGAGCAGGGTAGCGACCTTCTGGGCAACGAGCGTGGAAGTAGCAGCGCCAGCACCGCAAGCCAAAACGATCTTCTTCATAGGTAATGTCTCCCTTCGTGGTTTACTTTAGGTAAGTGTACCGCAGCGAGCGATGGCACTCAGCCTCGATGAGCTTTTATGCCAGTTTGCTTGCGCGCTGCGTATAATACATCTAGTACGTGTTGTCATACCGCTCGCTTTATGAGCGACTAAGGACCCCAATATGCCCGATTCCAGCACCCTCTGGACCGCCGTCGTCATCATCTGTATCGCCGTGTCGGTGTTCTTTAGCGTCAAAAAACGCACCACGTTTAAGCGCCTGCAGCAGCTTATGGCTGCCAAGCAGTGGGACGAGTTCGATCGCTTGCTCGATGGCAAACTCACCAGCATGCTGTACCCGCGCTACAACCGCGACTACCTGCGCCTGAACTCCTATCTGCTGCGCGAGGACCACAAGCGCGCCGACGAGATGTTCGATTTGCTGCTGGGACTCAATCTGCCCAAAATGCAGCGCGTCGATCTGGTGATCAAGGCCTTTAACTACTACGTTGGCCAGGAGGACCGCAAAAAGTCCAAGGAGCTGCTGCACGAGATCAAGGGCTTTGAGGGCGGTCAGGCCGAGGCGATCGCGCACGAATGCCAACTGATGTACGACACGATGATCCTCAAGCGCCACAACGACATTCCCGAGCTGGAGCGCATGCTCGAGGAGGCCGGTGACGACAAGGTCAAGAGCTGCCGCCTGGAATACCTGCTGGCCCTGCAGTACAAGAACAAGGGTGACGAAGCCAAGTTCCAGGAGTTCCTGGAGAAGTCGGGCCGGCACTCGATGGCCGTCAACGCGTAACGGACGGCTTGTGCTAGACTTCTAGTCTCACGGGGGCGTGGCGGAATTGGCATACGCAGGAGACTTAAAATCTCTCGCCGCAAGGATTGTGGGTTCGAGTCCCACCGCCCCTACCATATGGAGCTTTCGAGCCCGTGTCCCCCAGGGATGCGGGCTCGTTTCTTTTAGATGCCGGTGGGACTCTAAGCTGCGGTGGAATAGATCCTGTTTATACCGTTTACCGGCCCATTTAGGAACTATTCCACCGCAACTTATTTAGAGGGTACTGAGCTCTGGGGTCCAGCCGATGGTGGGGGCGGCGCCGTCGAGGGTCTCGTTGATGGTGGCGGCCATGCCGGCGAGTAAGCTGTTCTCGCTTACAGTGAGCGTCTTGTAGCCGCCGGCACGCATGAGCTCGCGAATCACCACGGCGCCAGCCAAGATCACGCCCGCACGCTTGGGCTGCACGCCCGGCAGCGCGGCAATGCCCGCAACATCCAGCGCGGACATGCGCTCGATAGCGGCCGAGACCTGCTCCAGCGAAAGCTCGCGCAGGTGCACGAAGCTCGAATCATACGGCTCCAGCTCGTGGACCAGAGCCACCAGCGTAGTCACCGTGCCGCCCACTGCGACCAAGCGTTCGGCGCGCTCAAAGTCGACAGGCAGACTCTCAAAGTAGCCCGCAAACTGCTCGTTTGCCCATGCGGCAGCGGCAGCAAGCTCGCCGTCCGCAGGCGGCAGCGCCGAGAAAAACCGCTCCGTCACACGGCGGCAGCCAATGTCCAGCGAGCGCGTCCCTTCTAGCGCAAAGACGCCACGCTCCGGCGCATAGACGCCCGTCGCGAGCTCCGTGGATCCGCCACCCGAATCGGCAACAATAATGCGCTCGTCGGCAAAGTCGTGCGCCACGCCAAAAAACGTCAGGCGTGCCTCGACCTCGCCCGGAATCACCTGCGGTTCGAGCCCCAGCTCGCGCAGGCCGTCCAGCAGCAGGGCGGCATTGGACGCATCGCGCGCGGCACTCGTGCACGTGGTGCAGATGCACACGGCCCCAAAGGCACGTGCCTCGTCCACAAACATGCGGCATGCGGCGAGCACGCGCTCAACGGCCGCCTCGCAAAAGCGGCCCGTCGCGTCCACGCCCTCGCCCAAGTCGGTAATCTCGGTATGCTTGGACGATTCCACGATCGCCCCGCCCTCGACCTGGGCCAACACCAGTCGCGACGACACCGTTCCCAGGTCGATCGCCGCCACCTTATAGCGTTTGCAATTTGTCATTGCGGGCTCCCCTCCGGGCGCTATTTGCCGTTGGACACGACCGTCTGGCCCTCGACACCGTTAAACCCAAACAGCATGTCGAGCGCCTGGATGTACCACGGCGCGTCCTTACCGACTTCTTCGATTTCCTTGGCAACTTCGCTGGCCTTCTTGGCGTTCGACGACTTCTTGCTCGACGACGAGTCCGAATCGTCATCCAAGCCCAGCACGTCAATCTTGGTCTCGCCGGGCATCACCAGGCCCAAGTCCTCGGATGCCGCGTCCTTGATACCCTCCTCCGAGAGCAGCTTGTCGACGCTTTTTTGCAGCTCGTCGTTGTACTGCTGGCGAATCTCGACCTGCTTGGCCAAGATATCGCTCGAACGCTTTGCCACGTACAGATCGCGCACGGGGAAATACAGGCTCACGAGCACCAGGGCAACGACAATGCCGATGAATAGCCCTCGCTGAGGACCGTGGGTAAAGTCGTAAATTGCCTTGACCACTGCGTTGTCGTTGGCGTAGTGCATAAAGTCCGAGCCCGAAAGACGGTTCGAGGGCCTGGTCGACTTTTCGTGCGTTTGAGCCGAGGGGCGCTGAGCATGCGTCGGGCGCGCCGAACGTGGCGGGTGGTCCGTCGACGTATTCATTTGAGCACGGGAGTGTGAGGCACTTGGCGGACGCCGTGCGCGGTGATCGACGCCGCCGTAGTCGGACCCGCCAAGCTGCGCGGTACGCGCACGACGAGGCGACGGCTCACGCGAACCGGCGGAATAGTACCTGTTGTCGTAAATCTGATCCATGTGCGCCTTGTGCGGTTGAGGTTTGTTTGCGCTAAGTCCCTTAGTTATAGCACGAGCGCGCGCAACGCCTTCGGCGGCCCTTGCTCGACATAAAAAAGGCGCTGAGCCATATGGCCCAGCGCCCAATGGTGCTCAACAGTGCCCAGCGGAAGCGAGGCGAATCCGAGTCAGCCCCGCCGCCGCACACGCCGCTGCCTAGCGAATGTTGTAGAACGCGGCCTTGCCGGCGTAGCGCGCACTGCCCTCGAGCTCGTCCTCGATGCGGATGAGCTGGTTGTACTTGGCAATACGGTCGCTGCGGCACGGGGCGCCCGACTTAATCTGGCCGGCGTTGACGCCCACGACCAGGTCGGCGATCGTGGAGTCCTCGGTCTCGCCGGAACGGTGGCTCACGATGCAAGCGTAGCCGGCCTCCTTGGCGGTTTCGATGGCCTCGAGCGACTCGGTGAGCGTGCCGATCTGGTTGACCTTGACCAGAATCGCGTTGGCAGCGCCCAGTTCGATGCCCTTCTTGAGGCGCTCGGTGTTGGTAACGAACAGGTCGTCGCCCACCAGCTGCACCTTGTTGCCAATGCGACGGGTGAGCTCAACCCAGCCGTCCCAATCCTCCTCGGCCATGCCATCCTCGATGGAGATGATGGGATAGGTGTCGACGAGCTTCTCCCAGTAATCAACCATCTGGGCGCTCGTGTACTCCACGCCCTCGCCCTTGAGCTCGTACATACCGGTCTCGGCGTTGTAGAACTCGGTGGACGCCGGGTCCATGGCGTACATGAAGTCGACGCCGGGCTTAAAGCCGGCCTTCTCGACGGCCTTGGTGATGTACTCGAACGGCTCGGCATTGGTCTTGAGGTTGGGCGCGAAGCCGCCCTCGTCGCCTACGCCGCCGCCCAGGCCGGCCTCGTGCAGCACGCCCTTGAGGATGTGGTAGACCTCGGCGCACCAACGCAGGCCCTCGGCAAAGCTCGGGGCGCCCACCGGCATGATCATGAACTCCTGGAAGTCGACGTTGTTGTCGGCATGCACGCCACCGTTGAGGATGTTCATCATGGGCGTGGGCAGCAGGTGGGCGTTGACACCACCCAGATACTGGTACAGCGAAAGGCCCGCCGACTCGGCAGCGGCGCGGGCGACGGCCAGCGACACGCCCAGGATGGCGTTGGCGCCGAGCTTGGTCTTGTTGGGCGTACCGTCGGCGGCGATCAGCGCGGCATCGACGGCGCGCTGATCGAAGGCATCGAGGCCCACGACGGCATCGGCGCACTCGTTGTTGACGTGCTCGACGGCCTGCGAGACACCCTTGCCCAGATAGCGGCCCTTGTCGCCGTCGCGCAGCTCGCAGGCTTCGAAAGCGCCGGTCGATGCGCCCGAAGGCACCATCGCGCGACCGAAACTGCCGTCCTCGAGCACGACCTCGACCTCGACGGTGGGGTTGCCGCGGCTGTCGAGCACCTCGCGACCGTAAACATCCAAAATATCGCTCATGTTGTCTCCCTCTCACTTGGAAACGGGTTGAATGCTTGGCGACCGGCTGACCATGCACCGTCGGTGTGCCTCCGTAAGTTAGCCATGTCGCACTTTTTGCATTATGCCCTAAGTTAGCCGAGGGATACACTTGTTTTTCGAAAAATTTAGCGGGAACGATGAGGCGTGTCAGCCCGTCGTTCCCGCAGTCTTACTCCTCAGCCTTGGCGGCATCCCAGAGGTCGTTGAGGCCGTGGGTCGAAAGCTCAGCCAGATCCACGTGGGCGTCGGCCGCCATCTGCTCCATCGCAGCCCAACGACGGCGGAACTTTGCCGTACTGGCGCGCAGAGCGCTCTCGGCGTCGATCCCCTCCTTGCGCGCAACGTTGACCAGGGCAAAGAGCAGGTCGCCAAACTCCATCTCGCGCTCGGGCGAGCCGGGAGCCTCGGCCTCAAACTCGGCACGCTCCTCGGCAACCTCGCCCCACACATCCTGGACTGTCTCCCACTCAAAGCCCACGGCAGCCGCCTTGCGCGACACCTTCTGGGCCTGCATCAGCGCCGGCAGATGCGTGGGCACGCCGTCAAGCAGGCCCTCGGGCGCAGCCTCGCCTGCCGCCACGGCCTTGTCCTTGGCAGCCTTCTCGGCAAGCTTGACCTCGTCCCAAATCTTGAGCACCTCGTCGGAGTTATCGGCATCCGCATCGCCAAACACGTGCGGATGGCGGCGGATGAGCTTGGCGTCGATATCGCGCGCCACGTCGGCCAGCGTAAACTCACCGGCGTCAGCCGCAATCTGCGCATGCAGCACTACCTGCATGAGCACGTCGCCGAGCTCCTCGCGCAGATGCGCCGCGTCGTCCGCCTCGATGCAATCGAGCGCCTCGTAGGCTTCCTCGATCATGTTCTTGCCGATGCTCTGGTGCGTCTGCTCGCGGTCCCACGGGCAGCCGTCGGGCTGACGCAGGCGCCAGATGGTCTGCACCAGATGCTGCAGCTCGGCCGACGCGTCGACCAGCGTGGACAGATCGCGCGAGCCCTCGGTATTTTGCTGAGCCATGTGCTGCGCCATGGTTAGTCCTCCTCCATGATCACGTGACGGAACGCACCGCCCTCGTAGATGCCGTAGCCGTGCGTACCGTCCTTGGGAATGCTCACGCTGCCGGGATTGAAGAGCCGCAGGCCCGGGTGCGCCTCGCTTGCCTCGTTAACCTTGATGTGCGTGTGGCCGTAGACGAGCGCGGAGCCCTCGGGCAGCGCGGGCGCGTGGTCGACGCTGTTGTGCATGCCGGCGCCAAAGACGTGGCCGTGTGTCAGGAACAGCTCGCGGCCGGTCTCGTCGAACAGCGTGGCGTAGTCGGCCATAACGGGGAAGTCGAGCACCATCTGGTCGACCTCGGCGTCACAGTTGCCGCGCACCGCGATGATGCGGTCGGCCAGGGCGTTGAGCAGCGGAATCACACGCTTGGGGGCGTAGTCGCGCGGAAGGTCGTTGCGCGGGCCGTGGTAGAGCAGGTCGCCCAGCAGAACGATGCGGTCGGGTTGCTCGGACTCGATGGCGGCGCAGAGGCGCTCGGTCCAGTATGCCGAGCCGTGGATGTCGGAGGCGATGAGGTATTTCATGGTGGTCCTTTCGGGTGGGGTTGATATGACTGGGCGCGGGATGTCGCCGGCCGCGCTATTCAAATCGCAGTGCCGCGCTCTGGGCCGCCTGCATCACGCGTTGGAGCGGTACGTTGTGCTCGCGAGCGAGGCGGGAGCAGTCCTCGTACTCGGGCGCCGCACGCTCACTGCCGTCGGGCAGAGTGGCCACTTTGACGGCCACCTCGCCCCAAGGCGTCGCCACCTGCTCAAAGCGGCGCGGCAGGCAGACGCGCTCCATAATCTGGCGCCGGATACCGTTGGTCGTGGTTTCCAAAAAGATGATCGTCTGCAGACGGTCAATGTCCTCGCGGACGCAGATTACCTGCAGCTGCCAGCCGGGACGACCTTTTTTGCAGTAGAGAGGCAGCCAGTGCACTTCGCGGGCGCCCGCCTCGCGCAAGCGGTCGGCGGCATAGGCGAGTACCTCGGGCGACGCATCGTCGATGTCGCACTCTAGCTTGACGATGGTCTCGGGCGCATCGGTCTCGCGGGACAGCGGAGATGTACTTCCACGTTGCATACGGTCCGGATCCTTTCCGCGCGGGCTCGTTTTGTTCACCCAAACGCTAGCACATCGCGGGCTGCGCGGATGTGACGGCGCGCGATGAGCGCGATTTTCCTTGCCCGCAAGAAACCGACACTCCACCGCCTCATCCAAACATGTACATCAGCCTCCAAACATGTCATTTTTTGTCGGTTTTGGAGGCTGGTGTACATGTTTTGAGAGCAAGCGAGGCCGCGCCGCGCAGCCTTTCCGATCGATTTCGGCACCCCGCGCGCACGACGCGCCGAGGCTGCACCACTACAATGGAGCGGATTCGCCAAATGCAAAGGAGTCGCCATGCCCGCCTGCCCGCTGGTCGATTGCCACACCCATACTTCGTTTTCGGACGGCCATGCCCCGTTTGAGGACAACGTCCGCGCTGCTGCCGCCGCCGGCTGCCGCGCCATGGTCTCGACCGACCACCTCACCCTGCCCGCCAGCATGGACGCCAACTGCGAAGTGCAGGTTATCGAGGGCGACTTGCCGGCACATCGTCTGGCCTTTGAGGACGCCCGCAAACTCGCCGCGCAGATCGCGCCGGAGCTCGAGCTTACCTATGGCTTTGAGTGCGATTGGTACGAAGGCTGCGAACCTTTGGTTGAGCGCTGGTCCGAAGGCGCCGTGGTACGCCTGGGTAGCGTGCACTGGATCGGCAACCCCGGCGATATCATGGCCGGCGCTGCGGGCACGGCGGGGACAGAGGACGTCGTTCGTCCCGATACGCCCGATTCGTGCTGCGGTTGGATTGATGATGACACCAACCTGCACATTTGGGAAAACCTGGGCGTGCGCGGCGTGTGGGAGCGCTACGTCGACGACTGGTGTCGCGCCTGCGAAAGCTCGCTTAACTTTGATGTGATGGCCCACCCCGATCTGGTCATGCGCTTTTCGAAGGAAGGCTTTGCGCCCGATTTTGACCCGGCGCCGTTTTGGGAGCAGATGGCCGAATGCGCCCACGATACGAGTCGCCGCGTTGAGGTCTCGACCGCCGCACCGCGCAAGGGACTCGACGACTTCTATCCCGCGACCGGGCTGCTGCGTTGCTTCGCCCACGCCGAGGTGCCGATTACTTTTGGCTCGGACGCCCACCGCGCCTGCGACATTTGCTGGAACATCCGCGAGGCTCAGGCCCACGCCTACGACTGCGGTTATCGAACCTTCGACATCCCCCACCTCGCCGGAGAATGGGAATCCACGCCCCTCGCCTAAGACTAGTGGCGGCGAGCGTTGAGCTCGCCGGCCAGTTCGTCGAGGGTGATACCGTAGCGCTCAAGGGTTACGAGCAGATGGTAGACCAGGTCGCCGGCCTCGTAGCGGATGTGGTCGTGATCGTTATCTTTGCAGGCCATGATGACCTCGCTCGCCTCCTCGGCAAGCTTCTTGAGCAGCTCGTCCTCGACGTCGGTCAGCAGACGAACGGTATAGCTCTCCTGTGGCGACGCCTCGCGACGACCATGAATCACCTCGGCCAGACCCGTCAGCGTCTCACCGATATTTCCATCCTGAACATTTGCGGTGCGCACACCCATAGCTCAATCCTTTCTATTTGACAGAGCGCCTAATCAAACGCTTGCCCTAGGCGAGTTTCTTAAAGAAGCAGGTACGGTTGCCGGTGTGGCAAGCCGGGCCCGGAGAGTCGACCTTGACCAACAGCGTATCGCTATCGCAGTCGGCCCAAAGCTCCTTGACCTCCTGCATATTGCCGCTCGTCGCGCCCTTGTTCCAGAGTTCCTGGCGGCTGCGACTCCAAAACCACGTGGTGCCAGTCTTGAGCGTCAGCCCCACCGACTCCTCGTTCATCCAAGCAACCATAAGCACCTCACCAGTGTCATATTGCTGAACCACACAAGGAATCAGCCCCTTGGCGTCATATTTAAGATCCGCTGGAGTAGTAATTTCTTTCATTTCAATTCCCCAATTTAAACATCGCCGGTTGGCGAGGGTTGTCCAGGTACCGCAGGTTGCCGCGAAAGAGGAGCGACGCGTACTTTGGTACGCGAGCGACGGTTTGAGCGGCAAGATGCGGTGCCTGGGCAAGCCGCAGCGCTAGAAGTCCAACCTGACAGGAATGCCCTGCGACGCCATATACTCTTTGACTTCGCGAATGCTGAAGGTTCCAAAGTGAAAGACGCTGGCCGCCAGCACGGCGTCGGCCTCGCCCTCGATCACGCCCTCGGCAAAATGCTCGAGCGTGCCCACGCCACCGCTCGCGATGACGGGAATCGGCACCGCGCGCGCCACGGCGCGGGTGAGCGCCAGATCGAAGCCGGCCTTGGTGCCGTCGCGGTCCATGCTGGTAAGCAGGATCTCGCCGGCGCCGCGACGAGCCGCCTCCTCGGCCCACGCCACCGCATCGATACCCGTGGCGTTACGACCGCCCGCCGTAAAGACCTCCCACTTGTCGGCACCCGGCTCACCAGGCAGGCCAACGCGCTTGGCATCAATCGCCACGACCACGGCCTGGCTGCCAAACGCCGCGGCAGCTTGGCTGATCAGCGACGGATCGCGCACAGCGGCAGAGTTGAGCGACACCTTGTCGGCACCGGCGGCAACCATGGTCCGCATGCCCGCCAGGTCGCGGAAGCCGCCGCCCACGGTATAGGGAATGGCGAGCTCCTCGGCCGCGTGCGCCGCCATCTCGATGGTCGTCGCGCGGTTGTCGCTCGTCGCGGTGATGTCCAAAAACACGACCTCGTCCGCGCCCTCGCAGTCGTAGGCACGGGCCAGCTCCACCGGATCGCCCGCATCGCGCAGGCTCACAAAGTTGACGCCCTTGACCACGCGGCCGTCCTTAACGTCCAGGCAGGGAATCACGCGTTTGGTAAGCATGGGCTAATCCTCCCCTCGGGCGGAGGCGAGCGCCTGGGCCAGCGTAAAGTTGCCCTCGTAGAGCGCACGGCCGGTGATAGCACCCTCGATAGCATCCTCGCCCACCGCGGCAAGCGCGCGGATATCGTCGAGCGTCGAGATGCCGCCCGACGCCACGACGGGAAAGCCTGCGACCTGCGCCACGTGGCGATACGCCGCCACGTCGATGCCCGTCTGCATGCCGTCGCGCGCGATGTCGGTGTAGACCAGGTGCTTAAAGCCCAGCTCGCTGAGCTGCGCCACGGCGTCGTCGAGCGCCACGCCCGCGCCATCGCGCCAGCCGTTCACCTTGACCTGGCCATCGCACGCGGCGATGTCTGCCACGAGCAGCTCGCCAAAGCCGCGAGCCGCTACCTCGGCAAAACCCGGTTCGGTTACGAGCACCGTACCCAGCGCAATGCGGCGAGCGCCGTAGCCGGCCAGCTCGTCGATGCGTGCGAGCGAGCGAACGCCGCCGCCCACGTCCACGAACAGACCGTCGACGCCGCAGATAGCCTTAATCGCCGCCGAGTTGGCAGCGCACGCGTCCTCGTCCTCGCCAAAGGCAGCGGACAGGTCGACGACATGCACCCAGCCTGCGCCCTGCTCGGCAAACGAGTGGGCGACGGCCACGGGGTCGTCGGAATATACCTTGCAGCGGCTGCGGTCGCCGCGCTCCAGGCGCACGACCTTGCCGCCGATCAAATCGATTGCGGGAAACAGGATCATCGGCCGGCCTCCTCGACGATGTTCACGAAGTTCTTCAGGATGCGCTGACCCAGCGCGGAGGATTTCTCGGGATGGAACTGGCAGCCCCACACGTTGCCGTGGCGCACGATGCACGGGAAGCTTCGCGTGTAGTGCGTGCGCGCCAGAACGTCGGCGGCATCGGCGTCATCGGCCACCGCATAGCTGTGGGTGAAGTACATGTTGGCGCCCTCGGCAAAGCCAGCGAGCAGCGGATCGGCCGCACCGGCGGGCGTCATGTGTACCTGGTCCCAACCCACATGCGGCACCTTCAGACGGCTCGACTCCAGGCGCGTGCACGAGCCGCGCATGATGCCCAGACCATCGACCCAGGGACCACCGACCTGCTCGGAGGCATCGCCGTCCGCGACCGCGCCCTCGTCCGCCGGCACGCCCTCGTTGCCACGCTCAAAAAACAGCTGAAGGCCCAAGCAGATACCGAGCAGCGGAGTTCCGGCGGCAACGGCGTCGAGCACCGCGTCCGCCTCGCCGCTCTGGCGCATAAAGGCGATCGCGTCGTAGAACGCGCCCACGCCCGGGATGACCAAGCCGTCGGCGTTACGGATCTGCTCCGGGTCGTCCGACGTACAGGCAACGGCACCGGCACGCGCAAGCCCGCGCACGACGCTCGACAAGTTGCCCTTGTGGTAGTCGACCACCACGATCTTCGGTTCGCCCACGCGACCCTCCCTTTTCTCATCGTCCAAAACCTGCCAAAAAGGGACAGGTTTATTTTGGTCGGTTAAACGTTCACCCACCACATGAGACAGCATTTCCGCAGATAAAACCTGCCAAAATAAACCTGTCCCTTTTTGGCAGGTTACAGCGAGCCCTTGGTGCTGGGGATGCCCTGCACGCGGGGATCGAGCTCGCAGGCATGGCGCATCGTGCGGCCCACGGCCTTAAAGGCGGCCTCGATAATGTGATGCGAATTGCCGCCCGCCAGCTCACGCACGTGCAGCGTGAGCTTGGCGTCGCGTGCAAAGGCGTAGAAGAACTCGACGGCCAGCTCGGTATCGAAGCTGCCCACGCGCTCGGTCGGCACGGGCAGCTCGCAATAGGCCTGCCCGCGACCCGAGATGTCCACAGCGGCCATCACGAGCGTCTCGTCCATGGCAATCGCCGCGTCGGCAAAGCGCGTAATGCCCGCCTTATCGCCCAGCGCCTGGCAAAACGCCTCGCCCAGCACAATACCCGTGTCCTCGACGGTGTGGTGCGCGTCGACCTCCACATCGCCCACCGCGTGCACCGTCAGGTCAAACAGACCATGGCGGCCAAAGGCGTTGAGCATGTGGTCGAAAAACGGCACGCCGGTCGAGATATCGCACACACCGGATCCATCCAGGTCGAGCTTGACGACAATGTCGGTCTCGCTCGTCTTACGGGTCACCTCGGCATAACGGTCCATCTACATCTCCTCCTTCACCAGCACGGCAAACGCAGCCAGCACTTCGTCGTTTTCCTGCGGGGTGCCCACGGTGATGCGCAAGCAGTCCGCAAGTCCCGGCGCATAGCTAAAGTCGCGCACCAAAATCGAATACTCATCGCGCAGACGCTCGCGCACGCGCGTAGCATGCGGCGTGCGTACGAGCACAAAGTTCGCCGCGCTCGGCCACGCCTCCACGGACAGGCCCTCGGCAGTCATCGCACGCAGGGCGTCCAGCTCGCGCTCGCGCTCGGATGCGACCTGTGCCACCACGGGCGCATACGCATCGCGGGCACGCACACAAGCAAGTGCGGCAGCTTGGCTCAGCACGTTGACCGAATAGATCTGGCGAATCGCCGCGAACACCTCGATAACCTCGGGCGCCGCGATCACGTACCCCAGACGCGTGCCGGCGGCGCCGAACGCCTTGGACAGCGTATGCAAAATCACCAGGTTGGGATGTTCGGCGATAAGGCCTTGCGCCGTGGCGGCCGCGCCAAACGAATCGTCGGCAAACTCAACGTAGGCCTCGTCGACCATTACCATGCCGGGGCACGCATCGCACAAGGCCGCGACAAAGTCGAGCGGAGCCACATCGCCCGTGGGATTGTTGGGCGAGGTCACGATCGCCAGGTTGCACTCCGGTGCCGCGGCAAGCACGGCAGCCTGGTCGAGCTCAAAGCTCGCCAGGTCGCGCCACACGTCGCGCACCTCGGTCTGGCACAACGACGCAAAGAACGCGTACTCGCTAAAGCACGGCGGGCAGTTGAGCAGGGTCCGCCCCGCGCCGCCAAACGCCAGCAGGTAGTTATAGAGCAGCTCATCGCCGCCGTTGCCCACGCAGATGTTCTCGTGCGCCACGCCATGCCAGGCAGCAAGCTCGTCACGCAGGTCGTTGGACATAGGATCGGGATAGCGGTTGAGCGGCGTGGCGGCGAGTGCCGCATCGACCGCCTCGCGCACGCCGGTCGGCACGGGATAGGTGTTCTCGTTGGCCGAAAGGTTGATACGCGTGGGCGTAAAGTTGGGGTCGTAGGGCTCAATACCAGCCAAGTAAGGCTGGACGAGCTCCTTCATGCGCGGCGTCAGCTCGGCCATGTTAGGCCTCCTCGCCCGTCGGGACGGCACCCTCGGCAGCATTCGCAGCCAGGTCCACGCCCTGGGCGACCGTCGCCACGGTATCGCCCGGCCAGGCGACCTTGGTCAGGTCGGCGGCGGCCAGCGACTCGGCACTTACGGCGTCCTCGCCCTGCTCCAGCACGCGGCGGCGCAGCGCGGCCGAAAGCGCGTGCGCCCACAGGCCCTCGGCCTCGGCCAGGCGCTGTGTAGCCGGAGCGTCGGAGAGCAGACCCTCGGGCGTATAGCAGATGACGCTCGAGCGCTTGATGAACTCCTCCACCGAAAGCGGGTTGGAGAACATGGCCGTGCCGCCTGTGGGCAGCGTGTGGTTGGGGCCGGCGACGTAATCGCCGAGCGGCTCGGAGCTCCAGGCGCCCACAAAGATGGCGCCGGCGTTGCGGATGCCACCGAGCAGGCCCATGGCATCCTGGCAGTGCAGCTCCAGGTGCTCGGGCGCCACGGTGTTCACGGCTTCGACGGCGGCAGCCATGTCGGCGGCGACCACGATCGTGCCCTCGTTGTCGAGCGAGGCGCGCGTAATCTCGGCACGCGGCGACTGCGCCACCAGGATATCGATGCCTGCCTCGACCTCGCGGGCGAACTGCTCGTCGCAGGTAACCAGGTAGCAGGCGGCCAGCGGATCGTGCTCGGCCTGAGCCATCAGGTCGGCCGCGACCACCATGGGCTTGGCCGTGGCATCGGCCAGCACGCAAACCTCGGACGGGCCGGCGACCATGTCGATCCCCACATCGCCCGAGACAATCTGCTTGGCCGCGGCGACGAAAGCATTGCCAGGACCGGTGATCTTATCGACACGCGGAATCGTCTCGGTACCGTACGCCAGCGCGGCCACGGCCTGGGCGCCGCCCACCATGTAGATCTCGTCCACGCCGCCGAGCTTGGCAGCTGCGAGCGTATAGGGGCTGATCAGGCCGTCCTTTTGCGGCGGCGTCACCATGACCACGCGCTTGACGCCGGCGACCTTGGCGGGGATGGCGTTCATGAGCACCGTGGAAGGGTACTGCGCACGGCCGCCCGGCACGTAGATGCCGGCAGCGGCGAGCGGGGTCACCTTGACGCCGAGCATCGTGCCATCGGCACGCGTGGTAAACCAGCTCTGCTCGACCTCGCGCTGGTGGAACTCGCGAATCTGGCGCGCGGCCTTCTCGAGCGCGGCGACAAAAGCGGGATCGAGGCCTTCGAGCGCGGCATCGATCTGCTCCTGCGGCAGACGGAAGCTCTGCAGCTCAACGCCGTCAAAACGCTGGCAGTAATCGCGCACGGCGGCATCGCCGTTGGCGCGCACGTTGGCCACGATATCGCGGGCGGCGTCGACGATGTTTTGCGGCAGCACGCCCTTGCGGTTGAGCTGGTTAGTGACGAGGCGCTCGCCGGGAGCAAGTTTGATGGTCTTCATATCGGTATCCCCTATCGGTTGAAGTTTCATTCGCAAGACGAGAGGCCGGGCTGCGGCGTCAGTCGACCCGCGGCCCGGACGTGGGGGCGCCCGTACGCGCTCGCGCTATTGTGCCGAGCCCGCGACGGGCTCAAAATGCTTGTCTTTCACGGCGGCGGCCAGGCGATCTGCCAGATTGCGCACGCGTGGATCCAAGCGCGCCGCGCCCGGGTTGACAAAGAAGCGCGCCGTGCAGTCCATAATGCGACCGGTAACGACCAGGTCGTTGTCGCGCAGGGTCGCACCCGTGGCGGTAATGTCCACAATGCGGTCGGTCATACCGACGATGGGCCCCAGCTCGATATTGCCGTGCAGCGAAACGATGTCGGCATTCACGCCACGCTCGGCATACCAGGCGCTCGCGATGCGCGGGTACTTGGTGGCCACACGAAGCGACCCGCGGCGGGCATAGTTGCGCTCGGCCTGGCCGGCGCGCCATGCGGGCTCCGCCTCAATAAAGGTGCACAGGCCATAGCCCAGATCGACCAGCTGCAGCAAGTTGAGGTCGGCCTCGATGAGCGAGTCCCAGCCGCAGATGCCGCAGTCGGCGCCGCCGCACCCCACAAAGGCCGGCGCGTCGCTGGGACGCACGATGACAAACTCAATATCGCCGACCGCGCCCTCTCCGGCACGCGTATCGCGGCCGCGCACGATCAGGTGACGGCCGGGATCGCGCAGCTCAGAGACGTCCAGACCCGCAGCCTCGAGCACGTCGAGGGTATCGGCCTTGAGCGAACCCTTGGGCACGGCGATGCGCAGCGGGCCCTCGGCGCCACGGCCCACGGCGTGATCGCCATCGGAGGCGGCGTCCTCGGCCGAGGTGCGCGCGGCCTCCAGGCGCTCGAGTGAAAAGGCAAAGCCCGCCGCGGGCACCTCGATGCCCTCGCCGAACGCACCGGTAAAGATGGAATCGTAGCGACCGCCCGAACCCACCGGATCGGGCAGGCCACCGGCGTAGGCCTTAAAGACCAGACCCGTGTAGTAATCGAAGGAATTCATGATGGAGAAGTCGAAGGACAGTACCTGGGCATCCTCGGGAGCCAGGCCCTCAACCAGGGCACGCAGCTCGCGCGTCAGCGACGCGACGATACCGGCGGCTGCCAGCAACGCATCCACGCGGTCGAGCACCTCGGCACCGCCATGCAGGCGCGGCAGCTCGCTAATGGCGGCCTTGACGGCCTCGGACTCGGCGCTTTCCGCCACGCGGGCATCGAGGCCCACAAAGTCGTTGGCGTGCACGCAACGCAGGGCCTCGGCAGCCAGCTCGCGATCCTCGCACGCCGCGAGCAGTTCCTTAAACGGGCGCACGCTACCTGCGATAATGCGCGCATCGGGCAGTGCCAGCTTGCGCACAGCCTCGGCGACCAGCGAGACAATCTCGACATCGCCCGCGGTATCGCCCGCACCGATAAGCTCAAAGCCCAGCTGCGTAAACTGGCGCGAGCCGCCAGCATTGCGCTGGCACTCACGAACTACCGGCGCCTCATAGCGCAGACGCAGGGGCAGGTCGGCCGCACGCATACGGGTCGAGACCAGGCGCACGATCGGCAGCGTGTTATCGGGACGGACCACCAGCAGACGGCCGTCGTCATCAAAGAGCTTGAACGGCGTATCCGCGATGCGGCCGCCCTCCTCAAGCGAACCCTTGTCCTCGAGCAGCGGTGTCTCAACCGGCAGATAATGATGCTCCCTAAAGCAGCCCTTCACCGTCAGCGCAATCTCCTCGCGCGCCTGAGCCTCCTCGGGCAATATGTCCCGGAATCCCCACGGTGTGGCCGTCATCTGGTGAGCCTCCTCATGCTGTGTTTCATATAGAACAGAAGACCGGCATAGCTCCGCCGGTCTTCTGGGTACTTTAGCATACTAGAGTGTTTGCGGGGAAAATCCATCGCAGCCGCTCACGCCGTATTCATTTGGAAACATAGGGCAGATCGCCGCAACCCAAACCCGCCTAGGCGCCAATCGCACGACGATACTCTGCCATTACCTGCGCATCGGCAGCTGCGGGGTCGGCGAAATAGCGCCCGTCATAGGTCTCGGCCGAAACAACTCCGCGATAGCCGCGCGCCACCAGCCTATCCAGGTCGGCGCGCATATCGCGGTCGCCGTCACCCCAGGCAAGATGCGTCGTGCCATCTGCCGCAACATCGACAAAATGCACGTGGGCGACATCTTCGCCAAGCAGATCGAAATAATCGTCGATGGTATCCCCTGCCACCGCCATAGCGCCCAAATCCAGACACGCCTTAAGTGCCGGATGATCAACTGCCTCGATCATGCGCTTCGTGTCGGCCGCCGAGTTCACGATCATCGACTCAACCGGCTGTAGGGCCTCGAGCACCAGTCGCACGCCGCGCTCTCCCGCATGCTCGGCAATCGCACGCAGCATCGAGGCGCTGCGACCCCACGCGTCCTCGATCGGCTCGTTCAAAAATGCCCAGCCGCTCGAGACCATGACCTGCTCGGCTCCAAGTTCCTCCGCAATATCCACAACGTTCTTAAAGTACGCGAGCGTGCGGGCACGCGCCTCATTCCCACGCGCCGCGATATTCCACGGCTTGGGGTTGTTCTGTTCGGGACAAAGCCCCACAATCCGAACCCCATACCGCTGCGACAGCTCCCGCACCTGCTCGAGCGAATCGTATCCATGGCAATCGACATACAGATGCATCGCCCCGGTCCAAAGCTCGCAACACGTGTAGCCCGAGGCCGCTGCCGAAGAAAAGAATTCCTCAAGGTCAAAATAACGATGGCTGATATTCATGACGGCAAGCTGCGGATACTCCATCTTGTCCACCTTTCGGCAAAAGGGCGCCGCAGCACAGTGTGCGCGACGCCCCCTCTTACATTGTTCTCATTATGACGGATACTCTACTGGACACCAAGCACTCCAAAGAACGCGCCAGCGATACTCACGAGCAGGATCACGAGCATGATGAGCAGCGGATTCATCTTCTTCTTGAGCATGAGATAGACGATTCCAAACAGCCCCATCGTGACAAAGCCCGGGAAGATTCCGTTGAGCAGCTCGGCGAGCGTCTGAGCACCATCGCCCGCACCGACCATGAGCGGAATGTCCACGGTCACCATCTCCATGGTCATAGCACCGATCACCATGGCGCCCATGATGGAGGCCATCTTGACGATCGTGTCCATAATGCCCGATTCCTGGACCTTGCTGATCATGTCCGAGCCAAAGCGATATCCCACAAACGTCAGCAGGTAACGGATGATGTAGTGAGGGACGTTGAACACGAGCAGGAACAAAATCGGGCCAAGAATAGAGCCCTGCAGCGCCAGCGACGTGCCGACACCCGTTGCCAAAATTCGCAGCGTGCCCCAGTAGAAGGCATCGCCCACGCCGGACAGCGGTCCCATCAAAGCAAGCTTGACATTAGAGATCGCGCTCGTGTCAAAGCTATCGTCAGTAGCGTTGACCTCCTCCATTGCAGCGGCGATGGACATGGGGAGCGTCGAGATGTACGGCGTGACGTTATAGAGCTCCATATGGCGCTTGAGGGCGGCCTTAAAGTCCGCATCCTGCGGATACAGCTTGCGAAGGATCGGCATAAGGGCCCACATAAAGCCGATATGGCCCATACGCTCGTAGTTCCAGGAATGCTCATAGGGAATCGAGCGCCAGAACAGCTTCTTAAGGTCTGCACGGGAAATCAGCCCGTCGTAAGAAGACTCAAACTTAAAACTCATCGAACCCACTCCCAATCGCAGGATCCTCGGTTGCCGCTGCAGGCTGCTCCGCCTTTTTCTTGTCACCCAAAACCGTCATCGCAACGACAATGATCGCGGCAAAGATCGCCACGCCCGTCGTGCTAATGCCAAAGTAGGCGACGAGGAAGAAGCCAGCGAAGAAGAACGGCGCCACCGTCTTGTTCATAATCATCTGGGCCAGCATCGCAAAGCCGAGTGCGGGCAAGAAGGCGGCGGCGACATCCATGCCGGTCTGAACGAAATCGGGGATGATGTTGAGCAGGCTGGCAACAGCATCGGCGCCAAAGAAGAATGCCAGGGGAATAATCAGCAGGCCGCACCAGCTCTGCGCGTAACCGGCGATGAGCATGTTGCGCGTGATGGCCTTGGTGTCTCCGTCCTCGACGTTTTTGTCGATACGGTGCACCAGCAGCAGCATCACCGGCTGGCCCAGGGCGGTATCGAGCGCCAGGACGATCGTTGCGATGGGAATGCCCAGGGTCAGGGCCGCCGAAGCGTCCGCGCCGGCCTGCATGGCAAGCGACACACCCAGGATGGTTCCGGAAATCGTATCGGGCGGGTTATATGCACCGACCGAGATGGCACCGACCATGGCAAGCTCCATCGTGGCGCCCATAATGGTGCCGGTCACTACATCGCCCATGACAAGGCCAACCAGAGGCCCGAGCACGATCGGGCGCTGGAGGTAGCTCGTGCCCGTCAGCCACTCGGAATAGCCCAAAAGGGCGATCAGGAAAATCAGGATTGTCTTGATAACCATGACAACCCCTAACCGATGACCTTCGCGGCGTCAGTCTTCGCATCTGCCGGAATCATCTGAATGAACAGTTCATAGCCCTCGCCGAGCAGTTCTTTGACGTATGCCTCGTTTTCGGGCGTGAGGAATACGCTGGTCGAGACCTGGCGGGCATTCTCGCTAAAGGCAACGTTGCCGAGATTGATCTTCTTGATGCCCATCGCCTTGGCGACGGCACCGGCCTGCTGGATCGTCTCGCAAACCACGAAGAGCTTGTACTTATCAGTCACACCGCTCTGGAGCGCCTTGACGGCATCCTCGGTGTTTTTGACGACGACCTTGCAGCCCTCCGGCTTTGCGAGGGATAGAGCTTGCAGGCGAAGCTTGTCATTGAGGACCGTGTCGCTCACCAACAGGATGCAGTCGGCACCCAGAGCCGAGGTCCAGCTAACGGCAACTTGGCCGTGAAGCAGTCGATAGTCCACGCGAATCATCTGAATCATGATGTGCTCCCTAGTGGTTAAAACTCATCGAGTTCGGCCTGCCCCAGCAGGTCGTTGACGTACTTGACCTTGGTGTCGTCCGCCTCGACGATCTGGCGAATGGCCTCATCGATCGGGGTGGATTCGGGCACGAACAGCAGCTGAATAAGGAGCGGCAGGTTCATATTGGTCACGAGGTGCGTGTTAGGACGCGTCTGGACGATCTTGGTGAACTCGTTGTTGACACTGCCGCCAAAGAGGTCGGTGCAAACGACGACCTCATCGTCCGCCGCAAAGCCGTTCAGAATCGCTGCGGCCTCCTTGGTCAGGTCCTCGTTTCCGTCGACATACATAGAGAGCGCATGGACGTTTTCGCGCTCGCCGGAAAGCAGGCCGATGCTCTCGACGATTCCGGACGCAAAATGAGCATGGGACGCCACGATAAACTGCCTCATTCGAATCCCCTTTCTTGCGAATTTCGGCATAAAAATGCCCGGACGCATGCGCCCGGGCAGGGTGCTTCTTGATCAGTAGCTTATTTGTCACCGATTAGTAGTCGAACTGGTGATAGTAACGACGGTAGTTGAGGTTGTGCTTGGTGACCGTCTCGTAGTAAGCGGCAAGGCGATCGGTGATCAGCGAGGAGAGGATCCACGGAGACACGATGACGCGGAACTCGTCGTCAAGGCCGGGGATGGCGAACTCGGCGGTGTCGATGATGTTGACGTCGGTGTCGCCGGTCACGCCGCGGGTCAGGAACGCGCGGACGCGCTCGTCGAGCTTGCGGTTCTCGTCCTCGCCCATGAACAGGAAGACCGGGACGCCGGGCTCCACGAGCTCGAGGGTGCCGTGGAAGAAGTCGGCCGAGGTGATGTAGCGGGTGCGCTTCCACTGCATCTCCTCGAGGATGCACATCGAGAACAGGATCGTCTCGCCCCACAGGGCGCCGGAGCCGATGAACATGGTGTAGGGGGCCAGGGCGTACTTCTTGGCGAGCTCCTCGGCGCGCGGCTCGAAGCGCTTGCGGATATCGAGCATGTCCTTCCAGATGTCCTTGGTCTGCTCGATAAACAGATCGAACTTGGGGAAGCAGCCGCGGCGGTTGAGCAGGCGCAGGCCGAAGCAGTCGGCGAGGTAGTAGCCCTTCTCGCAGCCGCCCGAACCATGGTCAGAAGCCATGGCGACGCAGTTCTCGGCGCCGACAGCCTGGCCGATGGGGCCCTCGGGCTTGGTCATGGCGTAGACGCGAATGCCCTTTTCCTTCATCTTCTTGACGGCCTCGAGGACCTCGGGGGTGGTGCCGGACTCGGAGGCGGTGAGCACGACGGACTTCTCGGTCATGCGCTTGTGGCCCATGACGTTCCACTCGGCGGCGTGGATCAGGTAGACCTCGAGGTCGCGGTCGCCGAACTTGTTCATGAGGTACTCGAGCTGCATGAGCTCGTCCCAGGTGCCGCCGACGCCCATCAGGAACACGGCGTCGTAGCCCTCGTCGGCGACCTTGTCGGCGAGCGCGGTCATCTTCTTGCCGGTCTCATAGACGTTCTTGCCGTCCTCGATGTAGCCCTCCTGGCTAAAGTGCATGATCTCGATCTTCTCGGTTTCCTTCATGGCTTTTCCTTTCTGTCCAGCACGCGAATCTATACATCGCGTTTCTTTTCGATACCAATTATAGACATACACCCAACGTGTTTTTAATACCACTTTTCAATCTGTTCCAATCCTCGGTGAACGGTCGAATTTCTCTGGTGAGTGGTATTAAATTAGAATTGAATGTATAGCTAACACCTCTGGCGCCTCCCTTGTGTGACAAAGAACAGCGTTCCTACCAGCGCAATAATGGTCGATGCCCCAAACAACACCGCCTGGACGCCCAAAACCTCCGCCAAAAATGGAGCCGCCAGCAGCGGCACCACGCCGGCGCTCATCAGGCCAAAACGCACAAAGCCGGTAATGCGCCCCAGGTATTTGATGTCGGCGCGCTCCTGAATCAAGATCATCTGCAGCGGCTCCAGGAACCCCCAGGCCAGACCGTTAATCGCCTGACCGATAATCGCGACCCCCAGCATATCGGTGCCCACGTACACCATGGACCCAATGCCCACGGCCATGAGCGCGCCGAGCAGCAATCGCAGGTTGACATGGCGAGCAGAAAGCTTGGTCAGGATGAACGCGCCCACCGAGGAAGTGAGGCCCACGACCGAGGACAGCCAGCCCAGCCAGACGATATCCACGTTGAGTACATCACGGTAGAACAACGACTCCAGCGAATCGAACGCGCCAAACGCAAAGAAACCCAAAAAGCCCGAGATAAAGATGAGGCGCAGGTCGTGGTCGCGAAACGTAAGTCGCGCGCCCTCGGCCATGCCGCCCAGAATACCGCCCTTCGGCTTCTCCCCTTTTGCGGGAGCAACACACTCGTGACAGCCCAAGGAGAGCACGGCCGCCACACCCATCATGCCCGCCATGAGCAGATAGACCGATTGCGTGGCAAAACAGCTCACGATGGCACCGCCGAGCAGCGGGCCAGCGGTATAGGCAATATTGCTGTAGAACACCATGAGGCCGTTCACGCGGGTACGGCCCTCGGTGGTCGACTCCAGGTATCCCGGAAACGCATGCGTGCAGGTGTTGATAAAGCCGCCCGCAAGTCCCAAGACGCACGCGGCAAACACAAGCCCGGGGACAGACAACGGCGCCAACCCCACGCCAAGCGATAGCACAGCCGTAATCACGCACATCACAAATGACGTCCGGCGCGGTCCAAAGCGGTCGATGACCGAGCCCGACACCATATTGCCCACCGACGTCATAAGATTGCGCACGAGCGTAATGGCGGCAACCAAAAAGGCCGTGCCGGCCAGATCATACGTGGCCGCACCGATAAGCCCCAAAAAGTAGACCGCGTTGTTGGCACACCACTGCAGGGACTCAATAAGAATCAGCCTGACCTCTGCCGGCGTCAGGCGCATTGCTTCGCGATCCTTCGCGAACATACGAACTCCTTCTATACAAAAAGGGGATGGAGGGCATAGGCCTGCTCCATCCCCTTTCCAGGTTGCAACGAAAATCTATGCAGCCGGGCCCTTACGCCAGCACACCGAAGAACGCGCCGATGATGCCCACGACCATGGTGGCCACGATCAGCACCATGG
>CAUEMA010000016.1 GCA_959018755.1 uncultured Collinsella sp. | reverse complement strand
TGACGGGGCGGAATGTCAATCCTGGTCTAACAGAGCCTTATTTAATCCCCGTCCCTTTTTAAACATTGGGAAATCGAGCGTGGCAAGCGGGGGTCTTCGGGGTATAAGACGGCTAATTGTATGCCGCCTTACGAAAGGAACTCTCATGCCCAGCGTTGCCGTTCTCGCCGCCGATGGCTTTGAAACGATTGAATGCCTGACCATGGTCGACGTCATGCGTCGCGGCGGCGTGCGTGCCACGCTCGTCTCGATCATGCCCACGCGCGAGGTCGTGAGCTCGCTGCAGATTCCCGTGACCTGCGATGCTCTCTTTGACGAGATCAACTTTGACGAGTACGACTGCGTCGTGCTGCCCGGCGGCCTGCCCGGAGCCACCAACCTTCGCGCCGACCAGCGCGTCTGCGACGTAGTCTGCGAGTTCGCCGCGACTAAGCACGTCGCCGCCATCTGCGCCGCCCCGTTTATCCTGGGCGAGCTTGGCCTTCTCGAGGGACGCCGTGCCACGTGCTTCCCCGGCTTTGAGAAGAGCTTCCCCGAGGGCGCCTATACCGGCGAGAAGGTCACGCAAGACGGCAACATCATCACTGCCAGCGGCATGGCACAGTCACTCCCCTTTGCCTTGAAGCTGCTGCGCACGCTCGCCGGCGACAAGGCCGTCGAGAAGGTCGCCGAGGGCATCCAGCTATGATTTTGGCTTCGCAATCGCCGCGCCGCATAGAGCTGATGCGCGAGGCAGGCTACAACATTCGCGTGATTCCCGCGGATATCGATGAAACGCCCTTTGATAGCGAAGCTCCGCTTACGCTCGTCGAGCGCTTGGCGCGTGCCAAAGCCGCTGCCGTCGCCGCCGAGCATGCCGAGCCCAATGAGCTGACCGTCGCGGCCGATACCATCGTCACCTTCGATGGCAAGATTTTGGGTAAGCCGGCAAACGAGGACGAGGCACGCACCATGCTCCGCGAGCTTTCGGGCTGCACGCACCAGGTGGCGACCGGCGTCTGCATCGTTAAAGCCGGCGACGCTACAGCTCCGCATGCCGCCGAGAGCCTGTCGTTTGTCGATGTGACCGACGTGACGTTCTATGAGCTTACCGAAGAGCAGATCGAGCGCTATGTTGCCTCCGGTGAACCCATGGACAAGGCCGGGGCCTACGGCATCCAGGGCACAGGCGGCCGCCTGCTCGTGCATGACATTTCGGGCGACTTCTACAACGTGGTGGGCTTGCCCATCGCCCGCGTCGCGCGCGCGATTCAAAAACTCTCGTAATTGCATCTGGCGCTGGGTATTCCCCAGCGCCTACAATTTTTGCGTACCGTACGGATCCCGACCGGGCACAAGGCGCGGCGGAAAACCGATAGGAGTTAAACATGGATACACTGCTCGAGGCCATTGACGTCTGCGATGTCGATGGCTTTTGCTTTGGCAACTATACGGACGAGGAGGCTGGCACCGGCTGTACCGCAATCGTGGCGCCCGAGGGTGCCACCGGCGGCGTTGACGTACGCGGCGG
Organism: uncultured Collinsella sp.; assembly: GCA_959018755.1. GTDB lineage: Bacteria > Actinomycetota > Coriobacteriia > Coriobacteriales > Coriobacteriaceae > Collinsella. The sequence continues at coordinate 46,100 of CAUEMA010000016.1, read as the reverse complement.
CGCTCCCGCTTCGCGCGAGACCGACCTGCTGCGTCCCGAAAACACCGTCGATAAGGTCCACGCCGTCTGCCTTTCGGGCGGATCGGCCTTTGGCCTCGAAGCCGCAAGCGGCGTGGCCCGCGAACTCGAGAGCCGCGGTATCGGTCTGCCCGTCGGCCCCACGCAGGTGCCCATCGTGTGCTCCAGCTGTATCTTCGACCTCGCCTTTGGCGACCCCACCGTGCGCCCCGACATAGAGGCCGGCATCGCCGCCGTGCGCGAGGCGCTCGACCACACCCCCGCCACGCTCGAGCAGGGCAACGTGGGCGCCGGTGCCGGCGCCACGGTAGGCAAGCTCATGGGGCCTGCCACCTGCATGAAGGCCGGCCTCGGAGCTGCCGCCGTGGCACTCGGCCCCGTCAAGGTGGGCGCCGTGGTCTCGGTCAACGCCTGCGGCAACGTCGTCGACCCGACCACCGGCGAGTGGGTCGCCGGCATGCGTGCCGCAGCCGATAGCGACCAGATTGTCGACATGGAGCTCGCCGCTCTTGCCGCCGCCGGCTCTATGCAGATGCCGCTCGACCGCACCAACACCACCATCAGCTGCATCGTCACCAACATGGAGCTCACCAAGGCCCAGGCCACCAAAGTCTCTCAGATGGCCGCAGACGCCTACGCGCACGCCATCCGCCCCACACACACCACCAACGACGGCGACACCATCTACACCCTCGCCAGCGGCAAGTTGGGCGCTCAGGCTAGCACCGCCGTTCCCCTAGACCTGCTGGGCATGCTCGCCGTAAGGGCCCTAGAATCCGCCATCGTAAACGGAGCCAAAACCGCCAAAACCTCCCACGGCATCCCCGGCGCCGCGAAGTAAACTAGCTCGTCCGGTTGCCCGGTGGGTCTTGGTTATGTTTGCTGCTCTACAGCCCTGGCTCGCACGAAGAGCACATTAAGTGCTCTTCGGCTCGTGCGGAACTCGCGACAAACATAACCAAGACCCACCGGGCAACCTACTCAACAAGATTCCTTTCAGCCCAGGCCCCTGTGTACCGCGCGTCTAAGATCTTCAAATTCAGCTGCCTGACAATCAATTCTTATGGCAGAGGCCCCTTGGCCTTTAGTTTGATACAAGTTCCGCACGAGCCGGAAAGCACTTAATGTGCTTTCCGTGCGAGCAGGACCGTTCGCAGTAGCAAACTAAAGGCCAAGGGGCCCAGTCAACCTATCAGCAGCGATTGTTCAGCAGCTAGTTGAATTTGAAGATCTTTGAGGCAAGACGGTATAGGCCGAGTGTGGTTTTGTCACCGGCACGGCCGCGCAGGTTGGTGAAGAAGCCAACCACACCGTAGCGTGCACGACGATACATGCGCTCGTCATAGGCCTTCAGATCATTCCACAACGTCTTCAGGCGCTCGTCGGCACAATCCTCGTCGGAAAGCTTAGTAAGCACCGAGCAGATTGCCATCATCATGGTGAAATAGCCCATCATGTACGAGCGCAGACGCGACGACTCGACATCGCCGTACAGATGGAACGACTCCATCATGATGCGCGTCACGCGGAACTGCTGGTCCAGACGCTTGACCATCGTGGCTTCGTTGACGCTTTGGCCCTCACGGCCGATAAAGTAGCGATAGAGGTCGATGTCGGCGTAGTACATGGTCTTGCAACGCGGCAGCGGCACGTAGGCGTAGATGTTGTCTACATAGAACGTGTGCGGCGGCATGGGCAGATTGGACGCGCGCAGCACATCCGTGCGATAGCACAGGCTGTGCATAAGCAGATTCTGGTCCAGACGGAAATGACCAATCTGGTCCCAGGTAAAGATCTTTTTTCGCGGCAGGGCAAACTTGTAGCCGATAGCGGTGTGTGTGCCCTCGTAAACCTTCTCGTACACATAGTTCGAGATAAAGAGGTCGACGCGCTGGTCGCGCTCCTCAAAACCGCGAAGGATCGAAAGCATAGTCGATAGGGCTGCGCCATCGAGCCAGTCGTCCGAGTCGACGACCTTGTAGTAGGTGCCCTGTGCCTCGCGCAAGCCCGAGAGGACGGCGATGCCGTGGCCGCCATTCTCCTGATGCACCGCGCGAATGATGCCGGGATAACGCGTCTCCCACTCGTCGGCCTTAGCTGCCGTCTCGTCCTTGGAACCGTCATCGACGATGATGATCTCGATATCGGTGGCGTAATTGCTCCCCTCCAGAATGGAGGTGATGCAATGGTCCATGTCCTTGGCGGCGTTATACGAGGGAATACCGAATGATATGACTTTATGCATGGCAGGCGATAATCTCATCCGAAAGATCGAGGGCAGAGTTGGTCACGGCATCCATATCGTAGTAACGATACTCGGCCAGGCGACCCACCGGGTGGAAGTTCGTCAGGTTCTGGACGCGCTCAAGATAGCGCTCATAGAGCTCGCGGTTCTCGGGCTCCAGAATGGCGTAATAGGGCGTCTCGCCCGAGTCGGGCGTATAGGCCTTGGAATACTCCTTCATGATGGTGGTCTTGCCGGGCAGGACCTGACCAGTCATGTTCTTGAACTCGGTGATACGCGTGTAATCCTCGCTCGTGGTGTAATTGACGGTGCCCACGGGCTGGAACTGGTCCATATCGAGCGTCTCGAACTTCATGTCGAGCGTACGGTACGGTAGAGCGCCCAGGTCGAGGTTGAACAGCTCGTCAAGCGGACCGGTGTAGACGATCTCGCCGCCATAGACCTTACCGTCGATCTTGACGGTGGTCTCGTCGATCTCGAAGAGGTCGCGGGCGTCCACGTCGCAGAACACATCAATCAGATCGTGGTCGAGCATGTGCTCGAACAGCGCGGTATAGCCGTCCTGCGGCATGCCCTGGAAGGGAGCCTGCGGGAAGTAGCGGTCATCGTCGCCCACAAAGACGGGAACGCGGCCGGTGATCGAGGGATCGATCTGGTCGGGCGTCTGACCCCACTGCTTCATGGTGTAATGCAAAAAGACGTTCTCGTAGACGTAATCGGCGACCTCGACAAGATCCGGGTCGTTCTTCTTGCGCAGCTCCATAATGGGCACCTTGACGTCCTTGCCAAAGGTCTCCACGAGCTTCTGATACAGCTCCTCGCCGCGCTCATCGCCAAAGGCGAGCTTGAGGCTCGCGTGGTTAAAGGGCACGGGCATAAGGGTACCGTTGATGTTGGCGAGCACCTTGTGCTGATAGTCCGTCCACTTGGTAAAGCGCGACAGGAAATTATGGACGCGCTCGTTAAAAGTGTGGTAGATGTGCGGACCGTACTCGTGGATAAGGATCCCGGCCTCATCAGCGCAGTCGTAAGCGTTGCCCGCAATGTGGCTACGACGCTCCAGAACGGCAACGCGATAGCCGATGGTCTCGGCGAGACGGCGGGCACAAACGGCACCGGCATATCCGGCACCGACAACAATCATGTCGTATGCGCCGGCGTTAAAGCCTTCAGGCAGGCCTGAGGTAATCTGCATCGATACTCCTTGTCAAAAGCCACGGGCTCGTTAGCTGGGCTTTTCTCGAACATTCTTCGAGACATATTTATCAGAGCGATTATAGCGCTAATGCGTCCTATAATGAGCTTGCCACACAAGGAAAGCTCAAGCACCGCGGCGTACATTATTGAAAGGTAAACCCGCTAGCAGCGGGTTTATTCGTGTGCAGTCAGGCGCCTGGAGCTTAGCGAAACGCTTGTAAGGAGTAACATGAGCGATTTCCTTAACCGTATGAAGTCTGCCGCCAAGGCCGACCTTAAGACGATCGTCCTGCCCGAGGGCGAGGATCCGCGCACCATCGTCGCAGCCACCAAGATCATCGAGGAGGGCCTGGCAAAGATCGTCATCCTGGGCAACCCCGACGAGATCAACGTTCCCGACGCTACCGTCATCGACCCGCGCAATGCCGAGAAGCACGAGGAGTACGCGCAGAAGTTTGCCGAGCTCCGCGCCAAGAAGGGCGTCACCATCGAGCAGGCTCGCGCCCAGGTGATGGATGCTACCTACTTTGGCACCATGATGGTCAAGATGGGCGACGCCGACGGCCTGGTCTCCGGCGCCTGCCACTCCACCGCCGACACGCTGCGCCCCGCGCTGCAGATCCTCAAGACCGCCCCGGGCACCAAGTTGGTGTCGGCCTTCTTCGTGATGTGCACCGACACTCCGCAGTTCGGCACCGACGGCACGCTGATCTTCGCCGACTGCGGCCTCAACATCAACCCGTCCTCCGACGAGCTCTCCGAGATCGCCATCGCCTCCGCTCACTCCTGGTCCACCTTCATGGGCAACGTTGAGCCGCACGTGGCCATGCTCTCCTACTCCACCATGGGCTCCGCCGGCGGCGAGGTCGCCAAGAAGGTCCAGGAGGCTGTGAAGTTCTGCAAGGAGAAGGCTCCCGAGCTCGCCATCGATGGCGACCTGCAGCTCGACGCCGCCATCGTTCCCACCGTCGCCCAGCTCAAGGCTCCCGGTTCCTCCGTTGCCGGTAAGGCCAACGTGCTCGTGTTCCCCGACCTCGAGGCCGGCAACATCGGCTACAAGCTGGTCCAGCGCTTCGCCGGCGCCGACGCTTACGGCCCCATCCTGCAGGGCATCGCCAAGCCGGTTAACGACCTGTCGCGCGGCTGCTCTGCCGACGACATCGTGGGTGTCGTGGCCATCACTGCCGTCCAGGCTCAGATGGCTGAGTAGCGGACATATCCCCGCCGAAGGCAGCACAGGTTAACCCCTGAAAACGTCCTCGACCAATGAAACGCCCTCGTTCTGCTCCTTCGGAGCTATGAACGGGGGCGTTTCTGGTCTGCGGAGTGTTTTCAGGGGTTAACCTGTGCTGCCTTCTACCGTCACGTAACAATCAGGGTATCTGGGGTGGACGGCGGCTTGGCTGCGAGCTGGAGCTGAAGGTCTGAATGATCGGGCGCCGTTGCTGGGAGCGCAGGCGTTGCTGGCGATGGTCACTTTGGGACTGGAATTTCCGACTGCTAGTAAAAAGGCCTCCGGAGCTGTTGCTCGGGAGGCCTTTCGTTTACATGCAAACGGGTGCGTTAGTTGTTCTTGGTCAGACGCTCGACGTCGTGGGCGATCATGTATTCCTCGTCGGTGGGGATGACCATGACCGTGACGGCGGAACCGGCGGCACTGATGACCTGCGGACCGTTGCCTACGGCCTCGCGGTTCCTGTTGTTGTCGATGCGCACGCCCAGCCACTCAAAGCAGTCGCAGAAGGCCTTGCGGATCGACCAGTCGTTCTCGCCGATGCCGGCGGTAAAGGTGATGGTGTCCACGCCCGCCATGGAAGCGATCATGGAGCCGGCCTGCTGCATGGCCTTGTAGGCGAACATATCGAAGGCGAGCAGGCAGCGCTCGTCGCCCTCGGAGGCGCGCGTGCGGATGTCGCGGGCGTCGTTGGAGATACCCGAGATAGCAAGCAGACCAGACTGCTTGTTCATCATGTCGTCGACTTCCTGGTAGCTGTAGCCGCCCTCACGCTGCAGGTAGCACACGGTAGCCGGGTCGATGGAGCCGCAGCGGGTTCCCATCATCAGGCCGTCAAGCGGCGTGAGCCCCATCGTGGTGTCGCGGCACACGCCGTCCTCGATGGCAGCGAGCGAGGCACCGTTGCCCAAATGGCACGAGAGCAGGCGGTGGCAACGCGAGCCAAGGATCTCCTTGGCCATCATCCACTCGTAACGGTGGCTCGTACCGTGGGCGCCGTACTTGCGCACGTGGTACTTGTCGCACACGTCCTTGGGCAGGGCGTAGGTGTAGGCGACCTCGGGCATGGTCATGTGGAACGAGGTGTCGAAAACGGCGACGTTGGGCAGCTCAGGATACTTCTCGCGGCAATACTCGATTGCTGCGGCCTCGCCGTAGTTGTGCAGCGGAGCAAGCGGTGCCACCTCAAGGATCTTGGCCATGACCTCGTCGTCGACGACCGCGGAATCATCGAAGTGCCAGCCGCCCTGAACGATGCGATGCCCAATGCCATCAATCGTAAAGTCGGTCTTCTCGAGCTCCTCGAGCACACGAGCGATGGCAGAGCGATGATCGGGGAAGGGAACCTCCTCGGTCTGCTTGGCGCCACCGTTCTCGGAGTGGCCGAAGATGCCCATGTCCGATCCGATACGCTCGCAGTTGCCCTTGGCGAAAACCTCGCGGGTATCGGTATCCAAAAGCTGATATTTAAGGCTTGAGCTGCCGGCGTTGACAACAAGTACGTTCATGAGACTCCTTTGTAGTGCAATACGGTCGACGCAGACCCCTTAAGGCGGCCGCATTTTAATAAGAAGTTATCATATCTTGATAAATAGCTATCAGAATATCGCCCAGCGAGCGCAAAGGAGGGGCTGAACGGCACTTGGTCGTCCAGCCCCTCCCCTCTTGCAATTATTTGCCGTTGACGATGCGCTCGACGTCAGAAGCGATCATGAACTCCTCGTCCGTGGGGATGACGAAGATCTTGACCTTAGAATCCTTGGCAGACAGGCACCAAGCGCCGTCGCCACGCAGGGCGTTGCGGGCATGATCCATCTTGACGCCCATAAAGGCCAGACGGTCGGCCACGCCGGCGCGGACGGCCGGAGCGTGCTCGCCGATGCCAGCGGTAAAGACCAGGGTATCCATGCCGCACATGGAAGTGGCCATCTCGGCAGCCTTGGCGGCAATCTTGTAGACAAACATGTCGAAGGCGAGCTGAGCCTCGGGGTCGCCAGCAGCGGCGAGCTCCTCGACGTTGCGGCAGTCGTTGGTCTTGCCGCCGGTCACAGCCAAAAGGCCGGACTTCTTGTTCATCATCTCGTCGACCTCGTCGAAGGTGTAGCCACCCTCGCGCTGCAGGTAGCACACGGTAGCCGGGTCAATGGAGCCGCAGCGGGTGCCCATCATGACACCGTCGAGCGGCGTCAAGCCCATAGTGGTGTCCATGCACTTGCCGTCCTCGATGGCGCACAAGGAAGCGCCAGAGCCGATGTGGCACACGACGACCTTGCGGGCCTCGCCGTTGGTCATCTCGGCGACCCTCTTGGAGATGTAACGATAGCTGGTGCCGTGGGCGCCGTACTTACGGATATGCAGCTTGTCGCAAACATCCTTGGGAAGGGCGTAGGTCTTGGCGACCTCGGGCATGTTGAAGTGGAAAGCGGTGTCGTAGACCGTAACGTTGGGCAGGTCGGGATACTGCTCCAGGCAGAACTCGATAACGTTGGCCTCGGGGTTGTTGTGCAGCGGCGCCAGCGGGGCGACCTCACGGATCTTGGCGAGAACGTCCTCGTCGACGAGGGAGGAATCGCCAAAGTACCAACCGCCCTGGACGATACGGTGGCCAATGCCCTCGATCTTAACGCCGTTGGCCTCGAGGTCCTTCAGGACGACTTCGATGGCGACCTTGTGGTCGGGGAACTCGATGTTCTCGGTCACCTTCTTGGAACCGTTGGCAGCGTGGGTGAAGGTACCGCCGGTAAAGCAGACGCGCTCGCAGGAGCCCTTTGCGGACACCTTGTGGGACTTGGTGTCGATGACCTGATACTTAAGAGTCGAAGATCCCGCGTTGACGACCAGAACGTTCATGTGTCTCCCTACTAACAGGCGGTGTGGCGCCGCCAGGTTACATACGCTTTAATAATAAACCCAAACGCCCTCGCGCTCGGGTTTATTGCGTTGATATATAAGTTATCGATGCCAGAGCTTCCGTTTCATTGCACGGAAGAAGCGTCCTCAGATGAGATTCTCGCCCAGGTTTTTGCCGCCGAGGACGTGCATGTGGAAATGCATGACGGTCTGGCCGGCGTTGACGCCCTTGTTGGAGATGACGCGGAAACCGTCCTCCAGGCCCTTTGCCTTAGCGACCTCCTGGATGGCGTGAGCCATGGCGCCCATGGTCTCTGCCGGCACGTTGTCGGCGATGTCGCTGTAGTGCTTCTTTGGGATCACGAGCGAGTGGACCGGCGCCTGGGGGTTGAGGTCGTCGAAGGCGATGACCTGGTCGTCCTCATAGACAACGGTCGAGGGGATCTCGTGGTTGGCAATTTTGCAGAAGATGCAATCACACATGGTTGGTTCCTTTCTCACAGACCAAGGTAATTATATTTGGTCGGGATGGTTAGAACGAAAGGTTGTCGTCCGTGTTGGCGGCCTCGCCGTCGGCGAGCATGTCGTTGCCGTCGACGTCCTTAAGGAGCACCGAGACCTTCTGCTCGGCATCGGACAGGCGGGTGCGCAGGCTCTTGAGGAGCTCGACGCCGCGGGTATAGCTCTCGAGCGACTCCTCGAGCTCCATATCGCCCGACTCCAAGCTGCGGATGATGAGCTCCAGCTCCTGCGAGGCCTGCTTGTACGTAAGCTGCTCGACCGGGGTCTTCTCTGCCATATCTGTTTCCTTTCCTAAAGGTTTATCGCTATGAAACGCGGTCTACTCGACCGTATCGACCGTTGCCGCCACGTTGCCGTCTGCCATGCGCACGCGGATGGCGTCGCCGGGCTTAAAGGTCTTGGCGCTCGTAGCCACCCCATCATCGCTGTACGCGATGGAATAGCCACGGGCAAGCACCTTGAGTGGCGACAGGGCATCGAGCGAGGCTGCCGCACGGCCCAGGTCGGACGCGGGCTTACTGAGCATCGTGCGCCCCTGATGCTCCAGACGGGAACTCGCAAGCGTGAGCGCATGGCGCTTGCCATCGAGTCCCGAGGTGCTTGCAACCAGACGCTCGGGCAGGCGCTCAAAGTTGGAGCGGAATGTCCCGACCGAGCGTATTATGGCGCCCGACAGGCGATCGGCAGTCAACGCAAGCTCTGACTCACGACGCTCGACCATAAATGTGGGGTCGTTGAGGCACGGGCGGCATGCGGCGGCATCGAGTGCATCGCCCAGACGGGCCGTATAGGTATCCCAGGCGCGGCGACCGCGCTGATCGAGCATCTCCAAATCAACCTGATTCGACCCAATCATCGATGCCATCGCTGCACCCAGACGCTGATGACGTGTCTCGAGCACATCGGCCAACTCCGTCATAGCCGGCGCCACCGATTCGGCCGCCGCCGTGGGCGTGGAGGCACGACGGTCGCTCACCATATCGCAAATCGAGGTATCGGGCTCATGCCCAATACCGGTCACCACGGGCACAGGACAAGCTGCCACCGCGCGGGCAAGCTCCTCGTCATTAAAGGTCATGAGGTCCTCAAAGGAGCCGCCGCCGCGCACTAGCAAGATGCAGTCGGGCGCTGGCGTAATGGAAGCGGCGCGGCGCAAGCCCTCGATGAGTTCTGCCGGCGCGCCCTCACCTTGAACTTTAGCCCCCACGCAAACGAGCTCGACAAGCGGGTTGCGACGACGCAATGTGCGCTTGACGTCATCGATTACGGCACCCGAAAGCGAGGTGACGACCGCCACGCGTGAGCAGAACACCGGGATGCGGCGCTTGCGCGCTTCGTCCATCAGGCCCTCGCGGCGTAGCTTTTCGGCCAGTTGCGCCACTTGTTGACGCAGCAGGCCCTCCCCCGCCAGCGAAAACGAGCGAGCGACAAAGCTCATGCGGCCCGTGGCCTTATAGAGATTGAAGCTGCCCTTAAAGCTCACCTGCATGCCGTCGCGCAGATCGAACGTGCGCTTGAGATAGGCGCCCTTCCAAATGATGCAGTCAACGGCGGCCGAATCGTCCTTAATCTGGAAGTAGCAGTGGCCGCTTCGGGCGTTAGGACCACGAAAACCCGTGACCTCGCCCAGGACGCTCAGCTGCGGAATGGCATCGAGCGCACCGGCAGCGATCTCTACCGCTTGGCTCACGCTGAGCTCCTTGCGCTCCTGCTCGTCCGAACCGTCGAACTCGGCAGAAACGGCATTACCGGTTAGGTTCCAGCCTGCCACGCAGCCTCCTTTCGTCATCGTGCACAAGGGCTCCGGCCCCGTACGAAATTAAGTCCAACACATAGTACAGCGCCGCGAGGACACGAATCCCCGCGGCGCCTGCCTGTCCCATTTATTATCGGTTGGAGTTTCTGTTGTAGCGAGCCATAAGGTAGAGCAGCTGAATGATCGAAGTGAGCGCTGCGGCCACATAGGTAAGCGCGGCTGCCGTCAGCACCTTCTTGGCGCCGTTGACCTGCTTGGAACTCATACCCGACTGCTCGATGTACGCCACGGCACGTCGGCTGGCGTCAATCTCGACAGGCAACGTAACGAGTTGGAACAGCACACTAAACGAGAAGAAGATCAACGCGAGGGTCGTGAGCCCGGCAATGTTCATAAACAGGCCCAAGAGCAACACGATGGTCCAGGTGTTCTGGGTAAAGTTGACGACCGGGACCAGGGCGGTGCGCACCTTCATCATGGCGTAACCGCTTTGGCGCTGGGCGGCGTGGCCCGCCTCGTGACAGGCGACGGCAACGCTTGCGACCGACCCGCCCGAACGGTTGGCGTCCGAGAGATACAGGTTGTTATCCTGCGGATTGTAGTGGTCGGTGAGCTCACCGGCCACGCCCTTGATACCCACGGCGTTGCAACCGTTGGCGTCGAGCATGCGGCGAGCGACCGTGGCACCCGTATCGCCGTCCGAGCGCACCTTGGACCAGGTCTTGTACGTCGAGTTGATATAGCTCTGCGCAGCAAGGCCAAGCACTGTACAAACAAGAACAACCAGCAGGTACAGCGGGTCGATGCCAAAGCCGTAACCATAGTAATAGGGCATGCGAATTCCTCCGAATCGAGTTACACGTTGGAGGCATTCTACCCATTCGACTGACCAGCAAATCAACATCGATGTTTTGGCAATGTCAGCGAAAACGGCCGAGAGCGAGCAAGGTGACGTGAAAGAGAAGCGACGCGTACTTTGGTACGCGAGCGACGATTGAACGTCAGATTGCCGCTCTCGGCCGTTTGCAGCGTCGAGCTGTTAGGCGGTTTGGTAAAACCGCGTAACTATATACCTACAGGAGCTCGATTTTGCCGTCCTTCACGGTGAGTCCCATGTTGCCCGAGAGCAGATCGTCCAGACGCGAACCCACAAGCTCAAAACGCCAGCCTTCGCGCAGGGGACTTTGCTCAGGATGCTCAATGTAGTCGGCCAGGTCATCGCGCGAGGCAATGACCGAGGTCGCCACGCCCGAGCGCTCGGCAACCAGGCGAATGAGCGCGTACATGAGATCCGTCACGCTCTCCAGCTCCGGAGAGATTTGGCGATGCCCGCGCACCATAAGCGGCAGGCGGTCGTGCGGGCAACTCGCGCCGCGCTTGATGGCCATCAACGCGCCATCCACGTCGCGCTCCCCCAGCTGGTCGGTGCCGCGAATGCTGCGGAACTCCTCAACACGCACGGGATTGCGCTTAACCAGGGCTAGCAGCGTATCATCAGACATAACCCACTTGCGCGGGATATTGCGACGCTCAGCGCGGTCTTCACGCCAGGCGGCAAGCTCACGCGCAATGCCCAGCTGATGGCGGCTACACGAGTTGATGCGCTTGACCTTGCGGAATGCCTCGTGGCGATCGGCACGGTAGTGCGACTCGTCGGCCAGAGGGCGCAACTCATCGAGCACCCAGTCCACGCGGCCCAGCTCGCGCAGACGGCTCATCATCTCGGTATAGGCGACGATCAAGTACTTGACGTCATCGATCGCGTACTCGATCTGCTTATCGCTCAGCGGGCGGCGCGACCAATCGGTCAGCGACTCGGTCTTGGGAAGTGATACGCCGCAGAACGTCTGAACGAGCGCACCATACGAGATCTGCTGGCGCTCGCCCAAAAAGGCGGCGGCAACCTGCGTGTCAAAAATCGGTCGCGGCAGTGCGCCCACGGTATGGAGCATAACCTCCATGTCTTGAGAGCAAGCATGGAACACCTTGACCACGCCCTCGTCAGCCATAAGCTCGGCAAGCGGCGACAGGTCGTCGATCACCAGAGGATCGACCGCGACACTCTCGGCGGGGGTGGCAATCTGGACCAGGCACAGGCGCGGATGAAACGTGCGCTCGCGCAAAAACTCGGTGTCGACGGCGATCGCGTCGAACTCGCGGGCGCGCTGGCAAAAGTCGACCAGAGCCTGATGTGTGGAAATGTACATATCAACCCATCGAATAAGGTTAGGCCCGAAAAACACGGGTAGGATATCGGCATTGCTCTACAACTATACTCGGTTAGTCACAGAACGGGAACGTAAGTATGCGCTGCCTTATCATCCACAACCCGGCATCGGGTCCCAGCTCCGATGAAATCTTCGCATTCACGCACGCCCTTGCACAGGGCGGCGACGAGGTCGTGATGCGTTTTATCGGCGATGGCATGGAGCCCGAGGACGCGGTAGAGGACGTTCGTGAGTTCGATCGCGTGGTCGTTTCGGGTGGCGACGGCACCGTCTCCAACGTGCTCGACCAGATGCGCGGGTGCGGTGTCCCTACGCTCGTCTTCCCCTCCGGCACGGCTTGCCTGTTCTTTAACAACATCGGCAATGCCCCCGAGGCGGCGGCACTCGCCAAGGCTTGCCGCGCCGGCCGCACGGTCAAGGTGGACATGGGTGAGCTCTTTTGGCTCGACGAGAACGGCAACGAGAAGCGCCACGGCTTTATCATCATCGCCGGCTCGGGCTTCGACGCCGAGATCATGATGAAGGCCGCTCCCACCAAAAACGACATTGGCGAGATCGCCTACTTCCTCGCCGCGCTCGCTACGTCCAACCCCACGGTGGCACACTTCACCATTGAGCACGACGGCATTGTCGAGGAGCTCGACGGCATCTGCTGCATGGCAGGCAATACCTCGGTCATCCAAAACGACATCAACCTATTCCCTAACTGCCGCATGGACGACGGCATGGTCGACATCGTCGTTATTGAGCCCGTACGCACGGTGCAGCTGCTCCCCACGGTAATTACCGCCGCGCTCGACCCCGCTGGCAAATTGCTCGGCCGTCCGCAGTTTAAGATCATCCAGACCAAGGAAGCCAAGATCACCTGCACGCCATCGTTGGGCATGCAGTTCGATGGCGAGATCATCTCCAGCAACTCCGGCGTCTTTGGCGCCCGCGCACTGCCGCAATGCCTCGATCTCATCGTCGACGAATTTTCACCGCTCGGAAAATAGGAGGACCCCATGAACGACAATCCCCTGATTGGCTTTATCGTCATCGTCTTGGCCATGCTCGTCGGTTACGCCATCAATGTGATTCACCGCCGAAAGAAGTAAATCCACATTGGTATGATATTCATCCAGTTATCGACTCTCCCGTTGTTTATGCAAATCCTAAACAGCGGGAGAGTTTCCTTTTTGAGCACTGTCTGGCGCTTTATTCAGCTATAGTAAATGCAGGGTGCCTTTATTTAACTAAAGCCATATAATGAGTATTATTATCCGCTCATCGTATATTTCTTCACGCTCATCGAGTAAAAGCTATTGTCGAATGAATACTCTTTAAACTTCCTTTAGGCTAGTAGATGTATTTATTAGCTAAAGCTCCGTACGATTTCGCGGGGTTTCAACAGTTGGGAGGGATCATGAGGTTTACTCATCCTGTCAACACGCTCAAGAAGCTTGGCTGCGGCCTTGCATTTGGAGCAGCGGCCATTATGGCTATGCCGACTTCGGCGCTCGCTTGCACCCAGATCTACATGGGCAGCCAGCTCACGGCAGACGGCAACACGTACTACGGCCGCTCCGAGGACTTCGGCCCGCGTTACGTCAAGCACTTTGGCATCGAGCCCGCACACAAGGACGGCAGCAAGTACACCTCGGTCGAGTCCGGCTTTGAATACAAGTCCAAGGGCGCAACCTACCGCTACACCTTCGTTCGCGACAACCCCTCTCAGTGGGAAGATCGTTACGACGCATATTCCGAGGCTGGCATCAACGAGAAGGGCGTTTCCTGCTCTGCCACGCTGAGCACCTCCTATAACGAGAAGGCAGAGGAAGCCGACCCCGTCACCGGGGAGACCGGCATCGGCGAGTACAACTACGCCAGCGTCATTCTAGGCGAGAGTGCCACGGCCCGCGAAGGTGTCGAGCTCCTCGGCAACCTGATTGACGAGCAGGGCGTCTGCTCCAACGACCAGATCATCATCGCCGACAACAACGAGACCTGGCTGTTTGCAGCGCTTTCCGGCCATCAGTGGATTGCCATGAGGCTCACCGACGATATCGCCTCGCTCAACCCCAACATCGGCAACCTCACCTATGACGTCGACCTCGACGACACCGAGAACTGCCTCCACTCCGAGGGCATCGAGTCCATGCCTAAGGAGAAGGGCTTTGCCGAGTACACCGACGGCAAGTTCGACGTCGCCAAGACCTACGGCGAGGAGATTAGCGAGGCCGGTATGCACCAGTGGTCGCGCTATGTCCAGGGCCGCGATTACTTCATGGCTCCGCTTGCCGAGGGCACCGACTACGAGATCGTCAAGGACGAGCGCGAAGACGCTCGTGCGACGACCGGCGCCCTGGTCCACGAGATGCAGCCGCTGTTCTTTACGCCCGGCAAGTCCGACTGGAACACCTTTGAGATGATTCGTTCCTTCGCCGCTCGCGGCGAGAATGTCGCCGGCCTCAACGCCAACACCGACGGCGCCTATGCCATCGGCTCCAACCGCAACACCGAGATCCACACCTTCCAGATCCGTCACGGCATGGACCCCGAGATCGCGACCATCCAATGGGAGATGCTCTCCAACGCCGAGTTCTCCGTCGCTATCCCCCTCTATTCCGCACTGCTCACCGAGGTCAGCCCCTACTTCAGCGATCAGGATGTCTCCTTTGATCACTGTGAAGAGGAAGACGTCGTGAACAACGAGGAGCCCAAGAACTCCATCAACTACGTTCTCATGGACATCAACACGCTTGCCTATGAGAACCGCGACAGCTGCGCCACCGGCGTCCGCGCCTATCTCGACGCCCTGCAGAAGGAGCTCATTGAGCAGAACCTGACCGTCGACGAGGCCATGCAGGCCGCCAAGGACACCGAGGCCCGCACCGCCCTGGCCAACAAGGCCGGCAAGGCGGCGACCAAGAACACCTACGTCAAGTGCAAGGCCATGCTCGAGGAGATGCGCGACTACCTCAAGGAGGGAGACTTCTCCGAGGAGTTCGTCCCGAGTGACTACGATGCCGACAACGACTGCCTGGTCGAGTCCATCACCTACGCCGACGAGGCCCTCTCCGATGAGGACGTTGCCGAGCCCGAGGTTGAGGAAGAGGCGACCGAGGAGAAGTCCGAGGGCAACAACATGGCCGCCATGGCCGTTGTCGCCATCGTCATCATCGGTGTCTGCGGCTTCGTGCTCTATCGTCGCAAGAAGGCCTAAGACCCTCACGTTCCGAGAGACGGGCGGGGTCGCATGAGTCATCCCGCCCGCTCAGCCTGCCCTTTTGACCGGCAGGAAACGCCGCCGAAATCTTTTCAAAAAAAGATTTCCCCGCACACACTTCGCTGTGCTATAGTGCAGCGCAACAGCAATGAGGTGCAACCGCGCCAAGGCATCACGAAAGGAGCCACCAAGATGATGAACACGATGAAGTCCCTCAACAACTGGTGGTGGCGTGATGCGAATACGATCGGTCGAAAGTGAGTCCCTCACGCCTGTTTTTGCGCTCTAGGTGATTGGAAGGCCTCCGGTTTCGACCGGGGGTCTTTTTCTATCTCGAGCCCGATCGCATTCGCATCACGCGCCTCCGTTTTTCTCTTACACTCCCCATTTCGAAAGGACTTTCACCATGTCTCAGAACACCACCGCCCAGCCCCGCACCGTCCAGACCGCCGACCGCGGCAAACTCGATATCCGCGCCCTTGTCCTGCTCGCCATCCTGCTTGCCGCCGGCTTCATCCTCAACTTCACCGTCGGCAAGGCAATCTCGGGCATCTCGGGCGGCATGATCAGCCCCGAGTTCATCATCTCGGCTTTCTGCCTCACCATCCTGGTCGTTCGTCCCAACATTGGCCAGGCGCTCGTCATTGGTCTCATCTCGGCGGCCGTGATCCAGATCACTACCACCTCGCCGTTTGTCGATTTTGCCGCCGAGGGCATCGCCGCTATGCTCATGGCCGTCATTGTCAACGCCACCGCCAAGGACGGCCAGGTTAAGCCCGTCATCGCCATCGTCGCAACATTCGTGACCACCTTTGTCTCGGGCGTCATCTTCATGGTCATCAAGATGGCCATGCTCGGCGTTGTGGGCGAGCTCGCCGCAGCCATGCTGCCCGTCGTCGCCATGACCGCCGTGTTTAACGCAATTCTGGTCGGCGCCCTTTACCTGCCCATCCAGAAGGCCCTTAAGCTCAACTAACCTGCCCGGCTTTACCACCAAAGACTGTCCCAAACAACGAGCATTTGGGGACGTTCCTAAACGACCAGTCATGTAAGAACGTCCCCGATGACTATGAAAGGTATCCATGGAAACGATCATCAACGTCGACGATGTCTCGTTCTCCTATGGCACGCAAACCGAGCAGGCGCTCAGCCACGTCTCGCTCAGCGTGGACAAGGGGGAATTCATCGGCATCATCGGACCCTCGGGCGCAGGTAAGTCCACACTCGCCGCCTGCCTGTCGGGCGCCGTGCCTCACCACTACACCGGCACCTTTTATGGCTCCGTGTTAGTTGACGGCCACGACACCTGCGAGGTCTCGCTCACCGACATATCGCAGATCGTCGGCAGCGTGCTGCAGGACATCGATACCCAGATGGTCGCTTCGGTCGTTGAGGACGAAATGCTCTTTGGCCTCGAGAACTTTGGCGTTCCGCACGACCAGATCGAGCAGCGCGTGAGCGAGGCGCTTAAAACCGTCGGTATCAGCGACCTGCGCGACCGCGAGATCGCCACCCTCTCGGGCGGCCAAAAGCAAAAGGTAGCCATCGCCGCCATCCTCGCCATGCGCCCGCGCGTCCTGGTACTCGATGAGCCCACCGCAGCACTCGATCCCGCCAGCTCCACCCTGGTCTTCGAGACGCTGCGCGAGGCAAACCGTGCGCTCGGCATCACCATCGTCGTCGTTGAGCAAAAGGTCGCTTTACTTTCGGAGTACTGCAACCGTGTGTTGGTGCTCGATCACGGCCAGATCGCGCTGCAGGGTGAGCCGCACGAGGTCTTCGCACGCACCGACGAGCTTCGCACCATCGGCGTCGATTGCCCGCGCGTCACGCGCATCTTCAACAGCCTCGAAGCCGATGGCCTGGTAAGCGGCACGCCCTGTCTGGATGTCGACGAGGCGGAACGCCTGATCGCAGGCATCGTCGACCCCGACCGTGCGACAAGCGATACCCAGGCGCCCGCAGGCTCCCCGCACGCGCCGTCGCTGCGCCCGCATGCGAAAGACGCCGAGCCGGTGCTCACCTTTGACCATGTCGAGTTTTCCTACCCCCATGGAGGCGCCGCCGTTCACGACCTCAACTTGACGCTCTGCCCCGGCGAGCTCGTGGGCATTGTCGGCCAAAACGGAGCCGGCAAAACCACGCTCACCAAACTGCTCACGGGTTTGCTCAAGCCCGCATCGGGCAGCGTACGCGTTACGGGCTTGGACACGGCATCGGTTCCCACGAGCCGCATCGCACGCGAAGTGGCAACGCTTTTCCAGAACCCCGACCGTCAAATCTGCAAAGACACCGTGCTCGACGAGGTCGCCTTTGGTCTAGAACTTGCCGGCATCGACCGCGCCGAAGCCCTGCGTCGCGCCCAGCTGGTTATCGACCGCTTTGGTCTGCCCGCCGACGAGGCACCATTCTCGCTGTCGCGCGGCCAGCGCCAGATGGTGGCGCTCGCCTCCGTTGTAGTGGTCGAGCCCAAGATCGTGGTGCTCGACGAGCCCACGAGCGGCCTAGACTACCACGAGTGCATGACCGTGATGGAAACGGTGCGCACCATGGCAGAGCGCGGTTGCGCCGTCATCATGGTCTGTCACGACATGGAAGTCGTTTCCGACTTTGCCGAGCGCATCGTGGTGATGGCCAACGGTCGCATCCTCGACCGCGGCCGCACGCACGAGCTGTTCTCGAATATCGAACTCATGCAGCGTGCCTACGTTGAGCCGCCCCAGATCATCGAGCTCTCGCGCCGTCTGGCATCCACCGTCTCGCCCGCCTTTACACAGGTGAGTGAGGTCACTGATATCGTTCGCATTACCGAGGAGATGGTCCGCCGTGGTTAACGTCATCGACTACATGCCGGGTGACACGCTGCTACACCGCCTGAACCCCGTCATCAAACTGGGCCTCGCCGCCGCCATCATCATCGGCATCTTCTTGTCCGACACCTATGTGGCACTGCTGGGCTTTCTGGCGTTCACGCTCGCGCTGGGAGCCTACGCCGGCGTCGTCGACCGCCTGCTCGCGCTGCTCAGGCTGCTGATTCCGCTCGCGCTCATCATGCTGGTGCTGCAGCTGGCTTTTATGCGCGATGGCAACATCGTGTGGGGCTTCGTTACCAACACGGGTCTCATCACCGGCTCCAAGGCTTGCCTGCGCCTGCTGGGCGTGGCGCTTCCGCTTATTCTGATGCTCATGGTGACCAAGCTCAACGACCTTGCCAACGCCTGCGTGGAGGTACTGCACGTGCCGTATCGCTACGCCTTCACCTTTACCACGGCGCTGCGCTTTGTGCCGGTGTTTGGCCAGGAGATGAACGCCATCATGGAGGCGCAGACCGCACGCGGCATCGAGTATGACACCAAAAACCCCATCAAGAAGCTTAAGCTCATGCTGCCGTTGTGCGTGCCGCTACTGATCTCGAGCGTGGGTAAAACCGATGCCACGGCCTTGGCGGCAGAACAGCGTGGCTTCTACCTACGCACGCGCGCGAGCTCGTACAAGCGCTATCCCATCAAGGGCCTGGACATTGCCATACTTATTGTCAGCATTGCCCTCATCGTCCTCGGCTTCCTGTTCTAACCTGCCAATTTGGGACAGGCTTTTTGGTCGGTTTTTTCTGGGCGAACGTCAGCTCTCCCCGTAAGTCCAGCCGTGCAACAACTGCAACCAAGCGCAATGAGCCCCGACTCGGACTGAACGAGCCGGGGCCCTTCTTTCCCCACGAGGGCATCTTTGGCGTAGTCCTTCACGGCGGAGAGGTCCATACCGGGGACGATATCCAGGTAGTCAAACTTGGCGATGGCACCTGTTCCTTCACCCCTGCTGAAGCACTTAAAGAGGTGGAGCGGGCTCGCCGCGAAGGAACCCTATAGTTGCAAAACCCCACGTGAGGCAGCTTTTTCAGCTCTAAATCGAGCTTCGATAGGGTTCCGTAACGTTAAAGTTGAACTCTATGGTTTCTCAACAATTCACTATAACTGCAGGTCAAGGCCAAAGCCTCAAGTTCAACTTGACCCTTTAGAACCTTTAAGGTTCAAGTTGAGGTCGAAAGCAGTAGTAGAATACCGTTCGAACCATAACCTACGATTGATTGCAGAGGGACTGGATGCAGCATTCGAACCATCGCACCGCAGCGTTCATCGCGTCGAGGCCGGCTCGTATCATCACGAGCGCCGCGCTCGCCGTTGCGCTGACGGCCACGCCGATGCTCTCCCCCGTCGCGGCCTATGCCGCCTCGCAGGCAACGCAGGATCAGCTTTCCGCCGCCCAACAGAAGATCGAAGCCGCCACGAGCGCCTACAACGAGGCCCGCACCAAGCTCGAGGATCTGCAAAAGCAAATCGACACCAACGAGGCAAGCATCGAGCAGATCGAAGCCGAGCTTCCCGATCAGCAGGCAAAGGCAAGCTCCGCCATGCGCGATCTGTATAAGTACCAGAAGGGCACCAATCCCATCGTGAGCTTCCTGGTCAACGCACAGAGCCTTGGCGAGTTCATCACCACCTGCAGGTACACCAACCAGATCGCGAGCTCGAGCGTCGATGAGATCGAAGAGCTCAACAAGATGCAGACCGAGCTCGAGCAGAACAAGACCGAGCTTGAACAGGCTAAATCCCAACTCGAGACCGAGCAGAAAACCGCCGAAGATGCACTGGCACAGGCCCAGCAGCTTCGCAGCGAAGCCCAGGCAAAAGCCGAGCAGGAAAATGCCGCCGAGCTGGCCAAGCTCGAGGCAGACAAGGCCGCTGCCGCCGAGAAGCTCTCGGGCGAGGGCGTAAGCGGCAACAACTCCAACAGCCAGGCCAACAACGCCAACGCCACCATCGACACCACGGTGAACAACTCCAATACCGGCAACTCAGATTACGACTCGTTTATCAACGAGTGGACGAGTCGCATTGACAACTACCTCGCCGGCTCCCCCATGGCAGGCCAGGGTTATAACTTTGCCGTGGCAGCCTGGAACACCGGTGTTGACCCCCGTTGGTCCCCTGCCATCGCCTGCGTCGAGAGCAGCAAGGGCCTCTATTGTGCCGGCTCCTATAACGCCTGGGGTTGGAGCGCCCGTGGCGGCGGCTGGCGGAGCTTTGGTAGCTGGAGCGAGGGCGTCTCTGCCCACGTCGCCTACCTGGGCGCCAACTATGGCTCCACGCTTACCCCGGCAGCCGCCAAAAAGTACTGCCCGCCCACGTGGCAGGACTGGTACAACAAGGTTGCAACCCAGATGAACCGCATCTAAGATCAACGTCAAAGGGCCCCAATCGGGGCCCTTTTTCTTTTACGCGACGGAGGTATCGACGACGCCCGTCGCGTTTGCGATGGCAACAGTGATAATCATTGCCAACAAGAGCACACCCATAGCCTTGAAACAGAGCTTTGCAAGCTTTTTACCGCGATATCTATCGAGTAGCTCAAACCGCCGGCGAAGGCGGCGTTTATCGAGCATTACAAAATGAATGAGCGCTACGAAACCGTCGACGAAGACAAAATACTCAATCGCGAGAAACCACATCGGATAGTTTTGGTTGGCGCCTGTGGGATGAAAAACGGCAAAATGGCTTCCGGCAAAGAAAACAAGTAGCGAAAGATAGACGAATGCGTTCCAAATGCGCCCAACGGTGTCGGGAATGTGGGAGAGTAAATTCGGGCGCTCAGGCACCAACGGCAATCCACCCTGAGACTGATCTGTGGGGAGCACGGGCGAAGGGCACACAACTCGCCGCTCTGGAGGCTCTTGGAAGGAAGCAACATTCGGCGCGGACGATGGCGTCGGTGTGGACAACGCATACGATGCGCGTGCAGCGTGCCCTAGCGCCTTCGCGCTTGCAAAGCGCTTGTCCGGATCGAGCGCCATCGCCATGCAAATAACATCGGCAAACGGGACGGGAACGTCACATGCCTCGCATTGCTCGCGCATGTCCCGGCCCGGCTTGGGGTCGGCCCCCGTCAGACAAAAGAACAGCAGGGCACCGAGCGCATAGACATCGCTGCGCACGCTCGTCTGGCCAAAACCGTACTGCTCGGGTGGCGCATAGGGTCGCGTGCCAAACTTAACGGTATCGGCATCGGCTCCTTCGCGCCACACGCGAGCGATTCCCAAGTCGATAATCACCAGCGATGAAAACGTCAGGCCGTCATCAGGCGTATAGTTCGCGCCCGACACGATGATATTCGAGGGCTTTAGGTCGCGATGAATCACCGGCGCAGCCACCTCCCCCGCCGACGCAAAGCCGGCGTGGAGCTCCGCAACTGCATCACAAAGGGAGCCAAACAGCTCACAAGCATAATCGGGCGTTGCACCCAAACGCCCCACCAGGGCCCCGAGCGTTTCGCCTTCGATGTATTCCATGACCACGCAAAGCTCGTCGCCCACGCGGTGGCAATCGACAATCCGAGGCAAGTGCTCGTAACGTCGCCCGGCATGCTGGACCGCAAACAGGCGTTCATACGCCCCGCCAATCTGGGCCGACGCGTCGATGCGCTTGCGAACAAAGGGACCAAGAGATCCTCCGCCGGAGCCCTCAAAGTACACGAGCTCGGTCGTCTCGACGTCGGAGTGCTTGAGCACACGGTCTACGCGATAGCTGTCATCACGCTCAAGTGACGCCAGGTGTCCGGCGAGCGCAGCGGTCAGCTCATCATCGGAATATGTTGGGCTCTGAGTATCCATAGCGTCCATAATAACGCAGGGCACGGACGCACCATGACGCCCGTGCCCTGCACGTTCAAAATGTCGTGAACGGCGCCTCCGCCGGCAGCTAACCGTTAGCTCACCGTCTCCTCGCCAAAGCGATACAGCTCCTCGTTCACCTTTTGCAGGCTGCAGCCACGATCGATACAGAAAATGATGATGGCGTCACGGCGGTCCTTGCAGTTGAGGATATTGGCGCCTGCCGCCGTCAAGGCGCGGTTGGCCTCCTTGAGTGTCAGCGCCATGGCAAATGCAATCTGCAGCACCTTATTGCGGCTCGGATGCCGCGCACCGGTAAAGATCTGATACCCAAACGTCTCGTTGAGGTCGGCCATGCGCACCACTCGCGAACGCTCCAGCCCCTTTTCTTCCAAAAGCTGTTTCAGATACTCCGAAAGCGACGGGGCGGCAAAGTCGTGCTCTTTGATATAATCATCAATGCTTGGCGCATCGAGAAGCTCATTGAGCAGCTCCTCAGTCAGCTTTTTATCGGGCATACGGCCTCACCTCCCCCAGTGCATGCAACATGCTAGAAACCGCTCACGTCCGAGCGTTCCCAACTGGCGACCTGATCGGGAGACACCGTGCCCAGCGCCTCGAACTTCCAGGAGCCGCCCGCCTTCAGATGATTGGTGTTTGCAAGAGCCGTTCCAACCTGGTTGCCATCAGCATCATACAGAACATACTCAATCTGAATGTAGCTCTTTTCCTTGTCTGTGTTATTGGTCAGCGTACCCGTGATCTTATAGGCAAACTGATTGGAGGCGTCTTCAGCCTCGTCAGCAATGGTATACGGTTCTTGCGGTTCTTTTTGCTCCTCAGCCTGCTGTGTCGTCTCGGCAGGTTTTGCCGAATCGTTCGCAGACGAATCGGTTGAGTTGCCGCCCATAGAGCCCACGGCACCGGCAATAACCAGCACCACGATGACGCCTAGGACAATCTTGCCAATCGACTTCTTTCCCTCTTTTGCCATTATGCATCCTTCCTACGATCCGGCCACCGCGCCGGCACACAGCACATCGTAGGAAGGGTTAAACTTGAATTCATTAGCTGAGAGCTAAGACCGCGGCAAACGGCCAACGCAGTTATCCAAACGCCGAGCAAACGCACTTTGCGCGACCGTCTGCTGGCAGCGCATCAACCCACCGTGACGGATTCCCCGGTAAAGGCGCTGATCATCAACAGGACAAAGAACACCAGGTAGCTGACACTCAGCAGGTACGCAATGATCAGAAAGAAGACCCATCCGACATTGGTGTTACCGTCGGCACGGCGTTGCTCGCGATTGCGGCAGAGCCAAATCGTCACGCCAATGGCCACAATCAACAGCACAAGTGCCGCTGCCGCCAGTCCGGCAAGCGCAAACATCACGCCAATGCTCACAGCAATAACCGGGAGCAGCAGCAAGCCGCATCCGCACCCACCAGGACTATATACGACAGACTGTCGGCGTCGTTTCATCGTCACTCCAACCTCAACATCTTTGAGCGCTACAACGCAACGACCTGCTGAACGGGAACGATCTTATCCAGTTCCGGTTCGATGCGCCTCTTCTCTGCCTCGAGGTCAAACGCGATCTGGGCTCGAAGCCAATAGCCATCCGTCAGGCCAAAGTAGCGGCAAAGACGAAGATCGGTGTCAGCCGTAACACGACGCCTTCCCAAAATAATCTGCCCAATACGCTGAGCCGGAATCCCGGTCTCCTTAGCAAGGCGATATTGAGAAATACCCATAGGGACAAGAAATTCCTCTTTGAGAAGCTCGCCGGGGGCCACCGGCGACAACAAGCCAGCATCAGTTTTGTCACTTGTGATAATCGACGATTTCAGCATTCCAAGCCATCCCCTGTCTCCACTCAAAACAGACCCGATAGCGCTCATTGACACGGATACTATATTGACCGGCGCGATCGCCCTTCAACGCTTCAAGACGATTGCCTGGCGGAACGCGAAGATCATCAAGCGAAGCGCAGATCTGCAGTTGGCGAATCTTCCTCAAGGCGACCCGCTCAAAAGGAATGAACTTCCTAATCCGCACACCCATTGCAAAGCGTTCAGTGTCTTCATCTTTATATGATGCAATCATAGTATCGCCTTACGTTAATAACGTCAAGCGTTTCTATAGAGTTACATCCCTATTATAGCGTACATTTGTTCGTATTTTCGAGAACAAACGTCCACGTCAATTAACCAAGCAAAAGTAATCGTTTGTAGACATCGAGGCCTTTGAGCAGGATTTCCTCGTCAAAGAGCATGGTATCAGTATGCAGGGCACTCGTGGAATAGGCGGGGCAGCCCTCGGCGTCGCTCGGATTATCCTGACTGACAGGAACGCCCGTGCCCAGCAAGAAGAACACGCCCGGCAGATGGCGCTGGTAAAAGGCGAAGTCCTCGGCAATCAGCAAAGGCTCATCCACGAGCTGCAGCTCGGGCAAGGCAGGCGCGACATTGGCAAATAGCTCGGGATCGTTATCGACCGGCGGATAGCCCTCGGCAAAATCGAGGTCATATGTGCAGCCCGTTGCGGCGCATGCCTCATCAAGCACGCGGCGCACGCCCTCACGCGCACGGTCGAACATGTCGTCCGTAAACACACGCAGGCTGCCGGCAACATGGGCCTCCCCCGCCACCGCGTTGCAGACGGTACCGGCCTGCAGCAGACCAAACTTGCCGATACAGGGCTCGTCGGTGCCCAGCTCGTCCATCAGCCCGCGCTCGGCAACCAAAAACTTCGCTGCCGCCAACGCGGCATCGTGCGACTCCTCAACCGGCACGCCATAAGTCTTAGCAATATGGATGCTCGTACCGTGAATATGGATATGCGTTTCGCTCGAACGCGCCAGCAGCGGGCCGGAACAGCTCGCCAACGTGCCGGCAGGCAGATCGGGCCACACGTGAAAGCCAAAAATGCGGTCGACCCCGTAGCATTCGAACACGCCGCTCTCGCATACCATCTTGGCACCACCGGTCGTTTCCTCGGCCGGCTGGAACACAAAGAGCACGTTTCGCCTCATGACGCCCGGCTGTTCACGAATCGTACGGTCGACATACGTCGCGGCGGCAAGTGCCATAGCCATGTGTCCGTCATGTCCGCAAGCGTGCATCTTGTCGGGATTTGTCGAGGCGAACGCTGCCCCTGTTGCCTCGACAATGGACAACGCGTCCATATCGGCGCGAATCGCCGTGGCATGCGCGGCACCAACGCCAACATCAAAGAAAGCGCAGACGCAGCTGGGGCACGGATGGGTCACCTCGCAAGCGAGCGGTGCCAGCACGCCCTCGATATAGGCAATGGTTTGCGGAAGATCGAAATCGAGCTCCGGAATGCGATGGAGATCGCGGCGATAGCGACGGAGTTCTTGGAGCTCGGTCATAGAAGATCCCTTCGTGAGGCATATCTGTTGCAACTTATTGTGATACAGGATTGTGGCACACATGTTTCCAGCATATTGCTGCATTTTTTAAACGTTATATACGAATACTCTTGTTTGCTAAAGTGCAACGTGGTAGGGTCGTTACCACTTGATAGAGGCGCGGGCACGAAGAACCGCGGGCGAGCCGGCAGGCTTTGACCCCGTGGGGAGGCGAAACCCGCCGAACTGGGCTTTTCGGGCACGAACAACCTGGTGGGCCTGCGGGAAACACCCACAGGACTGTCCGCAGCAATGCGGGAGCGCTATCCGGACATGGGGTCCACGCTATGCGGATTCGATGCGCAGATGGCGCCGTCTGGATAGCGAGGTTTACGGGACATGGCATTGACCCCCAATGAAGCGTATGCGGCCAAGCAGCCGTTTGTGGATAAGGAGACGCTCGAGCATATCGTCGAGCAGTTCCCCACGCCGTTTCATCTATACGACGAGGCGGGCATCCGCCGCAACATGCAAGAGGTGCGCGACGCCTTCACATGGAACCCGGGCTTTAAGGAATACTTTGCCGTCAAGGCCAATCCCAACCCGGCGCTCATCTCCATTCTCAACGAATACGGCTGCGGCTGCGATTGCTCGAGCTATACCGAGCTCATGATCGCCCGTTCGCTGGGTATCACGGGACACGACATCATGTTCTCGTCCAACGACACGCCGGCAGCGGACTTTGAGCTCGCCGACAAGCTGGGCGCCATCGTCAACTTCGACGACATCAGCCACATCGAGTTCTTTGAGCGCGTCGCAGGCCCCGTCCCCAAGACGGTCAGCTGCCGCTTTAATCCGGGCGGCCTGTTTCAGCTCTCCAACGGCATCATGGATAACCCCGGCGACTCCAAGTACGGCATGACCACAGAGCAGCTCTTCGAGGCGTTCCGCACACTCAAGGCCAAGGGCGCCGAAAACTTTGGCATCCACGCATTCCTTGCCAGCAACACCGTCACCAACGACTACTACCCCAAGCTCGCGCGCATCCTCTTTGGGCTTGCCGTGCGCCTGGAGCGCGAGACCGGCGCACATGTCGCCTTCATCAATCTGTCCGGCGGCGTCGGCATCCCCTACCTGCCCGAGCAGCAGGCCAACGACATTCACGCCATCGGCGAGGGGGTGCACGCGGCCTACGACGAGATCCTGGTTCCTGCCGGCATGGGCGATGTAGCCATCTGCACCGAGATGGGCCGCTTTATGATGGGCCCCTACGGCTGCCTGATCACCAAGGCCATCCACGAGAAGCAGATCTACAAAGACTATATCGGTATCGACGCAAGCGCCGTCGATCTGATCCGCCCTGCCATGTATGGCGCCTACCACCACATTACGGTGATGGGCCAGCCGGGTGGCGCCGACAAGACCGCGGCGCCTGTCACAAACACGTACGACATTACGGGCAATCTGTGCGAGAACAACGACAAGTTCGCCATCGATCGCGAGTTACCGCATATCGACATGGGCGACCTGCTTGTGATCCACGATACCGGCGCGCATGGCTACTCCATGGGCTACAACTACAACGGCCGTCTGCGCTCCGCCGAGGTCCTGCTGCGCCCCGACGGCGCGGCCGACCTCATACGCCGCGCCGAGCGCCCGGGCGACTATTTTGCCACGCTCGACGTGCTGCCGTGCGGCCGTGAGCTGCTGGCCAAATCGCGCGCCGAAAGCGCCCGTCGTCGCGCTCAGGACGAGCGCCTGGCAGTCGCCGCCCAATGGAATAAGCGCATCCAGATCGCGGAAGCAAAGGAGAAGAATATGGATATCCGCAGCCTCGAGGGCTCAATCGTCGCCCTTGTTACGCCGTTTAAAAAGGACGGCAGTGTCGACTTTGACGCACTCGGGCGCCTTATCGATTTCCACCTGCAAAACGGCACCGACGCCATCCTCACCCTGGGCACCACCGGCGAGAGCGCCACGATGACCGACGACGAGGACAACTCCGTTGTCGCCGCCGTGGTCAAGCAGGTTGCGGGCCGCGTCCCCGTTATTGCCGGTTCGGGCTCTAACTCCACGCAGACCATGCTCACCAAGTCGCTCACCTATCAGGGCTTGGGCGCCGATGGTCTGCTGCTCATTACCCCCTACTACAACAAGTCTAACGAAGAGGGCATCTACCAGCACTTTAAGACCGTCGCCGATGCCGTGGACATCCCCTGCATCCTGTACAACATTCCCGGCCGCTGCGGCTGCGGCATCAGCGAGCGCAATGTGGAGCGCCTGGCCGCACACCCCAACATCATGGGTATTAAGGAAGCCTCGGGCAACGTCGCCTACGCGGCCAAGATCGCTCATCTGCTGTCCGACGACTTCCGCATGTACTCGGGTGAGGATGCCCTTACCGTACCGCTCATGAGCCTGGGCGCCTCGGGCACCATCAGCGTGTGGGCCGGCGTTCAGCCGCAGCTTGTGCATGACATGTGCCGCGCCTATCTGGACGGTGACGTGGCGCGTGCCCGCGATATCCAGATTGCCGGCCAGCCGCTCATCAATGCCCTCTTTAGCGAGGTCAACCCCATCCCCGTCAAGGAAGCACTCGCTCAGATGGGTATGATCGAGGCAAACTACCGCATGCCGCTGTGCCCCATGACAGACGACACGCGCGCCGCACTTACCGATGCTCTGAAGGGAGCTGGTCTGCTTGATTAAGACCGTCATTATGGGAACGGGCCGCATGGGCTCGCTCATCCGCACTACCGCCGAGGGCATTGTCGACGCCGCCGGTCAGCCCGTTTTCGACATCGTCGCCCAGATCGGCTTCGACTTGTCCGAGCTCGAGAACGCCCCGGCAGCCGACGTCATCATCGACTTCTCGAACGTCGTGACCTTCGATGCCGTCGTCGCCTATGTCGGGCGCACGGGCGCGGCGTTGGTCTCGGGCACCACGGGCTATACGCCCGAGCAGATGGATCGCCTGCGCGAGCTGGGTCGGAACGCCCGCGTCATGCACTCCGGCAATTACTCCATCGGTATCGCAGTCCTGCGCCATCTGGTGGCACAGGGTACACGCGAGCTGCCCGGCTTTGACTGCGAAATCGTCGAGACGCACCATAACCAAAAGGTCGACGCCCCGAGCGGCACTGCTAAGTTGTTGCTCGACGCCATCGTCGAAGCTGAGCCCGAGGCAGGCTACTACCCCGTCTATGGCCGCGAGGGCATGTGCGGTGCGCGTGACCCCAAGGAGATCGGTATGCACTCGCTGCGCGGCGGCACCGTCGCCGGCGTGCACAAAGTAAGTTTCTTTGGCCAGGACGAGGAGGTCACGCTCACGCACCGCGCCACGAGCCGCCAGATCTTCGTCAACGGCGCCCTGGCAGCCGCGCAGAAGCTCGTCACCCGCGAACCCGGCTTCTATACGTTCGACCAGGTCATGTTTGCCTAACCAGGTATCAACCGTATCCACGCAAAGGAGAAACAATATATGAGTAACGCAGCCGAGATGGATGCACAAGAGATTATCAACTACATCGCCACCGCGCCCAAAAAGACGCCCGTTAAGCTGTACGTGCGCGAGAAGCCGGGCATGAAGGTCCAGTGGGGCAATGCACACGTCTACGGCGGTCGTCGTGGCAAGACCGTCTTTGGTGACTGGGATGAGCTCAAGGCCATCCTGGATGCCAATGCCGACTCCATCGACTACTACGATGTGGAGAACGACTGCCGCAACTCCGCCGTCCCCATGCTCGACCTTAAGGGCATCAACGCCCGCATCGAGCCGGGCGCGATCATCCGCGACCGCGTCGAGATCGGCGACCGCGCCGTCATCATGATGGGTGCCATTATCAACATCGGCTCCGTCATTGGCGAAGGCTCCATGATCGACATGGGCGCCGTGCTGGGCGGCCGCGCCACCGTGGGCAAGAACTGCCACATCGGCGCCGGCACCGTGCTGGCAGGCGTCGTGGAGCCCGCGAGCGCCACGCCTGTCATCATCGAGGACGATGTCATGATCGGCGCCAACGCCGTGGTCCTGGAGGGCGTGCACGTAGGCAAGGGCGCTGTCGTCGCCGCCGGCGCCGTGTGCGTCGAGGACGTCCCCGCCGGTGCCGTCGTGGCCGGTGTCCCCGCCCGCGTCATCAAGATGCGCGACGAAAAGACCGACAGCAAGACCGGCCTGGAAGAGGGCCTGCGCCAGCTTTAATAGTTACGCGGTTTTGACAAACCGCGTAACGGCTCGACACTCCAAACGACCCAGAGCGGCAATCTGACATTCAATCGTCGGGCATGACCAAAAGGTCAATGCCCTCCTCTTTCACGTCACCTTGCTCGCTCTGGGTCGTTTTCGTTGACTTATGCTCAACCTGCGGGGTAATTCAGCTCCAAGCAAAAAGGCCGAAGCCCTCATCCGAGGCTTCGGCCTTTGTTTTTTTGCAGTGTCCAAGCACAGTTTATCGATTCTCGATGCTGCCGATATTCTTGAGCTCGATGGAGATGAGGCCGTTGGGCTCGTTGACAAACTCGATGTACTCGGAGTTCGAACCCATCTCGGCCGGGAAGCTGATCTCGATGCCCGTGTCGGTACGAATCTTGTGATTGCGCACGGCCGCGCGCTCGACCTGCCTGCGCTCCACGGGCACGCGCTCGGGCATCTTCTCCTCGGTCAGCGCCGCACGCACGCTCTCCTTGATAACCGGCTCGTCCTCAAAGACCTCATCGACGATATCCCAAGGCGGCAGCTCCTCTTCATCCTCGACCTTCTCGGCAACGGCGGCTTTGACCTTGGCGAGCGCTACGGCCGTGTTGGCGCCGTGCTCTTCAGCGACCTCCTCGACCACGCGCGTCACCGTGTCGATGACCTCCTTACCCGAAACACCCGTGTCGCATTGCAGCAGGCCGTCGGGAATGAGCATGCGATCCTCGCCGGCAATCTTGCGCTTCTTATCCACATAACCGATCTCCATGGTGCTTGCACGCACGATTGCATAGCTCGGCACCTTTTGCGAAGGGTTCGGCAGAATGGCGTAGTGGCGCGCGATGTCGTTACGCACCTCGCCCTCTTCGCGACCCACCTCGTGCATGAATGCCTGCTTAGAGCCCAGCAGCATCACGGCAAACCAGCGGGCATCCTCATCATCGTCAAAGTCCGCCACAAGCACGTCAGTGGACTCGGCTTTCTCGGCTTTGGTGAGCTCGGAAGAGATAAACTCCGCAATCTGCTGCGACAGGTCCACGAACTCACGCTCGCCAAAGAAATAGCCCTTGAGCTCACCGCCGAATGCGGAGTTCTCGGCAAACGTGGCGCGCTTGTTATCGGCAGAGGTGCGGGCGCGGCGCAGGTGCGTGGTCACAAAGTTGCGCACGGTTCGGCTCTCGATATCGAGCTCGCGCTGGCTCATAACGTTGACGGCAGAGTCAAAGTCCAGGATATGCAGAATCGCGTGATTGATTTTCATATACGGCATTCCGTTCTAGATCGATTTCGGCACGAACCAGTATAGCGGTCGAGCCCGCTCCAGGCGTATCGAAGATTGGCGCATCGGGGACAGGTTGCTCTGCACCAATGGTTAGCGCAGGAACTCGGACTGCCACACCTCGAGCTGTTCTGCCAGGCTCTTACCGCTAGAAGGCACGCTGAACTCGGGACGTCTGGGCAGCAGCGCACACTTAAGAATTGCCACGATGGTCTGCGAGACAAAGCGTCGCGTATCCTTGTCAAAGCCTTGCGCAGCCTGGAGCATCACGGGCAGGCTCTCGCGCAGATTTCCTGCGATATCCGCAAACCGCTCAGCACCCGTAGCCTCAAACACGGAGAACAACGCATCTACAAAGCGCTCGCGCTCGCTAGGCGACACTGCAAGCAGCATCTCGCGAATGGAGCCATCAACGTATCGAGCACCGGCGGACAGGCGCTCACAGTACACGAAGTCGCGACCATCAACCACCCAGCTAAAGGGATTGTGCTGCAGCAGGCTGAACTCGGTGCTCTCAACGATGGCATAGTCCTCCTGTGTCTCGAACATCATGCCAAAGATCGACGACCGAGGTAGCGTCTTATCGATTCGACCGGAAAGATCGACAAAGGCGTTGCTGCTCAGAAACTCCTCGACGAAGCCCGGACCATCATGGGAATACGCCCGTTCGATTCGCTCGCGGGCGACATCGGAGCACATCGCCGCACCGTACACCGCAAGGTTTCCGCCCTTGGAATGACCTCCACACAAAAGCGGCCCGTCGACTGCATCCGCTGCCTCGTCCACATAACGCGCCGCTGATTCCTGGGCCGGCACAGGACACCGGAAAGCCATGTTAAAGTCCTCTTTCCAGCCCACAATCGTGCTGTCGGTCCCCCGGAAGGAAAGATAACTAAACCCCGCCGGAAACCGGAACGCCATGGCTGCAAACTGCTCTGTCGCCACCACATCGCTCACGGCACGATAGCCGCAAACGTGCACGCCACGGTAGCGAGGGTTTGCTGCCACGGCCTCCAACAAGGCACGGCTTCCCTCTGGATTCCACAGATCGCCAACCATATCCCGGTAGCACTCGGCACGCAGCAGATCGCGTACGTCTAGGCCCTGCCAGCCCTCAAGCTCTGACATGTCCTGCGGCAGGCGCAAATACGACAACCACGCAAAGACGAGGCTATCCACCGCGCAGAACGGCCGCTCCTCAAACGGATCAAACGCCGTCTGAGCATAGGTCAAAAAGTTAGGCGAATCAGACATGGCCCTCCCATCAACAACGGTGCAAGGGGGGACAGGTTGGTTTTGCAGCGTTTGCACCTCATTTGACGCAAACAAACCTGTCCCCGATGCACCAAAAAGGCGCCCGGGTCACATGGACCCAGACGCCTTCATTGTAGCTTGTTGCTTAAACGAGCCGAATTTAGTAGGAGAAGTCGACGCTGTCGATGATGTCCTTAAGGGCTTTAGCAGAAACGGTGAGCTCATGCTGCTCGTCATCGTTCAGCGGCACGGGGACGCGGCAGACGACGCCGTCGCGGCCAACGACGGTCGGCATGGAGATGGCAAGATCGGACAGGCCATACTCGCCCACCATGAGCGAGGAAACGGGCAGAACGGTCTGCTCATCGCGCATGACGGCAGTGCAGATGCGCTTAACGGCCATGGCGACGCCGTAGTAGGTGGCGTGCTTCTTCTCGATGATGGTGTAGGCGGAGTTCTTGACGTCCTCGGCGATGCGCTTCTCGGCAGCCTCATGCTCCAGATGACCATGGAGCTCGCAGAAGGTGTTCAGCGGAACGCCGGCAACCTGAGCGCTGGACCAAGCGACAAACTCGGAGTCGCCGTGCTCACCCATGACGTAGGCCTGAACGTCGCGCGGGTCAACCTCGACGTGGGCGCCAAGCATCTGCTGCAGACGGCCGGTGTCGAGTACGGTGCCGGAGCCGATGACATGGCCCTCGGGCAAGCCGGACATCTTGATGGCGGCATAAGTCAGAACATCGACCGGGTTGGAGACGATGAGCAGAATGCCGTCGAAGCCAGACTTCTTAATCTCGGGGATAATGGACTTAAAAATGTTGACGTTCTTGTTGACCAGGTCCAGGCGGGTCTCACCGGGCTTCTGGGCAGCGCCAGCGGTGACGACGATCATGGCGGCGTCGGCGACATCGGAATAATCGCCGGCGTAGATCTTCATCGGCTCGGCAAACGTCATGCCGTGCGCGATATCCAGGGCCTCACCCTCGGCGCGGTTCTTGTCCACGTCGATGAGGACCATTTCGGAGAACAGACCGCTCTGCATCAGCGCGAACGCCGAAGACGAACCGACGAAACCGCAGCCGACAATAGCGACCTTCTTCTCATTAACCATTAGAAACTCCCATCTCTCTCCACAAACAAGCCGCCCGGGAACGACCCGAGCGGCTTGCCGTAATCCCAATACATCCAATCGGGACTTTGATTATGCTCCTATTCGCAGCCAAATATCGACCGCTTACCGAAATTATTTGCAGAATTCGTAAAATAACTGCACGAAATCGGTTTCGAGCTATTGACGAGCCGAAACAACTTTCTAATACAGGCCCGCCTCGCGAATGGCCTCGACAGCCAAAGCGATCTGGTCGGGCGGCAAGACCAGCGCCATGCGCACGTGCCCCTCGCCCGAAGGACCAAAGCTCGCGCCCGGCGTCACCACAACGCCGGCCTTCTCCATAAGCTCCTCGCAAAACGCCATGGAATCGGTGCGACCACCGGGAAGCTTGGCCCACACGAACATAGAGCCATGCGCGTTGGGACGCTCCCAGCCCAGGCCCTCAAGACCGTCGCACAGGGCATCGCGGCGCTCCTGGTACTTCAGACGCTGCGCCTCGACCTCATCGCGCGGACCGTTCAGACAGGCGATAGCAGCCTTCTGGATCGGGAAGAACATACCAAAGTCGATTTGGCTGCGCAGCTTGGCAAAGGCCGAGACCACGTCCTCGCGGCCGACCAAAAAGCCGATACGCGCACCGGTGACGTTAAACGACTTGGAGAGCGAGAAGAACTCAACGCCCACCTCGAGCGCACCGGGATACTGCAAGAAGCTTCCGCCCGGCTCGCCGTCGAACACGATGTCGGAGTACGCGTTGTCGTGAACAATCAGTAGATCGTGCTCACGCGCGAAGGCGATAATCTCCTCGTAGACCTCGGGCGTACCCACCGAGCCGACCGGGTTCGCGGGCAACGAAACGATCATGTACTTGGCGCGATCGGCCACCTCGGGATCGATGCCCGCCACATAGGGCAGGTAATTGTGCTCGGCAACCAGCGGATAGTACTCGAGCTTGGCATCGGCGATCTTCGCACCCGCCTCAAAGACCGGGTAGCACGGATCGGGAACTAGAATGGTGTCACCCGGATCGAGCAGGGCCAGGCCCAAATGACCCACGCCCTCCTGCGTGCCGTTGCACGACTGCACCATGGACGGCGTAATGCCCGAAACGCCAAAGCGACGCTCGTAGTAATCGCACACGGCTTGCTTAAGCTCAGGCAGGTCGCGCAGGGCGTACTTCCACATCTCGGGATCTTGGGCCGCCTGCGTGAGCGCCTCGACCACGTGGTCGTACGGCTTAAAGTCGGGCGTGCCCACGCTCATGTTGTAAATGGTCTTGCCCTGAGCCTTCAGCGCGAGAAGCTTGTTGTTGAGCGAGGCGAAGACCTCCGCGCCAAAGCGGTCGAGACGCTGCGATGTCTGCATGGTGCCACCTTTCGATATGAAAAACGCGGCGCTCTGACAAGAGCGCCGCGCAATACGGGCCATCAGATTGCAAAAGTGTAACGCTTGCAACCCCCGTATTGGTTCAATTTAGCCAACCTTAGTCAACTGCATCGAGCGCGTCGATCTGCGCAAGCCACAGATGCGAGCTGGCGTCACTCGACATACGCCAATCACCGCGCGGGCTGAGTGTCACCGAGCCCACCTTGGGACCATCGGGCAGACAGCTGCGCTTAAACTGCTGGGCAAAGAAGCGACGGTAGAACGTACGTAACCACGTGTGAACGGTCTTGGCGTCGTAGACGCCCTCAAAGCTCTTGAGCGCCATGCGGTAGATCTTGCCCGGCTCAAAGCCAAAACGCAGCAGGTAATAGAGGAAGTAATCGTGCAGCTCGTACGGCCCCACCAAATCCTCGGTCTTCTGCGCAATCTCGCCATCGCCCGTGGGCGGCAGAAGCTCGGGGGACACTGGCGTATCGAGGATATCGAGCAGGACCTCGGCAATGCGCCCACCAAAGACATCGGCCGCATAGCGCACCAGATGGCGCACAAGCGTCTTGGGCACGCTCGCGTTGACGGCGTACATGCTCATGTGATCGCCGTTATAGGTAGCCCAGCCGAGCGCCAGCTCCGACAGATCGCCTGTGCCGATGACAAAACCGCCAGCCTGGTTGGCCAGATCCATCAAAATCTGCGTACGCTCGCGCGCCTGGCTGTTCTCGTAGGTCACGTCCTGCACGGCCGGATCGTGCTCAATGTCCTTGAAGTGCTGTTCCACAGCCGCGTGGATCGAAACCTCGCGGAAGCTCACACCCAGGTCGCGGGCGAGCGACTCGGCATTCGACTTGGTGCGATGCGTCGTGCCAAAGCCGGGCATGGACACGGCCGTGATACCGGTGCGCGGCAGTCCCAGTGCATCGAAGGCGCGAACCGTCACGAGCAGCGCCAGCGTGGAGTCCAGGCCGCCTGAAAGACCGATGACAGCCGCCTTGGTGCCCGTATGGGCCAGGCGAGTCTTGAGGCCGGCGGTCTGCAGGTCGATGATAGTCTCGCAACGCTCGGCCAGGTCGCCATGGTCGGCCGGCACAAAGGGCGCGCGGGGGAAGACACGGTCGATGTCGAACGCATCGCGCAGGACAGGTTCATCTGCCGGCACGCCCTCAAACGAAAATTCAACGGTCGTGGCCTCCGGCGCATCGTCCGCGCGCGTCCACGTCGTCGAGCGACGGCGCTCGGCAACCAGGCGGTCAAGGTCAACGTCGGCGACGGCCATGTCGCAGGTAAGCAGCTTGGTCGCGGCGAGCTTGGAGCCGTTTTCGTAGACGAGGTTCTCCCCCGCAAAGACCATGTCGGTCGTGGACTCGCCCTCGCTCGCGTCTGCATAGGCATAGGCACAGTACAGGCGCGCACTCTGATTGGAGATGAGGCTGCGGCGGTAATCTGCCTTACCGATAATCTCGTCCGAGGCCGACGGATTGAGAATCACCGTCGCACCGGCAAGCGCCATCTCGGTCGAAGGGGGCGCCGGCACCCACAGGTCCTCACAGACCTCAACGCCCAGCACCAGGTCCTCGGCGCCCTCATCACAGCAGCGGTAGACAAGCCCCGAACCCAGCGGAACCGGACCCTGACCGGCAAACTCGACCCACACAGGATCCGCAGGCGCCGGAGCAAACCAACGGCGCTCATAGAACTCGCCATAGTTGGGCAGATACTTCTTGGCCGTAAGACCCAAAAGCTCACCCGCACAGCACACGGCGGCGCAGTTGTAGATGTTCTCGGCCACCGCCACGGGAAGACCGATGGTAAAGACAATCGGCAGCTCACGAGTCTCATCGAGGATATGCACCAGAGCAGCCTCGCAGGCATGCAGCAGCGTGCGGTTATGGAACAGGTCGGCCGCGGTATAGCCGGTCAGGTTAAGCT
Source organism: uncultured Collinsella sp. (assembly GCA_959018755.1). Lineage (GTDB taxonomy): Bacteria > Actinomycetota > Coriobacteriia > Coriobacteriales > Coriobacteriaceae > Collinsella. The sequence continues at coordinate 9,660 of CAUEMA010000016.1, read as the reverse complement.
CGGGCAACACCAGCGCGCGAACGCCGCGCTCGGCAGCCTCGCGAACAGCCGTCAGTGCAACCTCGGCATTGCCCTCGACATCGGCTACGCGAATCTTGGGCGAGGCCGCCGCCACACGCAAAAAGCCATCAGACTGAGAAAGGTGAAGATTCATAAGAATGCTCCCGTGCGTAAACGCCATTCACAACAATTAGCAAGCCCTATTGTAGTTCAACCGCCGGGTGTAACCGCATCCCACCAACTTGGTGAGCTATTGATAAGTTGATGGTATCTGTTAAATGTCACGTACGATTCACATCTGATGGGTACCCTGATGGCTGCATGAAACGAAGCAGATTTACACCGGGAGGGCCCCGTATGACAACCAAGTACACCGACGCGCCGCGCACGCGCGTCATGACACCAGCCGCGCTCAACAACGGCGTTCACGAAAACCATTCCATCGGACAGACCATGGCCATCGCGCCCAAAAAGGGCCTGTTCGATGACATTTCCATTCCCCAGATCATCGCCGGCGCCGCAGCAGCCGCCACAAGCGTCGCGCTTGCTTCCAAGATCGGTATCGCCGGATCGGTGATCGGTGCCGCCGTGAGCTCGGTCATCACCGTTGTGTCCTCGCAGGTCTACCGCCACTTTATCTCTGCCAGCGCCAAAGCCCTCAAAGGTACGCACGCCGACGTCGACTACCCCGCCGGCGCCTATGAGCCCGTTGAATTTAATGCCGAGGAGCACCTGGGCGGCGCCGCGACTACGCAGGAGATGCGCCAGATTGCGGGGCGCGCGACCACGGCGCGCGTTGCCCCCGACAGCTTGCGCGCCAAGGCGGCGGCAGAGCGCAGCCAGACGCAAAAGAAGGTCATCGTCTTCTCGATCGCCATCGCCATCGTCGCGGTCATTGCCTGTGCCGGCGCCATCCTTATCACCACCGCCGGTGAGGGTCTGGGCGAGCGCCCCGAGCCGATTCTGTCGTCGCGCACGACCGAGCACGACGCGGATAGCACTGGTCAATCGCAAAGCCAGCAGGACGACTCGCAGGGCACCTCCGCATCCACCGACTCGTCCTCGAACACCCCCGATCAATCGCAGGGCGTCGATTCTTCCGTAAACAACAGCGGCACGCAATCCGGCACGACCGACTCAAGCCAAACGACTGACAGCTCGCAGCCGAGCACGGGCGACCAGACAAGCGACAATACATCGGGCACGGGATCTACCGACAACAGCAGCACTAACAGCTCGAGCGGAACCGCGTCCGGCACGGCATCTGACAGCTCGAGCCAAGGCACGGCGTCGGGCAACTAAGCACGTTTGCCTCTCATAGATAACCGACCTGTATAACGGGCGCGAACCGGCAACGGTCGCGCCCGTTTGCCTTGGGCGCCGAGGTGGCACGCCCCGTGCGATGGTAAGATGCTTTGGTGTGTAAAGAGGAGATTTGCCATGAGCAAGACAATAGTTAAGCCCACGCTATCGCTGGGCAACCGCATCTATCTATATCGTCTGCTGCGCGATGCGATTGGGTGCGGCAAGCAAACGTTTATGACGCAGGTCGAGGAGACGCTCGCCGCCGGCGACATGGCCGCTTATGACCTGGGCTTCGAGTCCACGCGCGAGCTGCTCGAGGAGCTCGATGACTGCATCAAGCTGACCGTCTTTAAGGGCGGTCGCCTGTATGCCACCGTCATCGCCAACGAGGCCTGGGATGCCGCCCTTGCCAAGGGCGAGGACAAGCCCAAGGCAACCAAAGGAGCCAAGCAGTCCTACAAAAAGAAAAAGCGCGGCGAGAAGGACCTCAAGGCCGTGCGCCCCAAGCACGTTAAGCGTCCCGAGCCCGAAGCCATGGTTGACGCCGCGCCGGAACCCGAGCCCGAGGCGGAGATCGAAATCGCTATTGAGGTAACAGCAGAAGCCGAAACCGAAATCGCCGCCACGACCAATCCCAAAGTCATATCCGAGCAGGAAGCCACTGTGGAGCTCAACGAAGCTCCCAAGTCGACAACCGAAGAAGCCGCTGGCCAGCCCGAGACGTCTGCGTTCCAAAACAGCGATGTCTTTGGCGACGAGGCCGAGGACGATCAGTCCGACGAGCCCGCCGATCAAGGCGCTGCCGAGTCGGTGCCGGAGCCCGAGACGCCGCAGCCCGCCATCTCGCTCACGGTCGTCTATGACCCCGAGAACGCCAATGCCGGCATCACCACCATGGCCTCCACGCCGGTCGAGGCAAAGTCGAGCGTTGAAAACGAGAACGCGACGCAGGTTGAGGTTGAAACCGCAGCTGCAGACGCGCCCGTCACCGTGAAGCCCGCAGATTCCACAATCAAGCCGAAAACGACGCCGGAGCCCGCACCCGTCATCGAGTCCGTGCCCACCTCTGCTTGCGACCAAATTCCCGCACCTGCACCGGCTTCGGCACCCGCAGCGGCCCCAACCCCCGCACCTGCAGCGCCCGCCATCCCCGAGGACTTCCCCGTCGATTTCGCAACCGAGGTCTTCTGCCCCGGCCCGCTTCTGCACCAGCTGTCAACCTATCTCCCCTACGGCGCCGACACGCTCGGCATCGTCGGCGAGTACTACTGGATCGCCCGCGAGCGCGGTACCATCGAGGCCGCGCGAAACCGCGCAAGCTTCCCTCTGCGCTACACGCAAGCCGGCGAGCGCCACGAAGTCACCGTGCGCATCCGCCGCAACACCACCGGCGGTCTCGGAGCCGCCTGGACCATCGATAAAGTCGAGCCTTCTACCAAGTAACAAAAAGGGACGATAACCCTCAAGGTTATCGTCCCTTTCTCGTTAGGTCACCTGAGCTCGACTAGTCGCGCGTCAGCTTGCGGTGAATACGATGCGGCTGGGCTGCATCCTCGCCCAGGCGCTCGATGCGGTTGGCCTGATAGGCCTCGAAGTTGCCCTCGAACCAATACCAGTTGCCCGGATTCTCGTCGGTGCCCTCCCACGCCAGAATGTGCGTGGCGACGCGGTCCAGGAACATACGGTCGTGGCTAATGACCACCGAGCAGCCCGGGAACTCGAGCAGCGCCGCTTCGAGCGAGGACAGCGTCTCGACGTCGAGGTCGTTCGTGGGCTCGTCGAGGAGCAGCAGGTTGCCGCCCTGCTTGAGCGTGAGTGCCAAGTTCAGACGGTTGCGCTCGCCACCGGATAGTACGCCAGCGCGCTTCTGCTGGTCCTGGCCCTTAAAGCCAAAGCTCGCCACATAAGCGCGGCTCGGAACCTCAGTCTCGCCGACCATCATGTGGTCCAGGCCATCCGAGACGACCTCCCACAGGTTCTTATCGGGGTCGATGCCGGAACGGTTCTGGTCGACGTAAGAAATCTTGACGGTCTCGCCCACCTCGAGCTCGCCCGAAGTCAGCGGCTCCAGACCCACAATCGTCTTGAACAGCGTGGTCTTACCGACGCCGTTGGGGCCGATGACGCCCACGATGCCGTTGCGCGGCAGGGTGAACGAAAGGTCGTCGATAAGCACGCGGCCATCGAACTCTTTGTGCAGGTGATGGGCCTCGAGCACCTTGTTGCCCAAACGCGGGCCCACAGGAATGCGAATGTCGGTCCAGTCGAGCTTCTGGCTTGCGCGGGCCTCGGCCTCCATCTCCTCGTAGCGAGCCAGACGGGCCTTGTTCTTGGCCTGGCGAGCCTTGGGCGAGCTGCGTACCCACTCGAGTTCGGCCTCCATGCGCTTGGCGAGCTTGGCATCGCGGTTGCCCTGCGCCTCGATACGGGCAGCCTTGGTCTCCAGATACGTGGAATAGTTGCCCTTGTAGGGATAAAGGTGGCCGCGGTCGACCTCGCAGATCCACTCGGCAACGTTATCCAGGAAGTAGCGATCGTGCGTGACGGCAAGCACCGCGCCCTGGTAGTTGTGCAGGAAGTGCTCGAGCCACAGGATCGACTCGGCGTCCAGGTGGTTCGTGGGCTCGTCGAGCAGCAGCAGGTCGGGAGCCTCGAGCAGCAGCTTGCACAGGGCCACACGGCGGCGCTCGCCGCCGGAAAGCACGTTGACCGGCATGTCGGAATCGGGCAGCTGCAGGGCGTCCATGGCCTGGCCGAGCTTGGAATCGATATCCCAGCCGTCGGCGGCGTCGATCTCGTCCTGGAGCTTTCCCATCTCGGCCATGAGGGCGTCCATGTCACAGTCCGGGTCGCACATCTCCTCGCCGATCTTGTTGAAGCGATCGACCTTGGCGATCATGTCGCCAAATGCCATGCGCACGTTCTCGATGACGGTCTTGTCGTCGTCGAGCGGCGGCTCCTGCTGCAGGATACCCACGGTGTAGCCGGGGGTGAGCCTGGCATCACCGTTGGAGACCTCCTCGATGCCGGCCATGATCTTGAGCAGGGTCGACTTGCCCATACCGTTGGGGCCCACGACGCCGATCTTGGCACCGGGGTAGAAGCTCAGGGTCACGTCGTCAAGGATCACCTTGTCGCCATGGGCCTTGCGAGCCTGATACATCTGGTAGATAAACTCCGCCATATGTCTGTTCTATCCTTTCTACCTGCTGTTTCCCTATTTTTGATTCGCTTTAGTGGAAACGAAATGAGAAAACCAGCTCTGAAACGTAACGAAAAAGGGGCATGGTTGCCCACACCCCCTAATACTACCTGGGAAAAGTCCCCCGGAACATACTATGAACTGCATACGCTAGTTTTCCGCAACCTTAACGAGCGGCTCGCTGCGATTTGCGCCACAACAGATACGAGTAGACGTAGACGGCTCCAACCGAACCAAACGCCAGAGCCGCAATCACCGCGGCGACGACTTCACTCGAAAGCACGCTGCCTGCCACGCCCATCACAATCAGGCCAATACCCAGCACCATAAAGCAGGCGCCGCCAAAACGCTGCGTACGGCGCCAGTTCTCGGGATCGGCAAGCGCCCAGGGTGTCTTGATACCGAGCGTATAGTTCTGCTTCACACGCGGCAAGTAGTTACCTACGCCGATGAACAGCAAACCGACAACACCGGAAATAAGCACGTTAACCGAACCGACCGCCGGCACCACGCCCCAGACCGTAAGCTCTCCCAGCCAGCTTATGGCGCACATGAACAAGGTGAAGGCGATTACGAAGCCCTGGTAGAACTTGCCCGAGGTTCGATATGCCTCACCTTTGGGGTCGATGCGCGGCACCACGCAGAACATTGCGAGAAGCGCCAGAGGCAGCACGCCGAGCGCGGAGGCCATCCAGCTAGGACCCCAACCGTCGACGGCGCCGTTCGCGCCCCAGTGCGTGGGAATCTGCGCAGGCAAGCTCGGCATCACCATGAGGTGCGCTACGACATTGGCGACGCACAGAGCGACCAGCGCAATCCACACGCGCGACGATACCCCCGTGGGGTGAATGCCCTTGTTTTCGTTATTCATCCTTATCACCTTCCGTGTTTGTAAAGCCCATAAACCAGCCGATCAAGTCCTGCATGACGGTGGTGTTTAAGCTGTAAACGATGTTTTGGCCATGACGTTCGTCGGTCACCAACCCGGCGTTTTTGAGCGTCGCCAAGTGATGGCTCAGCGACGGCTTACTGATATCGAAATGCTCGGCAAGCTCCCCCGCCGTGCAATTGCCCTCGCGCAGCAGTTCCAAAATGCGCCGTCGCGTTGGATCGGCAAGCGCCTTAAAACCCTCTCCCGGCATAAGACCTCCTCTCATCATCTCTCATGACGCGCACACTATACTCGATATTTAGATGTTTGTCTAACTATCTAATCGCAATGCTTCAAACCACATCAAAGTAAACGCCATCGCAACCTATGGCGATTACCTATAATGACGATAGCTAAAACACGATTCGCTTCCCCATCGGAGGATGTCTATGACCGAAACCGCTGCCGCTCTCGTCGAGACACGCGACACCAAGCTCGAGATCATCATGGGCCGCGAGGCACTCGATAAGCTCGCCGATGCTACGGTGCTGATGCTCGGCTGCGGAGGTGTGGGGTCCAATTGCTGCGAGGCGCTCGCCCGCGGCGGCATTGGTCATTTCGTCATTCTGGACAAGGACATCGTCGCGCCCAGCAATATCAATCGCCAGGCTATCGCCTTTCACAGCACCATCGGCAAGCGCAAGGTCGATGTTATGGAAGCCATGATCCACGACATCAATCCCGCCGCCACCGTTATCAAACGCACCGAATACCTGCTGAGCGACAACATCGACGAGTTCTTCGCGAGCGTTTTGGAGCAGACGGACGGCAAGCTCGACTACGTCGTCGACGCCATCGACACCATCTCGGCCAAGCTCACCATTGCCAAATATGCTCAGGACCACGACATTCGTTTGGTTAGCTCCATGGGCGGGGCCAACAAGCTCCATCCCGAGTGCCTCCGCTTTGCCGACATCTTCGATACGGTACATGACCCCATGAGCCGCATTATGCGCAAAGAATGCAAGAAGCGCGGCATCAAGAGCCTGCACGTACTGTTTAGCTGCGAGGAATCGGTTAAGACACAGCCCCGCGACCCTTCCAACATCCACGAGCGCACCGAGCTGGGAACCGCCAGCTTTATGCCGCCCATCATGGGCCAGATGATCGCCGGCGAGGTTATCCGTCAGATCAGTGGTCGCGGCACCGAGCGCGTGCGCGCCGACGGCCAACGCCTGGACTAGCGGAGCGCGCCGAGATGGAGCCCCGGTTATTTGATGCACACTGCCATCTTGATTTAATGGCTCACCCGGACGCCGTTGCCGATGAGGCAACGGCGCTGGGCTTGGGTCTATTTGATTGCGGCGTCGATCCACGCGACTTCGCTAGCGCACACGGGCGAACCCGTCGCCTTCCTACCGTCATCAAGGGCATCGGCCTCCATCCCTGGTGGCTCGCCGACGGCCGCTGCGGTCCCGCCGAAGTCAATCTGCTTTGCGAAGTTGCTGCCCAAGAGCGCTACATCGGCGAAGTCGGGCTCGACTTTTCCGCGCGCTTTGCTGGAAGTGAGCCGCTACAAATACAGGCACTTAACCGGCTCTGCGATGCACTCGTGCAGCATCCTCTTACCGGGCGCGTGATATCAATTCACGCCGTTCGTTCGGCAGGAGCCGTACTGGACGTCCTCGAATCGCATGGACTACTCATCCCAAACCCCGACTCCCCCGCTATCATCTTCCACTGGTTTAGCGGCACTTCGAACGAACTCGCCCGCGCGCGAAACGCAAACTGCTATTTTTCCGTGAACGAGCGTATGCTCGCCACCAAGCGCGGTCGCGAATATGCCCGGCAGATTCCACTCGACCGCCTACTGCTCGAGACCGATGCGCCAGCCGAACCAAACACAGAAACAAGCGCGCAGTCGCTCATCAGATCGCTCGCAAGGACCTCGATGCGCATCGCCTCACTCAAAAACTGTGACGCAAAGCGCATCGAGTCGGCAGTTTTAGCAAATGCGCACTCTGTTTTTGACCTTCGCTAACTCCTGTGGGCAAAAATGCCAAGGGGCATGCAAATCGCACAACGCAGTCTCTATTTTGGAAGACAGTACAATTCGGCAGCATTACACCAATTCGTGCATGAGATCACGGTTGCGTGCATACAATTCGTCAAAGATATGACGGCGCGACGCATATAACTCGTGGGCAGTCATATCAGGCACGATTGTTTGCGCAACGCCAAGGACTTGGGCGAGCTCATCCCATGATGCATAGGCGCCACCTGCGAGAGCTGCCATGATGGCATCACCGAAGCATGCGCCCACCGTAACCTTGGCAACCGAGACCTCGCGCCCACATACGTCGGCGATAGCCTGCATCCAAACTGGATTCTTGGTTCCACCTCCGACAAGCATAATGCGCCCAATTGGCAGTCCATGTTCTCGCTCGATAATGTCGACATGGGATGCAACGGTATACGCGACGCCTTCCAAGGCGGCACGAACCATATGGGCTCGCGTATGCCTTCCGGTCAGGCCAAAGAAGACGCCACGCGCCTCGGGATCGTTGAGCGGAGTGCGCTCCCCCGCAAAGAACGGCAGACACAGGAGCCCATCGGCACCCGGCGCCACACCGGCGGCATCATGCGCCATAACCGAATATGCATCGGGGCCACCGTGGCCCTCGGCCTCCACGGCGTCGCGATACAGCTCTTGGCGCAGCCACGATGTGAGCGCACCCGCCGTATTGGTCCCCGCGCAGATCCCGTAAGTTCCGGGAATGATAAACGTCCCTGGCCACAGGCGGGCATCATCGACCATATGATCAGCTAGGTAGATGAAATACGCCGTACTCCCCAACTGAACCATCATATCGCCGGGACGAAATACACCCGTCGAAATGGCCTCGGCACCAGAGTCGCCCGTTCCCACTAAGACAGGTGTCCCTGCCGCGAGCCCCGTCGCCTCAGCCGCACGCTGAGTAATCACCCCGGCAATATCGGTAGCCGACATTACCTCCGCCATCTGGTCAGGCCGGCAGAAACGAGCACATTCCCGAGCATCAACCTTCCAAGTGAAGCGGTCGTATAGGGGAAGAAAATCCTCCGCCAGATAACGGTCCACCGTAAAACGCCCCGTCAACTTTGCGCACAGAAACGATGACGCCGTCAGGAACTTCGCGGCACGTTCGTGCACCTCGGGCATATTCTCCTTAAACCACAAGATCTTGGGAGCAATATCTGACGAACAGGGATCGTGCCCGAAAAGCTCGCGTGCGCGATCTGACCCATATTCGGAAAGAAGCTCGTCAATCTGCGGTTTCGAACGTGCATCGACTCCATACAAAATCGCGGGCGCCAGCGCGTTGCACTCGGTATCGACCGGCACACAGTCGCAGCCCAATGCGGAAAGGCCCACGCATCCGATCTGTGCCGCGTTAACCCCCGATCGCGCCACCAGCTCGCACGACAAGCGGCAAAAATCGCCCCACCAAACGGCCTCGGCATCATGCTGGTACCATCCGTCACACGGGTTGTCCGTCTCGTGTCCACAAGAGGCTTGGCAAACGATGTTGCATCGATCATCGATTAAAACGCCTTTAGAGGCGCTTGTCCCAATATCAATACCCAGATAGAGCGCCATAGGTGCCTACTCCCCTCGCGCCGTACGAGCGGCAGCCATAAAACGAGCTACCCGCTCAACATCAACCGGGGCATCCAGCTTTCCGTCGCGCTTTAAGCAGGTGCCGACAAACGCGCCATCGTAGTGAGCGAATACGTCAGCCACGGTATTTTCGCGACAACCGGTGCCACATACCACGGGCACTTCGCCAACACGCTCGCGGACCTCATCGGCAAGCTCGCCCGAAGCGCCACGACCGGCAGCCGAACCGCCGATGACCATCGCATCCGGTAGGCAATTAAAGAGAAGCGAATCGGCAATGTCCGCAGTCGTGCGATCGTTGAGATAAACCTCCCCCTCGCTCGTGATGAAGTGAAAAAGCTTGAGGTCGTCCAAGCGCAGCGCCGCCTTGCGACGCATGGTGTGCGCGAAATCTCGGTTAATCAGCCCGAGATCACCGGCCCAGGCACCGCAAAAATTACAGCGCGTGAACTGCGCATCGACGGCAGCGCACAGCTCGATTGTGGCATCACCATCGTAAATAGCCTCAGCTCCCCAAGGAGTCGACAGATCATGGGACAGAGCCCCGATTACATAGCCCATCGATGCAAAGGTTTGCGTTATTTATGGTCTAATTCTTGCAAACCATTTAGAAACACTTAC
>CAUEMA010000015.1 GCA_959018755.1 uncultured Collinsella sp. | reverse complement strand
GTCAGCTAACAGTTGATAAGTAAATTAGTTCCTTATCACTGTTAAGCCAAGGGTTGAGGGAGAAACGTGCTGCTCATAGGGCATCGAGAGCTCATTGGTAATCAAAATGCCATCGACACCGCCCTGCTGCAACGCCTCGAGATCGCGCTTGGCGGCTTCCACGACCTGTGACACGCTTCCGCCCGGGTAGTACAGTGGATCGCCCGGCAGAGGACGCAGGTGCAGCATTCCGATAACCGGCTTTTCGGTCTTGAACATCGAAGTTAGAAACGACATAATGTGCTCCTTCATAGGGTTATTGCAGGGACGTTACTCCCCCAGCACCTCGATGTACACTTTTCGCTTCTGCGGACCGTCAAACTCCGCAAGATAGATGTTCTGGGCACCTCCGCACACGATGTGGCCATCTTGAACGGGAAAGAAGCAACTGTTTCCACAAATCATGCTCTTGATATGCCCACACGAGTTGTTGCCGGTGGCTCCATAGCTCGGCAGGAAGTGTGCATGCGCATAGGGGGCATCGAGTGGGGCGATGCGATCAAGCGTCTCCATAAGATCCGTCTCCACGCAGGGCAGCCCCTCGTTTACCACGATTCCACAGGTCGTATGCGACAAAATAATCGCTGCCAAGCCATTGGTCACCGAGCTGCGTTCGATGGCAGCGTGCACGTCCTCGGTAATATCGATGAACTGGTCCGGAGCAGTCGATAGATAGCTCAATGTCTCGAGCGTCACCATGTTTACTCATCCCCTTCAAGAAAACGCAGGGCATTACCCCAGTAGAGCCTTTCTCGCGCATCATCGCGCATGGGCACGGTATCGAGCGCCCGCTTGAGTTTGAATGCACGGAAACGCGGCGTATTGCTGGCGAACATCACTTGATGCGATAGCGCGCGCTCATACCACAGCGGCCCCATATCGACCGTGAAAAGACGCTGCATCATCTCCTCGGGCGAATCGATGTAAGTGATAGAGGTGTCCGTGTAGCAGTTGGGATACTTGAGCAGCATCGCCACGGTCTCGCGCACCCAGGGCCAGCCAAAGTGGGTCAAACTAAAGCGCACATTTGGATGCGTTGCGATTGTGTGCTCAAATGCAAGCGGGTTACTGCGCGAGAGCTCTGCGCCCGGCTCCCAAGACATACCGGCATGGAAAACCACCGGCTTGTTATAGCGCTCGCACAGCTCGTAAAGCGGCTCGGCCACAGCATCATCGGGGGCAAAACCCTGCTTTGCCGGATGCAGGCAAAGCCCCTTTGCCCCCAACTCGGTAAAGGCGCGCTCCAATTCGTCTGCGGCACCGCTCACCTGCGGATCTACGCTCGCAAATCCCCACAGACGATCGGGGTGCGCGGCAACCAGCATGGCAATCTGGTCATTGGTGCCAAAGTGTCCTCCGCATGCCGTGGTTACATCGAGCGGCATGAGCACGCTCTTCCGCACGTCGCAGACGTCCATCTCGACTTGAAGCTCATCCCAATCCATGGGGCCCATATGCCCCATACCAAATTCTCGTGACCAAAAACCGAATCCATCAGGCTCATCACCCGGCGTACAGATCTCGCTGTAGAGCATGGGCTGAACCAACATGTCGATAACCATTTCGTACTCCTTTCCAGGCATTTGGCCCTAGTACGGCTCAAACGAACCAATCACTCGGGACGACAGTTCAGCGCCCGCCTTCATACACGCCGGAATATCAAGGCCATCGATCACGCCCTTGGTAAACCCGGCAATATACGAGTCGCCGGCGCCCACGGTGTTAACGACCTTCTCCGCCGGCACGATCCCGCACTCATAGAAGCGCTCGCCGTCAAAGGCAATGCTTCCCTTCTCGCCAAGCGTGGCAACCGCAACGCGCGGCCCCAACTCCTGTACGTGACGTACCCAATCACGTAGCTCCGGAGTGTCCTCTTCAAACGACATGAACGCATAGTCTACGTAAGGAAAATGAGCCTCACATGCATATTCGGGATCCTGGCTGAACACCGAGAAGTCCATAACCACCGTCTTGCCCGCATCATGCCATTCGGGCAGGAGGTCCAAACAATTGCCAAACAGGTCGGTATGAATGATGTCATGCTCCAGGATAAACGCCCGGTCGTCTTCATTCGGTCGATATGTCTCCATTACGCCATCGATCGCCTCGAGATGTACGCGATCGACGCCGTCTTTCAATGCCATGAGCATCACCGAGGTGTCGCCATCCTCCACCCGCAGATGTGAGATATCGAGCCCCTCGGCGACCAGCGCCTCTCTCATCTTGTCTCCGTACTCGTCCTTGCCGACAACCGACACGGCAGATACCGAAACGCCCATTCGTGCAAGATGGATACCCCAGTCAATGCCATTGCCAGTCGGATAGAACACGCCGATGTTTTGATAGACGTCCGCGCAGCAAAATCCAGCCGCACACGCTTTAATACCCATGGTCTTCTCCAATGTACAAAAGGGGACCCACCACATGGCGAGCCCCCTTTTCGCGTTTCGCTTATTGTTTTGCATCGGCTGTCCAAAGCCTCATAGCCAGACCGCCGTACGCTTTCTTAAGCTATTCGACGATCGGTGCTCCGTGGCCCCAAGAACCTTCCATGCCGCACACGGTCGAGGCAAACCCGGCAGCAAAGTCGAGCGCGCGCTCGATGGCCTCGGCGCCATCCTCACCACGCTTGGCGGAATCGAGATAGCACATCAAAAACGAGGTGAGGAACGAGTCGCCCGCCCCCATGGTGTCCTTCATGTCCGTTACCGGTTTAGCCAGCTGGCGGTAATAACGCTCGCCGTCGTAAGCAATGCAGCCCTCGGCGCCCGCCGTAGCCGACACAAAACGCGGACCCAGGCCCTTCACCCATGCCAGACGCTCGCGAATCTCGTCCTCACTCGCGGCATCCGCCGCACTAAAGAAAGCGAAATCGACGTAGGGTGCAATCTGCTCGTAGTACTCGTCGGTGGAGTCATCCGAAAAGTCAAATGAAACCGTGACGCCCGCGGCCTTCAACTTGGGCAGTTCGCGCTCGGTAAAGCAATAGTTGCCAGAATGAACCACATCGAACTGCTTCATATACGCCAGATCAAAGCGATCGAGGACATAGCGCGCATCGCCACGGATACCGCCCTCGTTGGAGCCGAGGAAGACACGGTCACCGTCAACGACGGTCACGCGAGCCGCTCCGTTCTCGCCAATCATCTGCTCGCACTTGTCAAGCTCGATACCCTCATCCTCGAGGCTTGCAATGACATGCTCGGCAGCGGCGTCATTGCCAAAAATGCCCATGTATGCAGAGCGTGCGGCACCGCATTTCTTGGCATAAACGGCGAAGTTCACCGCATTGCCGCCAGGATACATGGTGTGGATATGCTCGTAGCGATCGACGACGTTGTCGCCAAATCCGAGCGCGTTAACGTTAAATGCCATGGTATTTACCCTTCTAGTACTCGACGACGCCCATGTAGCGACGGAAATCGGGATCATGGTCAAACACCTTGCCGCGTGCGGCACGCAGCTCGCAGTTCATGGCGTAGAACAGCACCGGGTCCAGATAGGCACGGACGCTCGCCGGCACGGCTTCCATACCGTACTCCTTGGCATCGAGCACCATCAGCGTATCGGTATGCGTCTTAAGGAACGCCAGGGCGCGCTCGTCCATAGCACGGCACTCGCTGGAGCCCATCTGCAGGAAGTAAAAAACGCCATCCTGAGTAGCCTCGAAGGGGCCATGGAAGTACTCGGCAGAGTGAATGTAGCTGCAGTGCTGCCACTGCATCTCCATAAGAGAGCAGATAGCGAAACCGTAGGTCTGGCTAAAGTTGGGACCGCTGCCCAGAATATAGAAGAACTCGTGCTCCTGGCAAAGCTTGGCAAAGCGATCGCCCAGCTCGGCATTTACCTTCTCGCGTGCCGGGGGAAGAATCTTATCCATCTCGGCGATACCGGCATACATATCGGCAAGATCGGCGTAGCCCTCCTGCTGATCGAGCAGCTCTGCCGCAAGCGACAGCGAAATGCCAGCGGGGACCTCGGCCTGCGGCACGCCCTCGCCCCATGGGTAGACCCACGTGGTCCACTTGCCGGAGTCAATCTTGGATCCAGCGTTGTCGGTCTGGGCGATCACCGTAGCGCCAGCAGCAAGGGCAATCTCGCAGCCCTCGACGACCTCGGGGGTATTGCCGCTGTGGCTGCAAGCGATGACCAGGGACTTCTCGCCCAGACGACGTGGACGCATAATGTCGAATTCACGCGCGGTATAGATATACGAAGTGAAGGTGGTAGCCTCGCGCTGCAGAAGCTCATGAGCCGGGATCAAATCGATCATGGAGCCACCGCAAGCAATCCAGTAGACGCTGTCGAACTTGCCCTTCTCGGCAATTGCCTCTTTAATCAGATCGTGTGCGTTCATATCCAGTTCCTTTCTTGTTTGGCCCGCAATCAATGACGTTGGTTGCGTGGCCGATGGTTGTTTTAGTCAATCAGATATTTCTCGAATGCGGCCATGTTCTTGGCATCTGCGGCCGCCGGGTCATCGTAGTAACGACCGTCCGTGATTTCCTGGCCCAGCATGCCGTCGAAACCATGGGCGTTGAGCGTGGCGACGAAGGCGTCCATATCGTGCTTGCCATCGCCCCACACCAGATGGCCATACGGGTCACCGTCGATAAAGTGCATCTCGTGAATTGCCCCATCGCCAAAGGCGGCAAACCAGTCCTCGAGCGTCTCGCCTGCGACGCCCATCGCGGTTGTATCAACCATGGGCTGTAAGTACGGGCTCGCGACCTCGTCAATCATGCGCTTCGCATCGGAAACCGTCGTCACAAGGTTGCTCTCCTCGGGACGCAGGCTTTCCATCGTAAGCACCAGACCGTGCTCGCCGGCATACTCCGCCAGAATGGACAAGTGCTCGCGGCTGCGCTTCCAGGCTTCCTCGCGGTCCTCGTCCCAGTCGCCCCAGCCCGAGTTGATGGACATACGGTCGCACCCAAGTACCTCGGCAAGTTCAATGCCGTGTTTAAAGTACGCCAGGCTGCGCTGTTCATGCAGCGGCTTGCGTGCGCAGTACTGCCAAGGATAGACAACATTCTCGGGGCACAGAGTACGATACCTAAGCCCACGGTCTGCAGCCTTTTTCGCCAGGACCTCAGCCTCAAAGTAGCCCGTATGGTCGAGCGTCACATGCGGCTCTGCACACCACAGCTCAATGGACTCAAAGCCCAAGCGCTGCTGCACATCAAGGAAGTAATCGAGCGACCACATGATGTAGTGGATGTTCATGCCCGCAATCTGCTCGCGACGCAGCGTCGGTTTGGATTCAGACATCTTATGCCTCCTTATTTCGATCGAACACGATTTGTCCGTCCGACATCGTCATATCAACCGCAAGATCGCGTGCGTCGCGATAATCGAGGTCAAACACATCCCGATCGAGCACGCAGATATCGGCAAGCTTGCCGACCTCGAGCGTACCCAGCTCGTCTTCGCGCATCAGATCGTACGCGCCCCCGGCAGTCCAAGCGCGCAAGAGCTCGACAAGCGTCAGCGTGTTGACCTCATTCACAGGCAGTCCGTCGGCGAAGAATCCGCCGCACGCGCTGTAGATTGACTCGCCCAGGCTCGGAATCAGCAGCGGCAAATCCGTTCCACAGCACACTGTGCATCCGGAATCTTCCATGCCGCGGCGATTCCAGCTGTGCAAAAGTCGCGTCTCGCCAATTTGTCGACGCATCATCGATAGGCAATCCTCGCGCCGGTCCAGCGTTAGAATCTGCGGATAGACCTCGCAAATTCCACCTAACTTGCCAAACTCGACAAGATCGGTCGGGTCAGAGTTCTCGAGATCGGTAATCGCATGGCGGCGAAGCATCCGTCCATGCTCGTCTCGAGGCAGCGAGGCATAGAGCGCCACGGTGCGACGAACGGCGCCATCGCCCTGGCAATGCAAGGAATATCGGAAGCCGTCAGCATCAATTGCACGCAGCTCGCTCTCAATCAGATCCCACTCTGGTTCCTCGACGACCGTCTTGCCGGCAGCGCCCGCATCGGCCGTGTCCTCATAGGGGTCAATCATCTCGGCAAGCCCCGCCCATACGCCGCGATCGGTCATACGGCTGAAGCCAGAAAAACGAACGAACGGTCCCCGGAAGCGCTCTCGCGCCTCGCGGGCATATGCCAGATTTGCACCGGCGCCCACCGGCTGCGACATCATAGAGACGCGAACCGTCAGCTCACCAGATTCCTCACGGCGAACCATTTCGTCGGCAAAGCCGTAGTAGTCATCAAACGCCATTTCCTTGATGGCGGTAACGCCACGCTCGTTAAGCATGCTCATGTAGTCCGAATACCCGGCACGCACCTCGGGCAGCGCGAGGAAATCGCTCATCATGCGCCAGATCTTCTCGGCATAGCACGCCTGGGGCGTAAAGCCGTATCGCGCACTGGCGGCAGCATTGAGAACACAGGTATCCGCGCCCGGTGTAAAGCAGACGACGGGGATATCGCCAAAACACTCGTCAAACACAGCTGCTGTATTTGCGTTCTCGGCATCCGATGCCAACGTTTCGGGTAGGTTGTGGCCAAAAGCCGCCGCGCAATCCGGACGATCTTCTTTCCATGCACGCAAGAGCAACACGGCCTCTTTGGCATCAGCGATGCCGGACAGATCAGGCCCCAACGTCCGCAGCGCCCAGCCTGTATAGAAGGTATGCACATCGATCAGGCCAGGCATGACGGTGCGGTCGCCCAGGTCAACTACCTCGTCCGCCTGGGTCAAATACGAAGCTAGCTCACACTTGGTGCCAACAGCCTCAATTCGATTGCCACGGACCGCTACGAAACCTTCAAACGGCAGGTCCCCCGTACCGGTAAAGACGCTCTTAGACGTCAGGACCGTCAAACGATCAGACATCACAACCACCTACGCCGGAAGCATGCCGGAAATGGCAGTAATGACCAAGCCAAACACGACCATGAAGATGAAGAACTTCCAAATGGTCTTCCACCATTGGCCAAACGAAATCTTAGCCACGGCAAGGCCGGCGACCGTCATACCCGCCACGGGGCTGATGGTGTTGATGGTCTGGTTGGCAAACTGGAGCGCGGTGACGGCCGCCTCGGGATTGAGGCCCATGAGCTCGGTCAGGGGGCCCATAACGGGCATGGTGAGCGCTGCCAGGCCAGAACTCGAGGGAACCAGCAAAGAGAGCAGGCCAAGGACGACATACATAAACGTGGTGTAGACGGCGGCGGGTGCACCGGCGAGCGCGGTAGCGAGCGCCTGGAGGATGGTGTCGATGATCATGCCGCCCTCGGCGATGACCAGAATACCGCGAGCGATACCGATAACGACGGCAGCGTACGCAAAGTCGGCGAGACCCTTAACGAACTCCTCTGCGATCGTCTGCTGGTCAAGGCCGCCCAGGATACCGGCAAGCAAGCCCATGCCAAGGAACACGGCGGAAATCTGATTCATGTACCAGCCCTGGGTAACAAGACCCCAGACGATAATGCCCATACCGCAAGCAAAATCGATAAGCACGAGCTTCTGACGGATCGTGAACTCTTCCTCGATGGAGGCATCGGTCACGGAAAACTCAATACGCTTGAGCTTATCGTCCTCGTACACAATGGACGACTCGGGGGTTTTCTTGACGCGCATGGCGTAGCGCATGGCCCATGCGATACCGACGGCAGTGAAGATGACCCAAGAAACGGCGCGCAGCCACAGTTGCGGATTACCCTCGATGCCAATGATGCCTTGGGCGATCAAAACATTAAACGGGTCGATGGTCGAAGCACAATATCCCAGGTTAGGACCAAGGAAGCAGATGATGAATGCCGTCATCGAGTCATAACCGATACCCATCATGATGGGAATGAAGATGGCATAGAACGGCAGGGCTTCCTCAGACATACCAAACGTAGTGCCGCAAATGGACAGCAACGTCATCGTGATGGGAATGATGAGGATGTCCTTGTTCTTGAGCTTTTTAATCACACGGCTCATGCCGGCATTCAAAGCGTTGGTCTTGGTGATGATCGCGAACGATCCGCCAATCAATAAGACGAACGCAACGACGTCGGCAGCCTCTTGGATGCCCTTGGTGGGCGCTTGCAGAACCGCGAAGATATCCTGGCCCAGATTGATGGTCTCGCCGGTCTCGGAATCGGTGTAGTTCTTATCGACCTGTTCATAGGTTCCAGCAACGGCGACTTCACGCTCGCCCGCCGCCGTCGAAATCGTCTTGCGTTGATACTGACCAGAGGGAACGATCCAAGTCAGGACCGCAAAGACAACGATCAGCAAGAACATGATCGTATAGACATGCGGTAATTTGAACTTAAAACGTCTGTTTGTCTTCTTCGCCTTCGTATCTGACATAGATACCTCCAAAGAACTCGAGACTGCATCGCATCTCGCTTCAACGTTTGCACAATGCAAACGTTCTATGACGTCCCATAGATTACCAGCAGCTTTTTTCCTTCATCAAGATAATTTCAAACTGATTGCCGCAACGCGGTTGAACGGTCGCGTTTGCGCCGTGAACGGTATGGAAACGCCCGGTGAGATGATCAACCGGGCGTTTCCATTCGCAATGTCCTAGATGTCAAAAACGTAGCGAGACCCAACGATCCGCTGACGACCGATGATAAACGGCCGCCGCTGCTCATCGAAAAAGAAGGCTTCCATATAAAACAAGGGTTCGCCAACGGGAACTGCCAACAGTCGAGCGACCTCGGGCGACGCGCACGCGATCTCGAGCGTGCACGGGTCGGCAAACGCGGGCGTGCGGCCCGTCCGGTTGCGCACGAACTCAAAAATGGATTGGTTAGATAGAGGTGCCGTTGATAGATAGGCGTTGTCCTCGTAAACATATATGTTGTTCTCGAGCATGACAGGGACGCCATCGGCAGTGCGCACGCGCTCAACGCAAATCAAGTCAGTTCCAACGGGAACACCAAAGAACTGCGCTTCGGTGGAATCCGCCGGCAGTATCTTTCTCGAAATGACACACGCCCCCGGTTCCATTCCGTTAACGCGGCATGCGTCCGAAAAACTCTGGACGTCATCCTTCTGGCGAATCTTGCGCTTGAGCTTGGGGGCATTGACAAACGTGCCTTTCCCCTGTCGCTTCGTTAGATAGCCCTGCTGGACGAGCTCCTCAATAGCGCGTCGCACGGTAACGCGGCCAACTTTATAGCTCTCAGCCAATTCGAATTCGTTGGGTATCCGCGCGCCTGCCTTGTAGGCGCCGGAGTTGATTTCGTTTTTAATGATATCAATGACCTGTTGGTACAGCGGTATCGCTGCTTTACCGTCAGTTGGCCCTTCAGTCGGTGGCATATACCCTCTCCCAGCACAATTAATTCTAAAACAGGCTTAAGGGCATTCAACAAGTCCTTAAGCCCGCATTAGCTTAAAGTATGCTAGGTGTCGCACCAAAATGTCGGGTATTTACTCATCAGACCCGAAAAACGCGCAACTACCGCGCTCCTAAGAAAGCGTGAGCAGCTCCGGCAACTGGTCGATAATCTTGTCCGCGGCATCCTGGCTAAAGCCAAAGCGCTCCTCGCGCTTGGCAATGACTGTCAGACCGGCTCGCTTGCCGGCAGTGATGCCAGGCACCGAGTCCTCAACGCAGCAGCAGCGATTCGCGGGCAGCCCCAGCAGATCCAGCGCATGCAGGTAGATGTCGGGCTCGGGCTTGCTCTCCTTAAACTGCTCGCCGCTCACCACATACTCAAAGGCATCCGACAGCCCGCATGCGTTGAGCACTTCCTCGATGCTAACCATGGGAGACGAGCTGGCAAGCGCCACACGAACGCCACGGCGCGGCAGCTCTCGAATCGTATCCACGGCGCCTGGGTTAATCAAAGCCTGATAGTCGCGCGGACGTTTATGCGCCCACTCGTCCCAACGGGCCAACGCTTCCTCGCCAGTGAAATGCCCCTTACCGGCGCGCTCAAACCAATCGACCAGCATATGCAGGAAGAACTGATGGGAGGTACCGACCTGCCCATTCAACTCCTCTTGAGTCAGATTAAGCCCCAGCTCCTTGGCAAACGCGGCAGTCTCGCCCAAGTAGTAATACTCGGTATCGACAATGACGCCGTCCATGTCAAAGATAACGGCGTCGAACGGAAATGCGGACACGGCACCCTCCCTAACAAAAGGACGCCCGCGAGCAGGCGCCCGAATCATGCATTAATCGGCGATTCTAGCCCAGCAGCTTATCCAGCGCCACCGCAATACCATCTTCGTTGTTATTGGTGGTCACCATCTGGGCCACAGCCTTAACCTCATCGACGGCGTTTCCCATGGCAACACCGGTGCCGGCCCACTCGATCATGGACTTGTCGTTCTGGCCGTCGCCAAACGATACGACCTCGCTGGCATCGATGCCGAGCTTGGGCAGGGCACCCTCGAGCGCGCAGGCCTTGTCGATACCGGGCGCCGTGTACTCAAAGTACCAGTCGGCCGTAAACATGCCCGAAAGCGTCTGCTTAAAGGGCGCATACATCTCCTCGTAATGCGCCTGCAGGTATGCCGGGTCGCCCGCAGTGAGTAGCTTGTCCACGGGATAAGCATCAGCGACCTCATGCAGGCTCTCCACCTCGCGAATCTTAAGATCGCACGCGTCGCGCTCATACTTGACGATATTCTTCTGCGAGCCGTCAGGCAGCGTGATCATGCAACGGTACGAGTCCTCGACGTGCAAATCGCGACCGAGCGAAATCATAGGGATCACGTCAAAATTACGCAGGTGATCAATCAGGCGATGCAATTCGTCGGCAGGCATAGCCTGATCGAACAGCACCTCGTCGGTCTGAGCGTCGACCACATGCGCGCCGTTAAAGGCCACCAGCAGACCGTCATGGTTTTGAAGGTCGAGCTCCTGCGCCAAGGCGTGCAGCCCCCATGCGGGACGGCCCGAAGCCAAGATGAGCTTAATGCCCGATTCCTGCGCCGCGAGCAGCTTCTTGCGCGTACGCGAGCTAATCACTTTCTGGTCGTTGGTGAGCGTACCGTCGATATCCATCGCGATGGCTTTGATTGCCATATGTGCCTCCTTGCATCGTTTTTATCGCGCACTATCTTATCCGAGCCGGGGCACGTTCGCACAGCGCGCGTATGACGGTTGCAAAACCACCCCATTTGAAACAAAGGCAAAAAAGTACTTGCAAAGACGCGTTCCGACATATAAGTTGATAAAAGACCGCCGTTGCGGTTTTAAGTAGATCGAGCATATGAAGTTTGAGTTTTAGCGTGTAAGAGAAGGAAGATCGGCAAAGTACAACCCCAAACGCAATGACAACTTAATGAGGTAACTGCCACATGTGAGGCACCCAGGGCATTGCTGTCTCGATTTTGAGCACGATGCCTTCCGCCTTGCATGGGCCGTTCCATCCCGCCCCTGCAGCAACTGCCTCACGGGCTCATTGAAAACCGCATAGCACCCCAACGTCAGCACATCACCCACGGCAAGCACATCACTCACGACAACCAACACATCAACAAACAGCACGAACATCAACCGATTGGAGAAGCTATGACAAACCACCACGCTGAAGACAGCGATAAGAAAAGCATTCTGGATGCCCGAATTGAGCGAGCATATGCAAACGAATATGATGCCGCCTTTGCCGCCGCGACCATCAAGAACTACGCGTCGCTACCGCTCGCGACGATCTTGGCCGACCATCCTCAACTGCTGAAGCGCTGCACAAAGATCATGGGCGACCCCGACATTCGCAAGCTGACAGACCCCTATGCCCCAAAACGCGACAACGATTCGCACGTTCTTACCGTAGGCTGCCTAGCCCATATGCTTACGGCGCTCGACACGAAACTCAAGCTCGAATGGGAACCCGACGAGCGTCATGAACTCGAAAGCAAGCGGAACACCCTGCGCACCGCACTGTTCCTTCCGCTGGACGGCCTCAAGCGCTGCAACGTCGAGCTCAATACACAGGCGCTGCAAAAGCCCGGGACCACGGGGCAGAAAACCCCAAGACCCCATGCGGCCATCGTCGACCGCAACCGATATAACCGCATGACCGCGCACTTTTCCGCCGAGGGAGCAGCCATAAGGACGCTGATCGACCTGCTGTGCCTCCTGAGCATCAACGAGCTATTTGAGGGCTATCTCGCCCTTGTTCCCGCGACGGCACCCAAGTCGGTAGCAAAGATCATCGAGACCTGCAGACGCCAGTTTGAGCGCCATCGCAATGGCAGCGAGATGAACGCCAGCATCGCGCAGTACTACGCGGCTCATTACAAAAATGACGGATGTGCCCCTGTCGAGCATCAGCTGCGGCTCGCCTACACCACGCCCGCCGCAACGCTCCATCGCTTTGGAGCCCTTGGCGCTTGCGAGCCGCACGAACAGGCAGCCTGCCCCACAACCGAGCTCGATCTCAGGCTCGGACGAACCCTGTAGCCCGCCAGCCCCTCCACGGGCAACAATCCTATTCCACAACACAACCAACAGAAAGGAGTCCTCATGGACACCAATCATTCCCCCATCATCAGCCCCCTCACCATGCGTGAATCCGCCCGAGGTATCACGCTCACCAGCATTTACGATGAGATGCTCGCCCGTCGCGAGCTCTCCGTCATGGGAAACATCGAAACCCCGATGGCCCACGACCTATGCCAGCAGATCCGCCTGCTCGATGTCACCGACCCCAGCCGCACCATCACCATATTTGTCGCCAGCGCCGGCGGAAGCGTGCGATCGGGTCTTGCAATCTATGACGCCATGCGCCTCGCATCGTGCCCCATCCGCACCGTCTGCCTGGAATTCGCCGCGTCCATGGGCGCCGTGATCTTTATGGGCGGCGACGATCGCCGTATGGCGCCCCATGCAGAGCTCATGATTCACGACCCGCTGATCCCCCAGGGGGCAGGCGGCTCGGCACTTGCGCTGCAGGAAACCAGCCGGCGTCTCATGCAGACCCGCAAGACCCTCACGCAAATCCTCTCGGACCGCAGCGGCCTCACGCCCAAGCGCATCCAGTCCCTCACTGCAAAAGACACCTACCTTTCGGCCGAGCGCGCCGTCGAGCTCGGCTTTGCCCACGAAATCCTCTCGACCACCAAGGAGGTCGCCCATGTCTAACCTCGCCAGCCGCCTCGCCGCATCTGAGTCCGCATCGTCCACCATCCTCGCCAAGGATCGAACGCTTTCCTGCGACACCCGCCAAACGGGACTCAACAACAACGCACTTGTGATCGGCCCCTCGGGAGCCGGCAAGACCCGAAACGTCCTCAAGCCCAACCTGCTGCAAATGAACGCAAGCTACATCGTGC
This sequence comes from uncultured Collinsella sp., assembly GCA_959018755.1. Lineage (GTDB taxonomy): Bacteria > Actinomycetota > Coriobacteriia > Coriobacteriales > Coriobacteriaceae > Collinsella. The sequence goes on along the minus strand of CAUEMA010000015.1, from coordinate 34,852 downwards.
TCGACACCAAAGGCACGCTCTGTCGCGAAGTGGGACCCGTGCTGGCAGCCCACGGTTACCGCGTGCAATGTCTCAACTTCGCCGACCTCAACACCGTCCCGGCCCTTGCGCCCGGCATCGAGCGCTGCGGCTACAACCCCCTGAGGCACATTCGCCGCAAGGCGGACGGCAGGCCCAACCAGCAGGACATCCTCTCGGTGGCAAAGGCCATCTGCCCCATCGAGGACAACAACCAGCCTTTTTGGGATCATGCGGCGGCAAACCTGCTGTCGTGTCTTATCGCCTACGTCACCGAACAGCTACCCGCCGACGAGCAGACGATCAGCTCGGTCATCAAGCTGATCGAGCACCTGCAGGACGGTGCCACGGGTCGATTGTTTGACGACCTGATCACGACCGACCCCCAAAGCTATGCCCTCTCGCTATGGCGGCGCTACGCCATTACGCAAAATGCCGAGCGCATGCACGCGAGCATCGTCGGCATCCTTGCCGAAAAGGTCATGTGTCTGGGATTCGACGGTGCGGCACAGCTCTATCGTGAGTGCCATCAGGTGGACTTCGCTTCCATGGGACACACCCCCTGCGCCCTGTTTGTAACCGTGAGCGATATTGACCGCAATCTCGATCCGCTGACCGGCCTCTTTATTTCGCAGGCGTTTATGGGCCTCATTCGTGAGGCCGATAGGCAGCCCGACGGCAGCCTGCCCGTGCCCGTGCGCTTTATGCTCGATGACTTCGCAAATCTGCAGATCCCCCAGATCGACAACGTGCTCTCGATTATCCGAAGCCGCAACATCTGGGCAACGCTGCTGCTGCAGTCGACCAACCAGCTCGATGCGCTCTATGGCGAGGCACGCGCACGCTCCATCATGGGCAACTGCGACACGCATCTGGTGTTGGCGTTCCAGGATCCCGAGAGTGCCCGGGTGTTTTCCGACCGCGCCGACGCGCTGCCCAGCACGCTCATGGCGACGCCGATCGATCGCTCGTGGCTCTTTGTACGCGGTCGCACTCCCGAACAGGTCGAGCGCTTTAGGCTCGAAGACCATCCGCTCTACGGGGAGCTGCCCGAGGCGCAGCGAGGCCATGCGGAGGCCGAGATCTAGGCGCAGGGTTCTCGCAGCGCGCGGCGCCCCGACGATGTTCCACAAAGGCCGTGCGCCCCGGGACCACGGCAAAGCAAAGGGGCCCGCATCCGATAGGATACGGGCCCCTGACTATAAGGCGCGATGCGTTAACAGCAGCGACTACTTGCGATGCGCGCGGTAGAACTCGATGAGCGCCTGGGTCGAAGCGTCCTGCTCGGCCTTGGCGGCGTCGTCGTGGAAGGCCGGGGTAATCTGCTTGGCAAGCTGCTTGCCCAGCTCGACGCCCCACTGGTCGTAGGAGTCGATGCCCCAGACCGTGCCCTCGACAAACGTAATGTGCTCGTACAGAGCGATGAGCTCGCCGAGCGCGAACGGGGTCAACGTGTCGCCGAAGATCGAGGTCGTCGGACGGTTGCCCTCAAAGCAGCGGGCCGGGACGATCTGCTCGGGCGTGCCCTCGGCGCGCACCTCATCGGCCGTCTTACCAAAGGCGAGTGCCTTGGTCTGGGCCAGGAAGTTGCCCAGGAACAGCTCGTGGACATCCTGGCCGCTGTCGGTTGCGGGGTTGGCAGTGTTGGCGAAAGCGATAAAGTCGGCCGGGACCACCACGGTGCCCTGGTGCAGCAGCTGGTAGAAGGCGTGCTGACCGTTGGTGCCGGGCTCGCCCCAGAAGATCTCACCGGTGTCGGAGGTCACGGCGCTGCCGTCCCAGCGGACATGCTTGCCGTTGGACTCCATGGTGAGCTGCTGCAGGTAGGCCGGGAAGCGGTGCAGGTACTGGCAGTACGGCAGCACGGCGTGGCTCTTGGAACCGAAGAAGTTGACGTACCAGACATTGAGCAGGCCCATCAGCGCGACGGCGTTGTTCTCGAGCGGGGTGTTGCAGAAGTACTCGTCGATGGCGTGGAAGCCCTCGAGGAACTGCTGGAAGCGCTCGGGGCCGAGCACGACGATCAGCGACAGGCCCACGGCGGAGTCAACGGAATAGCGGCCACCGACCCAGTTCCAGAAACCGAAGGCGTTGGCGGGGTCGATACCGAAGGCCTCGACCTTCTCGAGTGCGGTGGAAACGGCGACGAAGTGCTTTGCCACGGCCTCGGCGTTCTGCTCATCGGAGCCGTCGATGGCGCCCTGAGCCTTGAGCTGCTCGAGCATCCAGGTCTTGACCTCGCGGGCGTTGGTGAGGGTCTCGAGCGTGGTGAAGGTCTTGGAGACGATGATTACGAGCGTGGTCTCGGGATCCAGGCCCTTGAGCTTCTCGGCCTGGTCGTTGGGGTCGATGTTGGAGATGTAGCGGCAGTCGATACCGGCGTCGGCATAGGGACGCAGAGCCTCGTAGGCCATGACCGGGCCCAGGTCGGAGCCGCCGATGCCGATGGACACCAGATGCTCGATCTTCTTGCCGGTAACGCCCTTCCACTCACCGGAGCGCACGCGCTCGGCGAAGGCATACATGCGGTCGAGGACCTCGTGCACGTCGGCGACGACGTCCTGGCCGTCGACGATGAGCTGGCCCTTCTCGCTTGCCGGGCGGCGCAGCGCGGTGTGCAGGACAGCGCGGTCCTCGGTAGTGTTGATGTGCTCGCCAGAGAACATGGCGTCGCGGCGCTCCTCGAGCTTCACCTCGCGGGCAAGATCGCACAGCAGCTTGACGGTCTCATCGGTCACCAGGTTCTTCGACAGATCGAAGTGCAGGTCACCGGCGTCAAAGCTCAGCTTGTTCACGCGGTCGGCGTCAGCAGCGAACCAGGCCTTGAGGTCGATACCTTCGGCCTCGAGCTTCTCCTGATGAGCCTCGAGCGCCTTCCAAGCGGCAGTCGACGTAGCATCGATAGGTGCGGCAACAGTTGCCATAGAGTCCTCCTCAGCATACGGGCGCACGCCTCCATGCGCCCGGACATTCAGATGCCACTATTCTAGCGCAGGTCAAGACTACAATCAGCGAGCGTTGCCAATCGGCCCCCAAACGGCAACCGATTAAAAAGGGACAGGCTTATTTTGGCAGGTCAAACGCTTTACCAACCAAAAATAACCCGTCCTTTTATGGCAAATATTAGGCCGCGGCGCAGATGCTGCCGAGCAACTCACGCAGAGGAGACCCGATGCCCTCCAGCAGTTCGGGCGCGATAATGGCAAAAACGGGAACCTCACCGGTGCCCACGACAGCAGGCGCCTTGCCCTCCGAGAGAATGCATCCATAAGGGACAAAACCGTCTTCGCCGGCATCGAGCGCCGCCATGCGACGCGCGAGCTCGCGCGCAAAGCCAGCAGTATCGGCATCGCCAATCGCCAGGACAAAGTCCACGCCCTCATCGGTTGCCAGGGCTACGGCCTCATCGACCAAATCGTCTCCCCCGTCGCCCCCGGCCGAACCGCAACGAAAGAGTACGCGTTCGAGCAGGGCACGATCGAGCGAGCCCAGCGCCGCCGAAACGAGCTCATCGCGCGTGTGCTTGTCGCCTCCCAGCACGACCAGTGCCTTGGTGCCGCCATAGTGGGCAACCAATCGCCCGCACCAGCGAGCCACATCCCCATCCGCAACCAAGCGCGTCGGCATACCAAACCCATAGTTGACCATTATCCCCACAACCCTTCCGTGCTTTATGGTGGTATCGATCGTTAGGCTCATGCTACGAAGCGAGCTTTTCCGAGCTGTTTCGCGCTCTTTAGGGCTGCGTTAAAACCCCGATGAAGCCGCACGACCATACTTGCCAAAAAGGGACAGATTTTGACGGTGTCCGTGCAAGCGGGTATTATCGAACAGGTATTCGATAAGAACATGTGTTTGATGGAAGGGCACGGATGGCGCACGAGCAGCACACCTATATCTGCATCGACCTCAAGACGTTTTATGCCAGCGTCGAGTGCGTCGACCGTGGGCTCGATCCGCTCACCACCAACCTGGTCGTTGCCGACGAATCGCGCGGACGCACGACCATCTGCCTCGCTATCACGCAGGCCATGAAGGACTTAGGTATTCACAACCGCTGCCGTCTGTTCGAGATTCCCGACGGCATCGACTGCATCAAAGCAGTGCCGCGCATGCAGCACTACATGGAGGTGTCGGCGCAAATCTACGGCATCTATCTGGAATACGTCAGCCCCCAGGACGTGCACGTCTACTCAATTGACGAGTGCTTTATCGACGTGACACCCTATCTGGACCTCTATCACACCGATGCGGAAGGCTTCGCCTGCATGTTGCGCGACGAGGTCCTGGCGCGCACCGGCATCACGGCGACGGTCGGCATCGGCCCCAACCTATTCCAGGCCAAGGTTGCACTCGATATCACCGCCAAGCACGTACCCAGCCGCATCGGCATACTCGACGATGAGACCTTTCGCAAGGAAATCTGGCCCCATCGTCCCATCACCGATATCTGGGGCATCGGCCCCGGCGTGGCAGCACGACTCGAAAAATACGGCGTCTACGATCTGATGGGCGTCGCGGCGCTCGACGAAAACCTGCTTTACGACGAGCTCGGCGTCAATGCCGAGTATCTCATCGACCACGCCTTCGGACGCGAGCCGACAACCATCGCCGATATCCAAGCCTATCGCCCGCAAGCAACTTCGACCACCACAGGACAGGTGCTCTCGAAGGGCTATGCCTACGAGCAGGCCTACACCGTCTTGCGCGAGATGGTCGACAACGCCGTGTTGGACTTGATCGATAAGCACGTGGTCTGCGACAGCATCTCGCTCTTTGTGGGCTACGCGAGCGAGCGCGCCGACATACGCAGGCTTGATGCCAGCGGTACTGCACAATATGTGGACGGATGCGGACACCTGCGCTCGAGTACGTCGAGCATCGAACCCACCGCAACCGCCGGCCCCGAGCTCGCGCCCCGTGCTCCCAAGCCCGTCCAGCGCGATGACGAACGGCGCCGCCTGGTGCGCGAAGCGCAGGCAATCGATGGCATCTTTGTGGGAGAGCATGGTGGCAAACCGCGTGGTGGCTATGCCGCGCTCTTTGCGCACTCCAACGCCTCGCGCAAGCTGCCCGAGCGTACCAATTCGTTTAAGAAGATCATGGGCTATTTCGATGAGCTCTGGGCGCAGACTGTCGATCCCAAACGACCGGTCAAGCGCATCAACCTGGGCTTTAGCAATCTTGTGCCCGAGGAATTTGCCACCATCGATCTGTTCAGCGATATCGAGGCCGATGAGCGCGAGCGCGACCTGGCGCGCGCCGTCCTGGCCGTGAAAGGCAAGTACGGCAAGAACGCGCTCGTCAAGGGATTAAGCTTTACCGCCGGCGCCACCGCGCGCGAGCGCAACGATCAAGTTGGAGGACACCGTGCCTAAACCCAAACAACAGCCCATGCGCCCGCCGACCGCCTTCGAGCGCCTGGCGGACCCCGAGGGCAGACGCCGCGCAGCCGACCCCAACCTCACTGCCAACGGTGCCGTGCGCGCCAACCGCGCCGCACAGTTTATGCCCTTTGCCGCCCTCACGGGATACTACGAACTCGTGCGCAAGCAGGAAATCACCGTCGAGCAAAAACGTGAGCTCACGGAAGAAAAAGCCCTCGAGCTTTCGCAAAAGCTCGAGGGCCTCAAACGCGGCGACTTGGTGCGCGTCACCTATTACGATACGTACGGCTATCGTAGCCGCACGGGCATTCTCGACGAAGCGTTACCCGCATTCAAGCTGCTCAAACTCAGGGATATCGCCATCAACTTCGACGATATCCAGGACATTGAGCTACGCGGACGAGCCTAGCGACGAGAACGCTTGCGCAAGACGAGAGCAATGCCAAGCACTGCGGCAGCTGCAACCAGCAATCCCAAGACCAGCGTGAGGGTCGAGTCGCCAGCGCGAGGCAGCGAGCCGTCCTTCGGAGTCTTCTTAGCGGTCGTCGTGACGGTGGTCGTGGTGCTGCTCGACTGGTCGTTGCCACCCGTCTGGCTGCCGCCAGGCTGATCGCCGCCACCCGGCTGCGAAGGATCGGTGGGTTCCGTCGGATCCGGAGTACCGGGATCAACCGGATTCTCCGAATTCTCCTTGCGCTGGATCCAGACCTGGCAACCATAGAACGGGTTGGCGGTACCAAGGCACAGACCCTGGTTGGTCACCGCAAAGGTGCGCAGACCATGGTTATACGGATCGTTAAAGCCATTGGTCGTCAGCGTCGTAAAGTTCACGCCGTCCTCGGTCACATACATATCAAAGCCGCGCTCGGCATCGCGCAGGTAACACATGCACGTAAGGACACTCTGCAACTTCTTGAGGTTCTCCTCGCTCAGCAGCTTATCGAGCGCATCCTGAATATCGCTCGGCAGCTCGGCGCCATAGGCATCCTCGTACTGCTGCTTAAGGCTCTCATAGCTATCGAGCATGTCCTGATACTGGTCGGCAAAGGACTTGAAGTACGCGATCTCGCCATCGATCTTCTGGACATAAGCGGCGTCGTCCTCAAAGTCCTGGGACATCGTCGCGGCCTGATCGCAAAGACCGCCCGCGGCATCCTCCAGCGCATCGCTCAGATCGCCAAAGCCCTTAGCAACCTCGGTCTTCTCGTCATCGACATCGACGGCCTTGTTTGAATCATCAACCTCAGCAGCTTCGTTCGAATCATCGACCTCGACGGCCTCGTTTGAATCATCGTCCGCAAGCGTGTTCACGGGAACGATGGGGTCGTCAGGCGATTTCTTGTCGAGCAGGTGATCGAGCAGGTCCCTAAGGCGCTGAACCTGAGAGTCCCACTCCTCGGGCGTCATATCGATAATGTCGCCATTGGAGAACTGGCCGATCGGCTCAAGCAGGCTCGCGGTATCAAAGGTACCGATATACAGCTTGCCGTCGAACTTCTGCATGCGCCAAATGTACTGGTTCTCGTTTCGGCCAAAGCCCGAAGTCAGGCCGGAAATACCGCCCTCGGGGAACATGTCGGTGCGATCGCCAACGACGAGCTCCATGTTCTCGTCCTTGTCCATGCGATAGATGTTAACCGACTGCTCAAGATTGGCATTCACAAACGAGCAGTCAACGCCACCCATGCTGCTCTTGCCGCCCTCTTCGGTGTTGGATTTGTTGAACAGGATGCGCTCGAGGGCAATCTCCTCGTCGTTGTATTCACCGATATAGAGGTAGTCGTTGTAGACGATGAGGTTGGCAGCGCCAGAACGGGTACGGGCAGGATCGATGCCAAAGCAGTACTTTGCACCGTCCGTCTTCTGATCGCCGACAATGGGAGTCCACGAATAGCTGCCGTCGGCATTCTTGTCGCCACGGACCATGGCAAACGACTGCATGGAATTATCATCGGGAGCGTTCTCGGGCGTACCGGTGCAGATGGTCGCATAGAGATGGCCATTGTACGAGACCATATCCCAAATGGCGCCGCCGTAGATGCTGTCCTTATAGCGAATCGCCGGATAGCCAAACAGCGTCTCCGAGTTGGCAATCTCGGTGAAGCTGTCCTGGCCCTTCGAGGGGTCAGACGACGTCAGGATTGTCGACACAAAATTACCGTTCGCGTCTTTACCCACATTACTGATGACGAGCTGGCCATCATGGACGCACATGCCGCGGATACCGGTAGAAATGCCCTGCTTGTAGGCAGCACCGTAATCCTGCATGCTCGAAAGGCCCTGATAGACAACTTTGTACTCATCCGTCTTAGGATCGATCTCGTATACAGCAGGCAGGCCGCTTTTGCCGCCATTGGTCCTGACGCTGCCGCAGAAATAGAGCTTACCCTTATAGCTCACGGCATTGCGAAACAAAGGAGCGACGCCGTTGAGCGATTCAGAGAGCAGCAGCTTGGTCTCACCGGTCTTGGTATTGATCTTGACCAAGATGCCGCCGCTGTCCTTGTCGGCCGTGCCGTCCTCCTTCTGCTGTCCATAGAAGAAGGTGCCGTTAAACATGGCCTCCAGCGTCAGGCGCATGGTCTCGGCATCAAAGGAATCGCCCAGCGTGCCGTTCATGAGCGTCAGCGTGTTGCCCATCGCCGCATAGCAGGTGCCCACATAAAGCCAGTCACCATAGCTCGCAGCCGCCCAAGTGTAGCTCTGGCCGCGATCGCCTTCGTTGTTGGCCGTATTACCATCGGCGCCCGGAACGGCAACGGCACCGCCACCCTGGTAGTCGACGATGCCATCCGGCTGCGACGTTCCTACCGTAGGATGCGAGAGCTTTTCAAAGGAATACCCATTTCCCGCATTGTAGGTAACGGCACCCGAAGCGTCTTCGGCATGCGCCGGCAGCGGCGATACCAAGAAGCGGCAAGCGCTGCCACCAAGCCAAGTGCTCCCACTCGTCTCATAAGGCTATAACCTCCCCTGTCCTAAAGCCCAGCTTTAGCATTCTTCATTTCTGTCCACGGTTAATTGCAATCTGAGCACAGCAATAATCAGTGTATAAATATACACCTGTAATTATTTGGACGGGTTAATAGATGCTCAATTGGTAACGAATTCCGCGCGAACCGTCACCAAACTCCACTTTTGCCGCATCTAAGGGTTATTTTTTTGCGCAAATTTTTGGATGCCGATAGTCACAATGAGCAGGAGGCCGGTATCCACTGGAGAGGACAACGCCTACATTTTCATAACGTAATAGCCCGCGCCCCTCACCGCCGTCTCGAGTGTGTCGCGATCAACCGGGAGCTTCGAGCGTACGCGCGCTGTGTGGTCCGCGTACGTTACCGTTGCCCACACGCCGTCCAGCGCATTGAGGGCATTCGTCACATTCCGAGCGCAGCCGTCGCAGCTCATGCCGCCGATAAGAAACTCCTCACGATAGGGGTAGTGGGACTCGTCGGTGTCTGCCACCACAACCCTCTTGGCTTTCTTTCCGCTTGCGCCATCACTGCAGCAACTCTTCCCATGCGTCGACGCCGCAATACGGCGCAGCCCAAAGAACATACCAATAGCAATCACGCCCAGCACGATGATATTTGCTGGGTTGAGCAAGTCGCTCATACGCTCCCCTTCCTTACGATCCATTTCAGAGATACCCCCGTGGGGTGTCCCATCTTACTCCAAACTCATGTCAGTTCAGTCAATTAGTTTCCCTCTTCAAACTTTTTAGTTGACCTAGGCTTACTTTCGTGTATAAGTTTTCCTAGGCTAACGGTTTAGATCCGTAAGGAGCGTCGTGACTCGAACCATAGACATCCCAACGTTTCAGGCGGCAGTCGTGCGCAACTGCTCCCCCACGCTCGCGGGCATCAAACCGGCATCGCTCTTTACCTACCCAGGAGTCTATGTCGATCAAGACGGCTCAAGCGTAACTGCGGCGATCGAGGATCGCCGAGCACGCCTGCTCAACGTTATCGCCCGGTGCAACCGCGAGCTTAATCCGTTCGGCATCCATCTGAGCGTTTTGGTCTGGCGCCCCTGCGGGGCGCTCGTATACGCATATCGGCCCAATAGCCTCGCCACTTACCTTGCTGACCCGCGCGCCAAAACGGCACTCGCCAAGGAGGGCTACGACACCGGCAACCTCTCGGCATGTCTTGTGCACCTGGCATCGCGCATCACGCTCGCAAGCAATAACGCCGCGGAATGCGCATGCGGCCAAACCCGATGCGCATTGGACCATCAAGCACACTGCGACAACGGCTGCACCTGCGAGTTTCCACACGAAATTGGCTACTTCCTGGGGTACCCCTACGACGACGTATACGAGTTCATCGCCCAGCGTGGCGAGAACTACAAGATCTTTGGAGCCTGGAAGGTCTATACGAATGTCGAGCAGGCGCTTGCGACGTTTGATGCGTACCGTGCCTGCACCCAACACCTCACCTTTATCTATCAGCAGGGCTGCAGCTTGGCGCAACTTGCCCAGGCGACCCGATAGAACGTACAAACCGCGGCCGCACGCCGCACAACCGAAAGGACTCAACATGAGCAAGATCGCCGTCGTCTATTGGAGCGGCACAGGCAACACCGAGGCCATGGCAAACCTCGTTGCCGAGGGCACCACGTCCGCGGGCGCCGAGGCCGAAGTCATCCCCTGCGCCGACTTCTCTGCCGACAGGGCCGCCGACTATGATGCCTTCGCCTTCGGTTGCCCCGCCATGGGCTCCGAGGAGCTTGAATGCGATGAGTTCCAACCGATGTGGGACGAAGTCAAGGAAACCCTCGGCGACAAGAAGGTCGTCCTCTTTGGCTCCTATTCGTGGGCCGAGGGCGAGTGGATGGACAACTGGAAGGCCGATGCCGACGAGGCAGGTGTCAACGTCGTCGATTCCGTCATTTGCTACGACGCCCCCGACGATGAGGGCGAGGCGGCCTGCCGCGCCCTTGGAGCTGAGCTCGCCTAGCGGCAATGAGCTCCGCCCGTAACGCGCTCTGCACCAAAACACATTCGCGTCCCAACAAAAACGGGAGCCGGATCACATCCGGCTCCCGTTTTCTGCTATGTCAGTCATATAAAGCGGCTACGAGATATTGCCCAAAAACGCCTTGGTGCGTTCGCTCTTAGGATGGTCGAAGACCTCGCTCGGCGTGCCATCCTCCACGATAACGCCGCCGTCCATAAAGACGACGCGGTCGGCGACGTCGCGGGCAAAGCCCATCTCGTGCGTCACCACGATCATGGTCATACCGTCATGCGCAAGATCGCGCATGACGCCCAATACATCGCGGACAAGCTCAGGATCGAGCGCCGACGTGGCCTCGTCAAAGAGCATCACGTGCGGATTCATCGACAGGGCGCGGGCGATGGCCACGCGCTGCTGCTGACCGCCCGAAAGCTGACTCGGCATAAAATCGATGCGCTCGGCCAGGCCGACCTTGGTCAGCTCCTCGATGGCAATCTTCTCGGCCTCTTCCTTGCTGCGCTTGAGCACCTTTTGCTGCGCAAGCATGACGTTCTTTTTGACCGACAGGTGCGGGAACAAGTTGAACTGCTGAAACACCATGCCCAAGTGCGTACGCACCTTATTGAGGTCAACGCCCTTGGCGCACACATCCACGCCCTCGACGACAATCGAACCACTCGTGGGCTCCTCGAGACGGTTAATGCAGCGAAGCATCGTCGACTTGCCCGAACCCGAAGGGCCCAGGACTACGACGACCTCGCCCTTGTGCACATCAAGGTCGATGTCGCGCAGGACCACGTTATCGCCAAAGGCCTTCTGGAGATTCTTGATGCTGACGACGACCTCGTTCGAGTTATTGGTTTCGCTCATAATAGAACCTCCTTACAGACCAGCGATATGGTCGGCGGGCGTCGCGACAACCTGTCCGGCGCTCTTGGTGGGACGCTTCTTTTTGGTTTCGGCCGTACCCAGCAGCCTCGCCTCAAGACCGCTCACCAAGCGCGCAAGCGGCAGGGTAATGACCAGATAGAACAGGGCAGCAACCACATACGGCGTAATGGAGCCCGTTGTTGCCACGATGGTGCGGGCGTTCATGACGATCTCGACCACGCCCACGGCGGCAAGCAGCGACGTATCCTTGTAAAGCAGGATAAACTCGCTGGTCAGCGTAGGCAGGACATTGCGGAACGTCTGCGGAATCATAACGTAGAGCAGCGTCTGGAAGGCATTCATGCCCAGCGAGCGAGCAGCCTCGTTTTGACCCTTGGGGATCGACTGAATACCGGCACGGAAGATCTCGCACAGGTACGCAGACGAGTTCATGGCCATGACGATAACGCCCAAGACGTAGTCGTCAACCTTGACACCGGCAAGCGGCAGGCCAAAGAACGCAATGTAGATCTGCAGGAACGCCGGCGTGCCGCGGATGATATTCACATAGATGCCGGCAAGACAACGAAGGATGCGCGACTTGGAAATGCGCATGAGCGACAGCGCAAAGCCAAAGGGAATGGCCAACGGAAATGCCACGAGCACGATCGAGAGCGACATAAGGAAGCCCTTAAAGACGATCGGCAGGCTCTGGACCAAAATGACCGGGTTCAGGAACAGGCGAAGGAACATGTTGGAATTCCATGCCTCGACCCACGGCTGTTCCTTAAGGTCGGCCAGGAAGTTATCGAATGCCGTCACGCCCTTAATCTCGACGGAAGGAATCTTGGAAATCTTCTTGGTCGAACCGTCGGCAAGCGTATAGGTGCCGCTAAAGGCCTCATCGCCGCCCTCGACGGGAAACGTCACGCCGTAAACCTCGACACGGAAAAAGCCGCCGGCAGGCGCCGTCTCGCCAAAGTCAATCTTGAGCGTCTGGCCGTCAGCCTTGCACGTGGGCTTCATGGGCGTACGATCCATGAGGTCCTCGCCCGAGAGCATCGTCAATCGCGTGTCATCGGTACCAAACGTCGTGCCGTCGACAAACGTCAGCGAAAGACCGCTCAGCTCCTCATCGGCATCGGCTTGGACCTCCCAGGTAATGCGCGTCTCGGTACCGCCGACCACAGCGCTGCCCGAACCGGTGTTGGGTCGGGCGGTAATCTTTGCGGTCTCAAGCGCCTGGGCGGTCGTGGGCGCATATGCCCCCGCGCAAACCAGCGCGAGCGCCACGGCCATGACGCAGACTAGCTTTTGGAGCAAGGCGGGCAGTGGAAAATGCTGCTCCGCGGCCCCTTTGTTCAGTCGAGACAAGGTGGCTCCTATCGTAGAAGTTGCCGGCAAAACGAGACGGAAATGCTCTCCGTCAAGAGAAGCGCAAAGGCCCTCTCCGCCAAAACGGAAAGGGCCCGCGCGCAATCAAGTAGTTATTTTACTTGATGTTGTACTTAGCCATGAGGGCGTCAACGGTACCGTCGTCGGTCAGGTCCTTGATGGCCTGGTTGATGTCATCCTTGAGCTTGGTGTTGCCCTGGTTGATGGCGATGGCGTACTCCTCGCCGGTGCTGATCTGCTTAATGGTCTGACAGGTGTTGAACTGCTCGGCGGTCAGCTGGCTAGCAACGGAGCGGTTGGTGACTACGGCGTCGCCCTTATCGGACTGCAGGGCGCTGAAGCACTCGGTGGCGTCCTTGTAGGGGACAATCTTGGCCTTGGGGAAGTTCTCCTGGGCAAAGGACTCGGCGGTCGAGCCAGACTGGACGATGATGGTAGCGTCAGCGTTATTGAGCTTCTCGCTGTAGTTATCGGCCGTGATGTCGGTGTTATCGACCTTGGTCACGATAGCCTGATCGTCCATGTAGTAGGAATCGGAGAAAGTGACTTCCTTCTCACGCTCGGGCGTGTCGGTGATAGCCGCGATGGAGACGTCATACTTGGCGCCCGAAGCGACGCCCGGAACCAGCGTGTCAAAGTCGTTATTGACGTACTCGACATCCAGGCCCAGCTTGTCGCCGATGGCCTTGATGAGCTCAAGGTCAAAGCCCTGATAATCGCCGTTGTCATCCTTGTACTCAAACGGAGCGTACTCGGCAGAGGTGCCGACGGTCAGCGTACCGTCCTTGACGAGCGCGTACTCCTTGGAGCCGTCGACCTTCTCGACCTTAGCGTCGTCAGAGCTGCTAGAACCGGCATCAGAGCCAGAGGTGGCGTTGGACGAGCCGCAGCCCGTCAGAGCGAGGGCGAGCGCCATAGCACCCGTGGCGGCAAATGCGCCAAGCTTCTTCAGCTTCATAATCAGTCTCCTTCCAATGACCCCATGTGATTCAGAGGTCTGCAAAAACTGAGGGTTATTATGCACCCGCTTGGAAGAATCTGCAATTAGAAAACTGATTGAAACAAACCCATAACGTGAATGGAGCACTCCACTTTATGGCAGCCATTACTGCTGCAAGGACCTTAACAGTTTGATTTCAGCCGCATAACCTGCAAGTTCGTTCGGTGTCTCCAAAATGAATGGCAAGGCGCGCAAGCGGCCATTCGATACAATATTCTGCATAACCTGCATACCGCCGCCAAACTCTTCACTACCCAGGTAGCCCTTGCCGATACACTCGTGGCGATCCTTATGGGCGCCGCAGGGGTTCTTGGAGTCATTGATATGCACGGCGCGCAGGCGCTCGATACCCACCACACGATCGAACTCGTCGAGCACACCGTCAAGATCGTGGACGATGTCATAGCCGGCATCATTCACATGGCAGGTGTCCAGGCAAACGCCCAACTTGGCCGACAGCTCGGGGCGTTTGTCGGCAACGCCCTCGATGATGAGCGCCAGCTCCTCGAAGCTGCGGCCCACCTCGGTGCCCTTGCCGGCCATAGTCTCGAGCAGCACCGTCGTCTGCTGACCCTCAAACATCACCTGACACAGGGTGTCAACGATCATCTGAATGCCGGCGTCGGAGCCCTGCCCCACATGCGCACCGGGATGGAAGTTGTAGTAGTTGCCGGGCAGCGCTTCCATGCGACGCAGGTCCTCTGCCATGGCCTCCAGGGCAAACTCGCGCGCCCGCTCTTTGGCCGAGCAGGGGTTATAGGTATACGGGGCATGAGCCACGAGCGGGCCAAAGTCGTTTTGCTCCATAAGCTCGCGCAAGGCCGCCACGTCATCCATGTCAAGGTCTTTCGCCTTGCCGCCGCGCGGGTTGCGCGTAAAGAATGCAAAGGTATTGGCGCCAATGGACAGCGCCGTCTCCCCCATTGCCCGATAGCCCTTCGTCGTCGAAAGATGACACCCGATCGTCAGCATCTCCAGCTCCCCCTCATCAGTTGCGGTGAAATAGTTCCTGTCGATGCCCTATTCTGCCGCAAACAGGAACTATTCCACCACAAGTTATAAAAGGGGCATCAGAGATGCGGGCCACCAAGCACTACGGCTACGGGCGCGGGCGTCATGATCCCTCACGCGTCAGCGCCAGGTCCTAGAGGGCTAGACGGATTGCATCGATGATGCGCGCACAGCGCTGTGTGGCGGCTAGGGGCATGACGGGACTCTTGAGTTTCCCCGCCCGGATGAGCTGGGTCGCATGCCGGATTTCGCCGTAGAAATCATCGACCTCAAACGGGGCATTTATTTCGAGCATTCGTCCGTCGGAGTACTTCACATGGGCGAGCTCGGGGCGATGGAGGCGCTCGATTTCCAACGAACCCCGCTCGCAGGCAATCGTTAAGCGGCTTTCATATGCTGCTTTGCCGTCGCACACCATATGAATGGGTATGCCGCCGACACTCATATGGATCTCATCGGCCCAATCCACGCGGCCGCCCGATACGTCACGCCAGCGAACTTCACGAGACGAAACATCGCACGCGCCCGTAAGCAGATCCTCAAACCACCCGACTGCATAGCAGCCCATGTCATATAGACAGCCGCCCTGCAACGGATCAAGCAGATAGCCCGAAGGAGACTCGCCGTAATCGAGCTTTTGCACGCTTTCAATCGAGACAATACGGCCAAGCTCACCCGACGCAAGCAAGTCCTTCACGCGAGTGCGCATCGGGCAAAACCGATTCTTCATCGCCTCCATAAACGGCACGCCGTACTCACGGGAAACGGAGGCGATCGCATGGGCCTCTTCTTCATTCAAAACGGCCGGCTTTTCGCACAGTACGGCCTTTCCCGCGCGCAGTGCCCGACAGGCCCAATGCGCATGCATGCCATGTGGAAGAGCCAAGTAGATTGCGTCGACATCGGGGTCGGCAATCAGCGCATCATAAGCCGCATCGCCGCTATCGTCAGCCGTGGCATAGCCGTGCGCGGCATCAATCGAAAACGCCCTGCAAAACTCCTCAACATGCGAAGGAGTGCGACCGGCGGCAGCCACAAGCCGTGCCCCGTCCACCTCCTTGAGCGACGATGCGAATCGATGCGAAATGTGTCCAGCGCCCAAAACGCCCCAGCGAACATCACGCAAACCATCACATGAATCCCGATAGCCCACGACAGCCCCCTTCAGTTGCGGTGGAATAGTTCCTGCTTGGCCCCTATTCTGCCGCAAACAGGAACTATTCCACCGCAAGTTATAAAAGGGGCATCAGGAGCGCGTTTTGCAAAAGGCTTTAAGCGCGGCCGTTACGGGACCAGGCTGGAAACGTCGGCGCACATCGTCGAGACGCTCGGGAATATCAATGTGCTGCGGGCAGTGACGTGCGCATTTGCCGCACTTGACGCAATTGCTCACCAGCTTGGGCCCGTTCGTCCGCACCGCGCTCGCCGTAAAGTATTGAGACAGCCCCGTAAACCAACTATGCGCATAGCTCGCGTTGTAGGCGCCAAAGCAGCCGGGAATATTGATACCCTTGGGGCACGGCATGCAGTGGCCGCACCCCGTACAGGGCACGCGATTCGATTTCTCAAACTCTCCCAGCACGCGTGCGATGGTATCGAGCTGCTCTGTCGTCATCGAATCCGGCAGTGCGCGATCCGCCAATGCCGCGTTCTCGTCCACCTGCGCGGTATCGGTCATGCCCGAAAGCAGCATCGTGACTTGAGGATGGTTCCACACCCACGAAAGGCCCCAAGCAGCCGGCGTCTTCAGGTACGGATCGCGTACGTCATCGAGCACGGCGCGGGCCCGCGGAGGCAGCTTGCCCGCCAGGCGTCCACCCAAAAGCGGTTCCATCACAAACACCGCGAGCCCGCGCTCGGCGGCTGCCATGAGTCCCGCCGTTCCCGCTTGGTAGCGCTCTCCGGCATAGTTGTACTGGATCTGGCAAAAATCCCAGTCATACGCGTCAAGCATCATGAGGAAATCCGCCGCACCGCCGTGGTACGAAAAACCTATCTGGCGAATACGCCCCGCAGCCTTTTGGTGCGCAATCCAGTCCTCGATACCCAAAGCTGCCACGCGCTCCCACTGCGCGGGCGAGGTGATGTTGTGCATGAGGTAGTAGTCGATATGGTCAGTCCGCAAACGGCGCAGCTGCTCGTCAAAAAAGCGGTCGAAATCCTCCGCACATTTGCACGAAGCGTGCGGCAACTTGGTCGCGAGCAAAATCTGGTCGCGCAGACCCAGGCGCTCAAGCGAAGCTCCCACACAAGCTTCGTTACCGGGGTAGAGATAGGCCGTGTCCAGATAGGTTATCCCTTGCTCCACCGCACGGGAAATGATGGCATCGGCCGTCTTCGCATCGGGATGTCCCGGCGCACCGGGAAACCTCATGCAGCCCAGACCCAGAGCGGATATTCGGTTACCACTTTTGGGGTCAACACGGTATTGCACGGCCCCTCCCTTCGCCATCAGCGCCCCGGCAAGGCGAAACACAATGGTCACGCAGCCGAAACATCGTGGAATCGCAATCGAGAATGTATCGTAACGTAGCAGAAATCGAGCCGTCACGACACCGCTTTAACATCAGCAAAAAGCCCGATGAAAGGAAGCGACCGTGACCACACGTGAGGACGCCTACCCCTACCCCGGCGAGCAGTACATCCTCTCGGTCGACCGCTATCAGATCGAGGTCATGGACCATCTGGACGAGCTTCCCGCCACAGGCGCCGTCATCTTCTGCACCTTCCCCAAGGTGCGCGATGGCGTTGGATATCCCGCACGCGTTTTCGCGGTCTGCCCCGCAGCGTAAGCTCCACGCGTCCATTCATTTAAAAATCGCCACCCTGCATGCACAAGGTGCGCTGGCGGCATACAATCCATCAGGCGCCCCTTACGCGGGCACCTTTTATATGGGGAGATAATTCACATGCAGATCAACAAGGTCACCTTTATCGGCAAGGGCGGCGTCGGGCTACTCTACGGCAGTATGATCGCCCAGGCACTCGGTAACGACGCCGTCGAATACGTTATGGATGACGCCCGTTTTGAGCGTCACGCGGGCGATGCGCTCACCGTCAATGGCAAGCCCTGTGCGCTCAAGTCCGTCCGCGCCAGCGAGGCAACGCCCGCCGATCTGGTCATTCTCACGGTCAAGACGACTGGACTCAACCAAGCACTCAAGACTATGGAGCGCGTCGTGGGACCCAATACGCTCATCGCCTCGCTGTGTAACGGCATTACGAGCGAGCAGAAGATTGCCGAGCGCTTTGGCTGGGAGCATACCGTTCTTGGTATTTGCCAGGGCATGGACGCCGTGTTCCTCAACGGAGAGCTCACCTTTACCACTGCGGGCGAAATCCGCTTTGGCGCGGCGGCCGGCACTGAGCTCGCAACCGTCACCGCCATCGACGAGCTCTACACGCGCTGCGGCATCGCCCATACCGTCGAGAGCGACGTTACGCACCGCATGTGGGCCAAACTCATGCTCAACGACGGCATCAACCAGACGTGCATGGCCTACGGCGGGACCTACGGAAGCGCCACGGAGCCGGGCTCCGAGCAGCGTCGCTGCTTTGTTTCTGCCATGCGCGAAACGCTTGCGGTCGCCAACGCCGAGGGCATTGAGCTGACCGAGGCAGACCTGACGCAGATGGTGCACCTCATCGAGGGAATCGACCCCGCCGGTATGCCCTCAATGGCGCAGGACCGCATCGCACAACGAAAAACCGAAGTCGAGGAGTTCGCGGGCACCATTTGCCGCCTGGCCGTCAAACACGATATCCAAGTGCCGCAAAACGATTGGCTCTATCAGCGCATCCGCGATATCGAGAAAAGCTGGTAGCGCCCGGTTCACCACGTCAACAGGCTCAACAGCAAAGCCGCCACAAGGAGCACTCCCCTTACGGCGGCTTTCATCTTCATCTATAACCAGTAGTCGATGTCCCGACGGTTAGAGCTGCGACTCCGACGCCTGGTCCTCATCGTCGCGACAAAGGACTACACCCGCACTTCCCAGCAGTGCGGCCGCGATCAACGCACTGACCACGATAGAGGCAGCCCCACAAGACCCTTGCATGCCCACAACGAGCGCGGCCGTAGGACCAAGGCAGCCAAGCACCAATGCGACGGCGGCAATAGCAATATCTCGAGCGTTCACAAGACCACTTCCTCCACGAGAAAGACCTTATTTCTCATGAACTAGTGTGCCCCGCGCCCATATGCGCGGCGTACTGCCACGGTAAGCGCTCTGTTAACTCAAACGCATACATAGAACGGGCGTCCTTACGTTGCCCTAAAGCTCGGTAAAGACGCCCGTCCGTCAAATATCCGTGATGCAGAAAAATTACCAGCCAGTGTAGTAATCGGTGGTTCCGGCAGCGCAGCCGGAGTCATAGACCTTGCACTCGCCCTTGGACCCGGTAAACGTGGAGCCCTGGGCCTTATCGCCCGCGGCAACGACGTAGTAGCCATCGGAATCGCGCCAAAAGCCCTCGGCGTCCTGCGTCCATTCGCCCGTGCGGTGGTGATACAACACGTTGCTGCTGTAATAAGTCTCGCGGCGGCCGTTATAGTTATTGACGCCGCTCGAGCGCGTCAGGCCCGAGCCGTTCGCGTAATACGCAGCAGACGCGTAAGACGAGCCGGAGCCGGCGTTGTAATACGAAGCCTGAACGGCCTCAGCGGCCTCGGCTTCGGCTGCGGCAGCCTCGAGCGCCTCGCGCTTGGCATCCTCTAGCGTAGAGCGAAGCTCGTCGAGCTCGGTCGACTTGGCGTCGACCTCCCCCATCGTCAACAGGCTACTCGCGCCGTCGATGCAGCCCTGCAACACAGCGCGCTCGTCATCGGTAGCATAGTCGCCATACATATTCATAATGATCTGAGCGCGCATCTCCAGGGAATCGCGCTTCGCCCCCATCGAGGCGTTCCACTCCTGCATAGAGCCGTAACCGTCACCGCGGTAGTCGACGGGCTGCACCAGCGTCGCCTCGGACGGCGTAGATCCGACCGTATCGGATAGTGTTGCCGCGTGGGCATCAGTTGCGCCGACGCCCGCCAAAAGTGCCACGGTCAGAGCGGCGGAAAGGGCGGCGGCTTTCGGTTTTCGTGAATCGATCCTCATGTAGCTGGAAACCTCCGTAGTGTGTTTTTGCTGCGTTTGGGCTGCGTGTGATTCGATCGCGCTGCATAGTACCCCGAGCAAATCGCGACCTGCGGTTTTACTCAAAAGGCGCACGTCAATTGCGTAAAACTCACATCCTCTCAACAGGAGTTTTCCACAACTCAAATGCATAAATCGTATCAAAAACCCTGTTTTTGCACCCTCTCTATGCAAAAAAGGCGCCTGTGCAACCATTGTTCGCACAGGCGCCTTGAGCAGGCATTTTATGCAGTTATACCTATCGAGTCGCAAGGGGTCCTTGCACAAGTCGCCTTACTCGTCCAGCGCGGCGAAGGCCTGCTTCAGATCCCAAATGATATCCTCGGCGTTCTCGGTACCGATGGAAAGACGGATCGTGGAGGGCGTGATGTTCTGCTCGGCGAGCTCCTCGGCAGAGAGCTGGGAGTGCGTGGTGGTAGCCGGGTGCACGACGAGCGACTTGACGTCGGCCACGTTGGCGAGCAGCGAGAACACCTGCAGATGATCGATGAACTTCCAAGCTGCCTCCTGGCCACCCTTAATCTCAAAGGTAAAGATCGAGGCACCGCCACGGGGGAAGTACTTCTGATAGAGCTCGTGATCGGGGTGCTCAGGCAGGCTCGGGTGGTTCACCTTGGCGACGTGGCTGTCACCGGTCAGGAACTCAACGACCTTCTTGGTGTTCTCGACATGACGGTCAACGCGCAGCGACAGAGTCTCGGTGCCCTGGAGCAGGACCCAGGCGTTGAACGGGCTGATGCAGGCGCCCTCGTCACGCAGCAGGATAGCGCGGACATAGGTTGCGAAGGCAGCGGGACCGGCAGCCTCGGCAAACGAAACACCGTGGTAGGAGGGGTTGGGCTCAGCGATCTGGGCGTACTTTCCGCTCGCCTTCCAATCGAAGTTACCGCCGTCGACGATCACACCGCCCAGCGAGGTGCCGTGGCCGCCGATGAACTTGGTTGCAGAGTGGACGACGATGTCGGCACCATGCTCCAGCGGACGGAACAGATACGGGGTGCCGAAGGTGTTGTCGACAACAACCGGCAGACCGTGCTTCTTGGCGACCTCGGAGGTGGCGTCAATGTTGGGGATGTCGGAGTTGGGGTTGCCGAGCGTCTCAAGGTAAATGACCGTGGTGTTGTCCTTGATGGCACCCTCGACCTCTTCCAGGTTATGGGCATCGACAAACGTGGTCTCGACACCAAACTGGGAGAGCGTATGCTCCAGCAGGTTGTAGGAACCACCGTAGATGGTCTTCTGAGCCACCACGTGGTCACCGGCCTGGGCAAGAGCCTGCAGGGTATAGGTGATAGCAGCAGCACCGGAGGCGACGGCAAGACCTGCCACGCCACCCTCGAGGGCGGCGATACGGTCCTCGAAGACGCCCTGGGTGGAGTTGGTCAGACGGCCGTAGATGTTACCGGCGTCGGCAAGACCAAAGCGGTCGGCGGCGTGTTGGGAGTTGCGGAACACATAGCTCGTGGTCTGGTAGATAGGCACGGCACGGGAGTCGGATGCAGGATCGGCGCTCTCCTGACCAACGTGCAGCTGCAGGGTATCGAAACCAAAGGTGTGCTCGGGGTTGTTGATGAACTGGCTCATGACGATCTCCTTGATCAAATAAAAGTAAATAAATAAGAGAGAAGTAAGTCGCTGTCTCCTGATCACGCCGACGGGCGCAAACAGGAGCCCGGCATTCGTCTTGGTAAGCAATTCATATGCGGGCCTCCTTTCGCATCCCGGTTCCGTGGTTGGCTTAATTACCTACCGCCTTTGTGTGTTTTGAATAGTACGAACATTGTTTCCCTCGGTCAATCACTTAAAAGCGCTAACCTGTTATCGGTTTTATAGATAGCTATCGAAAGGACGGGCGCCGATGACCCTCCAGCAGCTTCGCTTTTTGATCGCCGTGGCAGAGTCCGGCTCAATCAACGCCGCAGCTCAGCGCCTCTATACCGCTCAGTCCAACATCTCAAACGCCGTCAAAAGCCTGGAACAGGAACTTCATATCGAAATCTTTACGCGCTCTTGCCGCGGTGTTGCACTCACCAACGACGGCACCGAGCTTTTGGGTTATGCACGCCAGGTCGTAGAGCAGGCCGATATGCTCGAGGCGCGCTACGAGGACGGCGGCACCCCGCAAGCCCGCCTTGCTATCTCGGCCCAACACTACGCCTTTTCGGTCGAGGCCTTTGTCAACGTGGTCGAGCGCTGCCGCGACAGCAAGTTCGAGTTCATCATGCGCGAGACCACCACAGCGCAGATCATCGACGACGTGCGCGCGTTTCGCAGCGACATCGGCATCCTCTATCTGGACGACTTTAATACCCGTGTCTTGCAGAAGGCCTTTACCGATGCCCGAGCGAGCTTTCATCCCCTCTTTGATGCGAAAGTCCACGTGTTCGTTAGCGAGCGTCACCCGCTCGCACGCCGCCCTCAGCTGTCCCTTGCCGACCTCACGCCCTATACGCGCTACAGCTTTGAGCAGGGAACCTCGAACTCCTTCTATTACGCCGAGGAACCTTTTAGCTATATCCCTTGCGACCGCAACATACGAATCTCGGACCGTGGAACACTTACCAACTTACTTATCACGTCGAACGGTTACACCCTGTCGACCGGTGTCCTCTCCAATGAAATGCAATGGGGTATGGCATCGATCCCGTTAGCAGACGCCCCAACGATGCACGTAGGCTATATCATGCACGACGAGCGCAAGCCCTCTCCCCTCTTGCAGCAATACCTCGACGAACTTAACCGCATCATCCATGCCAACTAACTGTCAGAAGACGGGGTAGAAATCGTAGATTGCTAGCCCCCGGCGGGCATGGCGCTACAATGGTCACTCACACGAAACGTACCCAATGAAAGGAAGCCCGTGAAGGTCATCATCTATACCGACGGCTCGGCCCGATCAAATCCGGGACGCGGCGGCTACGGCGCCGTGCTCAAATACACCAACCCCGCCGGCAAGACCTTCACCTCCGAGCTTTCGCGCGGTTACGCCAAGACCACCAACAACCGCATGGAGCTCATGGCGGTCATCGTGGCGCTCGAGGCACTCAACCGCCCCTGCGACGTCGAAGTCCATTCCGATTCGCAGTACGTCGTCAACGCCTTCAACAAGCACTGGATTGACGGATGGAAAAAACGCGGATGGAAAACCGCCAACAAGCAGCCCGTCAAGAACCGCGACCTATGGGAGCGCCTGCTCGCCGCCAAGAGCAAGCACAAGGTTGAGTTCATCTGGGTTAAGGGTCACGCCGGTCACGAGCTCAACGAGCGCTGCGATGAGCTCGCCACCACGGCGGCCGACGGCAGCAACCTCGATATCGACACCGGCTTCAACGAGAGCGACCTGTAATAGCGTTTTCGCGCAGCTTTATATCCCCACGCGCTACACTCATCCTGTAGACCAAACAGCGCAAGGGGGACGTATGCTGCGCATCGCGACCATCGGCACATCCATGATTACCGACGACTTTATCCAGGTCGTCAACGCCAACGACCAAGCCGCGTTTGTGGGCACGCTCTCGCGCAATGCAGATCGCGGTGCTGCCTTTACCGCCGAGCGCGGCGGCGAGCGTAACTTCACCGCACTTGACGAGCTTGCGTCCGCCGACGACGTCGACGCCGTCTACATCGGCAGCCCCAATGCGCTCCACTACGAGCAGGCGCTCGCCTGTATCGCCGGCGGCAAGCACGTCATCGTCGAGAAGCCCTTCTGCGCAACCGAAGCGCAGGCGCTGGAAGTCTTCCGCGCTGCCGAGGCAGCAGGTGTCGTAGCCCTCGAGGCCATGCGCCCCCTCCACGATCCCGCCTTCCACGCCATCGAGGACGCCCTGAGCGAGATCGTCCCCATCCGCCGCGCCTCATTGCGCTTTGGCAAATATTCCTCGCGCTACAACGAGATTCTCGCGGGACGCGCCACCAATATCTTCGACTGCAACATGGCATCGGGTTCCCTCATGGATATTGGCGTCTACACCGTCGAGCCCATGGTCGAGATTTTCGGCATGCCCTCCGGCCTTACGAGCATGACTACTCTGCTCGACCCCACCACGCGACAGCTCACGCACGGCCCCATCGACGGCTGCGGTTCCATCCTCGCCAGCTACGGCGGTGGCCGTATCTCCGTCGAGCTCGCGCACTCCAAAATTACGAATGACCTGCTGCCCTCGCAGATCGAAGGCGAGCGTGGCACTATCCAGATCGACCATCTGTCCACGCCCCGCAACGTCCGCATCGACTATCGCGGCGATGTCGTACGCGGCTCGGCGACCGAGGCACCACGCGAACAGGGCGACAACAGCCTCGTGCTCGACCTACCCAAATCGAGCAACACTATGGAATACGAACTCACAGACTTTATCACCGCCATCGGCGGCATCGATAACGTTAAGGAAGAGATTTGGGAGACCCCGGCGGGACGCCACGAGCTTGGCCACTACCGCGATGTCACGCTCGTGTCGCTGCGTATCATGGATGCCGTGCGACAGCAGGCGGGTATCGCCTTCCCCGCTGACTCTAACAAGCAGGCATAGCGATGGGTTTTTTCGACAAGCTTTTCTCGGGCGTCACCGGCGGCAGCCGCGAACCCCAAAAGCCCTCTGGCGTCGAGCTTGAGCTGCGCCGTAGGCTCACCGTGCTCGCAAGCGACGAGGCCACTCAAGACGCCCCGCAGCGCTATTTCCTGCGGTGGGAGGGGCAGGTCCAGGGCGTCGGTTTCCGCTTCACCAACACCAACCTCGCACAGGCGCGCTCCCTCACCGGCTGGGTGCGTAACATGGAAGACGGCTCAGTCGAGATGGAGATACAGGGAGCTCCGGCAAACATCCTATCTCATCTCGAGACGCTTCATGCCTCCTACGAGCGCATGGGAACGCGTTTTCGCCTCGTAGACGCCCAGGCCCGAGCCCCACTTGCCAATGAAGACGGTTTCACTCCTCATTATTAGTATTGTGTGCTAAATACGGTATCATTTACCTACGACCGTTGATAGAAAAGAGGCGAGGCGCATGGCGGTGCAAAGAAGGAATACCAAGCAGCGAAAGCTGGTTCTTGACGCCGTACGCCAAAGCTATAACCATCCCACCGCCGACGAAATCTACAACGTCGTGCGCGCGCAGGATGACAAAATCAGCCGCGGTACGGTCTACCGCAATCTCAATCTCTTGGCCGACGCCGGCGAGATCCTCTCCATCAAGACACCGGGCGGCAGTCGCTTCGATCGCACCATCGAGCCGCACGCGCATATCATCTGCACCTCGTGCAGCCGCGTCATCGACGTACCGCTCCCCTTCGATGCCCAGCTCGACGCCAAAGCGTCCGAGCAAATCGGCTGGCACGTCACGTCGCACTACACCATCTTCGAGGGTCTCTGCCCCGACTGCCGATAGATGTTTGGGACATGCCTTAAAATCCACCTTTCCGCACTCTGCAGCAAAAAGTAGATTTCTAGACATGTCCCAAATGTCTACTCAGCAAGTAGACGACGCAGCTCTTCTTCGACCGTGCACACGTAGCGGACGCGGTCGTTGATGCCACGCATAGAGGGATTGCAGCTCTCCATCAGATAGGGATGGCCCACGACGTTAAGCATGTCGCGATCGTTCTCATTGTCGCCAAACGCCATCATCTCATCGGGCGAAATACCCAGGGCACGACCGTAATCGGCAAGCGCGGAGCCCTTGCCCGAACCGAAACCGATAAAGTCCGTCCATTCGGTTCCCGACGTCATCACGTCGACACGGTCGCTGAAGAGGCGCTCAAAATGCTCCAGCGCCGCCGGCTGATCAACCTCGGGCGTCTGGAAGGCAATCTTAATGACGTCCTCGTCGATGTCCTCGGGACGGTCGACCACCGCCACATCGCAGTGGACCTCATAGCGCAAATGGTCGACGAACGCATCATTGCCGCTCATGGTGTAGAGGTGCCCCTCGCACGAAAGGGTCACGTCGGCATGGGGATACGCAACCACGGCATTCGCGATATCCATAGCAAGGCTGCGCTCCATGGAACGCTTGACAACGGCACGTCCCTCGCTCATCACCAGGGCTCCGTTTTCGCATACATATGCGAGCTCATCGGCCACCGGGGCAAACAGGTGGCGCAAGCTCGCATATTGACGGCCGCTCGCCGGCATAAACACGATACCGCGACGATGCAGCTCATCGATAAGCTCAAAGGCCTCGGAACGCGGCTCGCGCTCCCCCGGATGCAGCAAAGTGCCGTCCAAATCGCATGCAATCAGCTTGATTCCCTCAAGACCCATATGCTTTCCCCCAAAGCACCTCATCAACAGCAAGACGGACTTTGATTGGTCGCCCCTCAAAGCCCGTCTTGCGCATACGTGCGCTTAGCCGCGCGTCTTTTTTACGATGGTAAAGTCGGGAGCCATGCTCACGACGACCTCCGCCGCACTCGACGCAAAGCGTCGGCTGGCATCGAGCTCGCGCGTGACCACCGAGAGCCGAACACCCTCGACACCCCGGAGCATGCGGCCCAAAACAGGCTGCACCGGCGTATACATGCGCACGGTATGCTCGTCCGAGTCGCCCCGGAAGAGCGGCGCATGCATGTTGCCGATCTCCCAGCACGCATGCGCGAGTGCAATCGGATCCATGCGGTCGACTTCGACCAAATAAACCTCGGCGCTGCGCAGGCGCACAATAACCGCCACAGGCACCACGCCCGAACGGTCAATGGCGAGCACGTCGCCATCGGCAAGACGACCGCCGTCGGCAGTATCCAGCCGAACATCGATCGTGCGCCCCAGCTCCGTCACGCCAATAAACGCGCATACATCAGCCTGGTCCCAATCGAGCAGTAGCTCGTCAACTTCAAAGACACCGCCCAGCTCCCGGCGAAGCAGGAGTTCATAGGACGGGTCGTTGAGATTTCCCAAGCATGTCGTCGAAACCAAGCGTTCAGGCATACTCTAACCCTCGACCTCGACGAGCTCGATATCAAAGTTGAGGTCCTTGCCGGCAAGCTCGTGGTTGGCATCGAGCGTCACGGCCTCGGGCGTCACGTCGATGACCACGGCGGGGACGGGCATGCCGCTGGGCGTGGACAGGAAGAGCTTCATGCCCTTCTCGATCTGCTCGATGTTGGGAACCTGCTCGGCCGGGAAGGTAATAACCATCTCGGGATTGTGCTCGCCGTAGGCATCGGCAGCAGGAATGTGCACGGTCTTCTTCTCGCCCACCTGCATGTCGACAACAGCGGCGTCGAAGCCCTTGATCATCTGGCCGGCGCCGCAGGTGAACTCCAGCGGCTCGCCGCGATCGTAGGAGCTATCGAACTGCGTGCCGTCGTCGAGCGTGCCGCGATAATGAGTCTTGACCTTCTTGCCCTGGTTGGACATGGTAACCTCCGTGATAAGGGCGGCGCACAACGCGGGCCGCCGTGAACATATGGCGCTAACTATACCCTAGTCATACAATTCAAAGACAGTTTGCAAAGAAACGCTGCAACCGGAGGATCCATGGCATATCCCGTATTTGACTTACACTGCGACACCGCCGACCGCATCGGCTGGGCCACGCTCGATCTCGACCTGCGCTTTACCGCCGGCACCGACGGTTATTTCCCCGGCGACGAAACGCATCCGCAAGATTTCGACCTCATCGAGGGCAACGCCTGCGCCATCTCGCTCGCAAAGATCGGCAACACGCCGTGGGCACAGTGCTTCGCCACGTTTGTCCCCGACGAGATTCCCACCGCCCACGCCGCGCGCTTCCAGGCGCAAATCATGGCGCATATGAGCGGCCAGGCAATGCTCAACCACGACCGCATGGTCAACGTACGCAGCGCCGCAGACATTCGCCCTGCGCTCAAAGACGGCAAGGTCGCTTGCATCCACACCATCGAAAACGCCACGTTCTTTGCCGAGGACCCCGCGCTGATCGAGGTGCTCAAGAGCCTGGGCGTGCTTATGTCGTCACTCAGCTGGAACGCGCAGGGACCGCTCGCGAGCGGCCACGACACCCACGCCGGCCTCACCGCCGCCGGTATCGAGGCGCTTACGCAGATGGAGCACGCCGGCATGGTGCTCGACGTTTCCCACCTCAACGATGAGTGCTTTGACGAGGTTGTCGCCCACGCCACGCGCCCCTTCGTTGCCAGCCACTCCAACTCCCGCGCGGTTTGCGGCGTCAAGCGCAACCTCACCGACGACCAGTTCCGCACCATTCGCGACATGGGCGGTATCGTCGGCCTCAACTACTGCAGCGAGTTCCTTTCCAACGACGCAACCGACAAGACCGCCGCAGACGTCACCTTCGACCAGCTGGCGGCACATATCGAGCACTGGCTCGACCTGGGCGGCGAGGACGTCATCGCGCTCGGCGGCGACTGGGACGGCGCCACGGTGCCTGCTTTCCTCTCCGAAGCCAGCAAGATGCCCGAGTTCCAGAACATGCTCTCCAAGCACTTTGGCAAGACCGTGATGCAAAAGCTCTGCAGCGACAACGCGCTTGCCTTCTTTGAGCGTTATTAATTTCACATCCCTTGAGCGGGCCGGCATGCCGAACGGTCGACATGCCGGCCCGTCCCCAATCTGAAGGACCGCTTTTGACGCAGCAATTTACGTTTTTCCTACCCCGACCGGATGGCACGTCCTTGCCCGTCGTCGTTACCAAAAAGCGCGTCAAGAACTTCAACCTACGCGTCACATCGAGCGGTGAGGTCCACGCCAGCGCACCGATCGGCGCCAGCCGTGAGCGTATCGAAGCGTTTGTGAAGCGCAACAGCGCCTGGATTATCAGCCGACTTGCCCAGCGCGAGCAACGTCAGGCGACGGCGAGAGAGCCGCTCAGCCCCTCGTCCATCATTGCGCTTTGGGGCAAACCCATCACGGTACAAGATGCGCTCGATCACAACTTTGCATCACCCGCACCGCGACCCAAGCAGGCTACCTTCGCAAGTTTTATGGGTACCGACGAAACGGACGAAGACCCACAGGCCAAGCGGCGCGCAATCCTCGACGGCCTAACGTCCGACGAGCTCCAGACACGCATCGACCAACTCTATGCATCCGAGGTCGCCGCAGCGCTACGCGATATGGTGCGCGCATACGAAATCGCAATGGGCGTCACCGTGGCCCGCGTTTCCGTACGTAGTATGAAAACGCGCTGGGGCTCATGCACGCCCAAATCCGGTGCCGTTCGCATCGCACGAGAACTTGCCGCCTACCCCGTCGAATGCCTCGACATGGTTGTCGCCCACGAGCTCGTCCACTTGCTCGAGCCAAGCCACAATCAGCGGTTTCACGCCCTGCTCGACACGTACTGCCCCAACAATAGAGCTCTGTCGCAGCGGCTCAAGCAGCCACCCATAGAGACGTATTAGAACCGGTTAGCGCACGCGCTCGATCTCGACACCGCAACTTGCCAGGGGCAGGCCAACAGGGGCCCACGGCTTATCGAGCTTTATGCGCACACCAAGCAGCGAGGGATAGCGGCGCAGCAGCATCTGGGCCACACCCTCGGCTGCCGCCTCGATAAGTTTAAACGTATGCTCGCGCAGATAGCCATCGACATCGTGGCACACCGAGCCATAGTCAATCGAGGCGTCCAGGTTATCGTGCTCCCCCGCCGCGCGCAGGTCGGCATAGAGCACCAGAGAAACGATGAACTTCTGACCCAGCGCGTTCTCCTCGGGATATACACCGTGGTTGGCAAAAACCTCAAGGCCGTCAATGACAATACGATCGGCATGGCGCAAATCGTCATAGCTCACGTGGGGCACCGCCGTTGCGGTGGATATTTCGCCCCTTCCACGGCGGGCGAGCTCGGCGCCTTCAGTCTTGGTTGCATTCTCGGGCAGTTTCTTGTTGCTCATCGCGATCTTCTCCTTCGTTTAGAACCCCGACCGCGCAAACTAACTACACGCGAATCGACAGGTTCTTTTTATCATCGCTCCAGTTGCAAGCATTGCGCGCGGGGCATGCAAAGCAGGCGCGCGACGCTTTGTCGGCTGCATAAAGCAGACGCTCAAGCGGCTGGCTGTTCACGCGCAGCTTTCGATGGCCCAGAATGGCCGTCTTAATGGCTGCGGCATCTGCCGGCTCAAACGCCACGTCATCGGGCATGCCACCGAGAATCGCATCAGCGACGCGCTCGCTTGCAACATCATGGGATATACCCGATTCGTACTGTTCATCTTTGCCGATATCGTGAAGAAGTGCCGTGGCGTAGATGACCTCGCGGTCAAACTCGAGCTGTTCCTCGAGATTCTTGATCCACATAATGCGGGCGACATCGAGCAGATGGTCAATACCGTGGCGGCAAAAGATGCGCCCCGATTCCAGCTGAGCAATGTTGCCCAGGTGGCGCCGGAACAGGCCGTTGGCACAAATGTAATCGATACGAGGCATGACGCCAAAAGGCGCCAGGCCCGAAGCCATAAAACCGCGACGCGGCGTTCCCTCGTCAGTATTCGATGTAAAGTCGTTGACGACTCTCATAGTTAGCGTCCCAGCATCCTAAAGAAACGCTCTTCGAGCGCGGGGTCGGTCTCAAAGACGCCGCGGCGAGTGAGCGTCACGGTCTTGGTGCCGGGCTTTTGCACGCCGCGCATGGTCATACACATATGCTCAGCTTCCATGAGCACAATCGCTCCCTGGGGAGCGAGATACTCCATGAGGGCATCGGCAACCTGCGCACACAGCTGCTCCTGCAGCTGCAGACGGCGGGCATAAACCTCAACCGTGCGAGCAAGCTTAGAGAGCCCTGCGACACGGCCGTTGGGGATATAGCCAATGGTAGCCTTGCCGTAAAACGGCAGCAGATGATGTTCGCACAGCGAGTAGAACGTGATGTCGCGCTCGATAACCAAATCGTTCGAAGCGACGGCAAAGGTTTTGGACAGGTGCTCCTCGGCACTCTGGTCCATACCGCCGGCGATTTCACCATACATACGGGCAACGCGCGCCGGGGTCTCCAGCAGGCCCTCACGAGTTGGGTCCTCGCCTATGCCCTCAAGCAACAGCTTAATGGCGGCCTCGACTTTTTCCTGATCGACCATCTGGGCCTCACTTTTCCGATTTCACGTTCGCGCTATGGTACCACGCCCTCCGGCATCGACCACAAGCTACATAGTATGGGTCGAATAGACCGGATCATCACGCCAAAGTTCAACCGCATCACAAAGCGCAACGCCCTCGCGCTCGGCACGGGCACGCGTAGCGTTCATATCGATCACGCGCTGATTGCTCGAGCCTCTGAAGCGCAACGAGATATCGTACAAATCCTGAACGAACGGACCGTCCACCAACATATCGAGGCAGGTAAGGATGCGGTCCGTCACCTCGGTATGATGACGACCGCCCGGCATAAGCTCCTCGAGCACATCGCCGGTAAAGCACCAAATAGTCTTTCCCGACCCCGATGGATAGGCCGCACGCACGCGTTCGATAAAGTCGACAAGCCCCGCTTGATTCTCAGGTTCCATAGGCTCGCCGCCCAAAATCGTCAGACCATCGATAAAGGGATGATCGAGACTCTCGATAATCTTGTCCTCGACGGCGCGATCGAACGGCTCGCCCGCAGCAAAGTCCCACGCGACAGAGTTAAAGCAGTTCTTGCACCCACGACGGCACCCACTCACAAACAGAGAAGTACGAACGCCTTCTCCATCAGCAATATCGAAATACTTAATGTTCGCGTAGTTCATAGGTAACTCTCCTGGGAGGCCGGGACATATCATCCCGTCCTCAAACATTCTCGGCCTGCGGCCTGCGAAACTGCGGGCGGGACGATATGTCCCGGCCTCATGCAAAGGGCAACTCAATGAACGAAGCGAACATCGAGTATAGGGTTCGAGGTCCAATAAAAACTGGGTTGCGGCTCAACCGCCATCGCAAGTAAATCGCAGCTGCAGCTCAAATTATTTCCGCTAAGAACTTCGAGGAGTGAGCAGGCCGCATGCTGCATCTCAGCTACATTAACTTGGCTGCCCCGTAGCGAGGCCCCGGACCTTTGCTCGATATGAGTTCCGCACGAACAGGAGGCGCCAGTGGCGCCTCCGTCGTGAGCCAGGACTGTCCGAAATAGCGAGTAAAGGTCCGGGGCCTCGCTACGGGGCAGCCTGGGATGGTTATTAGAGATGCAGCACGCGGTCGCGGATCTCCTCGGTTCGACCCTGGTTCCAGAACTGGGTACCGATGTAGCCGCACGTACGACGAGCGACGTTCATCTTCTCCTGGTCGCGGTTGCCGCAATTGGGGCACTCCCACACCAGCTTGCCATCGTCCTCGACAATCTTGATCTCGCC
Source organism: uncultured Collinsella sp. (assembly GCA_959018755.1). Taxonomy (GTDB): domain Bacteria; phylum Actinomycetota; class Coriobacteriia; order Coriobacteriales; family Coriobacteriaceae; genus Collinsella. The sequence goes on along the minus strand of CAUEMA010000015.1, from coordinate 2,808 downwards.
ATCGTAGCCGCACACCTGGCAGTAGTCGCTCTTGGTGTTGAGCTCGGCGTACATGATGTTGTCGTAGATGTACTGCATCACGCGAATGACAGCCTTGAGGTTGTCCTGCATGTTGGGAACCTCAACGTAGGAAATGGCCCCGCCCGGCGAAAGCTGCTGGAACATGCCCTCAAACTTGAGCTTGTCGAAGGCATCAATCTCCTCGGACACGTGGACGTGGTAGCTGTTGGTAATGTAGCCCTTGTCCGTCACGCCCGGAATAATGCCAAAACGACGCTGCAGGCACTTGGCGAACTTGTAGGTCGTCGACTCCAACGGCGTGCCGTACAGCGAGAAATCGATATCGCTCGCGGCTTTCCACTCCGCACACTTGTCGTTCATGCGCTGCATGACCGCCATGGCAAAGGGCGTGCCCTCCTTCTCGGTGTGGCTGTGGCCCGTCATGTACTTGACGCACTCATACAGACCGGCATACCCCAGGCTGATGGTGGAATAGCCGCCCACGAGCAGTTTGTCGATCGTCTCGCCCTTCTTAAGGCGCGCCAGGGCGCCGTACTGCCAAAGAATCGGCGCGGCATCCGAAAGCGTGCCCATCAGACGCTCATGACGGCACAGCAGGGCACGATGGCACAGTTCAAGGCGCTCATCGAAGATCTTCCAGAACTTGTCCATATCCTGGTGCGAGCTCAGCGCGACATCAGGCAGGTTAATGGTCACAACGCCCTGGTTAAAGCGACCATAGTACTTAGGCTTGCTCGGGTCATAGTTCAGCGCGTTGGCGACGTTGTTAAAGCCGTTGCCCGAACGGTCGGGCGTCAGGAAACTGCGGCAACCCATACAGGTGTAGCAATCGCCGTTGCCGGCGGTCTCGCCCTTAGACAGCTTGAGCTCGCGCATCTTCTTCTCAGAGATGTAGTCGGGCACCATGCGCTTGGCGGTGCACTTGGCAGCGAGCTTGGTCAGATAGAAGTACGGCGAATCCTCGCGGATGTTATCGTCCTCGAGCACGTAGATTAGCTTGGGGAACGCCGGGGTGATCCACACGCCGGCTTCGTTCTTAACGCCCTCATAGCGCTGACGAAGCGTCTCCTCCACAATCATGGCAAGGTCGTGCTTCTCCTGAGGCGTACGGGCCTCGTTAAGATACATAAAGACCGTCACGAACGGCGCCTGGCCGTTCGTGGTCATAAGCGTCACGACCTGATACTGGATCGTCTGGACGCCGCGACGAATCTCATCGCGCAGGCGATCCTCCACGACCTCGCGGACCTTTTCGGGAGATGCGGAAACGCCGAGCTCCTCAAGCTCGCGAGCAACCTCGCCGCGAATCTTTTGACGGCTCACCTCGACGAACGGGGCGAGATGAGTCAGCGAAATCGACTGGCCGCCGTACTGGGAGGAAGCAACCTGGGCGATGATCTGCGTCGCGATGTTGCAGGCCGTCGAGAAGCTATGCGGCTTCTCAATCAGCGTACCCGAGATAACAGTACCGTTCTGGAGCATATCCTCCAGGTTCACCAGGTCGCAGTTATGCATGTGCTGGGCAAAGTAGTCCGAATCGTGGAAGTGAATCAGGCCCTCGTTGTGAGCATCCACGATCTCCTGGGGCAGCAGTACGCGCTGCGTCAGGTCCTTGGAAATCTCGCCGGCCATGTAGTCGCGCTGAACGGAGTTGACGGTCGGGTTCTTGTTAGAGTTCTCCTGCTTGACCTCTTCGTTGTTGCATTCGATCAGCGACAGGATCTTGTCGTCGGTCGTGTTCTTTTGGCGCTTTAGGCTCTGAACATAGCGATAGATGATGTAGTGGCGAGCGACCTCGTAGCAGTCGAGACGCATAATCTCGTCCTCGACCAAATCCTGGATCTCCTCGACCGATACGGTGTGACCGGCCTTCTCACATGCCTCGGCGACGTTTTGTGCCGCATAGATCACCTGGCGGTCGGTAAGGCGAGAGCCTTCCTCGACCTCCAAGTTTGCGGCGCGGATCGCATTGACGATCTTATCGATGTCAAAGGTAACCTCGGTGCCGCTGCGCTTGATGATCTTCATCCTCTTGCCTCTTTCGCATCGTAGCCTCATTGCGCTTCAGAGCCAAACGATGCCCGGCAGGGCTTACCCTGTCTTGCGGCGCCGTCGCGCAATCTGTGTTTTCGATAACCATAGGCCCTCATGCGGACAATCCTCGCAGCCAATCAAGGGGCTCAAAGATCCATCCAAATGGGGCGAATAAGGTCCTCGTTCTCTGTCCGCCATCTATCATACGACAAAGAGGCATCTATATCCTGTATTCTTTTTTTAGGTCAAACACAACATATAGTGTTTCAGCAGGTCAAACCAATTGGTCAATTTACAGACGCATTAATTATGAGGGGATCTTAGCAAGTCGGTAAAACATTACCAACACGGCTACCTGCATGGCAGTTATAAAACCCCCTTGTCAAGCCGCTGACAAATCCTACCAAAACCAAGCCGCTCACGCCAAAAGAATCCAAAAGATTATGCTTGACCAACATGTTGCGGTCACGATCGGCCAGGACGTATGCAATCTGCCGGCAGCCCTACGGGATGCGAAAACCATTGCGTACAGACCTTGGATCAATATTTGGTGGCTTATTTGGCGGCGTGCTTGGTGGCAAAAAAACAGCCCAGAGGACATAGCCTCTGGGCTGCGAACATTTGGTGGGCGTTAGAAGATTTGAACTTCTGACCTCTTCCGTGTCAGGGAAGCGCTCTCCCCCTGAGCTAAACGCCCAAATGGAGCGGACAACGGGGCTCGAACCCGCGACCCCAACCTTGGCAAGGTTGTGC
>CAUEMA010000014.1 GCA_959018755.1 uncultured Collinsella sp. | reverse complement strand
CCCGCGACCCCAACCTTGGCAAGGTTGTGCTCTACCAACTGAGCCATGTCCGCTTACGAGGATTAATCTTACGTGATATCCGCATCCTATGCAAGAACTTTTTTTAAAAAGTTTTGCGACGCCCTCACGAACCTCGCGAAGACATCAGCCACCACGGAAAGCGCAGGCAACCGCAAACTCGCCGCAAGAGGCCTCTACATCTCACCGAGCATGATCCAGGCAGAGCTGTCCTGCGCGAGCCTGCCGTCTGCAAGTGGTGATGAAGTGAGCAGGATCCTGCCCGCCGGCAGCTCCACGGGTGCTGTACCGAAGTTCGTCACACACGCCCAGCCGTTGTCGCGGCGATAGGCGATGACGCCGCCCTCAGCGCCCTCGGCACCATCTGTAAGGCCAGTGCGCCCGTCAAGATCGAGCCACGCAAGATCGTTGGCGCACCCGCGCAGCTTGCGCCGCAGCCGGAGGGCGTCACGATAGAGCGCAAGCATCGATGTCGGGTCCGCTTCTTCCCTATCGGCAGCGTAATCGGAAAACCATGCAGGTTGCGGCAGATGGGGCGCCGCATCGGCGTCCGCCGGCGAAAACCCAAACGATCCGCCCTGCGCGGGATCGTCCGCTGCCACCCACGGCAGGGGCACACGGCAGCCGTCGCGCCCCTTCTCGCGCTTCGGTCCGTGCGTATTGGTCGCAGTAGGATCTTCGAGTGCAGCCCACGGGATGTCAGCCACCTCAAAAAGGCCGAGCTCCTCACCCTGATACACGTATGCCGAGCCCGGAAGCGCCAGCTCAAGCAAAAGGGCCGCCCGCGCGCGGCGCTCACCGAGTTCACGGTCCTCGTCATAAGACGACCCGTCGCGTAAGAGCCAGTCGAGCGCAATCTGGTGGTAGCGCGTCGCCTTGATTTGCGGCAGGGCATAGCGCGTCGCCACGCGCGGCACGTCGTGGTTGGAGAGTACCCAGGTCGAGGCGGAATCGGATTCGACGGCTGCCTTCAAGCCCTTCTCGATTGCAGTGTGCATGTCATCATAGGTCCAAGTGGCCTTGGCGAACTCAAAGTTGAATGTCTGGCCAAGCTCGCTGGGGCGGGCGTAGAGATACTGGCGCTCGGGCAGCACCCACGCCTCGGCAACGGCGCTGCGCGGCGGATTATAGCGGTCGAACACGCGGCGCCACTCGCGATAGATCTCGTGGACCTCGTTACGGTCCCACAGCGGATGGGTGCCGTCGTCAACCATGTCATCGCCCTCGGCGAGATGCCACCGGTCGAGGTCATCGCGGTCGAGATCCTTGGCAAGACCGTGCGCCACATCAATGCGAAAGCCATCGACGCCTCGATCGCTCCAAAACGTCAGGACGTCGCAAAAGAACGCGTGAACCTCGGGGCATGACCAGTCAAAGTCCGGCTGCTCGGGCGTAAACATGTGCAGATACCACTGACCGTCCGCGACACGCGTCCAGGCGGGGCCGCCAAAGTTGGCATTCCAATTGGTGGGAGGCAACTCGCCGTGCTCGCCGCGACCATCGCGGAAGATATAACGAGCGCGCTCGGGCGATCCGGGGCCAGCGGCAAGAGCGGCTTTGAACCACGGGTGCTGGTTGGATGAATGGTTGGGCACGATGTCGACGATGACCTTGATGCCACACGCGTGAGCCGCAGCGATCATGTCATCGAAGTCGTCAAGCGAGCCGAGACGTGGATCGACATCGCAGTAGTCCGCCACATCATAGCCACCATCGACAAGAGGCGATGGGTAAAACGGGCTCAGCCAGATGGCCTCGATACCCAGCCGCTCAAGATAGTCCATCTGCTGGGTAATGCCCGCGATATCGCCCAGACCCGAACCAGTCGAATCCTTAAACGAGCGCGGGTAGATCTGATAGATCGCGGCATCGGACATCCATGAGCGAGAAGAGGACTTTTCTGTAGCCATGGGGTGCGCCTCCCTTGCAACGAGGTTTTGCGAGATGTCCACGATGATACGCTCAAAGCTAACATTCGCGGCAAACAACGCCACAGCCACGCCCCAAAACGCTCGCTCCCTTTCGGGTTCGGGCCCATGCGATGGGTACAAAAAAGCCCAGTTACCGTAGTAGCCGGGCTATTGCGTTTGGAGCGGACAACGGGGCGTCCGCGTATCCGCTTCGCGGATCCGCACCGGCTTCGGCCGCCTGCCGGCGACCTCGCCAGCTCGCTACAAACGCTCCGCGTTTGCTTAACGCTCGCTCCCTCTCGGGTTCGAGCCTCTGCGATGGGTACGAAAAAGCCCGGCTACCGTAGTAGTCGGGCTGTTGCGCTTGGAGCGGACAACGGGGCTCGAACCCGCGACCCCAACCTTGGCAAGGTTGTGCTCTACCAACTGAGCCATGTCCGCATATGTAAAACAAAACGGGCGCCGGAGCGCCCGGATGTTGCCTGGAGGCGAAGCCCGGATTCGAACCGGGGGTAAAGGCTTTGCAGGCCTCTGCCTTACCACTTGGCCACTTCGCCGAAAAAGGACCGCCTAAACGGTCCGTAAATGCAATGGAGCGGACAACGGGGCTCGAACCCGCGACCCCAACCTTGGCAAGGTTGTGCTCTACCAACTGAGCCATGTCCGCTTGCGGATTATTAATTTACGCGAGTTGTCCAAAAGACGCAAGTACTTTTTTCAAAAAAGTTGCCTGCCGCATGTTCTTGGTAGCTAAACGCGCCAAAGCGATTGGCTAGGCACACGATTCGAGCGCTCCGCTAAACAGCTTCACCATCTGCACGCGCGTGCCGGCGCCGTCTGTACGACGCGCAACCTCCACGTTATCGACGAGCATACGCATAAGCTTGATACCACGGCCGCGCTCCTCGGATGCGACCGGTTCGCTCGTTTTATCGATAGAATAGCCGGCACCTCGATCAAGCACCTCAACCACAACGCGATCGCCATAGGCCTGAACCGTCAGGACGCACCCGACACCGCCCGCATGGTCATAGGCATTACCCAGTGCCTCCCCCGACGCCAATGCGACATCGTAGCGCTCGTCGCGGCGCAACGGAAGCGATTCAAGGAGTTCGGCGATGTGATGTCGGTAGTATGGAAGATTCTCGATACCCTGACGGACCTCGACGCTCTTACTCCAGCGAGGCAGCTCCCCCACCGGAATGGCGGGAATAGACTCCCGTGCCGGACCCGCGACATGAAGGATATCGACAAGACGAGCAATCTCCAAAAAGCGAACAACTTCGCCTGATGCATTGACGAGCGAAAGCAGGCCTTCTCGCCTCATGAGCTCACGAGCGCGCGTAAGCAGGAATGCCAAGCCCGTCGAATCGATAAAGCCAACCGCCTGACAGTTGATGACGACACGACGCACGCCGCGGTCAACCAAAGCATCCAACCGCCGACGCAGCGCAGGCACCGCGGCGATGTCGATATCGCCCGGTGGCGTCAAAACCGCTATGTCATTCCACTCATTCATACGACCATGGTTCCCCAAAAAAGCCCACTCGATGCATTCGTTTCCCCAACCGTGCGGATTCAGCCCGTCCAGCGTCGTCTATGAACGACCCCGTAAAAACTCAAGGGACACCAATGCAATGTCGTCGTCCAGCGCCGATTCGGTAAATCGGTCGAGCTCGCCCAAGACCTTGCCGCAAATGCCCGACACGCCCTCCCCCGAAACAGAAAGCAGAAGATCGCGCAAGCGCTGCTCGCCAAAGAATGCTCCGGTGCGGTCACGGGCCTCAATCGTTCCATCCGTATACATAAAGAGCATGTCGCCGGGGGCGAACGTAAAGGCACCCGTCTCGTACACCATGCCTTCGAATGCACCGATTACGCCCGATTGGCATCCAAGCAGTTCGACCTCTCCCCCACGGGCCTCGCCGCCGCCCAGCGGCATCGACTCTGGCCTGATGACCATGGTCGGAGGATGGCCCGCCGAACAATACGTTGCGCGTCCGGCTTTAAGGTCAATCTTGGCGATAAAGGCCGTCACGAACGTCTCGACCCTCGAAAAGCCCATGAGCATGCTGTTAAGGGAGCGCGCCATGCGGGCCGGGCCAGCGCCCTCCCAGGCATATGCCGTCAGGGCCGTCTTGACGAGCGCGGACATCGATGCGGCCTCAATGCCTTTGCCAGACACATCACCCAGAATCATGACGGCGCAGTCGTCGGGAAGTCGGATGAGCGTATAGAAATCGCCGCCGACCAACGCCGAGTTCGTGGCCGACAGGTACACCGAATCGGTTGCGATACCCGGAACATCCCCCAGGGAATTTCTCATGCCGATCTGGAGGGTCTGAGCGATTTGGCGCTCCTCGCGCTTTTGAGATTCGCCTTCGTAGATCAGTTCAAAGTCATGCGCCAAGTGCACCAAGTAGTCATATTCAAGGTCATCAATCGGCTCTTGGCTGCCATCACGAAGCAGCAGCGCGCGCGTCGTCGGGCCCTTCGCAACAGAAGCAGGAACAATCGCGTCGCTGCTGTGCTTGCCATCACCCTCAGAGCGCGGGCGCCCCGCCTCGATGCCGGTATCGACGTAGAGACCTTGGCAAGGTAGACCATGCGCCCTAAGCCAGCCTCCCATAGGCATCGATTCGTCAACGCGAGTTATACGGACGCGTTTAAGGTCCTCGGCACTCGTGCCGCCCAAAACAGACGCCCCAAAGCCATCAGGGCCAGCCCCCAGACGTGCCGCTGGCGCCGTCGTGGAAAAGAAAAGCTTCTCGGGATCGTCCGGCAAAGCAACGCGACTGCCGCCTTCAAAATCTATGACGTAGGCGTCCAGACTAGCGTCATACTCCACGGGACAGAAATGGCAATTGAGCACGGCGCAAATTTCAGCCGACACCGCACGCGAGGCGGCAACAGGATCATCAAGATAGGCAAACAACTCATCCCGAAGCACATTAAGCGAGCGGCCAAGCTCGGCCGTGCGACGAGAGCGAAGGCTCGATGCCATGCCGACCAGCTGGATAGACAGGTAATCGCAAATGACCTCGAGTACATTAACGTCATAGGCGAGCGGTGCCTGGGGGCGTTTCCAGCCAACTTCCAGCACGCCAAGGATCTGCGTGCCGTAAAAAACGGGAAGACAGATCTCGCTGCGGTACGGAGGCATATCCTGCACGCGCAACAGGTGCTTAGAACGATTGTCCAAATCCATAAACATGCCCGAGGCGACACGGTCGCCCTCAAGGTCCTGCTGAATCGACAGACGGCAAGCGCGCGACTCGCGAAGCACGTAGGTCGGAATGCCCGCGCCGTACGGCATAAACTCGGGTAGATAGCTATCCTCAAGCTCCTTAGAAACACCGCGGAGCTTAAAGCCACCGCTCTCCGAAAAATAAATCGCAGCTCCAGAAGCATCGAGCGTTCCGACGAGCTGATTTAAAACGATATCAAGCAGGCTGGGTAGCTCATCGGAGCCCACAGTGCTCATAATGACCGAGAGCGTGCCAGAGAGACGCTTATTTGCCACTCTAAGCTCCGATAACGCACGCTTGAGTTGACGGTCGTGAGAATACTGTTCCTCAATACTGTGAAGTGCCACCAGGACACGTGGCGCGCTGCGCCCAAAGATACGTGGAGGCGTTACGGAGCCTGCGCGAACCAAGACGGGGATAAAAGAGCCGTCACTCAGCTTGAGCATCAGTTCGTTCTCGGAGCCATCAGTTTCAAATGGCAGACGATGTTCCGTCGCACGTTCAAAAGCGGATGAGTACAGAACGTCTTTAACATCTCCACCGATGACGTCGGCGCGTTCCTCGCACATCAAACCAAGTAAGCGATTATTCACATGCAGAATGGTTCCGTCGAGCTCGCAGATGATGACAGCATCGCTCGTGATCTCGACTAGTTGGGCAACGTCTGCCCACTCGTTGCGCTCAAGCGTTTCCATCGTGAACCTCACTGTCTATCGGTAACAAAAAAGCCTCCGAAGAGGCTTCTCAAATGCGATGGTGTCGGAGGCGGGACTTGAACCCGCATGACCAAAAAGCGGTCACTAGCACCTCAAGCTAGCGCGTCTGCCAATTCCGCCACTCCGACATGCTATGTTGTTGATTCGCGGTTCGTTTTGTTGAACCCGCGCGTTCAACGAGGAAGATAATAACCTATGATTCGAGAACTGTGCAAGCACTTTTTTGAAAAAAGTTTACAAATTTGTAAATGTACAGGTAGATGGACCTGTTCGGGCCGGAATGAGGTTGCTTTCCAACGCGTCCTCGGGCATGCGGCATTATTTTGATCCGCGTTTCGCGCTACAAAATAATGCCGCCCCCTGCGGAATGCGTTGGAAAGCAACCTCATTCCGGCCCTAGGGGTATGTACTCGGGGCACAGTTCTCAAACATGTTCTAGGGGCTGATGCAAATTTGGTGGCTCGGCTTTGCCGAGCCCTTATACGGGGAGGCCGGAGCCAACGCTCCGGCCTCACTCAATTTCTTATTAGATTAAGTGAGCGATCAGGGAATCGCACTCTCCCTGCCGAGTTACCGCAGGGCCCGCCCTGAAGTTACTTTTCAGAACATTCCGCAGGACGCAAGAAACCCCCGCCGCACGAAGTGCGTAGCGGGGGTTTCTTGCATGTCCGAGGACGTTCTGAAAAGTAACTTCAGGGCGGGGCCGGACGAGTACAACCGACTAGAGGTCGATGTGCGATTCCTTGATCGGGAACGGCTCCGCGAAGTGACAGGCGCAGCAGTGACCCGGTGCGACCTCCTTAAACTCGGGAAGCTTCTCAGAGCAGATACCCTGCGCGATCGGGCAACGGGTGTGGAAACGGCAACCGGTCGGCGGATCCAGCGGTGACGGCGGATCGCCGGCAAGGATGATGCGCTTACGGGTCTTCTGGATATCCGGATCGGGAACCGGCACGGCAGACAGCAGCGACTGCGTGTACGGATGGTGGGGCTCGCTGTAGAGCGTCTTCCAGTCCGAAACCTCGACCATCTTGCCCAGGTACATAACGGCAACGCGATCGGAGATATGCTGCACGACGGACAGGTCGTGGGCAATAAACAGATATGCGGTACCGAACTTGTCCTGGAGCTCCTTAAGAAGGTTCAGAACCTGGGCCTGAATGGAAACATCCAGAGCGGAAACGGGCTCGTCGCAGATGATCAGCTTGGGCTTCAGAGCGAACGCGCGGGCGATGCCGACACGCTGGCGCTGACCGCCCGAGAACTCGTGCGGATAGCGGTTGATGTGCTCGGGATTCAGACCGACGACGTCCAGCAGCTCGCGGACACGCTCGATACGCTCTTCCTTGGTGCCCACGCCGTGAATGGTCATGGGCTCGGAGACGATCTCGCCGATGGTCATACGGGGATTCAGCGAAGCATAAGGATCCTGGAAGATAAACTGCATCTCGCGACGCATGTCCTTGATCTCATGCTTGCTCATCTCGGCAACATCTTTGCCCTGGAAGAACACCTTACCGGCGGTCGGCTTGGTCAGACGCATGATGGTGCGGCCCGTGGTGGACTTACCGCAACCAGACTCGCCAACCAGGCCAAAGGTCTCGCCCGGATAAATCTCGAACGAAATGTCATTCACTGCAGAGACGACACGCTTGGAGAAGCGCTTGGCGAACATGCCGGACTCAGCGGGGAACTCCTTAGAGAGGTGCTCGACCTTCAGTAGCGGAGTACGCTCGTTGGTATCTGCCATTACGCCTCGCCTCCCTTCTTGGAATCCTTGCGCGTACGGGACGTCTCAGGAGCGTTCTTGAGGAACTCGGGGTCACCGGAATAATGGCACGCAGAATAGTGGCCGGACTCGGTGACAACACGCTCGGGGCGCTGCTTGCGGCACTTGTCCGTCGCATAGGGGCAGCGAGGAGAGAAGACGCAACCCTCGGGCAGGTTCATGAGCGAAGGCGGGTTGCCGTGAATCGGCGTAAGCGGCTTCTTCTCTTCGATGGCCTGCTCCGGGATGGAGCGGATAAGGCCCCAGGTGTAGGGGTGGCGGCTCTCGTAGAAGATTTCCTCAGCAGTACCGAACTCGACGGGACGGCCGGCGTACATAACCATGATCTTGTCGGCCATGTCGGCGACGACGCCCAGGTCATGGGTAATCATGATGATGGCGTTGCCGTTCTTCTCCTGCATTTCCTGCATAAGCTCAATAATCTGAGCCTGAATGGTAACGTCCAGGGCAGTCGTGGGCTCGTCGGCAATCAGAATATCGGGATCGCAGGCAAGAGCCATAGCGATCATGACACGCTGACGCATACCGCCGGAGAACTGGTGCGGATACTCATTGACGCGCTTCTCGGGCTCGGGGATACCCACGAGGTCCAAAAGCTCGGTAGCGCGCTTGAGCGCCTCCTGCTTGGAGTAGCCACGGTGCAGACGAAGACCCTCGCCCACCTGCTTGCCGATCTTATAGACCGGGTTCAAGGAGGTCATAGGATCCTGGAAGATCATCGCGATGTCGTTACCGCGAATGTGCTGCATCTCCTCCTCGGTCATCTCGAGGATAGAACGACCGCGATAGCGAACGTCGCCGCCCTCGATCTTTCCCGGAGGCATCGAGATAAGACCCATGATGGTCATGGCGGTCACGGACTTACCGGAGCCGGACTCACCGACGACGCCCAGGGTCTCGCCGCGATCGAGCGTGTAGGAGACACCGTCGACAGCGCGAACGACGCCATCCTCGGTGTGGAAATACATCTTAAGGTCATCGACCTCGAGCAGATGCTGGCCCTCGGGAACCGGCTGGTCCTTCAGGTCCACATAGTTCTTGTTCTTCTTCATCCTTATGCGTCCTTCATCTTGACGTCGAGGGCGTCGCGCAGACCGTCACCCAGCAGGGTGAAGGCGAGCACCGTCGAGAGAATTGCCAGACCGGGCATGATCATCATCCAGGGAGCAGTCAGAAGATACTGCTGACCGTCCTGAATCATGGAGCCCCACGAAGGCGTAGGCGGAATAACGCCCATGCCGAGGAAGGACAGAGCGGACTCGGTCAGAATGGCGCCACCAATGTTCATGGTCGCGTAGACCACGATGGAGGCAACGGAGTTCGGGAAGATGTGACGTACAACGATACGAGCATCGGATGCACCCATCGCGCGCGCAGCGTCAACATAGTCGTTTTCCTTGACCGTCAAGATCGCAGAGCGGAAGACGCGCGCAATCGAAGGCCAGCCGAGAATACCGATGGCAATAAAGACGTTCTGAAGACCACGGCCGATAACGGCGATCATGGCGACGACGAACAGCACGTACGGGAACGCCAGGAAGATATCCGCACAGCGCATGATGATCGTATCCCAGATGCCGCCGTAGAAACCGGCCAGAGCACCCATAACCAGACCAATCACCGTGGAGATCGCAGTGGCCATAATACCGACGGAAAGCGAAACACGCGCACCGTAGATAATGCGGACGAGAATGTCACGACCAAGGGCGTCGGTGCCAAACGGGTGCTCGGCACACGGAGCCAGCAGCGACGTCTCGGCCATGGTGGTCGAGTCGGAAGCCGTCGGCGAACCGAGCCAGGGCTTAGCCCACAGATCTGCGGTCAGGGCAACCACAACGACGATGATGATCCAGCAGACACCGATAACGGCGAGCTTGTTCTTACGAAGACGCTTGAAAGCGTCGCCCCACAGCGTGCGGGACTTGGCGGGAGCAGATGCGGCCTTGGTGGCGGTAGCCTGCTCCTGAGACTGAGAATCAGTTTCCTGCATGAGACGTACCTCCCTTAGGCCTTATCCGACGGACCGCCAAGGCGGATGCGCGGGTCGAGGAATGCATAGCTAATGTCGACGAGCAGGTTGATCACCATGACGACGACAACGATGAGCGTAACGCCGCCCATAACGATGGGCCAGTCACGCATGCTAATGGCGCGATAGACCTCATAGCCGATACCGGGCCAGTTGAAGACCGTCTCGGTCAGGATGGCGCCCGAAAGCATGCCGCCAAAGTCGACACCAATATAGGTAACGACGGGGATGAGTGCATTCTTAAGCGCATGCTTGACGATGATCGCACGATTGGAGAGACCCTTGGCCTTTGCCGTACGGATGTAATCCTGGTTCATGACGTCAAGCAGCTGCGAGCGCATAATGCGCGCAGCATAAGCGGTCGAAACCGAAGCCAGCGTAATGGTCGGAAGCACATAGTGCATCCAATCCTGATACTGAGAGCTGGAACCGCCGGCACCCGAGATCGGCATGGAGATTGCACCGCCCGTGGCGTCCTTGAGGATGACGCCAAAGAACAGCTGCAGCAACATACCGAGCCAGAAGGCCGGGACCGCAACGAGGATCGACGTGGTGAGCGTTACCAAAATATCCCAGAAGGAATAACGCTTTACCGCCGAAATGATACCCGCACCGATACCCATAATTGCCTCGAGCACGATGGCGCACGCGGCAAGTTTGACCGTATACGGATACTTCTGGGCAAAGATTTCCGTAACCGGCAGCTTGCGCTGATACGAATTGCCCAGATCGCCATGAAGCAGGCCGTTCATGTAATACAAGTAACGGTCCACGAGCGACGTTTGAACGGGGTCGCCGTTCTCGTCAAGGATCGCGTTGCCGTCATCGTCCGTCTGGACCAGGTGATAGCGAACGCGAAGCTGAAGCTCCACCTCGGGGGACAGAGCCTTGTCTCCACCGATCAGCTTGATCGGATCTCCCGGCACGATATTCTGGAGGGCGAACAGAATCAGCGTAACGCCCAAAAACACCGGGATGAACTGAAGCACACGTTTAACGATGTACTTACCCATACCACTCCCCTATCTAGGGATTAACCTAAATGGGATGCCGATCGCCAGACCGGCATCCCAAAATTACCATCAGCCAGTTTACCCCAGGTTAGGGAGAACTGTATGTTTCCCATGAGGTCTACGTAAATACTTGACCCTCACGGAAGCTGCAAACTCTTAGGCGAGCTCAGCGGTACCCAGATCGGCGTGCTTCTGCGGATCGACATAGAGGTGCTTAACGCGATCGGAGCCGGCGATGGTGTGCGTGTAGAACATAATCGGGATGACCGGGCAGTCGGCAGCGACCATTGCGTCGGCCTCCTGCATCTTAGCGACGCGCTCCTCGTCGTCAACAATAGTACGAGCCTCGTCGACCTTGGCGTCGAACTCGGGGTTGTTGTAACCGGAGCGGTTGTCGCCACCGAGGGAGTCGGAGTGGAACAGCGGATACAGGAAGTTGTCCATGATCGGGTAGTCGGCAATCCAACCCAGACGACCGAACTGATAGTTAAAGTTCTGATACTGCTCGAGCAGGGCAGACCACTCAGGGGTATCGGAGACAGCGGTAACGCCAACCTTGGCGAGGTCACCGATGATGGACTCCATGATCTCCTTGTGACCGCCGTCCTGGTTGTAGGACAGGGTCACGCTAATGCCACGATCCCCGTTAGCGCCAGCGGGAGCAACCTTGTCGAGGTACTCGTTAGCCTTGTCGACATCGTAGGCGCAGAACTCCCATGCGCCCTCCTTGTAGCCATCGATGCCCGGAGGAACAATGCCGTCGGCAGGAGTACGGGTACCCTTGAAGATGGTCTTGCAGATGGCCTCACGGTTGATGGCCAGGGAGATACCCCTGCGCAGGTCGGCGTTGCTGAACGGCTCGGCCGTGGTGTTGCAGGTCAGATAGTACGTGGAAGGCTCGGCGCCGAGCAGCATGCGCTCGCCGTCACCCATGGTGTAGCCGTCCTTGGACACGCCGCGATCCTTCTTGGCGGCGTCGATCTGAGCGACGGGAACGTCGCAGACATCGAGGTTACCGGCCTGGAACTCCTTGTAGGCGGTCTCCATGTCCTTGATGACCTGGAAGTGGATGCCATCGATCTTGGCCTTGTCGCCATAGTAATCGTCGAACTTCTTGACGTTGATCTCCTGGCCATCCTCCCACTTGCCGTCCATCATGAACGGGCCGTTACCGACCGGGGCGAGGTAGAAGCTCTTGACATCGGACTCGGCGCACTCGGGAACCGGGGCCAGAGCCGGGTGAGAGGCGACGAAGGGGAAGTCGGCGTAAGCGGAAGCCAGCTTGACGACGAGGGTCTCATCGTCGGGGCAGGTAACACCGCTGAGCTCGGTAGCGTTACCGGCAAGCAGATCGTCATAGCCCTCGACCATGGAAAGGTGATAGGAGACCTCGGAAGGGCCGTACTCGGTAGCGACAGCCGACTTGGTGTTGACCAGACGCTCCCAACCGAGCTTGAAGGACTTGGAGGTAACGTCGTCACCGTTGTGGAACTTGGCCTTCTTGATCTTGAAGGTGAACTCGGTGGCGTCGTCGTTGGCCTCGAAGGACTCGCAAGCCAGCGGAACGATCTCGCCCTTCTCGGCGTCATAAGAGGTCAGAGCATCAAAGAGCTGGTACTCGACCTGAGTGCCCTGGTCCTCCTGGACATTGTAGGGGTCGATGCAGACCGGGTTGTTGATGTAGAAGTTCAGCTTCGAACCGGACTCAGAACCGGAAGCGTCGCCGCCCTTCTTGCCGCATGCGGCAAGAAAAGCCATGGAGCTCGCAGCAAGGGTACCGCCGACAAAGGCGCGACGACCCATAACGGGCTGGTGGAACATAGAATCAGCCATGCCATCCTCCTTATGAGATAGGACAAAGAAATGTTCAGTCGGACACATGTCGAGACAATCCGATCCGAACCATCAAAACGCCGCCCGTTGCTATGGCTGGTTATGCACAACGAACCAACGTTTCTCAATACAGTAGCGCATTTTATGCACGATTTGGGGCTAATTCCGGTCAACGGTCGAGAATTTCTTTAGTTGGGCGAAGTATGTGGGGATATTTTGGCTCTGTTACAAATATGTAAACAAAAAGGGTCCCGCACTTGCGGAACCCTTTTCAAGTATTTATGTGGCTCGTGCTTAGTAGCCGACGATACCCTGCGGGAAGAAGAACATGCACAGGACGACACACACGGCAAAAACGACGGCCATAATTACCGTCAGGCGATCGAGGTTCTGCTCCATGACGCCCGTGGCAGAGCTGGAGTTATACAGCGAGCTAGCGATCATATCCGAAACGCCGGTGCCCTTACCAGAGTGCATCAGGACGAGAATCGTCAGCGCCACGGCAGAGACAGCCCAAACGACAAACAGAAGAATCTGAAACGGACCCATAGATAAGCTCCTTAATAGAACAATTCAAACTCCAGTACTGTACCACAACCCCCAGCACTCCCCCATCAGCCATTTGGTGACGAGGTAGAAATAGCGCAAAAAAAGAGGGTTGTCCGGTTGTGGACAACCCCCTTACTAGAAAACGGTATTTGTTTTCTATTAGGCCTCGGTGGCGAGTACGCGACCCGTCATCTCGGCGGAAGGCTCAATACCAGCCATGGTGAGCATGGTCGGAGCGATATCGGAAAGACGGCCGTCCTCGATACCGGTGAGCTGTGCCTTCTCATCAACGATGATGAACGGCACGCGGTTGGTGGTGTGAGCCGTGAACGGATGCTTGGAACCGTCGGAAGCAACGTCAAACATGTGATCGGCGTTGCCGTGATCGGCGGTAATCAGCGCAAAGCCGCCCTTAGCGAGAATCGCCGGGACAACCTTGGACAGGGCATCGTCAACAGCCTCGACGGCCTTAACGGCAGCGTCGAAGACACCGGTGTGACCAACCATGTCGCAGTTTGCGAAGTTCACGATGTAGAAATCAGCGCGATCCTCGTTGATGGCGGCGACAAGCTTCTCGGTAACCTCGGGAGCGCTCATCTCAGGTTGCAGGTCGTAGGTAGCGACCTTGGGAGAAGCGACGAGCACGCGCTCCTCGCCCTCCTTGGGCTCCTCGATGCCGCCGTTGAGGAAGAACGTCACGTGGGCGTACTTCTCGGTCTCGGCGGTGTGCAGCTGCTTCAGGCCATTGGCGGCGATAACGTCGGCCAGAACGTTCTCGGGGAACGTCTTGGGGAAGGCGACCTCGACGTCAAACGTCGGGTCGTACTCGGTCATCGTCACAAAGTGCGAAAGCTTGATCTGCTCGCGCTCAAAGCCGTCGAACTCCTTGTCCGTGAACACGCGAGTCATCTGACGAGCGCGGTCGGGACGGAAGTTGAAGAAGATGGCCGCGTCGCCCTCGTGGATGCCCTCGTTGTGGGCAGCGAAGGGCTCGACGAACTCGTCGCCGCGCGGATCCTTCTCGTAGTAGGCCTTGATACCGGCAACAGGGTCGGTATCGGCATCGGATGCGTTGACCATGACATCGTAGGCGCGCTGGATGCGCTCCCAACGGTTGTCGCGGTCCATGGCCCAATAACGGCCCGAGACGGTGGCAACGCGAGCGTCGCAACCGGTCTCCTCGGAGATCTTAGCCAGGAAGGCGCAGAACTCACTCATGTAACCGGCACCGGACTGCGGGTCAACGTCGCGACCATCCATGAAGGCGTGGACGCGAACGGTCTTGACACCGTGCTCGGCAGCCATCTTGACCAGAGCCTCGACGTGGCTCATATGAGAATGAACACCGCCAGGGCTCATAAGGCCCATGAGGTGGAGAGTCTTGCCGTCAGCCTTGACGTCGTCCATAGCCTTGACGAAGACCTCGTTCTTGGCGATGGAGCCGTCCTTGATGGCATTGTTGATGCGCGAAAGCTCCTGGAACACGATGCGGCCGGCACCGATGTTGAGGTGACCCACCTCGGAGTTGCCCATCTGGCCATCGGGAAGACCCACGTCCTCGCCCGAAGCGCCGAGCGTGGTGTGGGGGTACTTCTCGTACAGGCTATCGAGGAAGGGCGTCTTGGCAGCGGCGACGGCGTTCTCGCCATCGGCCGGAGCCAGGCCGCAACCATCCATGATGATCAGGAGTGCAGGAAGATGACGCTGTGCCATATGTCCTACTCGCCTGCCTTGACGACCATAGAGGCGAAGTCGGCAGCCTTGAGCGAAGCGCCGCCCACGAGGGCGCCGTCGACGTCGGGCTTGGCGACGAGCTCGGCGATGTTGCCGGGCTTGGCAGAGCCACCATAGAGAACGCGGATGCCGTCGGCGAGCTCCTCACCGAACATCTCCTTGAGGGTCTCACGGATAGCGCCGCAGACCTCCTGAGCGTCCTCGGCGGTAGCGGTCTTGCCGGTGCCGATGGCCCAGATGGGCTCGTAGGCGACGACGACCTGCTTGGGGCAAGTGATCTCGAGACCCTCGAGACCAGCCTTGACCTGGTTCACGACGTGCTCGACATAGGTGCCGGCCTCGCGGACCTCAAGGGACTCGCCGCAGCAGAAGACAGGAACAAGACCGGCGGCAACGAGGGCCTTGGCCTTCTTGTTCTGATCCTCGTCGGTCTCGTGGAAGTAATCACGACGCTCGGAGTGACCGATGATGCAGTAGGTGCAGCCAGCGGACTTGAGCATGTCGCAAGAAGACTCACCGGTGAAGGCACCCTTGGCCTCCCAGTACACGTTCTGTGCACCGAGGGCGATGGGGGCAGCCTGAATACGGTCATGAACCGTGGTGATGTCGATGGTCGGAGGGCAGACGAGCACCTCGACGCCAGCCGGAACCTCGGGCAGAGCCTGAGCCAGCTCGTCGGCGAGCTTGGCGGCCTCGGCGACGTCGTTGTTCATCTTCCAGTTACCAGCGATAAGAAGGGTGCGATTAGGCATCGAGAAGCGCCTCCACTCCGGGCAGGGCCTTACCCTCGACGAGCTCCATGGAAGCGCCACCACCGGTAGAGATCCAGCTCATCTTGTCGGCCAGGTTGAACTTGTTGACGGCTGCGACAGAGTCGCCACCACCGATGATCGAGGTGCAATCAGCCTCGGCGACAGCCTCGGCGATAGCCTGGGTGCCGTGAGCGAAGTTATCGAACTCGAAGACGCCCATGGGGCCATTCCAGAACACAGTCTTGGCACCCTTGACAGCCTCGGCGTAGAGCTCCTCGGTCTTGGGGCCGATGTCCATACCCTCACGGTCGTCGGGGATAGTGTCGGAAGCGACAACCTCGGGGACAGCGTCCTCGCCAAAGTGATCGGCAACGCGGTTGTCGATGGGGAGCAGGATCTTGACACCCTTCTCCTCGGCCTTCTTGAGCATCTCGCCGGCGCGCTCGACCCAGTCCTCTTCCTTGAGGGACTGACCGACGGACAGGCCCTGAGCCAGGAAGAAGGTGTAGGCCATGCCGCCACCGATGATCAGGGTGTCAGCGGAGTCGATGAGGTGATCGAGAACGCCGATCTTGGAAGAAACCTTGGAACCGCCGACGATAGCGACGAAGGGGCGCTCGGGCTCGGCGAAGATGCCGGTCAGCGTGTCGACCTCCTTCTCGAGCAGGAAGCCAGCGACTGCAGGCAGGTAAGCGGCGGGGCCCACGACGGAACCCTGGGCGCGGTGAGCGGTGCCGAAGGCATCGAGAACGAAGACGTCACCATAGGAAGCGAGCTTCTTGGCGATCTCGGGATCGTTCTTCTTCTCACGCTTGTCGAAACGGACGTTCTCGAGAACGAGGACCTTGCCCGGCTCGACGGCGGCGACAGCCTCAGCAGCCTTCTCGCCGTAGGTGTCGGCGACAAAGGCAACGTCGAGACCAGAGAGCTCAGCGAGCTTCTTAGCGACAGGCTCAAGGGAGAGCTCAGGCTGGAAGCCGGTACCCTCGGGACGGCCGAGGTGGCTCATGAGGATGACGCGAGCGTTGTGCTCAACGAGGTAGTTGATGGTGGGCAGGGCAGCCTTGATACGGGTGGTGTCGCCAACGACGCCATCCTTGATAGGCACGTTGAAGTCAACGCGGACGAGAACGCGCTTGCCGTCGACATCGATGTCGCGGACGGTCTTCTTGGTAAAGGCCATGTTTGCTTCTACCTTTCGTACGTGTCTGCCTCCCATTACGGCAGACGATTTCCTATAAAAAGGGCGCGACCCTAGGGTGTAAGCCCTATGAGGCCGCGCCCTTCTTTAGACGCTCAACGAGCTATTCGCTAAAAGCTAAATTAAGCAACGAACTTCTCGAAGTACTTGATGGTGCGGACCATCTGAGAGGTGTAGGAGTTCTCGTTGTCGTACCAAGAGGTGACCTGAACGAGGGTCTGGCCGTTGCCGAGATCAGAGCACATGGTCTGAGTGGCGTCGAAGATGGAGCCGTGGGTCTCGCCGACGATGTCGCGGGAGACGATCTGGTCCTCGTTGTAAGCGAAGGTATCGGGGATGGTCTCGGCGTAGGCCTTCATGGCAGCGTTGACCTCGTCGACGGTGACCTTCTTGTCAACGACGGCGTAGAGGTTGGTCAGCGAGCCGGTCGGCGTCGGGACGCGCTGGGCGGCACCGATGAGCTTGCCGTTGAGCTCGGGGAGAACCAGGCCGATGGCCTTGGCAGCGCCCGTGGTGTTCGGGACGATGTTCTCGGAGCAGGCGCGGGAGCGACGGAAGTTGCCCTTGCGCTGCGGGCCGTCGAGCGGCATCTGGTCGCCGGTGAAGGCGTGGATGGTGGTCATGATGCCGGAGACGATGGGAGCGAAGTCGTTCAGACCCTTGGCCATCGGGGCGAGGCAGTTGGTGGTGCAAGAAGCAGCGGAGATGATGTTGTCCTCAGCGGTCAGCGTCTCATGGTTGACGTTGTACACGATGGTGGGCAGATCGCTGCCGGCCGGAGCGGAGATGACGACCTTCTTGGCGCCAGCGTTGATGTGGGCCTGAGCCTTAGCCTTGCTGGTGTAGAAGCCGGTGCACTCGAGAACGACGTCGACGTCGAGGTCGCCCCAAGGCAGGTTGTTGGCGTCGGCCTCCTTGTAGATCTTGATCTCCTTGCCGTCAACGGTGATGGAATCCTCGCCAGCGACGACCTCGTGATCGCGAGCATAGTTGCCCTGCGTGGAGTCGTACTTCAGCAGGTAAGCGAGCATATCGGGAGAGGTGAGGTCGTTGATAGCGACGATCTCGGAGCCCTCATGACCGAACATCTGGCGGAAGGCCAGACGACCGATGCGACCGAAGCCGTTAATAGCAACCTTTACTGCCATTGTGTCTCCTTTCGTAAGGCCCCCGCAAGCTACAGCGCCTGCCGTTGAGGCCCACAAACTAACCACTCGCCTAATATACCTTTTTTTTGGCTTGAATTTCACGAGAATGCTCGAAATTGAAAATCAAATTTGCGTTAAAACGCTTTAACGTATAAAACAGCAGTTAAACCACCATAAAAGCTATTGCGTTAAACTACCCGCTTGCTTCAATGAGCTTTTCAAGGCGCAAAACACGGTGATACAAGGCCGACTTCGACAAAGGAGGGTCGGCCATTTCCCCCAAATCTCGCAGTGAGAGATCGGGGTAACGCTCGCGTAAGTCACAAAAAACTGCCAGAGCGTCCGGCAGCGTTTCGCGCAAACCGCGCCGATCAAGCTCATCGATGAGCGCAAGCTGATGTTGGGCGGCACCGGCACTTCTGGTCTGGTTGGCAAGCTCTGCGTTCACGCGACGATTCACGTCGTTCTTCACCAGCTTAACCGCGCGGGCCTCTTCAATCTCGGCAACGCTGCGCTTGGCGCCAATCAGCTGTAACAGACGTTTAATCTCCTCGGCACTCTTGATGTACACGGCATACGAGCCGCGACGCGCATTGACGCGGGCGTGAACTCCAATCTGCTCCAGAAGGTCGCAAAGTCCCTTTGCATACTCCTCGCCCTGAACCGCGATCTCCAAATGAAAATCGCCACGCGGGTCGGCAACAAAGCCTCCGGCAATCAGCGCACCGCGAATATAGGCGAGCCTGCAGCAAGGACGGGCGACGATGTGGCGCGGCACACCCGCGACGAGCCCTCCCCTACGGTCGAGAATGCCCAGCAGCACCAGAGCCTTATCCAAATCGGGCTGATCGGGCAAGGTGATGAGATAGTTTCGTACCTTGTGCAGGACCGACTTACGAACCGTGAATTCGGTCTTGAGCTTAAGGATACGATGCGTCAGCGCAATCATCGTGCGCGCCACAGCACCCGTCTCGGTCGCGACCGTCAAGCGGTACCGTCCCGAGCCCGCCAGCGAAAGCGTGCCGCTCACACGCGTTAGCGCAGCAAGCGTCGACAAATCGCAGTATTCGCATTCTGGTTCGCAGCGCGCAAGCTCGTCACGCACCTCAGCGGTAAACGACATGTAAACCTATGCCTTCGTGTTGGCACGCGACAGGTCACGGTGGGAGATGCTCACATGATACTGAGCACCCTCCAGGTAGCGGGCCGTGGCCTCGGCAATGGCGACGCTACGGTGCTGTCCGCCTGTGCAGCCGATAGCAATGGAAAGCTGCGGCTTGCCCTCTGCGATATAACCCGGCATGACCGTATCGAGCAGCTGGGTCCAGGCCTTCCAGAACTCCTGGGTCTTGGGGTGGTCCAAGACAAAATCGGAGACCTTCTTATCGAGACCGGTCATGGTGCGCATCTCGGGATCGTAGAAAGGATTGGGCAAGAAGCGAACATCGATCATGATATCCGCCTCGATGGGCATGCCATGCTTAAAGCCAAACGAGAACACGTGGACATCCATAAGCTGCTGGTCGGACAGCTCGGAAAAAGCCATGCGCAGCTTGTTGCGCAAGGCAGAAGTGCGCAAGCGGCTCGTGTCGATAATCATATCGGCTCGATCGCGAACGCCCTGCAGCTGCAGACGTTCACGCTGAATAGCGTCGGCCGTGGTCTCCCCCGGCTTTGCAATGGGATGGCGACGACGGTTTTCGCTATACCGGCGAATCAGCACCTCGTCAGACGCCTCGAGAAACACAATGTCGCAGCTCATCTCGCGCTCTTCCAGTGCGGCAACAGCATCGAGCAGTTCATCGAACAAGCCCTGGCTACGCAGGTCGCAGGTAACGGCAAGGTGCCTGCCCACGCCCGTATTGATGCCAACGAGCTCAGCAAGCTGGGCAATCAGGCGTGGGGGCAGGTTGTCGATACAAAAATAGCCCATGTCCTCAAACACATGCATGGCTTGCGTTCGGCCCGAGCCGGACATTCCGGTGATGATAACGATATCGGGGATACGCTCCGAGCGCTCCGCCGCATCCATGGCATCTCCCTTTTGCATGTGTGCCTCCTAAAATAAGCGCGGGACCCGGCCAGCGGATCCCGCGCGATCAATTGCCTTTATTGAGTATACCGCCCCAAGCGGATACAAGGCCCGTCTTACGCCTCAAGCGCAGCCTTGAACCAACTTGTAATACTCGTGGGGTGCGTGATAGCGGTGCCGACGACAACGCCCCACGCGCCGGCGTCGATTGCAGCGCGAGCCTCCTCGGGCGTATGCACGCGACCCTCGCAAATGATGGGAAGGCCGGGAAATTCCTCGGTCGCCTGACGCAGGAGCGGCAGGTCGGGGCCATCGGCCATGGTGCAGTCGATGGCGGCGACACCGTGAGAGAGTGTGGTGGATACCAGGTCGAAGCCCATATCAACCGCACGGCGAATGTCCTCGATGGTGGCACAATCCGCCATCAGGAGCACACCCTCCTCGTGCAGCGGGCGGAAGGTATCCTCGACCGACTTGCCATCGGGACGCGGACGATCGGTGGCGTCGATCGCCACGATATCGGCACCCGCAGCAACGCAGGCACGAGCGTGACGCAGCGTCGGCGTGATGTAAACGCCCTCGTGCCCGTCCTTCCACAGACCGATGACGGGAACCTCACAGCGACCCTTAATGGCGGCAATGTCGGCAAGGCCCTGGCAACGAATGGCGGCGGCGCCGCCAAGCTCGCAAGCGCGAGACATTTGAGCCATGGTCTCGGGCGTACGAAGCGGCTCGCCCATATACGCCTGAACGCTCACGACGAGCTTGCCCTTCAGGGACTGGATCAAAGGATCAACGGTCATGTTCGACTCAACCTTTCTCAAAACAGCCTTCTGAGACACCGCACCTTGACGTTCAAACCGTCGCTCGCGTACCGAAGTACGCTTCGCTCCTCTTTCACGTCAATCTGCGGCACCTCAGAAGGCGCACTTGGTAGTTATGTTTACTTCAACGATGCAAGAAGGTGTTCGGCGGCACCGATGAGCGGCGCGTCGCCCTCCAGAGAGCCGATGAGAATCGGCGTGTCCTGAAGCGGGTCGAGCGCCTGGCTGGCATAGCCCTCGTGCACCGAGTCCTTCCACGTCTGTGAACGCCAATCGGGACCTTGGTGAATCACGCCGCCCGAAAGCACGATGACCTCAGGGTCCAGGATGTTAGCAAGCGAGCCCAGGCTGGCGCCCAGCGCAAAGCCGGCGTCATGAATGACCTCGGTCGCCTTTGCGTCGCCTGCGCGGCACAGGTCGTTCACGTCACGGCCGACCGAAGGACGGCTGGGGTCGACGCGGCCAAAACGCTCATCGTACATGCGCCCGATTGATGTTCCGGAAGCAACCGACTCCAGATGGCCGGAACGCCCGCAGGCGCAGGGAATGCCGGCGGCAGCCGAGCACTCGATGTGGCCCATATGGCCGGCAGCACCATGGAAGCCCTGCATCACGCGGCCGTTCTCGACATATGCGCCGCCGATGCCCGTACCGATGCCCAAACACAAGACGGAGAACTTGCCCTTGCCGACGCCCCAGTGGGCCTCGCCCAGAGCATGAGCCTGCACGTCGCCTACAACGGCAACGGGAAGGCCGAGGTCCTCGCGCAGACGCGGCCCCAACTGAACGCCGGACCAGCCGGGCATAATCTCATTGGCATACGCGATGGCGCCCGTCTTGGGGTCGACGACACCGGCAGCGCCGATGCCAACTCCGAGGACCTCGACATCGGGATTTGCCTCAAGAGCAGCCTTGATAGATGCCTCGATGCGCTGGAAGACCGCTTCGCCACCCTCCTGGGCCTCGGTGGGAACCTCAGCCTCAAAAACGGGATGGGGCACACCGCCGTCAGCCGGGTACTCCATGATGGCAGTCGCGATCTTAGTTCCGCCGATATCGACAGAGCAGACGTACTTGTTCTCCATGTCGTTCTCCTTCGGAGATAAAAAACAACTACAGGAAATGAAGGCGGTGTTATCGCCGCAGCATGATAAAGGTTTCCCAGGTGCCCGAGGTTGGGGTGAAAGTGGTCGGGCGTTGACCTAATGGGTCACGCCCGACCACTTGAGCCCCAAGATCGGGTGCCCGGGAAAGCTTTACAGGAGACCGTTGTCCTGAAGGACCTTCTTAATCGCCTCGACGTTCTCGCCGGTCATGGCCTTCACCGGGCGCGGCATGGTCGGGCTGTCGAAGATGCCCATGAGGTTCATAGCGGTCTTGAAGGCGCCGACGCCACCGGCATAGCCCTGGACGCCCGAGGTGACATCCCAGATGTGCGAAATCTCATTGAGGCGATCCTGCTCGGCCTTGACGGTAGCCCAGTCACCAGCCTGAGCGGCCTTCCACTGACGAACGTAGCCCTCGGGCTCAACGTTGGCGAGGCCCGGAACGGAACCGTCGGCGCCACCGAGATAGGCACCGTCGACGACGACCTCATGGCCGGTAAGGATGCTCATCGGATGGCCGTTCTTCTCGTTCTCCTGAATGAGGTAGCGGAACGAGATGTCATCGCCCGAGGAATCCTTGACGCCAGCCAGGACGCCCTCGGCGCCGAGCTTAGCAAGGAGCTTCCAGGGGAGCTTGGTGTGGACGCACACGGGGATGTCGTAGGCGAAGATGGGCAGGTCGAGTTCCTCGTGAAGGATGCGGAAGTGCTCCTCGACCTCGGTCATGCCCTGCAGGGCATAGAACGGGCAGGTGGCGACGAGCGCATCGGCGCCCAGCTCCTGAGCGACCTTGCCGTGCTCGATCATGCGCTCGGTCTCGGTGTCGATGATGCCGACCAGAACGGGAACGCGGTGGTCGACGATACGGACGGCCTCTGCGACAATCTGGCGACGGCGCTCGTCGGTGGAGAAGACGACCTCGCCCGAGGAGCCCAGGAAGAACAGGCCATCGACGCCGGCATCGATCATGCGGTTGATGCTGCGCTCAAAGGAGGCAACGTCGAGCTGGTGGTCTTCGGTATCGGGAACAACGACGGGAGGGATAACGCCGGTGAATTTCTGAGTTGCCACAAGAATCTCCTTAGTTGTCTGGCGGGCAGCCCTATGCCGCCCACTCTTGTTGGCGGTGTCCAGGCCGTCTAGGCCAAAGAACACGAATAGAACGTTTGGTTAAAGAAGTCGACGACTTCGTTTTCGAACGCATTGATGCGCTCGTGAGCGTATTTGGCATAGATGATATGCCTCCGGTCACACTCAAGACCGTTGAATACGGCAAACTGGCCCTTGGGATCACTCACGGTATCCATGAGCGATGTGCCCATGAGCACCGAGCCACGAACCCGAGGCGACAGCGTCTCGAGACCGCTGGGAAGCGGATTGGCAAGCGCCGTGCAGGCAAGGCCCCGCTCGTCCAGAGCAGAAACCGCCAGCGCGACACCGCCGCCAAGGCCCTCGCCCCATGCAAAGATGCGGTCGGGATCCATGCCATCAAGGTTGCGCGCAACCTTCGCCAACGCGCAGCCCCAACGGACACGCTCGACAAAAGCAGGCGAGGTAATCCCCTGCTGCAGATCGCTGGATCCAATAGTCTCATCGTCCAGCGCAAGCACGGCATATCCCATGGCGGCAAACCGCGTCATGTGATGCCATCCCCGCACGGGTCGGTCGATGTCATGGAACATCAGACACAGCGGAACAAGCTCGGATCTTCGGGCGCAACCAGAGGGCTCAATCAAACGGCCGTGCACGACATACCCGCCGAGCTCAAAGGAAACCTCGGAGTAGCGCGCGCACGGATTTGCGAAATCAATCGCCGTAACGGTCAGCCCGCAAACCTCAAGATCCGAAGCGGCTGTCTCCAACTCGGAAACATCCACAGAAGCATCGCCGCGCCAATCCCGGAAATCAGAGAGCCTTGACGAAACCGTCCCAGGAATCCCCGCAAGCTCGGGGACAATCAACTCATCGATATTGCTCTCGCACTTAGACATGAGCCTCCCCTCCCTCGCAGAAAAACGGAATGATCAGATCATCAAAGTCCTGAATCTCCTCGTGGCCAAAACCTTCAAAGAACTCATGACGCTTTTCACAGGTCAGGTTGTTGTAGACCGCAAACTGCGTCGCCGGCGGGCAGACGATATCGGCTGTGCCCGTGCCAAACAGCACGGGGCATTTGACCATGGGGGCAAAGTTCTTGGAATCGAAGTACGCCAGCTTGGCATAGGCTTCCTCGATACGAGTCGAGTCCTCGTCAAACCAGCGAGACCAGTAGCGCAGACCCTCGTAGGCAATGTCGTCGGCATCCAAATCCCAGACCAGGCGGAAATCCGATAAGAAGGGATAGAGGATGGCGGCGCGATTGATGAGCTCGCTGTTAAGCGCGCAGGTCGCAATGCCCAAACCGCCGCCCTGCGACGCGCCGTTCACAAACACACGGGCAAGATCGATGCCCTCGAGCTCGCGAACGATACGGCACAGAATGCGGATATCCTGATGTAGGCGGACATAGTAGAGGTTGGCTGGGTCGCCGTCGATACCGGCGACGATATGGCCCGCGACCGTCGTGCCCTCAAATCCACCAATGTCCTCGGAGGGGCCTCCTTGGCCAGGACAATCGAGAGCAATGAGCGCCATGCCCATGCCCGCAAACGACGCTTGCTCAAACCAGCTGCGGCTCGCACCCGGATATCCATGGAACTGAAGTACCAATGGCACGTGCTCGTCCGAGACAGGTTTAAGGTACTTGGCATGCAGGCGAGCGCCACACATGCCGGTATACCAGAGATCGAAAAGCTGGCAGGTCACGGCATCGGTGACCGATGCCGCCTCGATCGCATAGTCAAGCCCGACGGCGTCGGCCTCGGCCATGCGGTCCTTCCAAAAGAAATCGAAATCCGATGGACGGGGCATAGCGCCTCGATATTCACCAAATTGCTGTTGTAGCTCCTGAGCACTTGGCATGGCTCGTGAACCCAACCTTTCGAAATCGCAACGGAGGTGCGCCCGGTAAGGGAACCGGGCGCACGGGAGGGAAAGCGAGGCTACTCGCCGAGCTTGGGATGCAGCAGCGACGGCGCAGCGCCGAGCAGCATCTTGGTGTAGGGGTCCTGAGGGTGCTGGAAAACCTGCTTGGCCTCGCCCTGCTCGACGATCTTGCCGCCATTCATAACGATGATGTCGTCAGAGATATAGCGGACCGTCTGGATGTCATGGCTGATGAACACCATGGCCAGGCCGAGCTCCTTCTTAAGGTCGGTCAGCAGGTTCAGAATCTGCGCGCGGACCGAAACGTCCAGAGCCGAGGTGGGCTCGTCGGCGATGATGGCATCGGGGTTCAGCGACAGGGCACGGGCAATTGCGACGCGCTGGCGCTGGCCGCCCGAAAGCTGGCCGGGAAGAACCTCGGCGGCGGAGCTGGGCAGACCGGTGAGCTCCAAGAGCTCCTTGACGCGCTTCTCCTGCTCGGCCTCGGTACCCAGGTTGTGGACGCGCATGGGGTCGAGCAGTTGCTCGCGAACGACCATGCGGGGATTGAGCGCCGTGGCCGGGTTCTGGAACACGACCGAGATGACGCGACCCATGTGGCGACGGTCCTCGGCGGTACGTTTGGTAACGTCCTTGCCCTTAAAGTAGACCTTGCCGCTCGTGGGGGCCTGCAGGCCGCACATGACGTTGGCGGTGGTGGACTTTCCGCAACCGGACTCGCCGACGATGCCGATGGTCTGTCCGGGCATGAGCTTAATCGTTACACCCTGGACGGCGTGAACCAGGTTGGGGTGCAGAATCGAGCCGGTACGGGTCCTAAAGGTGACGTGGACGTCATCAAGGAAGATGATCGGCTCGACGCCGTTGACTGCGGTCTCGCTCATCTACATCACCTCCGCGTGAGGGGTCAAACCATTTGCCTTGAGCACCTCATCGGGGAGCTCGGAATAGAAGTGCTCGGTGCCGGGCACGCGCTTGAAGACCGGACGGGTGTCCAGGCCAATGCGCGGATGGCTCGAGCGGGGTGCGAAGCGATCGCCCTTGGGGAAATCGCGCGGGCTCGGAACGGCGCCGGGCACCTGGTGCAGGCGGCCCGAACCGCTCTCGATGGACAGGACGGAACCCAGAAGGCCGCGGGTGTACTCGTGGATCGGGTTGGTGAGCAGCTCCTTGGTGGGCGCCTGCTCGATAACCTGGCCGGCGTACATAACCGTGATGTTATGAGCGACCTCGGCGACCAGTGCCAGGTCGTGCGAAACGAAGATCATGGCAAAGCCAAGCTTGGCCTGAAGGTCGTTAAGCAGCTTGATGACCTGCTTCTGGACAGTAACGTCCAGAGCGGTCGTGGGCTCGTCGCAGATAACCAGCTTGGGGTCGCGGGTAAGGGCCATAGCGATCAGAACGCGCTGACGCTGACCACCGGAAAGCTCATGCGGATAGCTCTCGAGCGTACGCTTGGGGTCGAGGCCCACGAGCTCCAGGAGCTCCTCGGCGCTACGGGTGCCACCGCGCTTGGTGAGCTGCTTCATTTGGGCGGAAATGAGCATGGAGGGGTTGAGCGAGGACAGGGCGTCCTGATAGACCATGGCGATATCGGTACCGCGCAGGCCGAACCACTCCTTCTTGCTCATCTTGAGCAGATCGCGGCCCTCCCAGAGAACCTCACCGGAAAGGTGCTCGTCATCGTCGGTCAGGCCCATGATGGCCAGCGTGGTGATGGACTTACCGCAGCCGGACTCGCCTACCAGGCCCATGGTCTGGCCGGGACGGACATCAAAGTTGACGTGGTCGACGACGTTGATATCACCGTGGTGCTCAAACTGGATGCAGAAATCACGGACCGAAAGGATCGGCTCAACGGACTCATCGGGCACATGGCGGTCGTTACGCTTGAGCTCGACATCGCGCAGGGCGCCAAGACGGGCGGACAGGGACTGAGCCTGCTCCTTGTAAGCGCGAACGGGGTCGGAGACCAGCAGGTCGGCCTCGCGGCGCTTGGAGGAATCGGTCGGATCCAGGGCGGCGGAGGGAGCAGCGGCCATGGCGTCGGTAATGCCCTCGGAGAGGATGTTGAGCGCCAGGCAGGTGATCATGATAGCCAGACCCGGGAACAGCGCCTGCCACCAACGGCCAGCGAGCACGCCGCCGCGGGCGTCGGCGAGGATGTTGCCCCAGGTAGCGGTGGGCTCCTGGATACCAGCGCCGATAAAGGTCAGCGAGGCCTCGAAGATGATGGCGTCGGCGACCAGGGTAACGGTGAAGACCATGATCGGGGCGATGCAGTTACGCAGAACATGCTTGATCAAAATCCACGGAGCCTTGGCGCCGGAAACGATGACCGCGCGGACATAGTCCTCGCCGTACTCGGACACGATGTTGGCGCGCACGATACGGGCAATCTGCGGAGTGTACATAAAGCCGATGGCGAAGATGATCGACGGCACTGAATTGCCCAGGATGGAGACGAAGACGGCAGCGAGGGCGATGCCCGGGATGGACATGATGATGTCCAGGATGCGCATGATCGCCTCGGAAACGGACTTGCGCGAAACCGCCGCGAGGGCGCCCACGACCGAGCCGCAAACCAGAGCCATGGCAGTGGCGCCAAAGCCGATGATCAGCGAGTAACGACCACCGTAGAGCATGCGCGACAGAATGTCGCGACCCTTATCGTCGGTACCGAAGATAAATCCGTTGCCGGGAGCCTGGCGAGCCGTAAAGATCTCGACCGGGCTATAGGGGGCAAGGAGGGGCGCCAGAATCGCGGTCAGGGCGACCAGTGCCAGCACGACGGCGGCAATCTTAGAAGACAGCGTCATCTTCTTCCAGCCACCGAGCTTGAGCCCCTTGGAGGCAGCCTTCTCGAGCTGCTCGGTTTGCTTCTCTCGAATCTTTACCATAATCTACACCGTCCTGATGCGCGGGTTGATGAGCAGGTAGAGCATGTCAACCACGATGTTGATGATGATGAAGGCAAGAGCAACGACGATGACGACGCCCTGAACCAGGTTCGCCTCGTTGCCCTGAACGCCCTGCAGAATCGCAGTACCCATGCCGGGGAGGTTGAAGATGACCTCGATGACGACAGCACCGCCCATAAGGTAACCGATCTTAAGACCGAGAGTGGTGACCGGGGTGATCAGCGCGTTGCGCAAAACGTTGATGCCGACGACGACCTTCTCGGGAACGCCGGCGCCACGGGCCATGCGGACGTAGTCCTTGTCGAGTTCCTCGACCATGGCGGTACGCACGATACGAGTCATCTGACCCGTCAGCGGAAATGCCAGGGCGATAGCGGGCATGATCATACGTCCCAGATAGCCAGCCGGGTTGGTGGTGAAGTGAGGCAGAGCACCGGACGCCGGGAGCACCTTAAGGTAGGAAGAGAACAGCAGAATCAACAGAACGGCAAGCCAGAACGACGGGGTTGCCAGGCCGGCGATGGAAAAGACGCGGATCACTTGGTCCGGCCATTTATCGCGATACAGTGCCGCGATGACGCCGAGCAAAAACGAGACGACCGCGCCGATGGCAAGACCGATGAAGGTCAGCTGCATCGTGACGGGCAGGGCCGTGGAGATGCGCTTGGCAACGGAGTTGCGAGCAGCACCATAGGTGCCCATGTCACCATGGATCAGATCGCCCATGTAGCGCACGTAGCGCACGGGCCAGGGGTCGTCCAGACCATACTTCTCATGGTACTCGGCAACCGCCTCGGGCGAGGCACCGTCACCCAACGCCGTATAGGCGGGGTCGGTCTTGGAGAACGACATAAGGAAGAACACCAGGACGGTGACGCCCAATGCCATGATCGGCAGCGCCACGAGACGCCTTCCAATCAAACGTAGAAAGTTGTTCACGTTCTCTCCCCTTTCTTTTGTCGGTAGGACCAACTGGTATATGAGTATGGATACTCATTACAAGACCCGAGCGACATCGAGGCCGCCCGGGTCTTTGTTTCAACTATGAGGACGTTGCCTTACGACCGACGCCCCACATATGACTCAAGCGAGTCTTAGGCCTTGACGGTCGCGACGCCCCTGAAGGACATGCTCGTCGTGCCGATGCCCTTGAAGCCATCGAGGGCCTCGCCGTTGGGCGCGGTGGACGGATCGTCCCAGGAAGCGGAGACGGTCTTGACGTGGACAACGGGGTACAGAACAGCGTTGTCGGCGATGATGTCGAAGCACTCGTTCCACTTCTTCTGCTGCTCGTCGCCCTCGGCGGCAAGAGCCTCGTCCATGAGACCGTGGAGCTTCTCCCACTCAGCGGACTCCTTCCACGGGCAACGGGTCTGCATCCAGACGTTGTCGCCGTACCACCAGTTGAGCAGCAGGTCGGGGTCAGCGCCGAAGCAGGACGGATCGCCAGGGGCAAGGAGGATATCGTAGGCCTCGCCGCCGTCGATGGCAGCGTAGGTGGCCGGCGAGGTATCGGTCTGGATGGTCACCTCGAAGCCGAGAGCGTCGAGGTCGTTCTTGACCTGGGCGGCCATGCCCTTAATCTGCTCGTTGTCGGTGGTGCGCAGGGTGATGGCACCCGGGGTGATGCCGGACTCCTCGATGAGCTTCTTAGCCTTCTTGGCGTCGGTCTTGTACACCGTGGAAGCCTCATGATAGTTGGTGAAGCTCTTGGGCAGGTAGCAGCTGGCAGCGGTGGCAAGGCCGGCGAAGGTGTTGCTGACCATCTTCTCGGTGTCGAGCGCATACATGACAGCCTGACGGACCTTGACGTTGTTCCAAGGCTCCTTGGCGACGTTGAACATGATGAAGCGGGTGCCGAAACCCTGAACGTTATCGATCTTGCAGCCGGCGCTCTCGAGCTGGTCGACAGCGTCAGCGGTAACGAGCTCCATAACGAGCGTGGAGCCCTCCTGCTGAGCGGTAACGCGAGCGGTGGGGTCGGTCAGGATGCTGTACTGGATCTTCTTATCCTCGGCAGCATACTCACCGTTGTACTCGGGATTGGGAACCAGGGTGATCTCGGTATCGGAGATAGAGTCGTACATCCAGGGGCCGGAGCCGATCGGCTGCTTGGCGCGATCCTCCTCGGTCTGGGTGGCCGGGGTAACGCGGACGATGGCCAGACGATCCTTGAGCAGGGAGAAGTTGGGGACCTTGGTCTTGACCGTCACGGTGCTGGCGTCCTTGGCCTCGATGGACTCGAAGGGCTGGAAGAACGGAGCATAGGTAGCGGAAGCGGCGCAAGCGGTGTAGGAGGCAACGACATCGTCAGCGGTGACCTCGGTGCCATCGGAGAACTTGGCGCCCTTGCGGATGGTAACCTCGAACGTGGTGTCGTCCACAGACTTGGGGTCGTCGGTGGCGAGCTCGTTGAAGGTGCTGTAGTCGTGGTAATCGATGCCGTAGAGGCCCTCGACGACGTGCCAGTTAGCACCCAGGCCCACAGCGGAGCCGGTGCTGGCGGGGTCGAAGCTGGACGGAGCGTAAGCGGAACCAGCGGTGATCACGCCGCCGCCACGGTTGGCGGAATCGGTGGAACCGGAAGCGGAACCCTCGTCGCTAGAGCTGCCACCGCAGCCGGTGAGACCAAGCCCTGCGACAGCAGCGACGCTGCCGGTGAGGCCGAGGAACGAACGCCTGGACATACCCTTGTTGATGATGGCCATGTCTTCTCCTATCAATAGAGAATCTTACCCGGGAGCACCTAGACTTGCCCCCGCGCAACTTGCGGACGATATATACCTTACCTACCGACAAACCCAACTTG
This sequence comes from uncultured Collinsella sp., assembly GCA_959018755.1. GTDB lineage: Bacteria > Actinomycetota > Coriobacteriia > Coriobacteriales > Coriobacteriaceae > Collinsella. Next base: position 18,047 of record CAUEMA010000014.1, on the reverse strand, counting down.
GGTGCCGCGCTCGGCGACCGATACATACATACGCTTGAACGGTATTTACTACCGTTCACCGAATTCATTGACAAACGATTCGACAGACAGTATGTATCGACGAGGTGAGATATCAGTCTTCGTCAACCCGCAGGATAGCAGCGCTTTTCCTTCGGCGTAGTCAAACGTTTTAGCGTTAATAAAACGAGAAATCAGCAGGCAATCATAGCGAAATATAAGGTTGAAATTCGCGCAATCATATATATCAGTTGTTTAGGGTGAGTTTAGTTTTCGGATCCACTTGTGGAGGCTTTGTCTCGCTCTTCATTCCAGGCAGCAAGAGCCTCATGGACCGATCTTGCGACATCGGCAGGAACGCCTCGAACTTCTGCAATCTCTTTCTCGCTCGCCGCGCGCAACCGTTTCATCGAGCCAAAATGGCGCATAATGGCACGTTTTCTGGTGGGTCCCACGCCTGGAACATCGTCGAGCACCGAGACCGTCATTGCCTTATCGCGCAGCTCGCGATGGAATGTAATGGCAAAACGGTGCGATTCGTCTCGCACCTGTTTGATTAGGTAGAGCGAAGCGGACCCTGTCGGCAGCACGACAGGCGTCTCGCCCCAAGGCACGAAAACCTCCTCATCGGCCTTCGCCAAGCCGCAAACTGGTATATCGAGCCCAAGGGCCTCAAGTTGTTTAATGGCTGCCGTCAATTGCGGCTTGCCGCCGTCGACAACAAGCAAATCGGGGCGCGAGCCAAAGCGCTCGTCGGCCATGCGCTCGGGAGCGTAGCGCCGACCAAGGACCTCGGACATCGACACGAAGTCGTTCGCCTCGTCCAGTTCGGCCTGGATTTTAAAGCGTCGGTACTGACTCTTGTCGGCACGGCCGTTGGTAAACACCACCATCGACGCAACTGTGAAGGTGCCATGCAGCGTGGAAATATCGAAGCACTCGATACGCATCGGAGGCTCGGGCAGTGCCAGAGCACTCTCAAGCTCCAAAAGTGCCTGATTGGTGCGATCGTCGGCATAACCCGTGCGCATCATGTAGCGCATAAGGGCATGACGGGCATTTCTGGATGCCATATCGAGTAATCGATGCTTTTCGCCGCGCTGAGGTCTATGGAGATGGCAGGAGCGCTCGCGCTTGGCCGCAAGCCACTCCCCCAGCGCCTCCGCGTCCTCAAGCTCAACAGAAAGGTTAATCTCAGCTGGAATATCAGCTGTCTCGTCGTAATAGCGCTTAAGAAAACCCGACTGGAGTTCCTCCTCATCGACATCGAGGCCCTTATCGAGAATAAACTCACAGGTTCGAACCGTTCGGCCCTCGCGCACGACAAAGACGCAGGCAGCCGAGATGGTCTCCTCGCGATAAAAGCCAATGACATCGATATCGACACTGGACGGAAATACGACCTGTTGGCGATCATCCAGGCCCCTGATGACATCTAGACGACGCTTGACGCGCGCCGCACGCTCAAAATCGAGCGCCTCGGCAGCCTCTGCCATCTCGGTCGTGAGCTCGTCGACGACATCCTTGCGATGGCCAGACAAAAAGCGCTCGACGCGCTTAACGTTCTTGGCATAGTCGGCGGGAGAAATCGCACCGACACACGCTCCCGGCCCTCGGCCGACATGATAGTCAAAGCAAGGCCGTCCGTTTTGCGCGCAAATCATATTGACGATATCTTCTTCGCCCTTGTGGGACTCGACAATACGGCGGCATCGACGCCACTCCGCACAAGCCGCCGAGCAGATCGGGATCACCTTGCGCAACGTATCAATGGTCTCACGCGCCGCGCGGCTGTCGGTATAGGGACCAAAATAACGCGTTCCCGGCTTATGGCGCTCACGCGTATATTTGATAGCTGGGAACAGATCGCTCTTGGTGATAGCGATAAAGGGATAGCTCTTGTCGTCCTTAAGGTCCACATTAAAGTACGGATGGTACTGGCCGATCAGGTTGCGCTCGAGTACAAGCGCCTCGTGCTCGGTCTCCACCACGATATAGTCGAAACTCGCCACCAGCTGCATCATAAGTGGAATCTTCTGACGCTCATCTTGCAGCGTTATGTATTGGCGCATGCGGGCGCGCAGGTTTTTCGCCTTACCCACATAGATGACATCGCCCTTGGCATCTTTCCAAAGGTAACATCCGGGCTGCGTGGGAACGCGCGAAACCTGCTCGGCGAGTGTTGGAATGTTGTCGTGACCGGCCACGTTTGCCTACTTGCGGCGAAGCAGCGAGGAGACCTCGGACACCTTAAAGGCGATGGCCAAGCCAATGGTGACGGCGAGCGAGACGATGCCCGCAACGCAAACATAGCCCAAGGTAATCAGAATCGAGCCGCCGAGCGCGCCGAAAAAGTGCTCAAGCGTCCACATGACACCGGCACCCGCAGCCGCACCCAGGCCTCCAAGCAAAAGGCCAAAGAAGCCGCCATGCAGAATAGATTTGACCTGAAGGCCATGCAGGCGACGGCGCAGCCACCACAGCGAGCAGCCAACCAAAATCACGTAGTCGACAACATACGAAAGTGCGATCGCAGGCATGCCGTAGCCAAGCACCACGCCAAACAACAGCACCGAACCGACCTGTCCGATGGTGGAGTAAAGACAATAACGACCGAAGGGCTTCATATCGAGCAAGGCCGAGAAGCTCTTCTGCATAAGCACAACCGCTCCGTAAAGTGGCAACGAAGGAGCCTGGTAAATAAGGAACTCCGACACCAACGCAACACCAGACTCATCGAACTTGCCAGTGCAGTAGATCATATTGAGCGGGCGGGCGAAGACGATCAAATACAGTGCAAATGGAATTAGGAAGAAGAGAATCTGAGCAACGCCGTTCGAGATGCCGCTGCGAACGCTATCGTAGTCTTGCTCCTGAGCATCATGCGAAAGCTCGGTATATAGCGCCGTCGAGAGCGAGACGGCGATTAGAGCATAAGGCAGGGTATACCACAAGCGCGCGTATGCAATGACAGAAGGTCCGGTCTCGGGCTGCACCACCAGCGCGGCGGCATTGATAATGGAGGTCTGGACAAACGTGCACACCGTGGCGAGCAGCGTCGGGATACCGAGCGCAATCGTCTGACGAAGCGCAGGATCCTTAAAGTCGATATGGATATGGGGATGCACGCCGTACTTGCCAAGCGCGGGAATCTGGCAGGCCATCTGGACAAAGACGCCGAGGGTCGTGCCAGCCGAAATCAAGATGATGCCTGCATGCTCGCCAAATTGCGCGGACACGGGCGCAAAACCAATAAAGCTGGCGATAACGATCACGTTGTTCAAAACGGGGGCGAACGTCGACCAAAAGTAATCGCGATGCGCGTTGAGAACGCCCGAGAACACCGAGCCCAGACCATAAAACAATATCTGGATGGCAAAGAAACGGAACATGAACGCAGCGGTATCCATGCTGCCGCCGTCACCCGAAAGGAACGATTGCGTCCAAATAAAGCCCGGAGCGAACACGGTACCCAGCACCGAAATGCCACCCAGCAGCAAGAGCAGGATGCCAAGCAGGTTGCCCACATATTCATTTGAGGCTTCGCGGCCCTGTTCACGCCTCACGCCCATGTACACGGGCAAAAACGCCGTCACGAGCATGCCGCCCATCACGAGTTCGTAGAGCATATTGGGCAGGTTGTTAGCGACCTGATAGGAGGACGAGAGCAGCGACATGCCGATGGCGGCTGCCATGGCCCACGTGCGGATGAAACCGGTGACACGCGACAAAATGGTCAATACGGTCATAAGGCCGGCAGACCGACCAACCGTGGAGTAGTCGGACGAGCCCATATCGTCTATGTGATCCTGAGATTCCATGTGAGACTCAGACTGAGGCTCAATCTCATCCACAGAGGAAAGAGACCTGTTCGCTGAAAAGGAATCATCGACTAAGATCGCATTGTCACCAGACGCGGCATGACCCCCAAACACCGTATCGACTTCCTGTGTGGCAGCACCTCGACCAGAAAACGACAAGGGATCCCAATCGTCATCGTCGTCGACCGTCACGCCTTCGACGAGACCAACTGAACCGAGCGGTGACCATTCATCATCAGAAAGCAACGGTTCGCCGTCATCGGGAGCGTCCTGCGTTGCAGGGCTAACGGCGGCCGCGCCCTGATGCGAACTTTTCCCTTGTGCGGCCATCAAAAACACCGCAGTCTCATCGGGACGCGGAGCATGAGACGTATCCGAAGTGCTGGACATCCGATCCACGACTGTACGAGCAGCGGCCAAAAACACTGCCGTCTCGTCGGGTCGAGTCGAGGAAAGCGGCGAACGAGAAGGCACCGGACCGGCACCGGCGGCACGCAAATACACCGCCGTCTCACCCGGATCGGCGGCAGCCGACCAGGCTCTACGAATCTCATGTTCGACCGAAGCCAGCTCAGGCGAAGACGCCGAGGGGGTCGGCCCCTTTGCAAAATGAGCCCCGCGCTTTGATTCTTCCTGCGGCATCGCTCAGCCCTCTCTCGTAATCGGGGCGACCGCGGCCCCGCAAAATGCAACTAAGTCGTCGGGTGCAACCTCAAGCTGGTAGCCGCGCTTGCCTCCCGAGATAAAAATGGTATCCCAAAGGACACATGTCTCATCAATCAGCGTCCGATAGCGCTTTTTCATACCGACAGGACTACAGCCACCGCGAACATAGCCAGTCGCGGCAAGCAAATCCTTCACGTGCATCATGACGAGAGATTTCTCCCCTGCGGCGCGTGCGGCAGCTTTCAGGTCAAGTTCATCGGCAACGGGAATGCAGCATACAACGTGATCGTTTGACGGCGTGACACAGACCAGGGTTTTGAATCCCTGGCCGGGCTCCTCGCCAAGCTGTTCGGAAATCGCAACGCCAAGGCCCGCTGATTCATCGCCATCGTCTTCGTACGTATGGAGAACATAGGAGATGCCGGCGCTTTCCAGCTCACGCATGGCGTTGGTCTTTGGCGTCTTCACGGCCTTCGGCATGGCAAATCCTTTCCCTCATATACGAACGCAATATTTAAGTATATGTCCATTTGCGCGGCATACGCCATCTCGACAAAGAGAGCGCCACCGAATCGCAAGGAATCGGCGGCGCTCATGTTTCAAAAACACCTATGTATTAGACATCGAGTTGCGCTTGACGCTCCTTGTCGCGTTTGAGCAACGGCGCCAAGAACTTGCCGGTATAGCTCTGCGGGCATGCCGCAACCTGCTCTGGCGTACCCGAGACCACGACAGTTCCGCCGCCGTTGCCACCCTCGGGACCCATATCGATCAGGCGATCGGCGACCTTGATGACATCGAGGTTGTGCTCGATCACCAGCACCGTATTACCCGCATCGACTAGACGCTGAAGCACATCTAGCAATTGGCGAACGTCCTCAAAATGAAGACCGGTCGTAGGCTCGTCCAAAATATAGAACGTCTTACCCGTCTGACGACGATGAAGCTCTTTGGCGAGCTTCACGCGCTGCGCCTCGCCGCCCGAGAGCGTCGTGGCAGGCTGGCCCAAGCTCACGTAGCCCAGGCCCACGTCATACAAGGTTTGGAGCTTGCGCTTAATCTGCGGAATGTTCCCAAAGAAGGCCAGCGCTTCGGCCACGCTCATATCGAGCACGTCCGAGATGGTCTTGCCACGGTAAGTGACTTCGAGCGTCTCGCGGTTGTAGCGCTTACCGCCGCAAACCTCGCAGGGCACATAGATATCGGGAAGAAAGTGCATCTCAATCTTGATCTGGCCGTCGCCCTTGCACGCCTCGCAGCGTCCACCGCTTACATTAAAGGAGAAGCGTCCCGGCGAGTAGCCACGCGCCTTCGACTCCGGCGTGCTCGCAAACAGCGCACGCAGATCGTCCCACAAACCAATATAAGTAGCGGGATTCGAGCGCGGCGTACGGCCGATGGGCGACTGATCGATATCGATCACCTTATCGATGCACTCGATGCCGTCGATTTTTTTGAACGGGCCCTCGGGACGCGTAGAGCGATGGATAGCGTTGGTGAGGGCAGGCGCAATCGTATCGGTGACCAAGGAGCTCTTTCCCGATCCCGATACGCCGGTTACGACGGTAAGCGTGCCAAACTCAATCTTGGCGGTAACGTTTTTGAGGTTGTTGGCACATGCGCCCGAAATCTTAAGACAGCCACGTCCGGGGTTGCGGCGTTCATCGGGAACTCGAATCATTCGCTTGCCGGTCAGATAGGCACCCGTCATTGATTCGGGGCACGCCATGATGTCAGTGGGCGTTCCCGCGGCGACCACATGCCCGCCGTTGACGCCCGCGCCCGGCCCCATATCGATCACATAGTCGGCAGCGCGAATCGTGTCCTCATCGTGTTCAACGACGATAACGGTGTTGCCGATATCACGCAGGCGCTCGAGCGTCTTGATCAGCCGCTCGTTGTCGCGCTGGTGAAGACCAATCGAAGGCTCGTCCAGAATATAGAGAACGCCCATGAGACCAGCACCGATCTGCGTAGCCAGGCGAATGCGCTGCGCCTCACCGCCGGAAAGCGTCGCCGAAGCACGATCGAGCGTCAGATAATCAAGGCCGACATCAACCAGAAAACGCAGGCGTTCCAAGATTTCCTTGACAATACGACCGCCGATGAATTGTTGACGCTCGGTGAGCTCAAGGCCCTCAAAAAACTCGAGCGACTCGCGGCACGACAGGCAGCAAACCTCATAAATGGACTTGCCGCCCACGGTGACGGCGAGCATCTCGGGGCGCAGGCGAGCGCCATGGCAGCTCGAGCACGGCTCCTCGCGAATGTACTTCTCCAGGCGCGCCTTAGTGTTCTCGTTGGTCGTCTCGGTATAGCGCTCGTACAGGATATTGCGCACGCCCGAAAACTTGGTGTCCCACTGGCTGCGACGACCGTCGAGTTTTTGATAGTCCACCGAAATCTTCTTGTCGCCCATGCCATCCAAAAACGCACGGCGCACCCGCGGAGGCAGGTCTTCCCACGGTGTATCCGCGCTCACCTTAAAGTGCTTGCAGACCGCGGCGAAGATCTGGGGGTAGTAGTTTGAATTGCCGAACAGGCTTCCAAAGACCCCATCGGCAATCGACTTCGACGGGTCCTCAATCAGTGCCTCGGCATCGACCGTTTTCTTAAAGCCCAGACCATCGCACTCGGGACACGCACCATAGGGCGCGTTGAATGAAAAGTCGCGAGGTTGCAGGTCGTCGATGGAGTGCCCGTGCTCCGGGCACGCCAGAGCCAACGAATACTCCAGCAGCTCGCCCTCGGTTCCCTCGGGAGCATCGCGATCGGGCAGCATGTACACGTTCACATTGCCGTGTGCCAAGGCAGTCGCCTGTTCAACAGCTTCGGCGATGCGGCCCAGAGAGTTTTCTCGAATCACGATGCGGTCGACTACGACCTCGATATCGTGCTTGAACTTTTTGTCCAAATCGATAGGGTCGTCGAGCGAGCGCACTTCGCCGTCGACACGCACGCGGCTAAAGCCCTCAGCCCGAAGATCCTCGAACAATTTTGCGTACTCGCCTTTACGCCCGCGCACCACCGGTGCCAGCACAAACGCACGACGACCCTCCCCCGCCGCCAGGACCTTATCGGCAACCTGGTCGGTGGTCTGGCGCTCGATAACACGACCGCACTCGGGACAGTGCGGCGTGCCCACGCGTGCAAAAAGCAGACGAAGGTAGTCATAAATCTCAGTTACAGTACCCACCGTCGAGCGAGGATTCTTGGACGTCGTCTTCTGATCGATCGAAACAGCTGGCGAAAGGCCGTCGATCGAGTCCAGATCAGGTTTGTCCATCTGGCCTAAAAACTGGCGCGCATAGCTCGACAGGCTCTCCACGTAACGACGTTGGCCCTCGGCATAGATCGTGTCAAACGCCAGCGAGCTCTTGCCCGAGCCCGAAAGACCGGTAATGACCACGAGCTCGTCGCGCGGGATGGAAACATCGATATTGCGTAGGTTGTGTTCGCGCGCACCACGGATAACGATAGAAGAATCAGACATGGAAGCTCCTTGCCTCCTATAACCTCAAATCACACTGTCGATGAGTTTAGCGCACTCAACGCGCACAGATGTTCGTAATACAAGATTCGCAGACCTTTTGCTCTGTCTGTCCGACAGAACACTTTTCCGATTTGCGCGAAAAGGTTACGGTAATCTAACAGTAGTACTCTGAAACGCTCTTAACCGAGGACCGCTCATGACCGAAGACATCCCCCCTTGAAATCACTTCGCGCGAAATGGCCAATCTACCTATATTCATTGCCGCTCTCATCGTGGCCGCTGTCATCGCACGCATATGCGTTTCAGCCAAACGAAAGGAACAACCGCCTGTTTTTCGCGCCCTTTGGTGCGCGACGCTCCTCATCCCCCTTGGCGTAGTTGCGGCATGGATTGCCAATCAGCTGCTCGTAAATGAGGGCAATTCCCTGTGGATTCTGTCTTATTCCGCACTCGGCGCTGCCGCAGTCGCCCTCCTTGTCGAGCCCCTTGTTTCGGAGCTCATCAATCAAACAGATGTCGCAACTGGAACGGTTGCCTGCATATGCCGCGACATTATCATCATCGCAGCAGTTGCGATCCTGTCGTTCGTTTCGCTCGAAATCGCCTGCAATGAAACCTTTTACCGAATTCCTGCCAACTCGTTCGGCTTTTCCGTTGGATTACTTGCGTCGATTCTTCTGTCCCTTTATTTGTTAGGGCAGCGACACGGAGGGGCGATGGTCCTCGTGCCCGTCGCCTGTTGCATTCTTGGTATTGCCGAGCACTTTGTTATGACGTTTAAAGGCGAGGCCATCCTGCCGAGCGACATTTTGGCATTGGGCACCGCAATGGAAGTAAGTGAGGGATATGAGTTCACCTTCACTGCAGGAATTGTCACCTCGCTCGCGTTACTCGAAATCTCTCTTGGACTGCTTTCCCTCATTCGACCGCGAAAACTCAGCACGCCGGCTCATGTTCTTCCTGCCATCGCCGGAAACCTCTGCGCTTTTCTTCTCGTGAGCGTGATAAGCCTTTTGGGTTTTTCCAGTATCGACTTAGAGCAGGCACTGAATTTTGGATTTGACCGCTGGCAGCCCATCTGTACATATGTTTCACAGGGCTTCATCACCTCGTTTACCGAGATGGTCAACGAGTTGCCAATTGAAAAGCCCGAGGGCTATACACCTGATGAGACTAAAAATATCGAGCAAGAGCTTGTTGTCGCCTATGACAGCACCTACGGCTCCAGCGAGCAACGCGCTGCGGCCGTTGCCCAATTCAATGAGATCAAACCAGCGGTCATTGCCGTCATGAATGAGAGTTTCACCGACCTATCGTGCTTCGAACAGCTCAAGGCTGCCGGATACTTCGGCCCCAACTACTATAATTCCCTTCCCGACACACTTGTGCGCGGCACCATGCTTGCCTCGGTCACAGGGGGCGGAACGGCCAACTCCGAATTCGAATTTTTAACGGGGGCTACAACGGCCTTTGTCGGAGTCGGCAAAATCCCCTATCAGCTTTATCAGATGAGCGATGTTGATAGCCTGGCAAAAGACCTTAAAGAGCTTGGGTACGTCGCCACCGCCATGCACCCCCAAAATCCCGTCAACTACCACCGAGATAAAATCTATCAGCAGCTCGGCTTTGGAGAATTTCTTTCAATCGACGATTTTGGAGACGCGCCCTATTACCACAACGGTGTATGCGACTACGTCACCTACGACAAAATACTTGAACTGCTCAGGACCGACGAAAGGCCGCAGTTCATCTTTGATGTAACGATGCAAAATCATGGCGGATACGAAATCGGGTCCGTTCCCGCAGAAGAGCTTACGAATTATTGGGTCGAGGGTGCCAGCGAGAACACCAATGCTATGCTCAATACGTACCTGACCTGCATCAACGCATCCGACCGAGATCTCGAGTATTTTATCAACGAGCTCCGCAATATCGGCCGACCGGTCGTTCTCGTCTTTTTTGGCGACCATCAGCCCAGTATCGCAACAAGTCTCAACGACGAGCTGTATCCGCAGGAAGACACGGCGAGCCACGCTTTCCGCGTTCATCAATCAACGTATTTTGTCTGGGCAAACTACGAAATCGCTGGTCACAATGAACTCAATGTTTACGATACGGTCGGAGCCAACGAGATTGCAGCCATAGCCCTTAATAAGATCGGCGCCCCGCTCACCGACTACCAAAAGGCCTTGCTTGCAACAAGGTCGGACGTACCGTCCATCAACGTCGCCGGCTATCTCGGCGCCGATGGGCTGCGTTATGACCTCGAATCGGAAGACAGCCCCTATACGTCAACTATCGACAAGCTACAGCGCGTCCAATATCTTGAGTTTGCCACAAAGGTGCAATAGGCCCGACTATTCACGACGTGCTATCAAACAGCCGAGGTCATACAGCTAGGTGCACCACGAATGACTCTTGCTCGCAATCGAGGGTACAATGACGCTCGTGTTACATCGCGGGACCCTGGTCCCAACATAATTCATAAGGAGTCTTATATGAGTTGCGAGCACGCACAGGCGGCCGGCGGTCAAACCGCACCGCAGGGATTTGAAGAGAACACGCTATCCGAAGTCAAGCGCGTTATCGCCGTGTTATCCGGCAAGGGCGGCGTCGGCAAGTCGTTCGTCACCGGTGCCATCGCCACCGAGCTTGCCCGCCGCGGCAACAAAGTCGGCATCCTCGATGCCGACATCACCGGCCCCTCCATCCCCAAGATGTTCGGTATGAGCGGACGTCATGTCCATGCTCTCGGCAATCTTATGCTGCCCGAGATCTCAGAGCACGGGGTCAAGGTCATGAGCTCCAACCTGCTGCTCCAAAACGAAACCGATCCCGTCCTTTGGCGTGGCCCGGTTATCGCGGGCGCCATCAGGCAATTCTGGAGCGAGACCTCGTGGGGCCCCATCGACTACCTGCTGGTCGATATGCCTCCGGGAACGGGCGACGTCGCGCTCACCGTTTTCCAATCGCTGCCCGTCGATGGCATCGTCATCGTCACGAGCCCGCAAGACTTGGTCTCGATGATCGTCGCCAAGGCAGTCAACATGGCCGAGAAGATGAACATCCCCATTCTGGGCGTTGTCGAGAACATGAGCTATATCGAGTGCCCCGACTGCGGCAAGAAGATCGAGGTCTTTGGTAAGAGCAAGCTCCCCGAAGTCGCCGAGCGCTACAACCTCGACATCTTGGGTCAGCTTCCCATCAATCCGGCACTCGCCGAGGCTTGCGATAAGGGCGAAGTTGAGACCGCACTGCCCGACGGTATGCTGCCCCAGGCCGTCTCTGCCGTCGAGGCCATTGCCCCGCACGAGACCGTCGAGGCTTAAGTGAACACAAACGCCTCCTATGACGTCTTGGTAATCGGCGGCGGGGCCTCGGGTCTCGCCGCCGCCATTACGGCCGCACACGCAGGCAAAAGCGCCTGCATCGTTGAGCGCGATGTTGCCTGCGGCCTTAAACTCCTTGCGACCGGCAACGGCCGCTGCAACCTTTCCAACGAATCAATTGATTTCCAGCGGTACAACCACCCCGCATTCGTCGAATCCGTCATGGGTCCCCAGCCCGAGCAAGAGCTCGACAGTTTCTTCTCCTCGCTGGGCATCATGACGACCTCCGAGGAGGGCCGCCTGTATCCGCGCTCCCTTCGTGCCGAATCGGTGCGCGATGCGCTTCTCAACGCTTGCAATCACCTGGGTATCACCTTGATCTGTGGAGCAAACGTTGCCTCGGCATTCAAAGCCTCCGAGGGCTGGACACTCCAAATAGACCGTCCTGCGCGAGCACTCAAGGCAAAAAAGCACGACGACCGAAAAACGGAGGTTCGCTCACTTCGGAAGGCGCTCGCCGACACCCCTCGCAAGAACGAGACGCTGCAGGCAAAGGCCGTAATTATCGCTACGGGCGGCAGCCCCGCCGACATCGCGAAGACGTTCAATCTTTCCCTCACACTGCAGTGCCCCGTCCTCTGCCCCGTGTCGGCATCGGTCTTCGGCGACCAGACGGCGCTCAAGACGCTGGATGGCCTGCGCGTCCGCGCCCGTTTGACGCTCACCCGCAATCACGAGGAGCTCTGGCGCGAGGACGGCGAAGTGCTCTTCCGAACCTTTGGCATTTCGGGCGTCGCCGCCTTTAACCTCTCCCGTCGCGTCCAGCGCGGCGACACGATTCTGCTCGACGTTTTCCCCGACCTCTCCAAAGACGAGTTGCTCGATATGCTCAACCAGCGAGTTGAGTTGCTCGGCGGCTTTTCACCCCGCGACCCCCGCTGGCTCGACGGCATGCTCGCCCCGCAGTTCTCTCGCGTTGTCTGCACCGCATTCGAACAGTGCCACCCCGGGTCGCACGACGTCATCCACCTGGTCTCAATCCTCAAGCACTTTAAGCTGCTCGTCGAGGGAACGACAGAGGAGCGTTCGGCCCAGGTCACGCGCGGCGGCGTGCCCATCGAGAGCGTCTCAGCTCCCAACCTCTGCGTGAGCAACGCGGCAGACGCCCCGCTTTACATCTGTGGCGAGGCGCTCGACATCGATGCCGATTGCGGCGGCTTCAACCTTGCATGGGCTTGGATCTCGGGTATTCGCGCTGCAAGCAGCCTATAGCCGCGCAGTCTATAATCAAAACGCATTCGGGCCGTCTGGGACACCGGGCGGCCTCTTTCTTGCATCAAAGGAGACCTCGATGATCGAAATCACCCAAGTCCACGCGTCACTCGATGAGGCCGGCAACGAAACCGCCTGCCTTGCTATTGGCAGACGCGCCGTCAAACGAGCCCTGCGATGCGAGGATTCCCAGATTAAAGCCATTGAGCTCCATCGCAAGTCAATCGACGCCCGTAAAAAGCGAGATGTCCATTTTATTTTGAGCTTTCGAGTTGAACTGACAAGCTCCCGACTCGAGCAGGAGGTGGTCGACCGCGTCGCCGAGCGCGACCGCTCGCGCATCCGCATGGTAGACGGCGAGGCTCCTTCATTCCCCAACCCTGTCCCGAATGCACCCAATGAGCGTCCCGTCGTTGTCGGCGCCGGTTGCGCCGGTCTCTTCGCCGCCCTGACCCTTGCCGAAGCGGGACTTAAACCCCTGCTCATCGAGCGCGGCGACCCCGCACTTCGCCGCTCGGAAGCGATTGACCTCTTTCTTAAGGAGCGTACCCTCGACCCCGAAAGCAATATCCAATTTGGCCTGGGCGGCGCAGGGACCTTCTCGGACGGCAAGCTCAACACGGGAACCAAGAATCCTGCCCATCGACTGATTCTTGAGACCTTCGTCGAAGCGGGCTCACCTCGCGACATCCTGTGGGACGCCAAGCCGCACATTGGCTCCGACATCCTCCCCACCGTCGTCACCAACATATCTCAGCGCATCGAGCAACTCGGTGGAACCGTCCGCTATCGAACAAAGCTCGTCAATATTCGAACCGATGGATCTGGCGCCATCACCGGCGTCGATGTCCAACCGCCCCAAGAAACCACAAGCGAGACAATCGCCACAAAGCACCTCATTCTCGCCTGCGGCCATTCCGCCCGCGACGTATTCGAGCTTCTCAAGGAGCATAACGTTGCCCTCGCGCAAAAGACCTTTGCCATGGGTGTGCGCATCGAGCATCCACAGCGCGACATCGACCGTGCCCAATATGGCCCTTCGGCGGGGCACCCGGCACTCGGAGCAGCCCCCTACAAGCTTGTCGCCCATCTCCCCAACGGCCGCAGCGTGTTCTCGTTTTGCATGTGCCCCGGCGGACAGGTTGTCGCGGCTTCTTCCGAGCAGGGCCATCTGTGCGTCAACGGTGCCAGCCTCAATGCCCGCGACGGGCGCAACGCAAATGCCGCCCTACTCGTTAACGTCACACCTGATGACCTTCCCAGCGATGATCCGCTCGCAGGCATTGAGCTCCAGCGCGCCTGCGAGCGAGCCGCCTATCGCCTGGGTGGCTCCAACTGGAACGCGCCGGCACAGCTCGTCGGAGATTTCCTTGCTAGACGCGCCAGCACGGCACCCGGAAAGGTAAAACCAACCTATCCACTTGGCGTGACCTGGACGGCGATCGACGATGCCCTCCCGCAGCATATCGTCGAATCGCTTCGTTTGGGAATTCCCCTTCTCGGTAAGAAACTGCGTGGCTATGACCGCCCCGATGCGGTCCTCACTGGCGTGGAGACGCGTTCGAGCTCCCCGGTTACGGTCATCCGCGATCGAACATGCCACGCCGTGTCGACCCCGGGCCTTTACCCTTGCGGCGAGGGTGCCGGATATGCCGGCGGCATCATGAGTGCCGCCACCGACGGCATCCGTTGCGCTGGGGCGCTGATAGCAGACCTCTAGTGCACGAACTCTCGCGTCCGAACGACACAGGCCCCGAGCTCCACAGGGAACTCGGGGCCTGTTCACTACTTCCTGAATCGTGCACCCTGGCGTTTTCTACCCGAAGCAAAGGTAGAGCCCTTGCGAGCCTGCGAACGCAAACGCTCAATCGTTTCGTCCTCAGATGCGCCCTCAAGCATCGCCCGAATCTGAACGACGGCATCGCGCAGACGCGCCGCCTCCTCAAAGTCCATGGCGGCGGAAGCGTTACGCATGTCTTCCTCCATGGTCTCGACGATCCGCACGAGCTCGTCATGCGGTAGCCCTTCTAGCTGCTCGGCAAGCGTCTGCTCGGGTGCCACCGTCTCCGGCGCGGCGCCCTCGCCGTTTTCGTCGGGTGTATAGAACGCACCGTGACCCAGTGAATCGCCTCTCGAGCGTCCCTTCGAGCCCACAGTCTTTTCGGCCTCGGCAATAAAGCTCGAAATGTCGTTAATGGCCTTGCGGACCGTCTTGGGCACAATGCCATGCTCTTCGTTATATGCCATCTGAATCTCGCGACGGCGCTGCGTCTCCTCGATGGCTTCTTTCATCGAATCGGTCACAACGTCTGCATACATGATGACCTCGCCGTCGGCATTGCGGGCCGCACGGCCAATCGTCTGAATCAGCGAACGGCGGTTGCGCAAGAAGCCTTCCTTGTCGGCGTCGAGAATTGCCACCAGTGATACCTCGGGAAGGTCCAGACCCTCGCGGAGCAGGTTGATGCCAACGAGAACATCAATCTTTCCCTCGCGCAGCGTTCGCAGGATCTCGACGCGGTCCATCGTCGCTGTATCGGAGTGCATGTAATTGACCTTAATGCCGGCATCAAGCAGATGGTCGGTCAGGTCCTCAGCCATGCGCTTGGTGAGCGTGGTCACCAGCACGCGCTCCTTGCGGGCAACGCGCTCGCGAATCTCGTCCTCAAGATCGTCAATCTGCCCACGAACCGGACGCGCATCGATCTTGGGGTCGAGCAGGCCGGTCGGACGAATAATCTGCTCAACGTCGTTCTGGCTAACCCGCAGCTCATAGTCGCCCGGCGTGGCCGAAACGTAGATGAACTGGGGAATCCTCGCCTCAAACTCATCGAAGCGAAGCGGGCGGTTATCGAGTGCCGAAGGCAGACGAAAACCATGCTCCACCAGCGTCACCTTACGCGAGCGGTCGCCTTCGTGCATGCCGCGGATCTGCGGCACCGTTACATGACTCTCGTCGATGATACAGAGCATGTCCTTAGGAAAGTAATCGATCAGGGTAAACGGCGGCTCGCCCGGTTTTCGACCGTCCAGATGACGCGAGTAGTTCTCGATACCGTTGCAAAAACCCATGGTCTCGAGCATCTCGAGATCATAGTCGGTGCGCTGCTGCAGGCGCTGTGCCTCGAGCAGCTTATCAGTCGCCTTGAGCTCGGCCACACGCTTCTCGCACTCTTCGCTGATTGATTTCAGAGCCGCTTTGACCTTAGGCTTCTCAGTCACGTAGTGCGAGGCCGGCCACACGGGAATGGCCTCGTACTCACGCAGCATCTCCCCGGTGACCTCGTCGATCTCGGCAATCAGCTCGACCTCGTCGCCAAAGAACTCAAACCGCAACGGATGCTCGGCATAGGGCGGATATACGTCGACGACATCGCCGCGCACGCGGAAGGTGCCACGTGCCAAATCATAGTCATTGCGATCGTACTGAATATCGATAAGCGCATGGATAAAGTCATCGCGCTCAAGCGGCACCTTCTTATCGACGTTCGGAGCTAGGCCCGCATAGTCCTCGGGAGAGCCAATGCCATAGATACACGAGACCGATGCGACGACGATCACATCGCGTCGAGATAGCAGCGATGCCGTCGCCTGATGGCGCAGCATCTCGACCTCTTCATTAATCGAGGAGTCTTTCTCGATATACGTATCACTCTGAGGTACATATGCCTCGGGCTGATAGTAGTCGTAGTACGACACAAAATAGACCACGGCGTTGTTAGGGAAGAATTCCTTGAGCTCGCTCGCAAGCTGAGCGGCAAGCGTTTTGTTGGGAGCCATGACCAGCGTCGGCTTCCCCAGGGCCTCAATAGTCTTAGCCATCGTGAAGGTCTTGCCCGAACCAGTCACGCCCAGCAAAACCTGATAGCGATCTCCGTCCCTCACACCCTGCACAAGCGACTCAATGGCCTTAGGCTGGGAACCGGCAGGCTCGTATGGAGACACGACCTCAAACGGCACCTCAGAGCCCTCAACGCCAAAACGTTTGAGCTCTCCTCCAACACGCTCAACTTCAAATTCCGCCATGGATACTCCTAACTCATATATCTGCAGTATACGCAGGCGGCGGGCATAGTCCTATACGAACCGATCGGGATAGAGGGTCTTGTAGCGAACCCAGGCATTATTAACACGAATCAGATACGCCTGCGTCTCGGGAAAGGTGATTGCATTATGAAGCGACGTGCTCTGCTGCGCCCATCCGTCGACATTGCCCATGCCGGCGTTATAGGCGGCAATGGCACTGTCAGTCGACCCGTTAAAATACGTTAGAAGATACGAAAGATACGCACAGCCAAACTCGATGTTCGTAGCGGGATCGTTAAGGTCGCCGGCTGAATACTCGCTGCCATCGACAAGACCCTTGGCAATCATATCCTGGGCAGTCTCGGGCATCAGCTGCATCAATCCCTGTGCGCCTTGATTCGACTCAGCCTCGGGATCCCAATTCGATTCCGACTTTATGACAGCACACACTAGATACGGATCAAGATTGTGCGAAATGCTCGATTGCTTTACGTACGCCTCGTAGTCAATTGGATACAAAGGCTTAAAGAAGGCGGCAGGGGCATACGAGTAGACGAGCGAAATAAGGCCGAAAACAAACATAACGGCAAGTGGCGCCACGCGATACCACGTAAAGAAACGTGTCTTAGGCATCGGTCTCCTCCCTATCCGCTACATCCCCGAAGCCATGACGCGCAAGCCATGCGTCCAGTTGTTCAAAGAGCGAGTTATCGCCTGCCGAATTATCGATTACCGTCGTAGCGAGATTGCAAAGCGAAGCCTCATCAGGTTGGCATGCAGAGCGCGCATCAAAATCAGAGGACTCCATACCACGATGAATGGCACGCTCGCGACGAACTGCTAAAGGAGCGCTGATAACCAGAATTTCATCAGCCAGGCCAAAAGCATCCTCAAAACCAGTCGGGGCAGAAACCTCGACTACCGCAAAGGGATAACGGGGGGACGAAACCGTGCAGCAAACCGGATCAAGGATCCTCAGCGAAAGCTGTTCGATGAGAACCGGGTGAACGATGCCATTGAGCCGCGCAACTGTATCAGGAGAGGCGAAAGCTCGAGCAGCGAGGACATTGCGACGAATGCCGCCCTCCCCGTCCAGAATGTCCCAACCGAATTCTTCCGCAAGGGCATTGACGATATCGGAGCCTGGCACATACAGCGATTTGGCAAGCTCATCCAGATCGATAAGCATGGCGCCATGAGATTCGAGATAGCGGCAGGCAGTCGACTTACCCGAAGCAATATTGCCCAAGACAAAAACGGTAAACATCAAGTCCTCCCTAACGCCAATGCGAGTTATTATCGCGCAAATACAAACGAAGGACTCAAAATACAGCCAAACAGTAAGACAAGCTAAACGAAGACGAGTTCGTGTATTACAACTCTCTATCAAACGCAAAAAAGGGGGAGGCCTCGCGGCCTCCCCCTTCTTCAAGTCATCCGACG